>JAHHHP010000016.1 GCA_019359275.1 Myxacorys chilensis ATA2-1-KO14 | reverse complement strand
TGGCATCGAGCCGTCCGCCCAAGCCCACTTCTACGATCGCAACGTCAACCTCCTGATCAGCAAAATAGAGCCACATTGCTGCTGTGATTACTTCAAACTGAGTAGGAGAAGGCTGTTCGGGATGAATCGCAGATTTTACCTTCAGCAACACACGGTAGAGATCATCAGGCGCAATGGGCTGTCCGTTAATGCAAATTCGTTCGCACCAATGAATTAGATGAGGCGAGGTATACCGCCCAACTTTGTAGCCTGCTTCTGTTAAAACAGAGGAAAGATAAGCGCAAACAGACCCTTTGCCATTGCTGCCTGCAACATGAATAATGGGCACACGATGCTGCGGATTATTTAACGCGGCAAGAAGCGTCAGACTGGCTTCCAGCCCTAAATTGACTCCGAACAATTCAAACCCTTGTAGAAATTGTTCGACCTCCAGCATGTCTTGGGTAGTCATTTGATGATCGCGATATGGGAGACTAATATTTTAGAACGATTGATTGTGAGTTGAATCAAGGGTCGGTATTGGATTAAATCAACCGATCTAAATCTACTGAGTTGCTGATGCGATATGGTATTTTCCAAATTTAGAAATAAGTGTGTTGCAATTGATGAAAAGACTATTGGTTTCTGGATTTCTCTCTCTGTCACTTTTACCGTTGGCAGCATGTTCCAATAATTCTTCGCCTAACTCATCAGCGAATTCTGCTGCGCAAACTAAGACATTTGTAACAGGCGCAATCCCAGACCAAGATGCAGAAAAACTCCAACGGCTCTATGGCAAGCTCTCTCAGTATTTAGAAGCAGAATTAAAGATTCCCGTAAGCTATAAGCCTGTCACGGACTATACCGCCGCCGTCACTGCATTCAAAGTGGGTGACTTGGACATGGTTTGGTTTGGTGGCCTAACGGGAGTGCAAGCCCGGTTGCAAGTTCCTGGAGCAGAAGCACTGGCACAGCGAGACATTGATGCTAAATTTCACAGTGTTTTTATCGCCAATAAAAATAGCGGCATTGGGCCAATCAACGATGTGAAAGAATTAACCGCACTAAAAGGGCATTCCTTCACGTTTGGCAGTGAGTCTTCAACGTCGGGACGACTGATGCCGCAATATTTCTTACAGCAGGCAGGCGTAAAGCTAGAGGATTTCAAGGGACAATCGGGATTCTCTCAAAACCATGATGCGACGATCGCGCTTGTGACAGCCGGAACCTACGATGCCGGGGTGTTGAATGAGCAGGTCTGGCAAAAACGCTTGCAGGAAGGCAAAATCGATCGCAGTAAGATTGACGTGATTTGGCGATCGCCCGAGTATTACGATTACCATTGGGTGATTAATCCGAGTGTGAAGCAGCGCTTTGGAGATGATTTTCCTCAGAAAGTACAGGCGGCTTTGATGAAGCTCGATCCAAACGTGCCGGAGCAAAAAGAGATTTTGGAGCTATTTGGCGCGACGAAATTTGTGCCGACGAAGAATGAGAATTACGCTCGAATCGAGCAGGTTGGGCGGGAGATTGGCAAAATTAAATAAGTCACTATTAAATTAAGTCCCTGTTGCAATCAGCAAGCTAGCAACAGATTTGTAGCGGATGAACCAATCTATTACTCACTACATCCGTGACATCTGCCACCCTATCCATCGCCAAAAACGATGGCAGGACGAGGGAGCGCCCCTACACCTATAGCCCGTATGTCATCTGATCCCATTATTTCTGTCGATCGCGCCACGCTTCAATTTGGACAGTTTACAGCGCTAACTGATATCTCGCTGCATATTGCGGCAGGTGAGCGGGTGGCACTTGTCGGATCGAGTGGAGCAGGAAAGAGTACGCTGATTCGATTGTTGAATGGAACGCTAGAGCCAACGCGGGGAGAAATACAAGCATTTGGACAAAAACTACATCAACTCAAACCGAAGCAGCATCGCCAAATTCAACGCCAAATCGGAACGATTTATCAGCAGCTACATTTGGTTGATAGTCTGCGAGTGATTCATAACGTCAATGCAGGTCAGCTAGGGCGTTGGTCGTTTTTGAAAGCGCTGATCTCCCTTATCGTGCCGCTCGATGTGGCAACCGCCACCCAAGCCTTGGCTCAAGTCGGAATTCCAGAAAAGCTGTACGATCGCACCGATCGACTCTCTGGCGGACAGCAGCAGCGAGTCGCGATCGCACGAGTCCTCGTTCAAAATCCAATGGTGATCCTCGCCGATGAACCCATTTCGAGTCTCGATCGAGAACTTAGCCGCGAAGTGATGGAGATTTTATGCAACTGCCAATCATCACAAACGCTGATCGTGAGTTTGCACGACGTTGACATTGCATTGCGCTACTGCGATCGCATGATTGGGCTGCGTCGGGGTCGTATCTTGTTCGATGCGCCCACTACGGCTGTATCGAGCGAAATGATTGCTGATTTATATCGTCTCTGAGCTATGTCTAGACCTGCATTCCGCTTCATTAGTCCGTCGCTCCAATGGGGCATGATTGGACTGGTCGCGATCGCGCTATCTCTTTGGCAAGCAGGACTGTTTCAACAAACTGTTGTGAACCTTAACGGATTTCCGTTGCTGTGGCGATTTGTTGCCGCCAGCGTTCACCCAGACTTGAGCTACGATTTGTTAGCAACAACCCTTCAAGCATCCCTTGTAACCTTGGCTTACGCCGTCTGCGGAACTTTTTTGAGCGTGACCATTGGCGCGATCGCAGGCGTATTCTGCTCAGAAGTATGGTGGCTAGAGGTACTGCGAGCCAAGCGATTGAGATACTTTGGCTTTCACAGCGTTCGAGCCATACTTGCGTTTCCCCGTGCCATTCATGAATTGATTTGGGGATTGTTTTTTCTCAACATTTGGGGACTCGATCCCTTAGTTGCTGTCGCTGCGATCGCAATTCCATTTGGAGCGATTACCGCAAAAGTATTTTCAGAGATTTTAGATGAAACCCCCAGACAACCGCTATTAACCTTAATCAATAGCGGGGTTGCTCCAATTACCGCTTTTTTCTATACGCTATTGCCACAAGCGTTTCTAAATCTTTTGTCCTACTCATTCTATCGATTTGAGTGCTCGATTCGTTCTGCTGCTGTACTTGGCATCATTGGCGCTGGCGGATTAGGCTACGAAATTCTTTTAAGTTTACAATCACTGCGCTATGAGCAGCTATGGACATTTTTCTATGCGCTATTAATTTTGAATGGAGGTGTTGATATTGCTAGTGCAACACTCCGTCATCAATTGGGATGTGCCAGTCGAATTGACTTAAATTCACATCGCCCAACAAAACGCAACATTCCCAATCGTCGGATTTTTAGTTTATTTCCAATTGCGATCGCCGGAGTAGCGCTCAGTTTTTGGTACATCCAGCCTGACTTGAGTAAGATTGGCTCGCCGCGATCGCAGCAACTGCTGAATCAAATTGTTCAAACCTCGTTGCCGCCCAATTTCACAGGGATGGCTGAATTGATTCCACTGTCGGTAGAGACGGTAGCAATGTCAGTTCTGGCGATCGCGATCGCGGCAAGTGGTGGGCTATTGCTCGCCTTTCCCGCTGCCCAAATTTTTCTCCCCGGCGGCTTGCTAAACCGACGAGGCAAGGCAAATCTATTCCCTCCGGTTCTACTGGCAGTTGCTAGAATTATGTTGCTGCTCTGCCGTGCGATTCCTGCTCCAATCTGGTCGCTTGTCGTCTTATATATTTTGTTTCCAGGAATTTTGCCGGGTGCGATCGGGCTGGGGTTACACAATCTTGGAATTTTGGGCAGGCTATTTGCAGAAGTGACTGAGAACCTAGAGCAACCACCGCTTAAAGCTCTCAGCGCTGGAGGAACGCCTGATTCTCTGGTGTTTCTATATGGTGTGTTGCCGGCAACGATGCCTCGGTTTCTTGCCTATACTCTATATCGGTGGGAAGTCTGTATGCGCGAAACGGTAATTGTGGGTTTAGTGGGCGCGGGTGGATTAGGACGATTGCTCACCGAACAGCTCAGTAGCTTTGACTATCAATCTTTAATCGTGACCTTGGGCGCGTTTCTGGCATTAACGTTTTTGGTGGATTGGATCAGTGGAAGGGTGCGACGATCGCTCAGATCGTCTTAACGGATTAAACGGAACAAATAGTTCAGGTCGAGTGTTTCAGGCAAATGAACGAGGTTTACCACGGTTGGCTCATTGAACTTGTGGCGGAATCTAATGGATTCTCGTTTCAGTGCTGGCTACCCGGAAATCGGTTGGCCGTAAGCGATCGTCAGGTCTACCCAACGCTAGACGCTGCCCGGAGCGCTGCCCAAACCAGAGCCGATGTTGAATCTGCCAAGTGGTCACTCAACCACTGGTACGCTACCTATATTGAAAGAAAATTTGGGGATGAACCGCTCTCTTTAGAGCATTTAATTTTGGAAACGCTAGGGTAATTACCATCCTGTAGGGACACGTCTACCACACTGTAGTTAATAGTTACGCCAATCAAAAAAGCCCTCTCGCTGACGGACGAAAGGGCTTCAACAAATATTCGAGTGCCGCGGTCATATCGAACAGGTGAATCTACGCCTGACGCGAGTAGTACTCCACCACCAGCAGTTCGTTGATCTGGAGGGCTACCCACTCCCGATCGATGACATTGTTAACCTTTCCGGTTAGCTTATTCTTATCAAACTCTAAATGGCTCGGCAAGTTCGCCAAACCGGGATACTGAAGATTCGCTTCCACTAGCTTTCTGGAGCGATCGCGATCGCGCACCCCAATTACATCTCCTGCACGGCATTGATAGCTGCCAATGTCCACCACGCGACCATTCACCGTAACGTGTCCGTGATTCACCAACTGCCGAGCGCCCGGAATCGTTGCCGCCATGCCCATCCGAAAAACAGTGTTGTCTAACCGCATCTCTAGCAGTTGCAACAAGACCTGTCCGGTAGAACCAGCTGCCCGACGCGCTTTCCGCACATAGCGAAGCAATTGGCGCTCAGTCACCCCATAATTAAAGCGAAGCTTCTGCTTCTCATCCAAACGAACTGCATATTCAGACCGTTTTTTGCGGTTTTGCCCGTGTTGTCCGGGGGGATATGCCCGTCTGGGGGTTTTGCGAGTGAGACCAGGCAGATCTCCCAAACGACGCGCAATTCGTAAACGCGGACCTCGATATCGCGACATGAACTTTCCTCGTACTCGAAAGAAGATTTTGACAACTTTACTAGTATAGGTCTTCCAGTTGTTAGTTTCAAATATTTCCTAAAATATAAGGTATGAAACTTTTACTGATTGGACTCATTCGCGGCTATCGCGGTTTCATTTCGCCTCTGCTGATGCCAACGTGCCGATTTCAGCCGACGTGTTCACAATATGCCATTGACGCGATCGCCACTCATGGCGCGCTTAAGGGCAGTTGGTTGGCAACGAGGCGCATTTGTCGCTGTCATCCGTTCTCGTCGTCGGTTGGTTATGATCCGGTTCCGCCTAAAGACTAGAGCGCTATATGGGGTTCCGTAAGGGGCAGTAGGAGAACTGTAGAAATCAGTAGAAATCGTCACCGTTCCTTGTGTTATGCAGAAAGCTCCTTTGATTGTTGCGCTTGCCGCGATTTGCGCAGGCGGAATTGGGATTGGAATTGCTGCCACATCAAACCGTTCCGCCCCGTCCCTTGTCGTTTCTCCCCCGTCTCAACCGTCTCCGACGACGACCCCACTGCCCGAGCCGCCTGTTGTGACATCTCCTGCTCCGACACCCGCCCCGTCGCCATTGGATGATTTTCCGCATCAGCGACTCGTATTTCGAGACGAGGTGAAGAACACCTCCTTTGCTCCGTTTCGCGATCGCGCACGGGCAGCAATCAAGCGTCGCGACCTGGAATTTCTCAAAAGTGTTGTTCCGAAGGGAGAGATCTCCCTCGGATTTGGTAGACCCATACCCCTAGCAGAATATTTGAAATCAGAGGGTCCTGCCGCACCGCTCTGGAGCATTCTTGAAAAAGCAATATCAGGCCCATGTTCGCTCACAAACGTGAAATCTGAACAAGATGCAGATGGCTTTGTTTGCTCGAATGCGGCGGGCGAACTTGAGAAACAGTATCCACCGCCAAAAGGCACTCAAGGTGTTGGGCATCTCCTCGATAAAGTGATTATTGAGGGTGAGAATGTCAACGTCAGAGCGCAACCGAGTGCCATTAGCGCGATCGTTGCAAGACTCTCGAACGAAGTCGTCAAGCTTGATCGAAAAACGTTTGAACAGCGGTACAGCAACCCTAAGGAAGGATACGACCCGATCAAAAGCTGGATGCCAATTCTTCTACCCAATGGAAAGCCGGGGTTTGTATCGAGTCAGTATGCCCACCAGCCGTTAGAGTATCGAGTTATCTTTGCCAAACTGAACGGACAATGGCAACTTGCTGGGATTCCCGGAGGAGATTGAGTCGCAGGGATGATAAGGTTTCTGCTATGTTTATCGTCTACTGGCATGAAGCCTTATCAATCCGTCGCGATCGCCGAGTGTCACGAACCCCTCGTTCAAATTCCTGACGAATTTGCCTTCGTTACCCCCCATCCTTACGCCAAGCTAGGCGCACCCTACGGGAAGAAATCGCCGTTTTACGTCCGGCAAGGCGTTTGCGATCGCTTGCTGACTGCCCATAAACTATTGCAACAGTCTCATCCCGGTTGGAAGATTCAGATTTTTGATGCCTATCGTCCGGTTGCTGTGCAGCAATTTATGGTGGACTACACGTTTGTCGGAGTGGCGCGAGCGCATGGATTAAACCCAAAAGCTTTAACAGAAGCGCAGCGAGAAGAAATTCTGCAACAGGTCTATCAATTTTGGGCCATGCCAAATGTGGACCCAAGGATGCCTCCGCCCCACAGTACAGGAGCCGCCATCGATATCACTTTGATGAATGCTGAGGGAAACGAGATTGATATGGGTTCGCCGATCGATGAACTGTCGCCGCGATCGTTCCCCAACCATTTTGCAGAAAGCACTAACTTATTAGAGAAAACCTATCATCAGCATCGTCAGCTTCTTTGCGATGTCATGGTTAAATCAGGCTTTAAGCGTCATTGGAATGAGTGGTGGCACTTTTCTTACGGCGATCAGATTTGGGCTTGGCTGACCGTGCAAGAAGGTGGAAGGGCTAGTGCCAAATATGGGAAGGCGGGGAGGTAGGGATGAAGACCTCCCTCAGCCTCCGTCTCTACTCTTCGATCTTCACAGACAAAATCCGATCGTCTTGCCGAATCGCATTCACGACATCCATGTCGTTGGTCTGACCAAACACAGTATGCATTCCATCCAAATGGGGCTGAGGCGAATGGCAAATAAAGAACTGGCTACCGCCCGTATCGCGTCCTGCGTGAGCCATTGATAGCGACCCCGCCTTGTGCTTGTTCGGGTTAATTTCACACTTGATTTGGTATCCCGGACCGCCCGTTCCCGGTCTTCCTTTTGCGCCTTCCCGCGTGTTTGGGCAACCGCCTTGCACCATAAAGTTAGGAATGACCCGATGAAATGCCAATCCATCGTAGTAACCTTTAGTGGATAAATCCACAAAATTCTTCACCGTGTTGGGCGCGTCTTGATCAAACAGATCCAAGTGGATCGTACCCTTGTCGGTTTCCATGATTGCGCGAGTCATAGGTGTTCCCTTATTTCAACCCCACTATCCTAGCAGGCAGGGCAGAACTAGCGGATTCTAGGGATATTCGGGATTGAGTTTATAAATTGCCCAAGTTGTATACGTGCCGATCGGACTCCACAACAAGAAGGGAACGAGCAACAGCGCAGCCCATCCAGAAATTGGATAGACTCGCGCAGTCAACAGTAACCCAATGACAAAGCCTAACCCGCCAATGAATGTTCCCAGTTTGAGACTATGAGACCAAAATAATGTGGGGGAGTAGGCCACGATCGCAACTTCTAGCACGAGGTAAAAAATCATCAACTGCCAGTCTTGCGTTTCTTCCCATACAATGTAGGCAGACCAAGCGCCACAAATAAAAATAATCATCCAAATCACTGGAATCAGCTTCTCAAAGGTAAGCCAACGCGGACGCTGCAATCGATTAAACCACTTCACATCCTGCGGTCTGAGAATATTGCTTCCTAGTGCGACTAAGAGTGTGACTGCGCCAATCACCATCCAGGATTTGATCATTACTTTTAAGCCTTTAGAAAAAATATGAAAATTGTATAGGTTGGAACCATATTTCAGCATTGTGGCAGGGTGGCGCGATCGCATGAATCAACCCTGAGAACGAAAATTAAGTGCATTACCCAAATTGTGTCACTGGAGAATAGGAACCCCTCTTAAGCAAAGGATTGATTGCCTCTAAAAGACCATAACCGCTTAACTTAATGAGAAACTGGCTCAATAAAAAACTGGGCAGCTTTTCGGCTACCCAGTTTCTCAATTAAACCTAGCGATTAGACACTAGCGGTCTTCTTAGCGACTTGATCGAGTTCGCCTTTCTTATACATTGCTGCATAAACTTCAACCGAGGCTTGCTTAATCTTGCTTGCATTGCCTGCCGTCCAGAACTCCTTATAGCGATCGGCACACACTTTCTGCATGTACTTAATCGACGGCTTCAGGAAGTGGCGGGGGTCAAATTCCTTCGGATTAGCTTCGAGTGCTTCACGAACAGCAGCCGTAATTGCCAAACGGTTGTCGGTGTCGATGTTCACCTTGCGCACCCCGTTTTTAATGCCCTTCTGAATCTCTTCAACAGGTACACCATAGGTTTCAGGAATTGCGCCACCGTGCTGGTTGATTAACGCCAACAGATCTTCCGGTACAGACGAAGAACCATGCATCACCAAATGAGTGTTGGGCAAGCGCTTGTTAATTTCTGCAATTCGGCTGATTGCTAGGATTTCACCTGTCGGCTTGCGGGTGAATTTGTAAGCTCCGTGGCTCGTCCCAATCGCAACTGCCAACGCATCTACCTGAGTCTGCTCAACAAAGTCAACCGCTTGATCTGGGTCGGTCAACAGTTGAGAATGATCTAGCTTACCCTCGAAGCCATGACCGTCTTCTGCTTCACCCATGCCCGTTTCGAGCGAACCCAAACAGCCCAGTTCACCTTCGACCGATGCTCCGATCGCGTGAGCCACTTTCACCACTTCACGGGTGACTGCCACGTTGTACTCATAGCTAGCAGGAGATTTTGCATCGGCTTCAAGTGAACCATCCATCATGACGCTCGTGAAGCCATTCTTGATCGCCGAGTAACAGGTGGCAGGCTCGTTACCATGATCTTGGTGCATGGTAATCGGAATGTGAGGATAAGTCTCGACTGCCGCCAAGATCAGGTGACGCAGGAAGTTTTCGCCAGCGTAGGAACGAGCGCCACGAGAAGCTTGCAAAATTACAGGGCTGTCAGTTTCATGGGCAGCCTGCATGATCGCTTGGATCTGCTCCATGTTGTTGACGTTGAATGCCGGGATGCCGTAGCCGTGTTCAGCCGCATGATCCAACAGCAGCCGCATTGGTACGAGCGCCATAAATAGTCCTCCTGGTTGGGTATGGTCAGCGAGTTTTGATCTAACCGCTTAAATCATTACGACAATCTTAAGGCAAATTTACTCATCCCGTATGCCGAATCTAGCGAATCACTCACCTAAATTAGGTAAAAATATCTATTAAATTTACTTATATATCCTTGAGAGATGATTGAGAACGGTAGGAATGATAGAGGCGGTAGAGACTAAGCGAAACGCAAAAATGGAATACAGCAAAATCGAATTTAGCGATTGCGGTTGAACTTGGGGATCAAGAAACTTTGCCCCACAGATCTGCAACTTTACTAAGTAAATGTGTTGCTAGTGACAAAATTAATTTTGCAACTAAGGGCAATATTTAGACTAGATTCTGAGTCGGTCTAACCGCCTTGCTTCTACTGCGAAGCGATTGCAATTTAGCGATAGAGCGCTCAAGAATCTGTTTTGCTCTTTGTTCGGATGACCCTTCTCATGACGATATACGTTGGAAACTTGTCTTACCAAGCGACAGATGGAGACTTGAGATCTGTGTTTGCAGAGTACGGCTCCGTAAAGCGGGTCGTTCTGCCCACAGACCGTGAAACGGGCCGGATGCGCGGTTTTGCGTTTGTCGAGATGGCAGAGGACGCTCACGAAGATACGGCAATTAGTGAACTTGATGGAGCAGAGTGGATGGGTAGACAACTCCGGGTGAACAAGGCGAAACCCAAGGAAGAAGGGCGAGGAGGACGGTTTTAGAAAAGCGATATTACCCGTCTTACAGTGGAGCACAGCAGGTTGTGGAACACGAGGGTAAGGGTGGATAGAGTACTGCTTTAAACGAACCGAGGACTGCTTGAAGCAGCAAAGAGATAAATTTCAGCTTGTGTACCCTGATAAAACTAAAGGGTTCTCTCCAACCGTCGTGCTGAAGAGAACCCTGATTTTTTTTAAGACGCTAAAACCCCTAAAGCAATCTTGTAGCAAATAAACTTAAGTATTACGAGCTTATGCGGCGCGGCGGGTGAGCAAGCCCCACAAGAAGATTGCAATAATCGCACCGATTACAGCAACGAAAATACCGCCAATGCTCAGACCTGTTGCAGCGAAAGACAGCGTCCCCGTCGAGAGCAGGTTGAACAGGGCACCTCCGATAAATGCACCAACAATACCGAGAATCATTGTCGCAACGATGCCGCCACCTTGTGAACCTGGATAGATTGCTTTCGCGATCGCACCTGCAATCAATCCTAAGATAGCCCAAGCGATTAGATTCAACATATTTCGTTCTCCTAAAAAAATTGATTCAACACTCAAAGAATATCAAGTTGATTTCTCAGATCCAATCTGCCGTAGGATGTAATCAGGAATTATCGAAAGAGAGAGGAAGAAAGGCCAAAGACATAGGGCAAGAAAGAGTTAGAGAACGCTTTTGGTAACGCTCTGCAAGGAATCTAGACTTCACCTTAGTGAAAATTGTCAGAGTTTGCCGACTAATCAACATTGGTCGTAGCTCTTCTCACAAAGCGTTGCAGAAGAGATCCCAAAGTCCTCCCTTATCTCTCATTTCGCTATTAACTCTCCTGTTGCCTGCACGACCCGATCGGGTGTCACTTGCCGAAGACAATCTTGATGTCCTTCTGGACAAATGCTTTTGTAGCAGTATTTGCAAGGAACATCGTGAAACAAGACTCGGTTTGGAACCTGCCACGGGGTATGTTGAGGATTGGTCAGCGCATACAGATCGACAATAGGCGTTCCAGTGGCCGCCGCCAGATGAACGGGGCCTGTATTGTTGGAAATGAGGACTGGAGCCGCTTCGATTAAGGCAGCAAACTCGCCTAACGTCAGATTGCACAAAGCATGAGAGGGGGCGTTCATCATCGCTTGAATCTGCTCTACCAAATCGCGCTCTGACTCGGTTCCGGTAAACACAACAGACCATCCTTGCTGCGCGATGAGCCGGTCGGCAACGGCAGCAAAGCTTTCTGGTGGGTAGCGCCGAGAAGCCGCAGTTGCTCCAGGATGAATCACAGCCCAAGGAGAATCTTTGTCAATTGTGAGGCGTTGGAGGAGAGCAGTAATAGCGGTGCGATCGCGCTCTTCCACCTGCACCGATAGGCGTTCATTCTGCGTTGTACAGCCAATGTGAGCCACTAAATCAAGCTGCCGTTGAACTTCGTGACGAATTCCGCCATCGGGTTCTGGATCTTTAATCCAGTCGCTCAGCAGTTGATAGGGATTTTCGTGGCAGTGAGCTAAGCGCAGAGGAATTTCTGCCATATAGCACAGAAAGGCAGACGGCAACGGGTTTTGGCTGTAGACCGTAAAGATGACGACTCCATCGAAGTGAAACGATCGCAAGAACTCGATCATCTCGTATTCAGGACGAGGACTGGAGCGAGGGGCAGTGGCTTTTAGCCAGGGCGAATCGTAAATCAGGAAGTGATCGAGTTCGGGAATCAGGGGCGCGATCGCGGCTCCCGCAGAAGAGGTCAGGAGCGTAATTTGACGTCCGGGTACGGATTCTTTGAGGGCGCGAAGGGCGGGAGTGGTCATCAACACATCGCCAATAGTGTCTAGGCGAATGCAGAGCAGATTCTTAGCTTGGTTCCACATGCAATACGAAAGGAATACAGAACGGAATACAAAAACGCCTAGGCGCTGTGAACAGCCGATGAAAGATGAGCCTGCAATTCTTCAGCTGTGCAAATAGAAGTGCCTATTTTGCTCACAACCAGGGCTGCTGCCGCCGCCGCTAGTTCGGCAGCATCGGTGGGAGAAGCCCCAGCTGCCAGCGCGATCGCAAGAGTAGCGGTAAAGGTGTCTCCGGCTCCAATGGTGCGAGTCGGACAAACTGGGTTGGCATAAATACGATGCGGGGAAGTTTGAGGTTGCAAAATGACTGCCCCCTCTTGATCTAACGTTACGGCAACCATCTGCGCCCCGGTTGCCGCTAGAATTTGTGCGGTTTGGGCAATAATCCAATCGACTCGCGATAAGTCCCGTTCTGAGCTAGTTTGAGGTAGAAGTTGTGTAACTTGCTCGTAGTTAGGCTTAACAGCAGTGACGTTGAGCGTTTTATAGTGTTCTAGTGCTTTGGCATCTACAACTAAAGTTTTAGACAGCGTGGTTTTAGACAGCGTTTTAGAGCGCTGAAAGTGCGGCGACGTAGGTTCTACATTCCGCAGAGTAGCGATCGCATCAATCACGCCTGATGTTAAAATCCCGTATCCGTAATCAGAAACAATCACAGCATCATAATCATAAAAATGATGCGTCAGATAGCGAATGATTTCGTGTTCAAGACTAGCCGTAATGTTGTTAGTCGTTCCTTGATCAAATCTAAGCAGTAGTCTTTCTTCATTCATGACGCGCTGTTTTGTCAGCGTTGTTCGATCTCTGGCTACAAGCATTGGATCAATATCAATTTGATAATCTAACAAGGCGCGTTGTAACAGTCTCCCTTCTTCATCGTTGCCAATCACCGACAGTAAGCTAACCTGAGTTCCTAGGCTTCGCAAATTCACGGCTGTGTTAGCGGCTCCTCCAGGCTGATTTTCGCAATGGGAGAGTGTCACAACCGGAACCGGGGTTTCTTGACAAAACCGATTTGCATAACCGTACAGGTAGCGATCGAGGATTGCCTCGCCAATCACGAGAACCCGCAAGCCTGAAAATTTTTCGACAATGCGTGGCAGGTTACTCATGGATATTTTTTATGAATTTGAAAGATAAATGACTAATACAGAACAATTAATGTGGAGCAAACAGCCCTAAGGCGGATTCACTAACAGATTGATGTTTGAGTATGAATAACTTCGGCGGCCTCAGCCAGAGTGCGAGTCTGATAGTGAGGAAGTCGTTCGGGAGTGAGAATCCACTCTGTTTCGTTGCCATTATCTAGCAGAATGGTTTGACAACCTGCTTTTCGCCCGGCTTCTACATCGTTGAGAATGTCCCCAATCATCCACGACTTGGCACAGTCGAGGTGATGTTCTTGCGCGGCTTGAAGCAGGAGTCCGGGTTCAGGTTTACGGCACTGACATGCGATCGCATAGGACGCCAGTTTGCCAGTTGGATGATGGGGACAGTAGTAAAATCCGCTCAGAGGAACGTCGAACGTCTCTAGTAGGTCTCGAATTCGCCGTTCTACCCCCACTAATGCTGATTCTGGAAAGTATCCTCTTGCAACCCCCGATTGATTGGAGATGATGACTAGTTTATAGCCAGCTTGGTGGAGCGATTGCAAGGCTAATCCGGCTCCCGTTGACAATTCAATTTTGTCTGGATCAACATTGTAAGGAATGTCAGGAATTAGCGTTCCGTCTTTATCGAGGAAAATGGCAGGAAACATAACAGATTCAATCGATTAACTAGCAAACAGAAACATTCAAAAAAACCATTAAGCAACTCCTAAAGAGCTACTTCAATGACGGCGTATTGATAATACGGTGCATCCTCTGCAAAAAGCGATGTTCAACCAAAATTGACGACGAGATAGACCAGATGGCGACCTTACCAGAGCCAATCTGCAACGGCACTATGGCTAACGGTATTCTCCATTGTCAGTAGGATGGGGAAAGAGGAATTTCCTTACAAGGCTCCAAACGTTCTCACACCTTCCATCTTCAGAATGATGCAAGACTCCGCAATTCTTGAAACGACAGAAGCCTATCTGCGATCGCAGGTCGCCCCTGATGCAAACGCGATCGATCACGATCCGGAGGCGTTGCGCTCTGCCGTTCAAGGATTGGCAGACCGGAATTTATTAGCGTTAAGACTGCCTCAAAGCTGGAACGTGACCGCTTCGACGTATTATGCTGTTCAAGAACTGATTGCCCGATTCTCTGGAGCCTTGGCATTTCTGCAAACGCAACATCAGAGCGCTGCCTCGATGTTGCTTAAGAGCGAGAACGAATGGCTGAAACAAACCTATCTTCCGTATTTAGAAAACGGTCAAAAGTTGGTTGGGATTGGGTTTTCGCATTTGCGACGAGAGAACAATCCGCCTCTGAAAGCGGTGCCAGTCGAAGGCGGCTATCGATTGCACGGACACATTCCCTGGATTACGGGATTCGACTTCTTTCAGGATGTTCTGATTGCCGCTCTGTTACCCGACGGTCGAGCGGTGTATGGCATCGTGCCCTTTCAAGATACGCTGCAAAACGGAGAGATTCGCTTCAGCGAACCCATGTCGCTCGCCGCAATCACCTCGACGAACACCGTCACGGCTGAGCTAACAGAATGGTTTTTACCCAATTCTCACGTCGCCTTTGTACTGCCTGCAAGAGCAATTCACGCTAGCGATCGCGCCAATGTTCTCAACCACAGTTTCTTTGCACTGGGATGCGCTCAAGCGGGATTAGACATCGTAGAAGCAGTCACGCAGAAGAAATCTATCGCGGTTCAACAGGGTTTAATTGACGAACTCGCCGCTTGTCGCGACGCCATCTACACCGCTCAACCGCAGCCTCCGCACTTCGAGGTAAACCTTAACTTAAGAGCTTGGTCAATCGAATTAGCCGTTCGCTGTGCCCACGCGGCAATCGTGGTTTCAAGCGGTGCTGCAAATTCTACATCACATCCTGCCCAACGGGTCTACCGAGAAGCGCTTGTGTTTTCGGTGTCTGGACAAACGAATGCAGTTCTAGAAGCCACGCTAAAGCAACTGAGTGCGCGACCCCGAACCTTTGAGAGATGACACATCTACATCGTTTATGAGAATAGTTAAGTCAGCGATCGCTATTCACTCACAGAATGCAGGGCGTCCTTCAAGCTAGCGCCATTTCTTGCTTTGTTACATCCTATGAATTCAAGCGAATTTGGCTCCTGCAATCCTCTCATAATGATCGTAAAGACCTTTCAGCCGCACTAAGCTCATGGCAAAAACTGTCGCAGATGTAATGACCTCCACTCCCATTACTGTCAAGCCTGAGACTCCGTTATCTGATGTGATCAAAACCATTGCAGAGAAACGCATCAGCGGGCTTCCGGTGACAGATGAATCGGGTCACCTCGTCGGTGTCATTTCAGAAACTGATCTGATGTGGCGCGAAACCAATGTCACTCCTCCTGCCTACATCATGCTGTTAGATAGCGTGATCTATCTGGAAAATCCGGGTCGATACGAAAAGGATCTCCACAAAGCCTTGGGTCAAACCGTTGGAGAAGTGATGTCTGACAATCCAGTCACGATCGCGCCAGAGAAACCTCTGTCTGAAGCGGCGAAATTAATGCACGATCGCCAAGTCAATCGGCTTCCCGTGATTGATGCGTCTGGGCAGATCGTTGGCATCCTTACGCGCGGCGACATTGTGCGAGCGATGGCAGCTGAGCAAAGTTAGAGTGCCACAACAAGGGAAAATGATGAAGCAGATAGACTACAAAATTTGTATCGCATGACTACACCAGATAGTGTTAAAGAACTTCTAGAATCAAACAATTTTGGCGATCGCTTGCGTGGGGTAAATCACCTAAGACAGCTTGATCCTACGATCGCATACGACTTAATCAAACCCTCTGTTACCGATGAAAATGTGCGCGTGCGATATGCGGCTGTCAGTCAGTTGGCATCGCTCGGCGGGCAAAACCGTTCGGAAGCCTTGTCCCTACTAAAAGCCGCCCTGTTTGATCCAGAACCCGATGTTCAGGCTGCCGCTGCCGACTCGATTGGCGGATTGCGTCTCACCGAGGCTTACGAAGATCTAGAGAAGCTTTATCAGAGAACGCCAGAATGGTTAGTGCGCTTTAGTATTGTGGCAGCGCTAGGAGAACTGGGCGATGCGCGGGGCTATGATTTGTTAGTCGATGCGCTGAACTCAGATAGTGATCTAGTGATTACCGCCGCGATCGGGTCATTAGGCGAACTAGGCGACGATCGCGCCGTGCCATTGCTGATTCCCTATGCGACAAGTCCAGATTGGCAAATACGGCATCGGGTTGCTCAAGCGTTGAGCCACTTAAAAACACCAGAGGCAAAAGCAGCTCTAGAAACGCTCGCTAATGACGAAATGGAACAAGTCGCAGAGTTAGCCAAGTCTGCCTTGTAAGAAGTTGTCCGGATTTCTGAACACTCTCTAGAAATGATTAACATCGCTGTACCCGTATTTACACAGGCGACAGCGATGTTTTTTAGTAGCCGACGCATCTTTAGTTGGAAGACAGAAGATAGGCTACTTAGGTTGTACGTAGAACTGTATCGTTTAGTTGAATGACCAATTTGGCTAGGATACGTGAACTCTACGAACAGTCTTCTAAGTTAAAGTTTGAATAAAGAGAAAATACGGAAGATACTCATTTTCACGTATCAGTAATAACATTGGGATACGCAACTAATGCATTACTTCTGTAACCCGACAGCGCCCTCCTGAATTGCAGAACCTGATCTAAAGAACACTATGCCCCCAACCTTATTAACCGTTTCAAGCACTCTTACCCATCTCTATGATTCAGTCCAAGCGCTTCTCCATCTTTACCCGTGTTTTAGGTAGCGCAAGCAGCCTTGCTGTGCCCTTAAGCATCGCATTTGCAACTGCGCCCGCTCATGCTGCATCCTTCACGGCGGACGATGTGATCAGTCAGTGTTTTCCATCGGCTACCAGTAGTTTCGGTTCTCACTCTTGCAGCAACGTCAATGGTTTCTTCACTCTCACCGCGACCACAAATCCGATTGATCCTGCAAGCGACAATGTTCTCACTCAAAAAAAGGTGGGAGGACTGACAGGCATTGGCGTTGCTAAGAATGGATTGACGAAGATCAACCAAGATCCAGCAAGCGGCGAAATTAACTCGAACGAGACACTACAAGTAGGCTTCAATACAGCCGCGATCCTGTCACAATTGCAGCTAAGTTTCTTGTACCCACCGAATACACCAGACAATCCGGCTTACGGCGACAAGGTGTTTGAAGCCGCGATCGTCACTTCAGCAGACACAACCCTAACCGGAAGACTAACTGTGACCGGAAAAGACTCTGCAACTTGGAGCGGAGCCGATGGCACAGTGGCGAACCTGATTGTCTCCTCTCTCGGCAAGGCAGGCTTATATGCCATTTACAATCCGTTTGGCAACAACAGCATCAAGGGATTTAATCTAACGGCGCTTGCTGGAGCCAATACGGGTGCAGGCTACTCAGATTACGCCCTAAGATCGGTGTCGGTAAAACCAGTGTCGGTTCCTGAACCCGCGACAGTAGCAGGGTTGGGATTGGTTGGTCTGTTGGCCGCCTCTCGCCGACGTCGGGCGGTGAAAGCGAGCTAATTCGGTTTTGTTCAGCTAACTCTATTTAACGGCGCGATCAACTCTACCGATCGCGCTTTTCTTGTGATCAAAATCCCAATTAGCCCGTGTGGTCTAAATGAAATCTACACTCAATGCAACTTCCGTTTCTAAACTGGCATTGGGGTCTAAATAGAGCAAGCGTTCTCCTGTATTCAGCGCATTTCTGGGCGCGCTCCACGGCTCTAGGCAGTAAAAATCTTTCCCTTTTACTGTCCAAAAAACCAACAATGGAAAGGCATCGCCATAACTCAACGTAATTCGAGTATGGCGACTCAAATCAGAAACACTCGCGCTTTGGCGAGAAAGGTGCGGAAAAATCCAATCAATTTCGGCTTGGTCAAAATCAAACGTGTTGAAAAACGGCTGGGGTTGCTTCGTAATTTGATCGATCGCCTCATCAGAGGGAACTTCAAACCGTAACTGACTTTTGTCTGGCACGAGAAAATAAGGGTGGAATCCTACAGAGAATGGCATCCGTCCGGAGGAGCAATTTGTATAACGTTGGTGCAACGTCAGAGCTTGCCCTTGCAACGTATAGGTAAACTCCAGCAGAAAATCAAACGGGTAGACCTCACGAGTCTGAGCATTGCTCGCTAATGCGATCGTTAAACTTGCACGATCGTCAGTGCGCTGAGCCACCACTTCCCAAGGCAAATCCCGTGCAAATCCGTGCTGTTTGAGCAAATAAGGTTGCCCATCGTAGAGGTAGGTGTTGTCCGGTAAATTGCCGCAAATCGGAAACAAAATTGGAATGCCGCCGCGCACCGACATACTCGGGTTGGCAAACCGTTCGGTGTCCATATAGAGCAACTCCCGCCCCTGAACCTGCCAACTAGCGATGATGCCACCCCGCTCGGGAACAACTTCTAACCGAGAAAAGGACTCTCGATTGTTTAAAACGTAAATGTCGTATAGCTGTCGGCGACGTTCAATAGAAAACACAGGCATTCTGAGTAATTAAGGATGTTGAGCAACTTCGATAGCAGACGGAACCGCAGCGTAGCGCCGCTTCCTTGGCTCTAAGCTGCTACGAGAGCTAGTCACAGCAGGCGCAATAGACGCATCCCCCTGAAGCTCAGAAGGCTCTGCATTCGTGGGAGTAGGCTGCTGAGGAACCATCGGACCGGAGGAATTGGGAGCCGATTGGGAATTGGGATCAGAAATAAATGAATCGGGCGTCGGTTCAGGCGTAGCCTCAGACGATGGGGCAATCGACTCTGGAGCTGGAGTAGACTCAGGCTGATCAGGGGTAGACTCAGGCGGAATATCAGTTGGTGTTGGATTCAGGTCTAGGCTCGGAGAGGGGGCCTCTAAAGAGTCCGAAGGGGACGGGGGGCTAGAACTGGGGATGACATCACTTGACGAAGCAGGATCGGGGGCAGCAGAATCTGACGGCGATTCCGTCGGGATAGGCGTCTCGGATGGAATAGGCGTCTCTGACGCTCCATCGGTAAACGGAGCTTGTGGCTCAGGGCTGGAAGTTGGGATCTCGCTGGGTGTGGACTCGGTTGACGCGGGTTCTGAAGGCGTTGCCGTTGGAGAGGCTGAAGCTTTAGGCGAAGAAGCCGGTTGAGACAGAATTGTGTTGGATTGCGCGTCGAGAATCATCGGCGATCGCAGCGGTTGAGCAAACGTATCGGAGACATTTTCAATCTGGTGCAGAATCTCTTGGGCGCGATCGCCGCTAACAACGCTCGGCTGAAGTCCTTTTACCTCAACGGGCAAAAGCTCGACTTTCATTTGTTTATCCTTCACGCCGACTTTGAGAACAGCCGTGTCGTAGTCGGTTGACGCTTTTTCACCAAAAATAAAATTACCAAGCGAGTAGACAATTGGGCGTCCTTTATAGATTTCTGCCCCTTGCAACATGTGAGAATGATGCCCCACAACGACATCTGCGCCGTGATCAATCGTGGTGTGGGCCAAGTCAATCTGCCAATCTGCCGGATATTTCGCCAGTTCTTCGCCCCAATGATAATTGACGATTACCCAATCAACTTGAGGACGGATGGCTTGAATATCTGCCGCGACCCGCTCATTCTGACGTTGGTTGACGCCAGCTTTAGCGATGCCCGCTGCCTGCAACTCCGCCTCGGAATAGCCCAAGTACGCGATGCGCTGACCTTTCACATCCACAATTTTTGGACGCTGAGCCGCTTTGGCATTCTCTCCTGCACCGACGTACTGAATCCCTGCTTTGTCCAAGGTGCTCAACGTCTCTTCTAACCCTGCGGCTTGGTAGTCCATCGTGCGGCTATCTGCCAAATTCACAATATCGACGCCGCCATTCTTCAAGACTTCGACAGTAGCAGGATCGGCTTTGTAGGCAGAATCCTGCTTGGCTTGGGTGGTAAAGGGCGCATCTAGATTTACCATTGCGACATCTGCTTGGCGATATTCATTCATGGATGAAAACGCCCAATTGTGATCGTCCTTCACTAAGTCAGAATAGCCCTCTGTGAGAGCGACATCACCGCTAAACAGGAGGTTAACGCGATCGTCTTGAGCGGTTGGGTTGCCCTCAAGTTTTGTGACCGGGACAGATTCTGTCGTTCCATTTGCCTGGATCGAAACGGTATCAGGACGAGACACAGTAATACTGGATGCCGTTGCAGTCGTTTGTTCTGCCGGGGAATCTGCGTAGCCTAACCAACAGCCAATGATAAAAGCGGCGGCCGTTGTGCCCGTTAGCAAGAGCGATCGCAGCGCTCGAAACTGAACTTTTTGTAGCGTAGCTTTTCGGATTCGCGATCGCAGGGCAGTAACGTTAGGTTGGCTATGAAGGGCAGGTCGCGATGATTCTTCAAACTGCTGCGCGGACAACTTGGCACGTCTAGCAGGAGACACGACCCGCGCAGACTGACGCCACAGCGCGCGCGGCTGATCCACGTGTTTAGCCGTGATTTGGATGCCTTCAATCACATCGGAATTCAATTTCCAGAGGTGACGACACACAAACCGCACTAAACTTTTACGAAATTCTGGGGATTTGGCGTTGAGTTGGGGAAGCGGGTGAAACTCGACAACGATTTGGAGATGACTTGAATGCCGAGCCGAGCCAACTTGAGCGCGGAGATGGTGAGGCAGCAAAAACACATTGAGCCAATCCGCGATCGCTCTGAAGTTGCCTGCTCTTGCCAACTCTACCAGTGACGATTGCTCGTGATTGACGGCGTAACTCATACCTCGGAACTCCACACGTAAGTTATATCCATTAACCCACAGAATATTAATACTCTAAATCGGGTAGTTTGGATGCAATTTTAGGAATTTGAGCGCTATTTTGTCATCAAGAAGACATATTTGAGTCATCGCTCTGAGAAGTTCAAACTCTAGCATGAAGCTAACCACCAAACGTTTGTCTTGCGTTTGACTTGCCTTCTCTTGCCTTATCTATTGTGAAACGAACTCATAGCCTGAAAGCGATCCTGCTCTTATTTGGATTGTATGGACTCTACCTTACAAAGTCGGCAGTTGGAATTAATTTATCTGATAAATATACAGCTTGGGAGTTTCTAAAGTCTCCAGTTCATTCTTTTATCTACAAATAATTAATAGTCTCTCACAGTGAAGATGAGGATGCGATTGAGCGAGTACGATAGGGCATGAGAGATTACATTCTGTTTGGTTCTGCCTGATTCTGCTCGTTTCATCCCCCTATTGCCTTCTTCTACTGCTATGTCTGTTGATCCAAATGCTTCTAACGCCGTCCCATCTCGTTTGCCAAGCTCCACTCAAAACGGGCATAGCAGTCATCCGACTGAAGTAGAAGAGTATCCAGTGGTGGTGTCTCCTCTGCCAGGGAAGCAACGTTCTGTCGCAGATTATTTCGCTCACCGAGCGACTGCACGCCCTCAAATAGGTGTCCCGCTCATCGTCTTGATTGCGACCGGAATTATTATTGTCGGCTTCGTTTTCGATCAGGTCTGGATCATTCTGGCTGGTTCCCTTGTCGCCATTATTCTGTCGATTCAATTGCTGACTCCAACCTTGAAGCCGTTCTTTCTCGATTTTATGTCTGAGGAAGATCGAGCCGCCTTGATTGGCTCGATCGGAGCCATAGCAGCAGTAGCAGGAGGGTTGAAACTACTGGGGGCAGATCGGGCGATCGCGCAGTTGTATACGCAGCTCAACTGGGACGCGATCGGGGCGTTGGGTGAAGTGTTTGGGGCATTGGGGCAAATTTTGATCGCAATTCTGGCTGTTTACGTGGCGTGGCGACAGTATGTGATCTCCAAAGATCTAACCATTCAACAAAACACCATTACCCAACAGCAAACCATCGATACTTACTTTCAGGGAATATCAGATCTAGTGTTGGATGAGGACGGCTTGCTAGAAGATTGGCCGCAAGAACGCGCGATCGCAGAAGGACGAACGGCGGCGATTCTGAGCAGTGTTGATGGCTCGGGCAAAGCGAAAATTTTAAGATTTTTATCGAGTGCGAAGTTACTGACGCCCCTACAACGAGATCAGCGTTTAGGACGGGCGATGCTTGACGGATCGGGTGGCTATGCCGAAGATCGCATCCGAGGTGTGCGCGTGATTGATTTGGGGGTCATGTTGGCAGGAGCGGATCTATCCCGAACCGATTTGCGCTGGACGGATATGACGGAGGCAAATTTAATTCGGGCGGATTTGAGCTTCTGTGACTTGGTGAAGACCAACTTTGCCCGCACTATTCTAGTCAATGCGAAGCTTCAGGGGGCAGATTTCACAGGGACGCGATTGTTCTACGGCGACAAAGAAAACGCAACACCCCGGAGTCGCACCGAGCCGCCGAACTATAAGACAGGGATTCACACAGGAGCCGTGATTGAAGGAGCGGATTTCACAGACGCCAAGGATTTGTCAGAGGCTCAACGCTACTACTGCTGCGCCTGGGGCGGGTCGAGGAGCCGAGGCACCATTCCAGGCGGTTGTGAGGGCATCCCGAACAAATTGGGACGGTAAGGGATCACCACCGCCAAGCTGAGGAGCGCCCTGTCATCCTCACGATCCGCTAATGAATTCTGTCCGCCCCGTTTCTGCCGATCGCTGGGCAGCACTAGCAACCTTAAGCGTATAGAGGCTCTCCTTTGACGCCACATATAACGGTGCGCCGTGCAGCAGATGATCGATCACCGCCGCTGTATCTTTGGCAAACAGCCCCCGCCGACCGCCGACCGCGATCGCATGGTCGCCCTCTGCATTCACTAACCGTCCGATATCGCCATCAAACACGACTGCACCGCGATCGCCTTGCACCTCTAGTTTGCGCTCAGCCGTCCAAACGGTTTCCCCTTTGCCATACACGACATCAGCAATCAGTCCACTTCTGAATCGCAGTTGCGCCTCGCATAAGCAAGCGGTGTAGTACGACTCTTGCAGGTTCCAATAGCGATTTTGACAACTCACAGTTTCCACCGCACCAAAGACGTGAATCAGGCGATGGAGCCGCGATAGTGCCCCTGATAAGGGAAATCCGAACAATTCGGTGTGATACGTCCATTTGCGTGGAGCCGGGTGCTGAGGGCTGAGCGTAGCGTACCGCGCATAGAATGGCGTTCCTATCTGAGGCAGGGCTTGAACAAATGCCTGATGAACGCCGCCCAGTAGTTCGATATGTTCGACGTGAAGTAAGCAGTTTCGGTGTTTAGCGAGGGTTAAGAGCGCTTCACCTTCTTGTGCGTTGAGCGAGAGCGGATATTCGACAACAACATGCTTATTCGCCTCTAGAGCAGCTCGCGCGATCGCACCATGTTGAGCATTGAGGTTAGAAACGACTACTAGATCCACGCGATCGCACCCAATCAAATCTTGCCACGCGGTAAAAGTCTGTGTTCCATGCGTGTTGCCAAAGTCGCTTGTTGTTTCAGGCGTGTGTCCTGCGACGCCAATTAACTGGGCGCGATCGTCGGCGTTGATCGTTTCTGCTCGGAGTTTAGCGGCGTAGCCTGTCCCAACAATGCCGACTCGAATTGGCTGCGATTGAGAGAATTGTGTCATGTCTAAGTAACGTGAGTTCTGGATAAGCATGAGCAGGGAAGTAGGCTGAGAATAGCAAATTCTTCAGCATCCACCGACCCTGAATATTCAGCTTAGAAGAATTTTCTGCTCCGTCGATGACTTCTGCTAGACCTTATAGTTCGCAGCCGTGACAACAACCCCTCGAAACTCAGATACACACATGAGCGAGTACAGTAACTGAAATGAAATCATGACCATAATTATCATCTTTCACCTACATCAATCGGCTTAATTTCCGCGTTTATAGAAAACTCCGAAATCAACCAATTGAATGAGAAAATTCTTAAACCTTATTGATAAAACTTGTTCTAAAGGGCTTGAGCGACAGAAGTTGAGACACGCATTTGTGTAGTCGTTGACGATGTTTGCCGTAAAAAGACCAAACTGTACCTCAGCAGATCCTTACTGCAAATAGCGTTCTGATATCTAGCCCGCTTTGACCGGAAAACCGAATTTTCTTTTAGCCATAATACTACGCACTCTAATTAAAGGGATGATATTATGTTTGCAGTTAGATATTTAGTGTTCTAAATAAATTTGTTTTAAGTAAGTTTATACACGGTTGATATTTCTTCTGTCCTTTGTCCTTTTTGATCCCATCGTTTTACTAAAGTATGAACACCACATCTTTCGACGATCGCGATTTTGACAGCAACTCCGACCATCAGACCCGCAACGGCCACAAGTCAGCAGGTTATGCTCAACCGCCGCGTGATGCTTTAGAGCTTCGCGAAACCAATCGGGTTGAGGTGACGACAACAAAGCCGCCCGAACCCAAAACTGAACCCACTGCCGATAGCTTGCCAAAAGAGCGCTTGACCACCCGCAAAAAGCCGATTAAGAAGATTTTGGCCGGGGCAGGGATTGGAGGCGCGATTGTAGCGGGTGCGTTTGGGTATAACTGGTGGCAATACGCTTCTGTTCACCAATCGACCGACAACGCTACAGTCACTGGCAACATTCACCAGATCGGCTCTCGGATTGCAGGCACAGTCGACCAAGTGTTGGTGAGCGATAACCAAGAGGTGCAAGCAGGTCAGCCCTTGATCAAGCTCGATTCACGCGATTTGCAAGTCAAGCTTGCTCAAGCTCAAGCCGAATTAACGGCGGCTCAGAGCAAAGCAAATACGGCTCAGGTCAATATTGATTTGGCGGCGAAAAATGCTCAAGCCGCGAATACTCAGGCTCAAGGCGGCATTGGCACAGCTCAAGCCGCGATCGCACAAGCACAAGCTCAGGTGTCTGAAGCGCAAGCGGGCGTTCCTCGCGCCCAAGCCGAACTTGCCCAAGCGGAAGCAAATTTGCGGAAAGCCCAAACTGACTACACGCGATTCCAAAGCTTGTTTGGCTCTGGAGCGGTTGCCCGTCGAGAACTTGATGCGGCGCGGCAAGCGTATGATGTAGCTCGCGCCCAGCGGGATGCTGCCTCCGAGGGAATTCGCCAAGCCCAAGCCAAAGTCGCTCAAGCCCAACAAGGCGTGGCAACGGCTCAAGCGGGACTAGAGTCCTCTCAAGGTGAAGTGCAGCAAGCCCAAGCTAAAGGCGTTCAGACGGATGCAAGTCGGAGCGAGTTTCAAACATCGCAAGCTGCTATCAAGCAGGCACAAGTCGCGCTCAAGAATGCCAAGCTTCAGCTTTCATATGTCAACATTACTGCACCTGTCAGCGGTCGAATTGGTCGCAAAACGGTAGAAGTCGGTCAGCAAGTGCAGCCAGGAACTCCGCTAATGGCGATCGTAGACAATCAGTACTGGGTGACAGCAAACTTTAAAGAGACGCAACTTGAGAAGATGCATCCGGGGCAAGCAGTGGAGATCAAGCTAGACTCGTTCCCTAGCCACGAATTTACGGGCCATATCGACAGCTTATCGCCTGCTTCAGGAGCACAATTTGCCCTCTTACCTCCTGACAATGCGACGGGCAACTTCACCAAGGTCGTGCAGCGGATTCCGGTGAAGGTAGTGTTTGATAGCAACAGCATTCATGGGTATGAGCAGGCTATTACTCCTGGTATGTCAGCAGAAGTAACGGTTGAGACAGGGAAATAGTAGGGGGTTGAGAGGGGAGACCATCAATCCTCTCTAGGGACGGATACATTCTTCATTGGTTTTGAGGTTCTATTTGTCCTAGCGCATCCTCTTCCTCAGATCAAAATTGCGATTCCTTGCGGATTTTGCGACTCAAACCTCCCCGCAATTCTGAGGTATTCTCTCTTCAACCGATCTTCGACTATGAACTCTCAGAGCCAGCTAACTTCCGTCCTTCGAGCCTTTCAATCGCGTAACTATCGTCTCTTCTTTGCAGGGCAAGGACTGTCTCTGATTGGAACGTGGATGACCCAGACGGCGGTTATTTGGTTGGTCTACAGCTTAACCAACTCGGCGTTGCTTTTAGGAGTGGTTGGGTTTGCTCAACAAGCGCCAAATTTTTTGCTCAGCCCAATCGCTGGGGTACTTGTCGATCGCTGGAATCGCCATCATGTGCTGATTGCCACCCAAGCGTTATCGCTACTGCAATCGCTGGGATTAACGGTACTCGCCATCACAGGCACAATTGATATTTGGCACATTGTCCTGCTGAGCGTTTTTCAAGGAGTCGTGAACGCGATCGATGTTCCAGCGCGGCAGGCGTTTGTGGTCGAACTCGTTGAGCGGCGAGAGAATTTAGGCAACGCGATCGCGCTTAATTCTTCCATGTTTAGCGCAGCAAGATTGGTAGGCCCAGCGATCGCAGGGTTGCTCATTGCGGCGGTGGGAGTTGGAACCTGCTTTCTGATCGATACAGTGAGCTATGTAGCGGTGATTATTGGCTTGCTGGCAATGCGATTGCGATCGCGGCGAGGGGCTGCATCCAACAAAGCCAACGATACAGTTATGCAACGCCTGAAAGAAGGCTTTCAGTATGCGTTTGGGTTTCCGCCAATTCGCGCGATTCTGCTGCTGATTGCCTTGGTTAGCTTAGCGGGAATGCCATACACAGTTCTTGCCCCAATTTTTGCAACCCAGATTTTGCATGGCGGGGCTGAGACATTGGGCTTTCTAATGGCCGCCTCTGGACTGGGGGCACTTTGTTCGGCAGTTTACCTCAGTTCTCGTCGAAGTGTTGTAGGACTCGGCAAAATCATTACTATCGCTCCGGCTATTTTTGGCGTCGCGCTGATGGTGTTTTCTCAGTCACAATCGCTGCTGATTTCACTCCCTGCAATGTTTGTTTTAGGCGGAAGTTTAATTTTGCAGTCTACTTCTAGCAATACGGTGCTGCAAACCATTGTGGAAGACGATAAGCGGGGGCGAGTCATGAGTTTCTATTCGATCGCCTTTATTGGCATGGTGACG
This sequence comes from Myxacorys chilensis ATA2-1-KO14, assembly GCA_019359275.1. GTDB lineage: Bacteria > Cyanobacteriota > Cyanobacteriia > Leptolyngbyales > Leptolyngbyaceae > Myxacorys > Myxacorys chilensis. Next base: position 59,474 of record JAHHHP010000016.1, on the reverse strand, counting down.
TTTGGAAACCTTTTGGCAGGCAGTTTAGCAAGTCGCATTGGTGCGCCCAACACGCTGTTGCTCGGCGGAGGGGTATGTATTGTAGGTTCGCTCATTTTCGGTCGCCAACTTCCCGCCTTGCGTCAACTCGTTCTGCCGATCTACTCCCGTCTTGGGCTACTCGATCCGCCAGAACCGTATCCGCCTCATTCTTAGAGGGCATCTTATGACTACTGTTGCTCACCCCCAGCCGAGCGATCGTGTTTCTTTCAAAACTTGGGTTGGCGTGTTTGGCACCGTCCTAGGTGCATTCATGGCAGTGCTTGACATTCAAATTACCAACTCTTCGCTTCAAGATATTCAAGCGGCACTGGGAGCCACGTTAGAAGAAGGATCGTGGATCTCGACCTCTTATTTGGTGGCTGAAATTATCGTCATTCCGTTGACTGGATGGCTATCTCAAGTCTTCTCGACGCGGCGCTACATCCTCGTCAACGCTAGCTTTTTTATCCTATTTTCAATTCTGTGCGCCTTTGCCTGGAACTTGCCCTCGATGATCGTGTTTCGGGCGTTGCAAGGCTTTACAGGCGGCATCTTGATTCCGATGGCGTTTAACGTGTTGCTGACCACGCTTCCTCCCGCGAAACAACCCATCGGCATGGCCCTATTTGGCATCACCGCCACCTTCGCTCCCTCGATCGGCCCGACGTTAGGCGGTTGGTTAACCGAAAATTTTAGCTGGCATTATGTGTTTTACATCAACGTAGTGCCAGGACTGATGTTATTGGCGGCAGTTGCGTACGCGCTTGATGCCCGTCCGATGCGATTGGAGTTGCTCAAAGATGGCGATTGGTTTGGCATCTTAGCCATGGCGATTGGGCTAGGATCGCTGCAAGTCGTGTTGGAAGAAGGGAGCCGCAAGGATTGGTTTAGCTCGGCTTTGGTCATGCGGCTAACAGCGCTAGCCGTGATTTTCCTCACAATTTTCTTCTGGATCGAACTGACTCGAAAGAAGCCGTTCATCAACTTAAGACTGATGAAAGAACGGAACTTTGGGCTTGCCAGCATTGTGAACGTGGCGTTAGGAGTAGGGCTATATGGCTCGGTTTACGTCATGCCGCTCTATCTCGGACAAATTCAGGGCTATAACGCGATGCAGATCGGAGAAGTCCTGATGTGGGTTGGGTTTCCCCAGCTATTGATCATTCCGTTTGTACCAAAGTTAATGCAGCGCATCGATATCCGGTTAATTATTGGAGTCGGGGTGAGTTTATTTGCGGTCAGTTGTTTTATGAATTCGACCCTGACGAACCTGACCGGACTCGATCAATTACGCTGGTCGCAACTCGTGCGGGCAGCCGGGCAACCGTTAATCATGGTTCCGCTTTCGTCGGTCGCTACAGCGAACTTACCGCCCTCTCAAGCAGGGTCGGCATCGGGATTATTTAATATGATGCGGAATTTAGGCGGCTCGTTTGGCATTGCCGCGATCGCAACGCTGCTGACTCAACGGGAACAGTTTCATTCCAATCGCCTCTCTGAAAATCTATCGGTCTTTAATCCGGCGACGCAAGAACGCCTCAATCAGGCGACGCAGTATTTCATCAGTCGCGGATCTGATTTAGCCACCGCCCAAAGTCAAGCGATCGCGTCTCTCGGCAACATTGTTCGTCGCGAAGCCTATGTGCAGGCATTCAATGATTGCTTCTATTTCATTGGGTTCTCACTGCTGCTGAGTGGTCTAGCGATTCTCTTTTTCAAAAAGATCAAAGCGTCTGGCATGAGTGCAGGGCATTAAAACTGGCCAGAGGTAAGCAGAATACTGCATAGGTGTAGCGATTAGGATAGCGTTCAAAATGTAGAGAAGTAGAACTTCCTGCGGATAGTTTTCCCTGCCACCTGTGTGCATCTTCTCAAGTCGAGGCGCTGATTTGGCCACCGCCCAAAGTCAAGCGATCGCCCAATGAAATTTCAAATATGGCGCTACATGCCCTTCTGGAGCAACTTTCTCCGAATTACAAATTACAATCTACAATCTACTCGTTAGCTTGCCTCAAATAGCGTCAACTTTAAGTTCATCCGATCTTTAACTACAGCGGCGGTGATCATGACGAATTCAAGCCCGATGAGACCGATGAGCGTTGGTAACGTCGTCAGCGCTGGGTTTCGGCTCTACAGTTCCCACCTCAAGCCCTACCTTAGCATCTCAGTCAAAGCGACCCTTTGGGCAATGTTGCCGTGGGTCACGCTGCTGATCTTGCTCACCGCCGCCTTCGTACCCCTCGCCCTAAGCCAAGGTCAAAATTTTGTTTCGCTCATTTTGCTGCTGCTGATCCTTCCTTGGATTGGGTTAGCAGTCTATTGCGGAGCACGATCAAGCCTCAACTCTGCGCTCATTGCTCGCCTCGCCTATGGCGAACTGAGCGGACAGCCTGAAGACAGCCGAACCGCGCTTCGACAGATAAGACCCCGGATGTGGAGCTTTTTGCTCGTCCACATTGCGGTCGGGTGCGTGATGTTTGGCATTAATTTTGGCCTGTCGATCGCGCAAAACCTACTGATCATCATTCCAGCGATCGCGCTTCGAGACTACCCAGGGGTATCTGCCATCTTCGCAGTCTTAGTCTCGCTGGCCAGCCTAGCGATATATTTTTGGTTCTGGGCGCACTTCTACATTCCAGAAGTGGCGATCGCGATGGAAGGTGACACCAACGCCTTTGATATGATTGGACGAAGCTGGAACCTTTCAAAAGGGTCAGCCCACCGAATTTTAATTATTCTGACGATCGCAACGTTGGTCACTCTGCCCTTGTATGGGTTGGCCGCTATCCCAGTTGTACCCACACTCATTGGTACAGCCAGTTTAATTCGGGCTCAAGATGCTTCCGCAATTGGGTGGTTTGTGTTGGCTTGCTTAGCAGGAATTCTTCTCTTCCTATTAGTGGGTCTGTTCACACTTCCGTTTTGGCAAACGCTCAAAGCTGTGGTTTATTATGATCTTCGCACTCGTCGAGAAGGCGTTGACCTCGAATTTCGCAATTCTACAAACGATACATCCCGCAATTAGTGCAAGGCGAAACTCCGCCACAACCGCTCATCCTTTATGCCGTTATTCAATCAAGTCAAAGTCCGCACTCCCGAAAGCGTTGACCTCGAATTTACGCTAGCTGGCGTTGGCAATCGTGCGATCGCGCTGTTGATCGATTATGCCGTTTGGGGTTCGCTGCTGATTGCCGTGATCCTTTTGTGGGGTCTGTTCGCCTACAATCTGCCAATTTATTTTCGGGGGTTGGCCGACGCTGACACTTTAGAATTGTGGTTAGCCGCTTTGTCGTGGCTCCTATATTTTGCAGTATACACAGGCTATTTCGTAGGCTTTGAGACGCTGTGGCAAGGACAAACGCCGGGTAAACGATATACCAAAATTCGCGTGATTCGCGAGAATGGTCAATCGGTCGGACTCGCGCAAGCTGCCCTGCGATCGCTGCTCCGACCAATTGACGATTTTCTCTCGATCGGACTGCTGCTCATCTTATTCACAAAACGAGAGAAGCGTCTGGGAGATTGGGTCGCCGGAACATTGGTGGTTCAAGAAGAAACGGTAATCACATCTGCCAATTTTACTCTTCTACCCGACGCGCAACCATTAGCTGAGCAGCTACTAGAAACTACCAACATTGGCGCATTGCTACCTGACGATTTTGCCGTTATTCGGGAATATCTCCAGCGCCGCACCTTAATGGAGCCAAAAGCTAAAAGTCAATTGGGACTTCAGTTAGCAAGACAAGCGAGAACATTGATTGGATTGCATGATTTGCCATTTGAGATGACACCAGACTTATTTTTAGAAGCGATGTATCTAGCGTATCAACAGCAATCCGTATAGTGGAAATACAATGCTCGAAATACAGTGCTTAAAATTGCATAATCTCCGTATTAGGGCAGATGAGCGCAAGCGGCATTTTGAGCTAGTAGAAGAATGCTGTTGTGAGGAGAAGCGATGCGATCAACTCGACCGAGTTCCAAATTGCTAAAATTAGTCGGCTTAAGTGCCGCTGCCCTATCCTTTTCTGTTGGTCTATCTACAACGATCGCGCAAACACCTCCTACACCTCTTCCGATCAAGCCTGATGTCCCCTATGTTCCCACGCCTCAGAATGTAGTCGATGCCATGCTAAAACTCGCCAACGTCACCTCAAATGATGTGGTGTATGATTTGGGTTCTGGCGATGGCAGATTAGTGCTGACCGCTGTGCAGCAGTTTGGCGCAACAGGCGTTGGCGTTGAAATCAATCCAGGATTAGTGCAGCGGAGTCAGGCGAGTGCGGCGAAGCTCGGAATTAGCACACGCGCAATATTTCTTCAGCAAGACCTTTTTCAAACCGACTTTCGCAACGCTTCAGTCGTGACCCTTTATCTTCTACCCAAAATCAATGTCCAACTCCGTCCCAAATTGCTCAGTGACCTAAAACCAGGGTCGCGCGTCGTGTCTCACGCGTTTGGCATGGGGGACTGGAAGCCCGATCGCACCATTTTGGTCAATGATGGGGGACGTCCCCGCAGCATTTACTATTGGGTTGTTCCAGCCAACGTCAGCGGCAATTGGAGCGGAACTATGACAACAAAAGCTGGACAAAAACTTCCTTACACGGTTCAAGTCAATCAAGCTTTTCAAGCCGTCAGAGCCACGGTAGAAGTGGGAGGACAAACCATTAGCTTGCCGCAGGTTCAATTAGTCGGCGATCGCATTAGTTTACAACAAAGTCAAAAGTTTAATAATCAAGACGTTAACATTCAATTTAATGGCAAGATTGACGGAAATACGCTGCAAGGAGTAGCAGAGATAAAAACACCAACGGCAACAGAACAATACAATCTAAGCGCAAAGCGGAGCTAAATATAGATTTTGGATCGCGCCGTAAAGTAGAAGTATCTTTTATTCCGCTGATGAGGAACACATTCTTGTATTTGCGATCGCTCAATTCTTGCGATCGCATTTATTTACAAGTGGGCGGCTGAGATCATGATAGACTGACCTCTCGCATCCTTAAATTTGCAACAAAGCGGTTCTGGTGGAAAGCAGCCATCAGAAGTAAAGGGGAAAGTGCAGTGTGAGTCTGCCGCTGTCCCGCAACTGTGAGTCAAAGTAGGAGTTAAGATTCCAACGTTGATCAGTCAGAATACCCGCCGCTTTGAGTTCACATCCTTTACTCATCTGCGAGGTATAGATGAATCAACAGAAATTAAATCCAGTCGCTATTGTTCGAGTTAGCATCCTTGCAGGATGCGGCTGGTTAGCGACGCTTCAGCCAGCCGCAGCCCACCATTTGATGGGTGGCAAAATGCCATCTAACGGCTGGGAAGGATTTCTGTCAGGACTGGGACATCCAATCATCGGATTAGATCATTTAGCGTCTATAGTTGCAGTCGGATTATTATCTGCGCTCTATTCTCGCGGATGGCGTCTTCCTATTTTTTTCCTAGTTTCTGCAATGATCGGCACAGGTACTCATCTTCTGAAGCTAAATTTGCCTGCGCCAGAAAGCGTAATTGCTCTTTCGGTCATTGCATTCGGAGTGATTTTAGTGTTGGGTAAGCAACTCAGTTTTGCTAGTTTAGCGAGCCTATTTGCGATCGCAGGACTGTTTCATGGCTATGCTTACGGCGAATCGATTTTTGGTGCAGAACCTTCGCCGTTAGTTGCTTACCTGATCGGATTTACCGTAATTCAAGCTGCGATCGCGCTTCTCGCTTACAAGCTGAGTTCTGGGTCGGGCCAAAAAGCATCTGCCTTAAATCGCTCCTTTGGCTTGATTGCCTGCATCGTCGGAGCTATCTTTCTAGCAACTTCGCTTCACTTTGCCTAATCACATTCGCTTAATTTCGATTCGATGACCTAGAGAGGAGATCACACAGACCGATCTCCTCTTTTATGTTTGGCTTCAACCTGATCAGGAAACGTTCGTCCTTGCTGTCTCAATTCCTTATCCAGATAAATCCAGTAGAGAATCTCTTCAGCACGATTTCGCTCTTGGTCGATTGTCCTAAGATGATGCTGCACCGCTTCGTATTGCTCTGGCGTAGACTGCTGAAATGTTTGCTCAAACCGAGTTCGGTGTCGTTCTTGAATCAAGCGGAACAGAAAGGCATACTCATTGCGATCGGGATCTTCTAGCATCCAGTGATCATCAATCACCTGCAAAAGCTCTTTTCTGGAAACGTATTGTCCGTTCACCTCAACCTTGCCTAGCTCAAATTGTTATGAAATTCCCACGCAGTCTAGCAGCATTTTACCCACTTATTTTTTTAGGTTAGCAATTTTATATTGCCAAACTGTAGGCTAAGCTGCTATTCAGCGATTCATGAACCAAAACGTAGCTTTATTTGATCCCCTTTTTTATCTGAAATGCGAGATTTTTTAATATAGAGAATTGCAAAATTAAAAGCGCATTTTAAGCGGGATCTAGTAACTTAGGAAATCTAGGATACAACTAGAATCTAAGTTTGACTGTATAGCAAAAATGAAAATTCATCTTGAGCGCACCTTAGCGACTTGCCCTAAAAAACTACTATGTACAGCTTGCGGTCAACTCTTTGAAGCAGGAAAACTCCGCGCTCTTCTCTACAGCGATCGCGGACTGCTGCAAGGAGATGTTTGTCACGACTGTATTAAACTTAAACCCTCCGAAATTCGGAACCAGATGCGCGATCGCGCCAGCCTTCTCCTCCAGCAACCTTGCGAGCCAGATTGCAGACCGACTGCCCATGAACGCGCTTTAGAACTTTTAGAAGTCGCCCAGGAAGAGGTTAAATTTCCCACGTTCTACCACTGGTGGTTCAAAAAACTTACGGTAATTTCAGAAGAATCTCAAGAACTAGAAGCGGCTCGGCTGGGATTAAAGGGCTGCTATGGCGAAGAGCGATCGCGTCTGCAAAAAATGCTAGAAGACGATCGCGAGTAGGGGTGTCCGACAGAGCCGCTTTATCTGCGCTAGGGTGGAAGTAATTTTTCTAAGGTTGGTCGGTGTGCCCGTGTTACTTCAACGAATCTCCACAGAGCTTGGTTTAATTGCCGTCTTGCTCATGCCTTTAGCAAGCTGCTCCGGTCCAGCAGGCAAGTCCCTTCAAGATACCTTTGCTGCTGATCCTCGACTCAACAGCAGCCCTAGCCCGCTTGATGCAAGCAACTCGCAGCCCGCTCCAGCGTCGCAGGTTCAGCTTCCGCCCAAGTTTCCTGCCGAGGTTCCGACTTATCCCAACGCAACATTGGTTGAAGCCACTTCGACGGGCGAGCTTCCCCGCGAACAAAGTGCTGAGTTACTGACGCGATGGACAACAGAAGATAGCAGCGATCGCGTCAGCACCTTTTACCGCGATCAACTCCAGAAAAATGGCTGGAAGCTGAATCAGCAATCCACAGAGCAAAATCAAGGCAACTTTGAGGCAAGTCGGGGCGGGCTTCAAATTGCGGTCGGAGTGCAGCCAAACGCTCCAGCAGGAACCAGGATTAGCCTTGAAACTAAACCTTCTGACGCCCAAGCCGCTCAGTCCCCTGCATCCTCAAATCCTCAACCCGGCGATCCTGAGTTTGTAGGCCCGATTCCACCAGACAGCACTGCGTCATCAGCCCCGTCTGCCTCGCCCAACAGCACCCAAACTGAGGCGTTTGCTGATTTAAACAAAGCGCCTCAACAGTTGCGTTCCTACATCAGCGATCTTGCGCAGCTTGGAGTTCTCACGCCGTCTAATTCATCTAATTCAAAAGAGAAGAATTCTGCCAAAACGTTCGAGCCAAATAAGACCATCACGCGTGGAGAGTATGCACGCTGGCTCGTCGCGACGAACAATCGAGTCTATGCCGATCGTCCAGCTAGGCAAATTCGGCTCGGCGTTGAAACTGCCCAGCCTGCATTCCGAGATGTTTCTGCTAAAAATCCGAATTTTGCGGCGATTCAAGGACTCGCAGAAGCCGGATTGATTCCGAGTTCTCTCTCAGGTGATAATACTGCCGCCTTATTTCGTCCCAATGCCGCGCTTAGCCGCGAAGAGTTAATTCTCTGGAAAATTCCAGTTGATATGAGACAGGCACTGCCAACCGCTACCCTGGATGCAGTCAAACAGACGTGGGGATTTCAAGATGCAGGGCGAATTGACTCTAGAGCTTTGCGAGCTGTATTAGCCGACTACCAAAACGGGGATCAAGCCAACATTCGCAGAGCCTTCGGCTACACGACCCTATTTCAACCTAAGCGCCCAGTCACACGGGCAGAAGCGGCGGCGGTGCTGTGGTATTTCGGCTTTCAGGGAGACGGCGTCTCTGCGCAAGACGTGCTGAAAGGAAACTCAAAAGCCTAAAGAGAAATAGGTGGAGAATAGATGTCGTTGTTTCTAAAGGGTTGCATTGGTGAACACTGACAGAAGCATCCTCTCGCAACAAGCACTTCAACCAGCACTTGTGCGGGCTATGCTTTTGTTCCTTCACCTACTCCATGATGGATCTAAGTGTTGCAATCTGTACCTACAATGGTGAATCTCGAATTGGCAAAGTGTTGGACTGCCTCCGATCGCAGGTTACTCCAGCCTCGATGTCTTGGGAAGTGATTGTTGTCGATAACAACAGCACTGATGGTACGAAGCAAGTGATTGAAGCACGTCAACGTCAGTGGCAGCACTCTCCTCTAAGGTACGTATTTGAGCCAGAGCAGGGATTAGCACTGGCACGATCGCGAGCAGTTCAAGCGGCGTCTGGAACATTTGTCTGTTTTCTTGATGACGACACTCTACCCGCCGAGGATTGGGTTGCTCAAGCGTACCAATTTGGAAACAGTCATCCTAAAATTGGGGCATTTGGAGGACAAATTCACGGAGACTATGAGGTTGAACCGCCACCTGAGATTAAGAAAATCGCCGTCTTTTTAGCTGTGATCGAGCGAGGCTCGAAGCCGTATCGCTACGAACCCCAGACACGGATGCTGCCTCCCGGAGCGGGGCTGGTGATTCGGCGTCAGGCTTGGCTAGAGGCAGTTCCAGCAAAGCCCATTTTGTTAGGTCGAGTAGCAGGCGTGATGCTGGCAAGTGAGGATATTGAAGCCTTAGCTCACATTCAGCAGGCGGGCTGGGAGATCTGGTATAACCCTGAAATGCACCTCTATCATCAGATTCCAAGATGGCGCTTGGAGAAAGATTACTTGTTTTCTCTGATTCGAGGCATTGGGTTTGCCCGAACTCATATTCGGATGGTGCGGCTCCATGCATGGCAACGCCCTTTATTTTTGCCGCTTTATTTAGTTAATGATCTCAAAAGAGTTATTTTGCATGTAGTCAAGTACCGCACCTTGATTCAAACGGATTTGGCGATCGGGTGTGAGATGCAGTTGTTAGTCAGCAGTTTACTGAGTCCATTCTATTTGTGGCTCCATGCACTCCGGTTGAAGTGAGATCTGCAATGAATGAAATTATTAATTCAACACACGCACCATGATGGAGAAATTGCGGGTGTTTTAACCTACATTCGGTCGATTGAACCCGCATTAAATCTGCGGGGCATAGAAACGCAAGTGGTTTCGACCAAAACCGCGCCAATCTGGCAATGGATCAGCGCGATCGCAGCCGCTGATCTGATTCATATGAATTCTAATCATTTAGGCTTTGCTTTGCTATGCAAGCTATTTGGCAAGAAAATTATTATCAAATATCATTACTTATTCTATTCATCCATCCATTTTGATTATGAAAAGATGCCGTTCTTAAAACGGCTCAAAACAGAACTAATTCAGTCTTTACCCAAAGTAAACTATCCTCTCAAGTGGAAACTCTATACGATTATTAAATGGGCAAGATTTGTAGTTCGGTTTCTAACAGCATTGTTAGCAGATCGCCATACCGCTTGTAGCCAGTTTCTTGCAGAATCGCATAGCTTTCCTTGGACTGTTTCGACGTTATTTAATCCAATTTCCGTTCCGTCAGACCAGTCTATTAAAACAATAGATTGCATGGTTCACCCCTATACCTTCACTTACGTAGGTCGAGTGTATAGTGACAAAGGAGTTGATCTATTGATTAAATCAGCCAAGCTTCTGCAAGAGTGGGGCTACCAGTTTCAAGTGTGGATTATCGGCGATGGAACTTCTAGCGATCAGATGAAATCATTAGCGGATGAATTATTGGTTCGTGATCGCATCGAGTTTTTAGGCAGCCGTGATCGTCAGGAGATTCTTCATCTAGTTCGATCCTCTTTAGCGCTCGTTGTTCCGTCTCGCTGGCAAGAGCCTGCGGGCTATGTCACGTTAGAAGCATCGAGTGTTCAAACATGTTCGATCGTGGCAAAGGTTGGAGGTTTACCCGAAATGGCAAGCCCATATAATCTGATGTTTGAACGAGAAGATATTGAAGGATTAGCAAGGGCAATGAAAGCGTGTCTAGACAACCCAACTGAGGCAATCGAACGAGGGCGAAACGCAAATCAATACGTAATAGATCACTTCTCATCCGATCAAATCACGGCTCAACTCCTCGAACTTTGCTATGAGTTAACCCCTTTCGTGACTCATTAATTTCTATCATCAATTTCTGAAATGGTTGCCGTACTGAATTCGTGCCCCTGCCCACTGCAATTTCTCGCGTAGCGTTTGATAATACGAGTAATCTTCTCTTAAGATAATAAACTGAGCGTCATCCTCTGCCACCCGAATATCAACTCGCTGTCCGGGCCACATTGAAGTCGCCAGCACTCCATCCATCCAAAGCTTGGTACTCAAGTCTGGATCAGCCAACGCCCAAATACTGACCACAGAACCAGGTGGAATGACGATTGGGCGACTCGATAAACTCAGGGGGCAAATGGGCGTAATTGCGATCGCTTCCATACCCGGATGGATAATTGGCCCATTCGCGGCCACTGTGTAACACGTTGAGCCAGTCGGAGTCGCCACAATCAAGCCATCGCCTTGATATTGATCCACCACTGCACCGTCAATTTCCATTTCTAAAATTGAGGTAATCATCCGATCCGCAGAAGCGGGTTTGATGCACATCTCGTTGAGGGCGAGATAGCGATCGCTCACGGCCTCCAAATTCGTCCGATTGCCTTCATGCACTGCTGCCTGCAACATCATCCGACGCTGCACCGCAAATCGATCTTCTGCTAAGCGATCCCAAACCGTATCGCTGTCAAAATCATCGGGTGACTCGGTGAGAAATCCCAAATGTCCACCCACATTCACCGCCAATATCGGAATTCGATCCGCCGCTAAATTTCTTGCCGCAGAGAGCGCGGTTCCATCGCCGCCCAATACGATCGCTAAATCAATCGGTTGCGTCACCGATGCGAGAAACACAGGATAAGGATTATCTTTCGGACCGCTCGGACCTAACAGCACCCGACAGCCCCGATGTTCTAGCGCTTGGACACACTTTTCTGCCCAACGCTTACTCATCAGGTCGCCTGCCTTGTGAATAATAATGACTTGCTTTAACTGCACAACGCCAGCATCAGAAGGACTTCAAGTTGTTATACCATCTAGAACTCTAGGTTGATTCGTTTCTCGCGAATCCATTATGGAGATGAAGCGTTTTGTTGCAACCGTAGCCCGCTTTCGAGCGACGACCTCGTTAGGTTCATGACTAGCGTAGTTGCTTCACCTAGCCAAACAGTCAGGAGACACCCAAAAGCAAGGGGTGCATTAGACTGCACCCCGCGTAAGATAGGAGTCGTTGAATCGGAGTAGAATTTTTCTACCACTTAAGTAAGTTAAATTGCTCCATATCCACCGTGTCGCGATTTCGATAAATAGCCAGCACGATCGCTAGACCAACAGCAGCTTCAGCGGCTGCGATCGCAATTACAAACACCGTAAAAATTTGACCTTTAATCGTTTGCGGATCGAGATAGTTAGAAAATGCCATCAAGTTCAGATTCACGGCATTCAACATCAGTTCGATCGACATTAACACCCGCACCGCATTGCGGCTATTCACTAAGCCGTAAATGCCAATGCAGAACAACGCCGCCGCTACAAGAAGAAAATACTGGAGTTGCATACTAACCTACCCTTATTTCACCGTTTCATTACGACCTGACGGAACTAACTCACGAGGTCGCTCTGGCAACTTTAACGCCTCCGCTTGAGCCTTCTCGAAGTCATCATCAGGCAGAAACTCGCGACGAGCAAGCACAACCGCGCCAATCAGCGCCATCAGCAGCAAGATCGAAGCCAGCTCAAAGGGCAACAAGAAATCACTGAAGAAGTGCAAACCAATTACCACAACTGACGCATCTCCAGCTGGAGTCGCGCTGGAAATCGCCCACGGAGTCGAAAGTACCATCGTACTGAGGAGGGCAAAAATACCCCCGCAAACCGCTGCTGTTGCCGCCTTACGAATCCAGGCCCTCGGCACAGGCTGAAATTCTTGTCGCTTGTTGACCAGCATGATCGCAAACAAAATCAGGACGTTGACCGCGCCAACGTAGATTAAGACTTGCGCGGCGGCAATAAAATCTGCGTTCAGCAGTAAATAAAGCCCTGCGATGCTGATGAAGACACCGCCTAACAGAAAGGCGGAATACACAATGCTGTCGAGTAGCACCACCCCGATCGCGGCTCCTAACATCATCACTGACAGGATACCAAACGATACAATCTGAACTCCTTCCGCTAAATTCACGCTCTTCTCTCCAAATACAGGGGCAGACGACCCCTTAGGTCGTCTCTACAATTATTTTTCGGATTCTACAATTTCCTCAGGACGTGCCCCAGCTCGCTTCGATCCCGGAGGCAAATCATGGGGATCTAGAACTCCTTTGGGAAGATACACCAGTTCTCGCAACGGAGTCACCATTGCATCGTCTGTGACCTTATAGGGCAAGCGACCTAATGCCACACTGTCAAAATTCAACTCGTGACGATCGTAGGTTGAAAGCTCATACTCTTCAGTCATTGACAAGCAATTGGTAGGACAGAATTCCACGCAGTTCCCGCAGAAAATACAAACCCCAAAATCAATACTGTAGTGATTGAGTTGTTTCTTCTTCGACTCTTTGTTAAATTCCCAATCCACCACAGGCAGGTTAATCGGGCAGACGCGCACGCACACTTCACACGCGATACACTTGTCAAACTCAAAGTGGATGCGTCCCCGGAAGCGCTCAGACGGAATCAGCTTTTCATAGGGATATTGAACGGTTACAGGGCGACGGCGCATATGGTCAAAAGTAACAGCCAAGCCTTGACCAATATATTTACCCGCTTGAACCGCCTCTTTGGTGTAGTCACCAACTTGTTTAAGAAACTTTAGCATTGTGTTCTCCGCTCTTAAGGCAAAAGGCAAGGGTTGCGAATTAGCCACCAAACGCCACTGGAAAGGCAAGCTTTAAACCCGCCGTAATCAGCAAGTTCACTAGCGAAACCGGAAGCAAGAACTTCCAGCCTAAATCTAGGAGTTGATCAATGCGCACGCGAGGAACCGTCCAGCGCATTAAGATCGCAATGAAGATTAGAAAATACGCCTTGAGCAGGGTCATACCGATCCCTAGCACTGCTGCCACTACTTGCAACCAAGGCGTTGTGTCGCTGATATTCAAGAATCCTGCGATCGTACCTATTGGCACAAAGAATTCCCATCCGCCCAGATACAGAACCGCAAATAGCAGGGCTGAAAGGGTCAGGTTGACATAGGAGCCAATGTAGAACAAAGCAAACTTCATGCCAGAATACTCGGTCTGATAGCCTGCTACCAGTTCTTCCTCTGCTTCTGGCAAGTCAAACGGAATTCGCTCACATTCTGCTAAGGCAGCAATCCAGAAAATCAGAAATCCAACCGGCTGTCGCCAAATGTTCCAGCCCAAAATTCCGTAGCCCGTCTGCTGATTCACAATGTCCACCGTGCTCAGCGAGTTAGACATCAGCACGATCGCTAAGACCGACAGCGCTAGAGGCAACTCGTAGCTAATTGACTGTGCGGCAGCTCTCAGCCCGCCCAGCAGGGAGTATTTGTTGTTGGAGGCATAGCCCGACATCAGTAACCCGATCGGGACAACGCTAGAGAGCGCAATCCAGAGGAAAATGCCCATTCCGACATCGGTGATGATCATGTTCTGTCCGAACGGCACAATTAGGTAGGACAGAAACGCCGGAATAACAACGATCGCAGGACCCAACGTGAATAGTAACCCATCTGCTTTGGCGGGCACTACGTCTTCTTTAAAGACGAGCTTCAGTCCATCTGCAAGCGGAGCTAAAATTCCCAAAGGACCAATAAACTCAGGACCAATGCGCTGCTGAGCTGCCGCCGAAATTTTCCGCTCTAGCCACACTAGTGTAAAGACGCCTAGGGTCGCGCCAACTAGCATAATCAGCATTGGGAAAGGCATCCAAAGAACTTTAGCCACACCCGGAGGTAAACCAAAGCTCTTAAGGGATTCGATAAAACTTCCTTGAAGATCAATTCCTGGGTTCATAGTTCCCATTACGCAGCAAATCTTAAGCGTTGAAGCGTCGCGAAGCCCTCACGATGAAGATTCTTAACAACCCCAACGACTATCAGTATAGCGGTCTGACAGAGACCAAATCTTTCTAAAGCATTGAATTTCTAACCTTCTTACCCACCAAAGAATTCAATCTTCAAAACTGGAAGTCGCGCCCAAAGCTTTTATCCGTATTATGCAGCGAGTACATCTAACTTACGATCCATACTCTAGACCCCGTATTTTGCGCATTCCAATAAAGAAGCCCCCAGAAGCAAGATGTCTGAGGGCTGGAGTTCCTGAAAATCGTCACGTTGATATAGTTACAAGGGAATTGAAAAACGGCAAGAGGGGTCTCACCCATCAAGGGGCAATAAGTCTTTGTCGTTCATCGATCGGAACGTAAGGTGCTGAATGTAACCCTGTGTAAATTTGCGTCGGTCGAAAAATTCGATTTTCTCCCAATTGCTCTTTCCAATGGGCAAGCCAGCCAGCTGCCCGAGAAATGGCAAATACTGGCGTGAACAAATCTGTTGGTATGCCAAGTTTGCGGTAGACCAAACCGGAATAGAAATCTACGTTCGGGAAGATTCCTCGATGTCCAAGTTTTTCCTCCACCACCCGCTCTAGCTCAACAGCGATGTCATAGAACTTGTCTTGGCCAAACTTCTCAAACAGTTGCTCAGCCAACTGCTGCAAAATAATCGCCCTTGGATCTTTAACTTTATAGACTCTATGCCCAAAGCCCATGATTTTCTGCTTATGCTCTAGTCGAGCTTCGAGAAACGGGCGGACATTTGCCACCGAGCCAATCTGTTCTAGCATTTCCACCACTTCCTCGCTGGCTCCGCCATGCAACGGACCTGCCAACGTCCCGACTGCCGAGGCAATCACAGCATAAGGGTCGGTCAGAGTGGAAGCCGTTACCATAGCCGAAAACGTGGATGCATTAATGGTGTGTTCTGCATGAAGCATGAGCGACACATCAAAGATGCGAGCCGCGAAAGGATCAGGCTCTTGCTCATTCAGCATGTACAAGAAGTTTGCAGCATATCCTAAATCGTCTCTGGGCTGAACCGGATCATTACCCTTACGCATTAATTGAAATGCGGCCACCATCGTCGGAACTTTTGCCAAAATTCGGACGACTGCCTCTCGGATATAAGTTGGATCATCTAATGCCCGCTTTGAGTAAAACAGTCCTAAAGCGGCAGCAGACGCTTGCAAAGCATCCATCGGATGTCCGCTCTCTGGAAAGCACTTCATCATGTCCCGAACGCGGTACTTCAGGCGACGATGATACTGAATCTCATGCTCGAACTCCGCAAGAACGTCGCGGGTCGGTAGCTCATTCCAAATTAGGAGATAAGCAGTCTCAAGAAAGGTACTTTTGGTTGCAAGTTCCTGGATGGGAATACCGCGATATTCCAGGATTCCTTTTTGCCCATCCACAAAGCTGATGCTGGATTGGGTGGCGGGAACACCTTCAAGACCTGCCCTAAATTCACAGACAGTCATTCGTTCACCGTTAATAGTTGATGATTCACTGGTTAACTTATCAGATTCAGAAAAACAGTTTGTAGTGGTTCATCCGAATCTCAGGATTATAAATGATGAATTATTGAAACAACTTCCAGCCATTGAGCCATACAACGGTTGCTCCAGAGTTTCGCGACGCTTTAATCGTCATAACACCTCACCATTTCGGAATACCACACTTTGGGGATGGAAAGTACTTGTTTAAGATACAGATAAATTAAGATTTGCACTTTTTTATAAAAGACAATATTATCAGAATAGTAAAGATTTAAACCTTGACTAAATTGCATCTACCTAGTAGCCAACTGATTTCTTCCAGCGCCTGCTACATGCTGGAGAGAGATAGATTGGCACTTTCTATACACGTTCGTAAGGAGTTATATGCATCACAACTATTCCCATAATAAGACGGCTCATCAGCAGAATTGGGCATCTCGAAAAACAGCGAACTCACGTCATTTACACAAACCTGTTGAAGCCCAAGACCGAACTAGAACGAACCTTACCAAGCTGATTGAGTTAGACGCTCCTCTGCAGACGCATACTCATCTGGTTCTGATGTATGGTCCGTTTCAAACCGAAATGGCGGCTAAAGAGGGCCAAGGCGTAGCTTCATGGATTAAAGATTGTATTCGTCAACATGGTTTGCCTAGTCTTGTCCGGTTTGATTATCACCGCCGTGCGCAAATCTTTCGTCGAGACCAGTTTCAACCTTGGTTAGAGCCGTTGATGGATCAAGCGTGCTGACGACGAGAAACACTGATGAGAATGGTTAATCCTTCATAAAAGCAGTTTGGGCTGAAGGGTTAGAGGATTAGAACCTCTGTTTGCCACTAGCAATGTCTTAGAGCTTTCTCTAAAGTGCAGGATCGGACACCACAACACAAATTTCTAATCCGATAGAGTGGATTGATTAGAACTGCGAGTGGGTGGGTTAGATCATGACTTCTCAAAATTACGAGTTGCTGCTACGACGCTGCAAGCTTCTATCGGCACCCGATCGTACTGAAATTGTAGATATTGCAATTAGTGCACCCTGCACCGCAAACGGAACCGTCTCCCGAACGATTGCCGCGATCGCATCGCACATTGACGGCACAGCCGCAATTGAACTCGATGTTCAAAACCAGCTAGTCAGCCCTCCATTTGTTGAGTCTCACATTCATCTCGATTCTGCCCTCACTGCTGGGGAGCCGCGTTGGAATGAAAGCGGCACTCTGTTTGAGGGCATCGAAATTTGGCACGATCGCAAGCAAACTCTCTCGCTTGAGGACGTGAAGCAGAGAGCGATCGCAACGCTGAAGCAGCAGGCCGCACAAGGGGTGCTGTTTGTGCGCAGTCATGCCGATGTCAGCGAAGCGAGCTTAACAGCGCTTGTAGCGCTGCTAGAGGTGCGTGAGGACGTAAAAGATTGGCTGACTCTGCAAGTCGTGGCATTTCCGCAAGATGGCATCTACGGAAGTCCGAAAAACCAAGACTTGATGGAAGAAGCGCTCAAAATGGGCGTAGATGTGATCGGTGGCATTCCTCACTATGAGTTAACGCGAGAAGACGGCGTTAACTCAGTGCATCAGATCTTTAAATGGGCAGAGCAGTACGATCGCTTAATTGACATTCATTGCGACGAAATTGATGATGATCAGTCGCGATTCTTAGAAGTGGTGGCCGCGTGCGCTATCCGTCATGGAATGGGGTCACGAGTCACTGCCAGTCACACGACGGCATTTGGCTCCTACAACAACGCTTATGCCTTCAAACTACTCGGATTTCTTCAGCGCACCCAACTCAATTTCATTGCTAATCCGTTAATTAACATCACCTTGCAAGGACGCACCGATACTTATCCCAAACGACGAGGGGTAACCCGTGTCAAAGAACTTTGGCAGCAGGGCATCAACGTTAGTTTAGGACATGACTGCATTCAAGATCCCTGGTACTCACTGGGAACAGGCAACATGTTAGACGTTGCATCAATGGCGGTTCATGTGTGCCAGATGACGGGAATGGCAGAGATTGACGCCTGCTATAACATGGTGACCTGGAACGGAGCTAAAACTCTGAACTTAGAAGAGTATGGAATTGCCGTGGGCAAGCCTGCAAATTTAATTGTGTTGGATGCCTGCGATCGCTATGACGCAATTCGTCGTCGCGCGACTGTTCGACATGTGATTTCTCAAGGCAAGCTACTTACTAAAACCAGTCCCGCAGAAGTGACTTGGCAAGAGTGACTTGGCAAGAGTGACCTAGCTGATGCGGTTTGCTTCCAAGTTAAAATAACTCAGTCCCTTTGCGAGTTGTTTCGCAAGTTACTAAAACCGCACACTATGGCTGTTGGTCAAAAGCTCTACGAAGGCAAAGCTAAAATTCTCTACGCTACAGAAGATCCTAATATTCTCCTAACGCACTTCAAGGACGATGCAACAGCGTTCAATGCCCAAAAAAAAGGCAGCATCACTGGAAAAGGCGAGTTTAACTGTGCGATTTCAACCCATTTGTTTAAGTTGATGGAGGCGAACGGCGTTCCAACGCATTTTATCGATCGGACGTCCCCCAATGAGATGCGAGTCAAATCTGTAAAGATTTTGCCGTTAGAAGTCGTTGTCAGGAACATTGCTGCCGGGAGTCTCTGTCAACAAACAGGATTGAAGCTAGGAACGATTCTGACCCCTCCCTTAGTGGAGTTTTATTACAAAAACGATGAACTTGGCGATCCATTATTAACTTTCGACCGTCTACGAGTCCTTGATCTAGCTACCCCGGATCAAGTAGATCAATTAATAGAACTAGCGTCGCGGATCAATCAGATCCTGACGGACTTTTTTCAGCAGTGTGGCATCACCCTCGTAGACTTTAAGTTGGAATTTGGCTGCGTTTCCTCAGTTGGTCAAAGTGCTAATCACACGGGTCAAATTATTCTGGCAGATGAGATTAGCCCAGATACCTGTCGGTTATGGAACCAGGCGGAATCTGATCCTAATAAGCGCGTGATGGACAAAGATCGATTTCGGCGAGACTTAGGCAACGTCGAGGATGCCTATCGTCAAGTAATGGAACGGGTGCTGCAACAGACTATATGAGTGCTAGAAGAATTCCTGGCACTGATAACCGAGGATTGATACCCATGATGCGGTAGAATTTCACAGTTCTGTCAGGATCGGGACTGCTTCTTACTATCGTGATGTAGAGTCTGCTTTGTGCAGAGGTCTGAGGACGTGCGAAATACTGTGAACAAAATGCGTTTATCTCCTGCCTTAATGGCAGCCCTTTCGATTGCGGCGATCAGTTGCGCGACTTCTGCTAACGCCCAAACTTCTAAAGCTTCAGCCAAATCAGCGACGAGTTCAGCTCGCTCTGTTGTGGTGAATTCTGTCGTTTCCACAGCGCTGAAGCGTGCCGTAGCCCAATCGGATCTTAAGTTGAAACCACTTTCAAAAGATGTTGTGGTAGAGACGATTCCCGTTTCAAAGCGAGCAGCCGTTGCGCCGTCATCCCAACCGGTTCCTCGAACCTCGCTTCAGGCGAAAGCTGTGAAACTGGCACAAGGCGGCTCGATCGAGCAGGAAACACCGAACCGAATTCAAGTTGATCCGCTCAATCCATCTCAACCGGCTCCGTCGCCAACGCCTCAACCCACGATTCCCGCTGCACCCACGGCACCAGCCAATCCGGTTTTGCCCCCTCAACCTGCCACTCCTCCGTCTGGGACTCAAATTACCCCCGCTCCTGGAGTTCAGACCTCTCCAAGTCCGGTTGCTCCTCCAGAAACAACGCCGACCGATCCGTCTGTTACACCACCTGCTACTCAGCCCGGTCAGCCTGATCAACCGAGTCAACCGGAGCAAAATGCTGAACCGGAACCCCAGGTTTTGGTCAGTGAAGTACTGGTTGTAGGTGCAAATGAAGAACTACAAGCCGAAGTTTACCGGGTAATTCGGACTCAGCCCGGACAAACAACGACGCGATCGCAGCTTCAAGAAGATATCAATGCGGTCTTTGCAACAGGCTTTTTCTCGAACGTGAGAGCAAACCCGATCGATACACCACTTGGGGTACGGGTCACCTTTGATGTCACGCCAAATCCGCCACTGCGATCGGTTCAAGTAGAAGGGGGCCGAGTGCTTCCATCCAAAGTCGTTCAAGATATTTTCAGTCCGCAGTATGGCAAAATTCTCAACCTACGCGATCTGCAAAACGGCATTCAGGAACTTAACAAGTGGTATCAGAGCAATGGCTATGTTCTGGCACAAGTTGTAGACGCGCCGAGGGTCAATCCCGATGGCAATGTTACCTTGCAAGTCGCTGAAGGAGAAGTTGAAGCGCTGCAAGTCCAGTT
The DNA here is from genome assembly GCA_019359275.1 of Myxacorys chilensis ATA2-1-KO14. GTDB lineage: Bacteria > Cyanobacteriota > Cyanobacteriia > Leptolyngbyales > Leptolyngbyaceae > Myxacorys > Myxacorys chilensis. Next base: position 39,162 of record JAHHHP010000016.1, on the reverse strand, counting down.
CATTAACAAGGAAGGTCAAACCCAAGACGCGAAGGGTAATCCGATTCGGGGACGGACGCGTCCATTCATTGTCACTCGCGAGTTTCAACTAAAGCCGGGGGATGTCTTTAACCGCAACACGGCAGAACGTGACCTACAGCGTGCGTTTGGTCTCGGCATTTTTGAAGATATCAAGCTTTCCCTGCAACCAGGACAAGATCCTCGGAAAGTTGTTGTCGTGGCAAACGTGGTTGAGCGCAACACCGGAAACTTTGGGGTTGCAGGTGGCTTTAGCTCGGCGAGCGGCTTGTTTGGTAGCGTCAGCTTTGGACAGCAAAACTTTGGGGGCAACAACCAAAAACTAAATGCCGAAGTTCAGATTGGTCAGCGTGATCAACAGTTTGACCTGAGTTTTACCGACCCCTGGATTGCAGGTGATCCATATCGCACGTCCTACACCGCTAACCTATTCCGTCGCAGAACCATTTCGCTGATTTTTGAGGGTGGCGATCCGGAAATTGAATTACCGAATGGCGATCGTCCTCGCATTGTTCGCACAGGGGGCGGCATCAGCTTTAGTCGTCCGCTCTCGAAAAATCCCTACGAGCGCTCAGAATGGAATGCGTCTCTCGGCTTGCAATATCAGCGGGTGTCGGTGCGCGATGCGGATGGCGAACTCAGTAATCGGGATGAACTGGGCAATCTGTTGAGCTTTGATCCGTCTGGTAAAGATGATTTGTTTACGGCTCAGCTCGCGTTTGTGCGCGATCGCCGTAATGATTTTCTTCAACCCACTAGCGGATCCCTGCTGCGATTTAGCACAGAGCAATCGGTTCCTGTCGGATCGGGCAGTATTTTCTTCAATCGCCTCCGAGGAAGCTACAGTTTCTACATTCCAACTCGGCTGCTGAAAATTTCACCCGGATGTCGTGACCAGAAGCCTAGAATTGGAGAGGAACCAAACCGCGAAGGTTGCCCGCAAGCCTTTGCCTTCAACGTGCAGGGCGGAACGGTGTTAGGCGATATTCCTCCCTATGAAGCCTTCCCGCTTGGTGGGACGAACTCGGTGCGTGGTTATGATGAAGGAGATGTAGGTAGCGGTAAGAGCTATTTGCAAGCTACTGCCGAATATCGCTTCCCGTTATTCTCGATTATTTCGGGTGCGCTATTTGTTGATGCAGCCACTGATTTAGGAACTGGAGATAATGTTCCAGGTAACCCAGCGGGGGTACGAGGAAAGCCAGGAAGCGGATTTGGTTACGGCGTGGGAGTTCGCGTCAGATCGCCTCTCGGTCCGATCCGGATTGACTTTGGTATCAACGATCAAGGCGGTAACAATATCCGGTTTGGATTTGGAGAACGATTCTAAATGAACGATCGTCGTCAAGGTCTCAGCGTTGCCCAAGCAGAATCTGCCTCTGAGACTCGCCAGTGTACCTTGGCGTCCAGTCTCTCGCGATCGGGCGTGGGGCTTCACAGCGGCGCAACGACTCATGTGCGGGTGCTGCCTGCCGAACCCGGACGAGGACGCTACTTTGTCCGGGTCGATCTGCCGGATGCGCCTGAAGTTTTGGCAAAGGGTGAGGCGGTCAATCCCACTCTGCTTTCGACAGAGTTGGTGAGCGGTGAGGCACGAATTCGGACGGTGGAGCATTTGCTCGCCTCGCTTTCGGCGTTGGGAATCGATAACGCCCGGATCGAAATTGATGGAGCGGAAGTACCTTTGCTCGACGGGTCGGCGAAAGAGTGGACGATCGCGATCGCAGATGCAGGCATTGTTGCTCAATCCGCCCCACGCTCCACACTCACGCTTACAGAACCAATTTGGATTCGCGAGGACGATGCCTTTGTTGCCGCCCTGCCTGCGCCAGAATTGCGATTTACCTATGGCATTGATTTTGAAGTGAGCGCGATCGGCAATCAGTGGCACAGTTGGTCACCCCGGCAATCCTTGTTTGAAACAGAGATTGCCCCCGCTCGCACCTTTGGATTTGCCCATCAGGTTGAACAGTTGCGGGCAAATGGTTTAATTAAAGGCGGCTCGCTTGAAAACGCTTTGGTTTGCAGCCCAGAAGGATGGATCAATCCGCCTCTGCGATTTGCAAATGAACCAGTTCGCCATAAACTGCTAGACCTCATTGGGGATTTAAGTTTGTTGGGGGCGTTTCCAACAGCTCATTTTCTTGCCTATAAAGCAAGCCATCGTTTGCACACTCAACTCGTTCGTCATATTCTTGCAATACGTCCTTCGTCACTAACGAACGACGGCTCTTGATTTTTAACCCCAAAGCTCATGTCAACTCTGCTCGAAACCCATGCGTCTGTAGAAAATCTCGCGACTGAGAGTGCTTCTGAGACTAAAACAACATTTACGCTTGAAGAAATTCATCAACTGCTACCTCATCGCTACCCGTTTGCGATGGTCGATCGCATTATCGATTTTGTGCCTGGCAAACTGGCAGTTGGAATTAAGAATGTCACGTTTAATGAACCTCAGTTTCAAGGGCATTTTCCGGGGCGTCCGATTATGCCAGGAGTGCTAATCGTCGAGGCGATGGCGCAAGTTGGCGGAGTCGTGCTGACGCAGATGGCAGACGTTCAGGACGGATTGTTTATGTTTGCCGGAATTGATGGCGTCCGGTTTCGGCGTCCGGTTGTGCCAGGTGATCAACTGGTAATGACAGTGGAACTGTTGTCCGTGAAGGGTCGTCGATTTGGGAAGATGCGTGGTCGTGCGGAAGTTGACGGTCAGCTTGCCTGCTCGGGTGATCTAATGTTTGCCTTGGTAGATTAAAATACGGACGATTGTTCGGGTTGTAATCTAGCGTTGTTGGATGTTCCCGTTTCAACTTGATCGGTGTAGACGCGATTAACGCCGGGTGAAACTTTAAAGAAACTGGCTCGCCAAGTTTCAAAGGGGACGCCGGGCGAAATCTGAGAACGTATCGCGTCTTTACATTGCTGCGCTCTTTCCCCCTTGTTTCTACCTCTGATATGACAACCCTAATTCATCCGACTGCTGTAATTCATCCTGAGGCTGAACTTCATCCAACCGTACAGGTTGGCGCGTACGCGGTGATCGGAGAACATGTGAAAGTTCGAGCGGGGACAATCGTCGGACATCATGTGGTGATTGAGGGCAACACTGACATTGGAGAGCGCAATCACTTCTTTCCAGGAGCCGCGATCGGGCTAGAGCCGCAGGATTTGAAATACGATGGGTCGCTGGGTCTGCTGAAAATTGGGAATGGCAATCAAATTCGGGAGTTTGTGACCATTCACCGCCCGACGCATGGAGATGACGTAACGCTGATTGGCAATGGCAATCTCTTGATGGCCTATACTCACGTCGGTCATAACTGTGTGATTGAAGATCAGGTAATTATTTCTAACTCGGTGTCGTTGGCGGGACATGTTTACATCGAGACGAAAGCCAGAATTAGCGGCGTGTTGGGCGTTCATCAGTTTGTGCGGATTGGGCGTCATGCAATGGTAGGTGGCATGGCCAGAATTGATCGCGATGTGCCGCCGTACATGATAGTAGAGGGAAATCCGGGTCGGATTCGGGCGTTGCACAAGATTGGACTCCAGAGATCGGGATTTTCGGTGGACGATTTGCAGCTTTTGAGAAAGGCATTTCGGATTCTTTACCGCTCTGGTCTACGACTGACAGAGGCGTTGGATCAGCTTGAGCTGTTGCCTGAAAATGAGCATATCCAGCATTTGCATCAGTTTATTCGACTATCGGTCTCGCCCGGACGTCGAGGGTTAACGCCTGTTTTAGTCAAAGGTGGCGAATGAAGCGGCGTATTTTCGTTAGCACGGGGGAAGTATCGGGAGATCTTCAAGCGGCGCTGTTAGTGGAAGCGTTGCAGAAGCAGGCGCGATCACTGGATATCGATCTTGAAATCTTGGCGTTGGGTGGCGATCGCATGGCAGAAGCAGGCGCAATCTTGCTGGGCAACACCAGCGCGATTGGCTCGATCGGAATATTTGAATCGCTGCCCTACATTCTGCCAACGCTAAATCTTCAGCAACGAGCAAAACAGTATTTGCTGCAAAATCCGCCCGATGCCGTGGTGATGATTGACTACATGAACCCCAACATCAGCATTGGTAGCTACGTTCGTAAACACTTGCCGCATGTTCCAACTGCTTATTTTATTTCGCCACAGGAGTGGGTGTGGTCGCACACGCTTGAAAACACCAAAAAGATTGTCAGCATTACCGACACGCTCTTAGCTATTTTTCCAGAAGAAGCCCGATATTACGCTCAGCATGGCGCAAACGTACGACTAGTCGGGCATCCCTTACTCGATCGCATGGAGGCGGCTCCCGATCGCGCGGCGGCTCGGGCAGCGTTAGGAATTCCAGACGAGCAGGTTGCGATCGTGCTACTGCCTGCATCGCGTCAGCAAGAAATCAAATATCTCATGCCGGTCATGTTTCAAGCGGCTCAGTTAATCCAGGCACAGGTTCCGACGGCTCACTTTTGGATTCCACTGTCGCTGGAGAAATACCAGGGTGCGGTAGAACGCGCGATCGCAAAATATCAGCTTCGCGCCACGATTTTAGAGAGTAACCAGGGAAAATCGACGCTAAGCGCGATCGCAGCGGCAGATCTGGCGTTGACCAAATCTGGTACGGTGAACCTCGAAATGGCATTGCTGAATGTACCGCAAGTGGTGATGTATCGGGTCAATCCAATCACGGCTTGGGTCGCCAGAAATATTATTAAGTTCTCCATTCCATTTATGTCACCGCCAAATCTGGTGCTGATGAAGCCGATCGTGCCAGAATTTTTGCAGGAGGAAGCAATTCCTCAAACCATTGCAGATGCGGCGTTAGAGCAGTTGAGGCCAGAGGTGAGGGAGCGGACGATCGCAGGCTATCAGGCGATGCGAGTCGCGTTAGGAGAACCGGGAGTGTGCGATCGCGCCGCTCAAGAAATTCTTAAACTGCTCAAACTCTGATTCTGAATTTTTTGATTTTGGATTTGATTCTGGCAATTAGATCGATTGGACTTCAAAGTTTTGCGATCAAGATTTCCTAGATTTCTGAACTATCGCCTAGACTCGAATAGGTGCTGTCAAATAGACCGGGGATGTATACCTACGCCTTTTTCAAAACGCCTCAAACAGATTTGCAGTTCGAGCAAGATGGAATTGCCGGACAGGTCGAAATTATAGGAACACCGACTCTTTCGGCGCTGGTGGAACCGAACCTAGATTTAGATGAAATTCAGCAAAATGATCATCGACTCGTTCAAGCGGTCTTGACCCACGATCGCATTATCTGCGACTTGTTCTGGACGACTGCAATTCTTCCCTTACGGTTTGGGACGTGGTTTGTCTCACCCGAAAATTTGCTCGAACATCTCGAATTACATCAAGATAAGTATCTGGCAAAGCTAAATCAGTTTGAAGGAAAAGCCGAGTATCGCCTCATGCTGATGCCCATCGACAACTCGCAGCCCCAGTTAGAGTCGGAGTTGCGAGGAAAAGAGTATCTTTTGGCCAAGAAACAGCGCTATCAGCAGCAGTTAGACCAACGCACTCAACAGCAGCAGGAATTGAAGACGGTACTCAATGCGATCGCGTTGGCCTATCCTAACCACATTCTGAAAGAGTCTCAGTCTGAAGGCGAGAAGCTTTATTTACTCGTGAACCGGGAAGCTGAAGACACGCTTTATTCGCGGCTAGAAGGGTGGCAAAATCTCTGCTCTAGCTGGGAATTAACGTTGGGTGAGGCGCTGCCGCCCTATCACTTTGTTTAGGTTAGCGTTTTGAGGCGGCGAATAAAAAGCTCAGAACTAGCAGCCCTACGATCGCAATCCAAACTCCATTGCGGCGAATCCAAGCTTGCGGCGATGAACTCGTTTCGTAGTTCGTTGGAGTACTGACCGTAGCGACGCGGCGATCGCGATACATCGTGCATTCCCACGCATCGGGGCGCTGTGGATAGTTGCAGGTGTCATCCGCGTGATAGGTACAGGTTCTACAGAGTGGCTCATTACCTGTAGCGCGATGGAGCGGAATGCCCGCGTGACCGTGCGCCTTTAATGGGGTGCGGCAGCGAGGACATGCGATCGCATCTCGATTTTTAATCGGTTGATGGCACTTAGGACAAGACAACATAACGGGTCAAGGGTTAGATGTGGGGAGTTTTTTAACGGTTGCCAAATTTGCGGACTTGATATTCAGCTTCTTCGAGAAAGGGAAACGACTGTCCCATTGCTTCGATGAACTTGCGATCAATTTCTTGTAGTACGTCTGCCGCAATCGATTTCCACGCTTCTTTACTTTGCCAATAAATCACCATGATTAGTTCTGTTTCGTCCTTTGGGTTAAACCAAATTTCTTTACCCGCATAGCCTGGATATTTTGCTAAAGCTGCTGTCCAGATTTCTGCGTCCTTTTTAATATAAGTTTCGCGTAATGCGATCGGCACTTTAACTTTGAGCCATTCAATCACCATAAGTTGATCTGTTACAGATAGACATCTCTAATTCGTAGTCATCTCTATTCTTACGCAGCCGTAGCTTGACAGTCTTGTATTATATATGTAGTATGTATACTACGGTGAGGCAATGGGCATCATCAAACCGTTATCGATACTCTACGAAGGAGGCAATCATCATGCCTTACGAAGCACTCAATCTTTCTACATCAACGCCTGTTTTATCGTGGGCAAATCACGACCTCGGCTCGCAAGAAATCAAAATGGCGAAAAACGTTGCCTCCTTGCCCTTTGTGTTTAAACACGTTGCGCTGATGCCTGATGTTCACTTGGGCAAAGGAGCGCTGGTTGGTTCTGTTGTCGCGACGAAAGATGCGATTCTGCCTGCGGCTGTAGGGGTCGATATTGGCTGCGGAATGTGTGCCATAAAGACGCCATTTGTGGCAGACCAACTTGAAGGTAAACTGAAGAAAATTCGTCAGGATATTGAAGCGATCATTCCGGTTGGCTTTAACGAAAACAAGGAAGCTGACAAAAAGGCGTTGAACTGGCAGGGATGGCACGACTTTAAGCATCTGCATTCAGGTGTGCAGCATTTAGAGAACAAAGCCCTGAAGCAAATGGGGTCTCTTGGCGGCGGAAACCACTTTATCGAAGTGTGCATCGATACCGAGAATCAAGTGTGGCTGATGCTGCATTCCGGGTCACGCAACATTGGCAATATGCTGGCGCAAAACCACATCAATACCGGAAAGAATTTGGCAAAGTTGGCGGGTGAGAAATTGCCTGATCCTGACTTGGCTTACTTTACGGCGGGAACTGCTGAATTTGAAGCCTATTGGCGTGATTTGCAGTGGGCGCAAGAGTATGCACAATTTAACCGAGAAGTGATGATGAGTCGCTTTCAAAAGGTCATTGAAAAGCATCTTGCGGGCGGGAAGCCGATCAAGCCGCTTATGTCGGTGAACTGTCATCACAACTATGCCGAAAAGGAAATTCATTTTGGTGAAGAGGTGTATGTGACGCGTAAAGGGGCAGTGCGTGCCCGTGAGACCGATTACGGCATCATTCCTGGATCGATGGGCGCAAAGTCTTACATTGTCAAGGGCAAGGGCAATCACGAAAGCTACTGCTCGTGTTCTCACGGGGCGGGACGATTGATGTCTCGCAACAAAGCTAAGAACGCTTACACCTTGGATGATTTGATTCAGCAAACAGAAGGGGTTGAGTGCCGTAAAGATGGAGGCGTGCTAGACGAAATTCCAGCGGCTTACAAGTCGATCGAATCGGTGATGGCAAACCAGGCTGATTTGGTGGAAGTTGTAGCAACGCTAAAACAAGTGGTTTGTGTGAAAGGTTAAGTCAAATCGCTAACTTATCAAATCAATTTAGAGATGCGTTCCTGGCAATGGAGCGCATCTTTTTGTATCTAAAGTTCTTGTTGTATTTAAGGTGACGTTCTACCTCCGGAGGAATGGCAACCGCGATCGCATCCCTTGTATCCTAGTTTCTTTGCTGTGAGCTATGAAAAAGGGTTTAGCAGAGCAGTGGCGCACTGAACTTAAAGATCTGTTGCGAGGAGCATCTGGCGGATTTCTGTTTGGTGTGCCACTGCTCTACACCATGGAAGTTTGGTGGATTGGCTCATTTGTGGGTCCAGTGAGAATGCTATTAGCGCTCGTACTCACGTTTGCAATTATCTTTTTTCTGAATCAAACGGCAGGCTTTCGCCGCGACAGCGCTGTTCATACTACAGATGCATTGATTGACAGCGTTGAAGCGATCGCAATTGGTATTGTTTGTGCCGGATTTATTCTGATATTGCTACAAGAAATTACGCTACAAACTCCTCTACATGAAGCGTTGGGCAAACTGATTTACGAAGGCATGCCCTTCTCATTGGGTGTAGCATTAGCGAATCAGTTTCTTAGAGGAGATGAAGGACGGTTTGATCAGCAATCTGACTCCTCTCAGTCTAAGCAACTGAGCGCCACGCTTTCAGATATCAGTGCAACGTTGATTGGAGCAACTATTATTGCGTTTAATATTGCGCCCACTGACGAAATTCCAATGCTGGCGGCGGCAGTTTCAGGACTTTCGTTGTTATCGATGATGATAGCGTCGTTGCTGATTTCATACTGCATTGTGTTCGCATCAGGGTTTACACATTATCAGCAACGACAACAACAGCGCGGTATCTTTCAGCGTCCGTTAAGTGAAACGATCGCGAGTTATCTTGTGTCTCTTATTGCCGCAACGGTGATGCTGCTATTCTTTCAAAAGCTTGAATTTAGCGATCCGTGGCAGGTGTGGCTAAATTATTCGATTCTTTTAGGTTTACCGGCTACCGTGGGCGGAGCTGCAGGACGGTTAGCAATATGAGCCATTCCTCTCAAGAAAAACCCTCACGATCGATCGCAGAATGGACAACGTTTGGAATCGCGTCTACGATTTTGGGCGCGATCGCGGGGTTAGTTATTTACGCTTGGACAACCGAGCAAGACCGTCCGCCCGTGTTGACTCTGGAGCGACGCGAGCAAATTCGGGAAGCGCAAGGACAATTTTATGTTCCGTTTGTAGTGAAAAATACGGGAGGCGAAACGGTGGAGTCGGTGCAGGTTGTAGCAGAGTTGCGGGTCAACGGTCAGGTTGAAGAATCGGGCGATCAGCAGATTGATTTTCTGTCGGATGGTGAAACTGAGGAAGGAGCGTTTGTGTTTCGCCGTAATCCGCGCCGAGGCGAGTTAACGGTTCGAGTTGCCAGTTATAGATTGCCGTAATGCATTCCATCTTAGAGACGAAGTGGATCATGCTGTTTGGGTTGTGGGCAATTGTCAATGAAAATTTTAAGCGTAAAGGTGAAGCCCAATTCCAAGCAGCAGAACGTTGAACAGCAAGAAGACGGAGGTTGGATTGTGCATCTAAAATCTCCTCCAGTGGATGGCAAAGCGAATGCAGAACTGATCAAAGTGTTGTCCGATCGCTTCAATGTTCCTAAATCGTGCATTACGATCAAATCTGGCGCATCCTCCAAATTAAAACGAATTGAAATTGATTGTTAATGGACTGAGTACCGTCATTCTGGCAGGTGGACAAAGTTCGCGTATGGGTCGGGACAAGGCGCAAATCGAGATCAACGGTGTGCCGATGCTGCGACGAGTTTACGATGCCGCGAGACCCTATAGCCGTGAGATCTATGTCGTCACCTCCAGAGGTGAAGCGTATCGATCGCTGCTGCCCCTCGACGCAAAATTTATGGCTGAGATCGAACCGCGAGGGCCTGCGATCGCATTTGCCCAAGCAATACCTCACCTATCAACGGAATGGGTTCTCCTGCTAGCCTGTGACCTGCCGCACTTAGATGAAGCGCAGCTAAAGGGTTGGACAGCCTTACTTGATGGCGTGCCAAATGATGCAGTCGCGCTGCTGCCCAAACACGAAAAAGGTTGGGAACCTTTGTGTGGTTTCTACCGCTGCATTTGCTTACCCGAATTGGCACACTTCATTGATCAAGGCGGACGCTCTTTTCAAAAGTGGCTATCCAACCAATGTATTCAAGAACTGCCTGTGAGCGCTCCGCAAGTCCTGTTTAATTGCAACACGCCTGATGATTTAGAACACGTTATTCAACAGTTCTAGCGTTCACCCTCTTTATTCCTTCCTTGGCATTAGGTAATTTTTGCCACAGATCGATAAACTCATAAATGATGTTTGGAGGTGATCAGTGTGCCAAAGTTTCTGCTTGTAACGGATCTCGACCATACGCTAGTCGGAGATGACTTTGCTTTGGATCAACTCAATCAGTGGGTGATCGAGCAGCGACAGACGAACGGAGCAACGCTAGTCTATTCGACGGGGCGATCGCCAACGTTGTATCGAGAACTCCAAGCAGAAGCAGGACTGATTGACCCCGATATTCTCATTGCCTCCGTTGGCACGGAAATTTATCATGATGGGCAGGAATCGCCTGATTCGGGTTGGTCAGAGAAGTTGTCTGCCGGATGGGATCGCGCCACTGTTTTTGCCGTGACGGCCCATTTTTCTGATTTGGTCTTGCAACCAAAAACAGAGCAATGCGCGTTCAAGGTCAGTTTTTTCTTAACCAAAGAAGCGGCGGTAGATGTGCTTCCCGAACTGGAATCGTCGCTAGAACAACGGGGTCTAGATGTGCAACTGATTTACAGCAGTGGGAAAGATTTAGATATTTTGCCGCGCAGTGCCAACAAGGGAGCCGCAATGACGTTTATTCGCGAACAGTTGGGATTTGCGGCGGGAGAAACGATCGTGTGCGGGGATTCGGGCAATGATGTTGCGCTATTTGCGGCGGGAGAAGAATGCGGAATTATCGTTGGTAATGCTCAGCCGGAGCTTCTGCAATGGCATCGCAATCATCCGAGTACTCAACGCTATTTAGCAAAAGCGCATTGCGCGGCTGGTATTCTTGAAGGCTTAAAGTATTTTGGCTTTCGGTAAATGGTTCTCCCGCTTTGCACGCCGCCTATGATTGGTTATCTCACATGATTGGTTATCTCAAGGGTACGATCGCAACAATCCAAAAAATCAGCAGTTCTCGCGTGGTTCTGACACTAGATGTGAATGATATCGGCTATGACATTCAGATTGTGCCGCGTCTGATGCAGGATTTGCCCGAAATTGGAGAAGCTGCGCAGATCTTTACGCATCTCAATGTGCGAGAAGATCAGGTAACGCTGTTTGGATTTGGATCGTCGGCAGAGCGAGATTTGTTTCGGCAATTGGTGAGTGTAAGTGGAATCGGCCCGCAATTAGCCGTGGCGTTGCTTGATACGTTGGGATTGCAAGATCTGGTGCAAGCGATCGTATCTGGCAATACGCGCTTACTGTCTCGCACGCCGGGCGTTGGGGCAAAAACCGCTGAACGCATTGCCCTAGAACTCAAGACGAAGCTCTCTGAGTGGCGATCGCAGGCAAATCTCGTCTTGGCTCCGGGTGCAGGGCCTGCCTCAAATATTCAAGAAGATGTGGAAATGACGCTCTTGGCGCTGGGCTATACCGATCGCGAGATTACTCAAGCTTTGCAAGCGGTGGGACAGAGTTCTACCTTGTCAAAATCGGATGATGCAGAAGTGTGGATTCGACAAGCGATCGCATGGTTGAGTCAATAGATAATTTGTCAGCGTTGTGTATGACAAGCTAAAACGCCTTGAGTAACCCTGCTTGCTTCAGCACAGCATTCGCCGTGTGTCGCGATCGAATTGCCCCATCCACTACAAATCGACAATCAGTGATGGGACTATACCAAATTTCGTGATCGCCTTTGCCCTGTCGCTCGAAATAGCACCCCGCTTTTAGAAGCAACTTTTTCAATTTAGGAGTCAACGATGCAGGCATTTAGGAAGCTACCTCAATCTGCTCTTCCCAACGGCTGATCAACCGAAAGTTAACTGAACTGGGGAGTTGCTCTGGTAAGAGACGATTCAGCAAGATTAGTTCTGGAATCATCACCCGTAGTTTTTCCATCAGTGCTTCGATCGTTGGGGCTTCTGTTGCTAACCCTGGCACATCTGCGCTGGTTGCAACCCAAACGTTCACTTCTGAATCCCAAAACGCTTCTACACTACAGGTTAGCTGTGCCATTTGCGACGACTAAAAACCAGGATGACTGCTCTATTATACAAATCTAACTCGTCCAAAAGTCTTGGATTTAATCAGCGATCGCATGGCTGAGTCAGTGATCTCTGAAAAATTAGTAGTTACCCGTTTCCAAGCTTCAATAACGTTAATGATTCGCATTGAAGCTGTTGACCCTATGTTTTATGCTTCAGACATGAGCAATATCGCGTCAAAATAGAATTACTCGATTGGAGTGAGGCGCATGACTCTAGCCACTTACAAATGGACGATCGACCATTACCACCAAGCTATTGATGCTGGAATTTTCAATGATCAGTCGATCGAGCTATTGAGGGGAGAACTTGTTTTAATGCCGCCTGAAGGCCCAGAACACGCCGACAGTTGTGAAACAACCGCTCGTTATTTGGAGCGTCTATTTGGTGACGGATGGTGGTCACGTCAAGGTAAGCCCGTCACACTCGCTGATTCTGAGCCACAGCCTGATATCGCGATTGTGCGTGAGCAATCGTATCGAAGCTGTCACCCCACTCCTAAAGACATTCGATTAATTGTGGAGTACGCCTACAGTACTCAGGCAAAAGATACGGGAATAAAACGCGACCTCTATGCAGAAGCGGGCATCTTAGATTACCTAGTGATTGACCTGAAGCGATCGTCGGTCAATCATTACGCCAATCCGATCAAGGGCATTTACACCACAGAGCAGACGCTCACCGATGGCGTGATTCAAGTTGGGCAAGTGCAAATAGAGGTTCAAAGACTGCTGAGATCCGCGCACTAGTATAGGTCAAGCGCATTTTGCAAAGCGGCGATCGCATCTGTCGCATTCAGTGTTCCATTTCACATGAGTACCTTTTCGTCGCGAACGAGCACCTTTTCGTCACCAACGAAACGATGTTTGTCACGAACGAAACGACGTTTGCCACCAACGAAACGATGTTTGTTACGAACGACGCGATGTTTGTTACGAATGACGCGATGTTTGCCACCAACGAAACGATGTTTGTCACGAACGACGCGATGTTTGTCACGAACGACGCGATGTTTGAAGATATTGCGCTGATTTGCTTCGGTTCTATGTCAAACCAACATCAATTCAAGGAATTATCTCCCTCAATTTCTAGAAGCGAATTGTGTTTAATTCCATTAGCGCAGAACGCAACTCCAAAGGAACCGATTAAAGCTGATTTTTTGCTTTTAGTTGCAGATAGCGATCGACGAGTTCTTCGGTAATTTGATTAGCAGGCGCATCTAGTACCAACACTCCTCGCTGCTTCAATTGGGCAAACGCCACCTGACGCTGAGCCAACAGATCCAACGCCACCGCTCGCTCATACGTCGATGGCACATCCTCAGTCGGCGTGTGTGCCTGCTGATCGACAGCAGGATCGCGCAACGTTACACAAAACGGCAGATAACGTGGAGCCAACCGTCCCAACGCTGCCAATAATTCAGCCGAAGCAGTTTTATCAACAATATCGGTAATCACAACAACTAATGCCCGGCGAGTGTGCTGATTGACAACCGTAGTGACGGCTCCTAAATAATCAGGTTCAAGAATCTCTGGTTGAATCGGCGTCAGGCGTTCGATCAGACGATTGAGATGATTTTGCCCTCGCTCAGGTGGAATCCATGTATGAATTTGACGATCGAACACGGCAACCCCGACGCGATCGCCGCGATTCAATCCCGCTAATGCAAGCGATAACGTGGCATTCAATCCCCAGTCAAATCGAGCTAACCCGTTGACTTGAGCCGTCATCAACCGCCCGCGATCGAGCAAAATGATCAGCGTTTGTTCTTGTTCTGGCTCTAACACTCTGACCAGCGGCACTCCTTTGCGAGCCGTCGCTTTCCAGTCAATAAAACGCGGATCGTCTCCAATCCCGTATTCTCTCAGTTCGGCAAATTCTGTGCCGATGCCGATGCGCTTGGCTCGTTTCATTGCGCCCGACGATTGCAACGTGAGACGAATCGAGAGCGATCGCAGTCCAATCAGATCGGGATACACTGCGACCTTTTGCGGTTGAGGAATTTTCCAATCGTGCCACGCCAGTTTCCATGGGCTGAGTTGCCGGACTTGAATAGCTCCCCACTCATATTCGCCGCGATGAGTCGGATGCACCGTGTAGCTCAGCTCTTGCGTGCTATTTGCGTCAATCGCTGCGGCCAACGGCATGGCTGAGACGCCAAATTGCAGCGGATAGTGATCATGGAGCTTGATGACGGCTGGCTTGCTAGACTCGACCGTTAGACTCACGACATTATCTCGTCCGATCGAGAGGCGAGATAGTTCTTGACGGTTGACTTTGACGCGCTTTGACCGAACCCGCCTGCTATCTAGCGCTGCGATCGCAAGGACAACCGCATCAAACATCAGCACAAATATGACCGTGAGCGCGAGGTACGAGGGAAACAGAAAGGCAAGAGCAGTTGCGATCACAAGCCCGAACAGCAACAGTCCATAGGTGCGGCGAGACGGAATCATGATGAAGGGGTTAGCGAGGGACTGGAACTTGATTGAGAACGGCGCTGATGACGGACTCGATCGCGATGCCGTCAAGCTGTGCTTCGGGGCGGAGGATCAGGCGATGGCGTAACAAGGGAGAGGCAACGGCTTTGATGTCATCGGGTGTGACAAACTCTCGACCGGAGAGCCACGCTTGCGCTTTGCTGACGTTGAGCCATGCCACCGCCGATCGCGGTGATGCACCCAACGCGAGATCAGAATGTTGACGAGTTTTCTGAACCACGGCAAGCAAGTAATCTAAAACTGACTCTTGGACTGCGATCGCGCTGACCGCTTTTCGGGCGTGCAGAATCTGTTCAACGGTGGCTAACGGTTTCAGTTTCGCTAGGTCGAGTCGCTTTGCCCTAAAGCCCGCTTGAGAATTCAGGAGCATTTGCTTCTCTGCGGCTGAGTCAGGATACGCCACGACTAGTTTGAATAGAAAGCGATCGAGTTGGGCCTCGGGCAAGGGATATGTACCTTCAAACTCCAATGAGTTTTGCGTTGCGATTACCCAGAATAAATCTGATAACGGCAGGCTCTCGCCGTCTAACGTTACCTGTTGTTCTTCCATTGCCTCTAGCAATGCCGATTGTGTTTTCGGTGGCGTTCGGTTAATTTCGTCTGCTAGAAGAATCTGTGTAAAAACAGGACCCTTTTTTAGGGTGAAATCGCGTGTGTTGAGATCAAAAATGCTCGTTCCCAAAATGTCTGAGGGCAGAATATCGGGCGTTAGTTGAACTCGCCGAAAATCTGCCTCGACTAACCGCGCCATCACTTTAACCAGCAGCGTTTTGCCCGTGCCCGGAACGCCTTCTAAAATGACGTGACCTCCGGCTAGCAGCGCGACAATTAACTGCTGGACTAATTGGCTCTGACCTACCACAATCTGATCGAGAGCTTGTTTGAGGTGCGTAAACTTAGCGTGCAGGTCAGACATATCGTTAGCAAGTTGGAACGTAGGCAACCATATCTTACGTTCTGATGCTTGAAATGAGGCAGTTTAGCGGACGAATCGGTTAGAGCTTCGTGCCGCTTGAGGCGTCTTTATTAATACAGCCTGCTTTCTGGACGTGGCGGCACACCCGCGATCGCAGCATTTCTCGCGTCCCAAATGCACCAGTCGAAAAGATCACTCGATCTTCTCCAACCAGTTTGAGAATTTTTACACTGCAAACCGGACACACCTGCACTTGACTTTGACTCATATGCGCTTATTCATCGACGGTTTGTGATTAGTCTCTGACAAAGCCCATCGAATTCAGTACTAATGACACATTTATTGATGCAACTGGGAAAAATCCTTACTCAAATTTCATCCCAATTGCCCTTGACAATGGGAAAATAGGGCGGCGGTGTGAGAGGAACCTTTAATATGCGTAATATACGGCGCTTTTTAGGAGCGCTAACGATTTGCTTCAGCTTGGCTCAATCAACTGCGCTCCAGGCAAGCGTTCGTTCTAGTCCGTCTGACGATCCATCACGAGCGTATTGGCTAGAAGCGCAACAGCTTACTCAAGAGCAACTGGTCTTGTTGAGCCGAGTTGAACAATCTTTGACGAGTACCGAGCCAAATCGCCTGCGATCGCTTCAAGGTCAGTTGTTTTTGCAGACTTGGGCAGTCGATCGCTTTCTCAAATCCAACTATCCGAACCCAAGTGTATTTTGTTTGTCGCCGAATGGGGAAGTTGCCGGAACAGATGCGGTTGACCTAGCTCAAGGGCAAGTGTATTGCGGATTGTATTTTGCTTGCCAAAATCTAGAGATTCTGCGAAAAGATCTTGCTCGTCGCTCTGGCATCGCCGCTCGCCCACTGCGATCGCCTGTTGCGAGTCTGCTCGCTCCTCAGGCGCTACCGCAAGATAATTCGCTGGTGTTCAATCTTCCAGAAGGAACGATCATTGGTTCAGTTATTCGGCTACCCGCTGCGCGATCTGTTGCGCCCGATGCGCCTACTTCGACGTTCAATGCGGTTACTTTAATCAAGTCTGCGCGACAGTGGTTAGCCCGAATTCAGCCTGCTTTTCCCCAAGCATTGCGGGTCACAGTCCCGATTGAGACTCAAGCGACAAGCGGCAAACCGACTGATCTCTATGCAAATGAGGCGCAACCTCACGCTCAGTTTTTGCAACAACCCAACACTGGCATCGCTCGTCTATTGCCCACTGAGGTTTATTTCGATGCCAATCTCAATCGTCCGCAAAATCGGCGCTTTGCTCCGTTAGCGGAAGAATCGTATCCCTTACCCGTGTTGAGCAAACGCAGCGACGATTTTTCTGCCCGTCTCGCTGTCCGGGTGACAGGCAATCTTTTTCAACTCGTTCCGTCGGGAATTGATTACGGATTCATGGCAGATCTAGGAGATGTGACGTTAGAAAATTTGCTGCCGTCGATGTCGATCGGGCAGTCTCTATCGCTTCCAGAAATGCTGAAATCGTTTTACACTTATCGTCCTCCCACTGTATTAGAAGCCATTTCAGCCGATCAGCGCCATTTTGCGGAGCAATCGCTGGAACAAGGAATCAGCAGTTTTGCTCCAGCGCAGCTAAATCGGACGTATTTGGTGCGATCGCTGCAATTTAAGCTTCCAGAATTGCTTACGTCTGGACGCCCTGTACCACCGAACCAACGCCAAAGTCTAAAAGATCTGCTCAAGATGCCAAGTAGCGATCTGCTGTTTGCCTTTCGTCCGGTCAGCCGCCGATCTGATGGTAGCTATACCGTGCTATGGCGACTATTAATACAGTTTCCCGATCCACAAATTCGAGATTTAGAAAAATATGTTGGTCATGGGGAGTGAAGGTCTGAGGTG
Organism: Myxacorys chilensis ATA2-1-KO14; assembly: GCA_019359275.1. Lineage (GTDB taxonomy): Bacteria > Cyanobacteriota > Cyanobacteriia > Leptolyngbyales > Leptolyngbyaceae > Myxacorys > Myxacorys chilensis. The sequence goes on along the minus strand of JAHHHP010000016.1, from coordinate 21,790 downwards.
GGCTAACCCAGGTTCAACATTCAACGATCCATGTCTAAGGTGGGCTGACCCAGGTTCAACATTCGGCGACGAATGATTGAGCATCAACGACGAATGTCTAAGGTGGGCTGACCCAGGTTCGACATTCATCAACGAATGTCTGAGGTGGATGAACGCAGGTCTGAGGTTGAACGATGAATGTCTAAGGTGGATGAACGTAAGTCTGAGGTTCGACGGCGAATGTCCAAGGTGGGCTGACTCAGGTTCAACCTTCATCAACGAATGATTGAGCATCAACGCCGAATGTATAAGGTGGGCTGACCCGGGTTCAACATTCATCAACGAATGTCTGAAGTTCGACGGCGAATGTTTGAGGTGAGTTGACTCAAGTTCAACCTTCAACGGCGAATGTTTGATCATCAACGACAAAGAGTGAATCATCACCAGGCTCAAGAATCAGAACATCTTGAGCCTTCTGCAAAACCCTCGTGAACTTCATCCCTAGCAAAGGATGAGAAAAAGCAGAGGATGAAAAAAATTGGTTTTCATCCCTCATCCTTCATCCTTCATCCCTCTTGACCTATGATGAGTGAACCAGACACTCAACCATGTCTCATGCGCTCTTACTCTCTCATTGCACCCGCGAAGATCAATCTTTATTTGCAAATCTTGGGCGATCGCCCCGACGGGTTTCATGAACTCGTGATGGTGCTGCAAAGTATTGATCTAGCCGATCTGGTCACGGTGCGATCGCGCGCCATCGACGGCATCCGCTTGTATTGCGATACCCCCGATGTTCCGACCGATGAAACAAACCTGGCCTACCGAGCCGCCGATCTGATGATTCGCGAGTTCTCCGACGAGTACGCTAGGTTCGGTGGCATCGAGATTGATCTTCACAAGCGAATTCCAATGGGGGCAGGATTGGCAGGCGGTTCGACCAATGCAGCTGCTGTTCTCGTGGGCATCAACATGATGTGGCATCTGGGACTGACCCAAGGCGAACTGCACGATCTAGCCGCAATGCTGGGGTCTGATATTCCGTTTTGTATTAGTGGCGGAACCGCATTGGCAACAGGTCGCGGCGAAAAACTTGACCCCTTGCCCGATCTGAGCAATTTGTATGTCGTGTTAGCGAAGTATCGTGATCTTCCGGTTTCGACCCCTTGGGCATACAAAACCTATCGGCAAACCTTTGGGCAAACCTATCCCACTACTCCCGCCGCTTGGGACGCTGCCAAGCAGAAAGCCGGAGGGATCTTGGGTGCGATCGCACGTCACGATATGAAGCAAATGGCGAATCTTCTCCACAACGATCTAGAGCGAGTCGTACTGCCGTCGTATTCTAAAGTTCAACAGTTGCGCGACGAGTTTCAAAGGTTAGACATCCTCGGTACGATGATGTCGGGGTCAGGCTCAACAGTGTTTGCCCTAGTTGAGTCGATGGCCCAAGCAGAGCAAGTCAAGGCGCAAATGAGCCGCGTGATCCCTGATCCAAATCTCGATTTCTGGGTGACAAAATTCTGTCAATCTGGTGTGCGTTTAAGCAACAACTAATTTTTGATCTTAATTTTTTGATCTTATGGCTGACACTCCTTCCGACTCCACATCCAATTCCACGATGCCCAGTCCGCTGCAATGTTTGATTGGGTCACTCATTGCCGCCGCGATCGCGTATGGCGCTTATAACCTGATGCACGCGATCGCCCTTTCATTCGCCTCAAAACCAATTCAGTCCAGCAACATCACGGTGGTCAACATTACCGTTGCGGTTCGTACCTTAGTTGTGGGAATTACGGCATTAGCAACGGGCGTGACGAGTTTAGCGTCGGTGGGGCTATTTGGTTTGGGCATTCAGCTTTTACTGCGTAAATCAAACGATTCAGCCGCAGAATAATTTTGCCATTTCAGGATAGGATATAAAACCTGTGCTGATAGATGTCATCCTCCGAGCTACATCTCCCAGCCCGCGATCAATATGTAATTGAACTCTATGAAACGCGGCAGAGTACCTTAACGCGCTAATCCACAGGAATAGATTATTTACCCCTTCGTGACTTGTTTTTATGTCAATTATTTTTAGCGACTAATAACATTTAAGCCAGATCTCGCCGTTTAAGCTCAATCTGTCGCTCGCTTTTCCACAGAAAAGACAAGTTTTCCACAGGCATTCAAGCGTAAGCCTTGAAACTCATCTTGCCTGTGGAAAACGTTCACACTGAGTCATTTTTGTCGCGAGAAAGTTAAAGTTTTGTGACAAAAACAGGGCTTAAACTTCCATTCCTCGTTGTAGCATCTCTAGTCTGAGGCGAAAAATTACATCTTTAACCATTGACAAATTTTTCGTTAAACGAGAATACTAATTACGCGGCTCCCACTTCAAAAAATCGGCTCGACACGCTGAAACCAGTACAAATGTTAGCTCTCAGCGAATCAAGGTTAAACCGTTCAGCCAATTAAGGAACGCTGAACAGTGTTGCGCTATTTTGAAGTTTTCCACAGGCTGTTTAGATCGTTACTTATTCAATCGTTGTTCCTGTCAGAAGCATCCATCTATGTCCTCTTCAACTGTTAGCATTCTTACCGAATTGCCCGAGTCACTCCACGAAACCCTAGCTGACTATCTCGAACATCATCCCGATCGGGATCAAGACCAAGTGTTGATAGCTGCGCTGTCCTTCTTTCTCATGCACAGTGGTTGCGATCGCAATAGTCAAGCCGCTCGTACCTATCTCGACACCCTATTGAACAGTTTTGCCTAACCGCCTTTCGCTACAAATTACAAACTACAGCCGACTTTGCGTTGCTTTGTTCGAGAATAGAGTGTAGAGCGATTCTTTGACGCTAATCGCTGCGTGCGATCGTTTAATCTCACCTCACCCTACAACCGCATTTTTCTATGGCTTATCTATGGTTTAAGGCGTTTCACATTGTTGGATTTGTGTGCTGGTTTGCCGGAATGTTCTATCTGCCTCGGCTATTCGTCTACCATGCCGAAGCCCGCGAGCAGCCCGAACCCGCTCGCACCATTCTGCAAAACCAATATCAGATCATGGAGAAACGCCTCTACAGCATCATCATGACGCCCGCGATGATTCTGACGATCGCGATGGCGGTTGGGCTAATCTCAACCGAGCCAGATGTGCTAAAGCAGCCGTGGCTTCAGATTAAACTTGTCCTTGTCGCGCTGCTGGTAGCGTACCACCATGTTTGCGCCCGGATTATGAAGCAGTTTGCAGAAAACCGATGCAAGCTGACTGGGCAGCAGTTCCGTTGGTTTAATGAGTTTCCAACGGTGTTCTTTGTGATTGTGGTGATGCTGGCGATCTTTAAGAACAATCTGCCGACTAGTGCCACCGCTTGGGGCATTTTCGCGATGGTGATTGCGATGGCAGCATTCATTCAGCTTTATGCCCGCAAACGTCGATTGGCAAAAGAGAAAGAAGCCGTACAATCCGGTTCAGAAGTGGGTGCTTAAACCTTAAATCTTGAACCTTAAATATAGATACGAAGTGATCGCATCCTGATATGGATGCGATCACTTCTGACTAAGTGGAGCCGAACTCGCGCCATCACCTGGTTTTGTCGCTGCTATGGGAATACTGAAAGCGGTGACAGCATGGGGTGGAGAGTGAATGGAACGCGGTTTTTGGTTGGCTTGGTCACAAATTGCAGGAATTGGTCCAGTTTTACTAAAGCGATTATATTTGCACTTTGGGCAACTATCTGTCGCTTGGAATGCCCCTGCTGACGAGTTGGCGAAGGTGGAAGGAATTGGTCATCACAGCGCGATCGCTATTGCAGCAGAACGCACGACTCTCCATCCCTTAGATCTACTCGAAACCCACGAGCGCCAAAATCCTCACTTTGTTACTCCTAGTGACCCGCATTATCCTCAGTTATTATTTGAGATTCCCGATCCGCCCCCTGTACTGTACTACCGAGGGCAGATCACCCTGCTTCAAGATCTAGACGCTGTAGCCGCGATCGCGCTAGTGGGCACTCGTGAACCGTCAGATTACGGACGACGTTGGACTCGAAAGCTGAGTTCGACTTTAGCGAAAAGCGGTTTTGTGATCTTGTCGGGTCTAGCCGACGGCATTGATGCCGAAGCGCACCGCAGTTGTCTCGATGCCGGGGGCACGACAATTGCCGTGTTGGGAACCGGGGTCGATCTGGTGTATCCGCGGAAAAATCGCCAGCTATACAATCAGGTTTTAGAAACTGGGTTGGCAATCAGCGAATATCCGGCAGGAACTCAGCCCGATCGCACTCATTTTCCTCGTCGCAATCGAATTGTTGCAGGATTATCCCGTGCGGTGTTGGTCATTGAAGCACCTAAGAAATCAGGCGCTCTGATCACGGCTCATTTAGGCAATGATTATGGACGAGACATATATGCGCTTCCCGGAAGTTTGGACAATTCTAAATCTGAGGGCTGTCTTGCCTTACTGAGCAAAGGAGCGCAAATGATTTTAGGAGAAACAGAACTGTTAGAAATGCTAGGAACATTGCCAAAACTTGATCAATCTAACTCCTCAGAAATGCAGTTATCGCTGCTTGATCTAAGTCACGAACTCTCTCAAGTTCTACAGGCCATTCTCTCCATTACTCAACATCACAGTTCTGCATCATTTGATGCGATCGTTGAGCAAACAAAACTGGAAACCTCATCAGTATCAAGCGCGTTATTACAATTAGAATTGCTAGGACTGATTAAACAACTACCGGGAATGAGCTATTGCAATGTTTAATCGAGTACTTGATCACGATCAACCGAGTGCTCTGAAGCGCCATTCCTGCTTTTGGATTGCTATTCTAAATAAGGCATCTTAGCTTACGTTTAGAATTTGACTCAAACTCCTCGCCAATTGGCACTGATGGCGCTGCGATCGATTCACAAGGGCGCGTTTGCCGATATCGCCGTTGATCAAGCGCTGCATCACAGCAATTTTACAACCCTCGATCGTCGCTTCCTAACTGAGCTTGTGTACGGCACGACTCGGCGTCAGCGCACACTGGACGCACTAATTGATCAATTTGCGAAAAAGAAAGCATCTCAACAACCCCCCGATCTCCGCCTGATTTTGCATTTAGGGCTTTATCAACTGCGCTATCTAAGCCAGATTCCGCCCTCTGCGGCGGTTAACACAACCGTTGATCTTGCAAAACAAAATGGCTTTGCCGGACTGACCGGATTTGTAAATGGAGTATTGCGGCAATATCTCCGGTCTAGCGAGACGGGCGATCCGCTGCGGCTGCCAACTGATCCAGTCGAACGGCTCGGAACGTTGCACAGTTTGCCTGATTGGATTGTGCAAGTTTGGGTCGATCAGTTTGGGGCAGAAGAAACAGATCGTCTATGTACCTGGATGAATCAACCGCCGCAAATTGATTTACGAGTCAATACCCTCCGAGCCAGTGTAGATCAAGTCCAAGCGGCTATGACCTCTGCTGGAGTGGAGGTCAGCCGAATTCCTCATTTGCCTCAAGCGCTGCGACTTCCACCCAGCGCAGGCGCGATTCAAAATCTTCCGGGCTACCAAGAGGGATGGTGGATCGTGCAAGACAGTAGTGCCCAATTAGTTGCATATTTGGTTGATCCGCAGCCCGGAGAAACAATTGTCGATGCCTGTGCGGCTCCAGGAGGAAAAACAATGCATCTGGCGGAGCTGATGGGCGATCGCGGAACCGTTTGGGCTTGCGATCGCACGCCATCTCGGCTCAAAAAGCTGCAACAAAACGTTGATCGTCTCGGTTTGCAGTCGATTAAAGTCCAAGTTGGCGATAGCCGCAACTTACCGCACTTTACAGGTCAGTGTGACCGAGTTTTGATCGATGCTCCCTGCTCAGGCTTAGGCACTTTAAATCGTCATGCAGATGCTCGCTGGCGACAAACTCCAGACAGCGTTCAAGACCTTTCGCAGCTTCAACAAGAACTCTTGGCTGCTGCCACTTCTTGGACTGCGCCTCAAGGTGTAATCGTTTACTCAACCTGTACACTGCATCCGTTAGAAAATGAGTCTGTGATTCAGAAGTTTCTCAACTTACATCAAAACTGGAGGATTGACTGTCCTGAAGCGGCATCACCCACGGCTCCGTTCGTAACTGAAGCGGGATGGGTCAAAGTTTTGCCTCATCAACATAGAATGGATGGGTTCTTTATGGTGCGGCTAAAGCGCCAAGATGTATGACAAGCGACGTTAAAACTCTCGTTAAAATTCTGATCGGCGCAGCTTGGCTTGACGGCAAAATCCAACCCGAAGAGCGGCAATATTTATATCGAGTTGCCAAAGAAAAGGGAGTCGCTGGCGATCGAGAGATACAACCTTTACTGCATGAGTTGCGCTCGGTGAAACCGAATGAATGCTATCAGTGGGTACAAGAGTATTTGGGCGATCACCCAACCTCTGACGCCTGCCAAGATTTGATTGAAGCCATTAGTGGACTAGTTTACAGCGATGGCGCGATCGCTGACGAAGAAGCAAAACTGTTAACTCGCTTGCAGCTAGTGACCGCAGAGGGCAATGCCTCAGATTCACTGCGCGCCAAACTGCTATCGGCCATCAGAAAGCTATATCAACGCGGAGTCTCGCAAATTGGCTAACCGCAAATCCGCTAAACAATAATGACTCTGAATAAAACTATACTCAGAGTCAATAAATTCTGAGCTTTAGGAAGTTTTATAAACCAGGCGTTTCTTCTTTTTTAACTTCTGGAACAATGTCAGGACGATCTTTGTCTTCCCAACCCACTGGACGCTTTGAGTTATACCAAGTGATCGAGCCGAATGTAACAGCCGCAATGAATCCAAGCACGTACACCAGGGTAAACGACGTTGGAAACTGCATGCCAGGCTTAGTTGCCGTTTCCGTTGCTGCCTGTAATAGGATGTTCATCATAAAAACGCTCCTTTGAATTTTTCATTATCGCTAGTATATTAGTGCGAGTATCCTAAGTCATCCTTCAAGAGTCCGAATTTGCGGGTAGAAATTGAGCCAAAAAATCTGCCAATAAGAGGAATACAAGAACGGAAAAGGGTAAACCGACCTCATTCCAAAAGTAGAGATTCCTCTTCTCCTGGCTCTACTTTCTTCGTCCTTAGAGGGATGGTTTCTGAAGACCAGTCAACGGCTTACTAATTTCCTGAAGGTGGTAGGGGATCAGATCCTCCCGCAGGGGCTGAATCAGAAGGGGGGGCTTGCTCAGATTCAGAGGGCGGTGCTTCTTCTTGAGGGGGAGCAGGCGCTTCGGGTTCAGGCTCTGGCTCATATGCTCGCTCTGGTTTAGGCTCAGCATAGCTCGGCGCAGAGTAACTCGGCTCTTCATAACGCGGTTCAGCGGGCGCTTCTTCGTAGCTGCCCTCGCTGCGAGACTCAGCCGGATCAGGAGCTGTACCCAACGATTGAGAGCTACTTGGCTTCACAGGTTGGGCTTTGATGCTACCCTTTCGGGTGTCCAGATTCTTTGGAATTTCAGGAAACTTTTGAACCGGCATTCCGTTCACGACTTCTTTCATAAACTCGTGCCAAGTAAAGGCTGCTGTAGAACTTGCACCCCACGTCGGCGAGTTATCATCGTTTCCGAGCCACACCCCAGCAACGACTTGAGGAATAAAGCCAATAAACCAGAGATCTCGTGCCTTCTCAGAGGTTCCCGTTTTGCCTGCAACCGGGCGATCAAGCTGCGCCGATCGTCCGGTTCCGTCAGTAACGACTCCCCGCATCATCCATGTCATGATCGATGCGGTTCCCGGATCTAGCACTCGCTTTTGCTTGTAGTCAGACTGGTACAAAACCTTGCCCTTGCGATCGACAATTCGACGAATTCCATGCGGATCGACAGTATTGCCCTGCGCGGCTAACGTCCCGTAAGCGTTGGTTAACTCCAGCAGATTCACTTCGTATGCGCCTAGCGCCATCGCATAGGTAGGTTCTAGCTTGGAATGAATGCCCATGTTCTGCGCCATTTTAATCACTGGCGCAAATCCAACATCGATTAGGGTTTTAACAGCAATCACGTTCACCGAATTCGTGAGCGCCGATTTGATCGTCAGCCAGCCAGAATATTTGTTGCTGTAGTTTTTTGGCTGGTAGCCATCAACTTTAAATCGCTCATCAAGGTAAGACTGATAGGGTGAGAATCCCGCCGCGATCGCAGTAGTATACACAAACGGTTTGAATGTCGAACCCGGCTGCCGCTGCGCTTGAGTCGCTCGATTAAATTGACTTTCTTTGTAGAAGTCGTAGCCACCGACCATCGAGCGAATTTCTCCATTTCTTGGATCGATCGCGACGAGTGAGGCTTGCTTAAAACTGGCGGCTGATCCATCAATTTCAATCGTATCTTTGATCGCTTTTTCGGCTGCCTTCTGCCATTTGGCGTTTAGCGTCGTCTCAATTGTCAATCCCCCCGCCGCGATCGCCTCTTTGGATACATAGTTCGGCAACTGCTGCTGCACATAGTAGGTAAAGTAAGGCGCATCGCTTTGAATTTTCTTTGGCTCACTCGGCTTTACCTTCAGTTCTTCCGCTTTCGCCGTTTGAGCTTCAGTGGCGGAAATGTAGCCCGCCTCGACCATCTTATCGAGGACGTTATTGCGTCGTTGCTTCGCCTTCTCCAGGTTCTCTAGGGGTGAATAAACGCTTGGTGCCGGGGGCAATCCTGCGATCGTTGCCATTTCTGAGAGCGTTAGCTGGCTTGTAGATTTGCTGAAGTAAATCCAAGCTGCATCGCCCACTCCATAAGCATTAGAGCCAAGGTAAACCAGATTGAGATATTTTTCTAGCAGCTGCCGTTTATCTACTGATCGCTCTAATTTCTGAGCAATTAGGGCTTCTCGAATCTTGCGGATGACACTGCGATCGTTGTTGAGATAGACAATTCGAGACAACTGCTGCGTCAGTGTGCTGCCGCCTTCGACCACGCCGCCTGATGAGATGTTGCGTGCGATCGCGCGAACAATGCCCTGATAGTCGATGCCATTATGTTCATAAAATCGCCGATCTTCCGATGCAATAAACGCATCTACCAAGCGCTTCGGCATCTGGTCGATCGCCAATTTCTCGCGCGTCGCCGGACCTAACTGATGCAAAATTGTGCCGTCGGAAGCTCGCATTGTTAGCGTACCGCGCCGAGCAAACGTTTGAATCTCTGACGGATCAGGGAGGCTGCGATCGATTTGCCAGGAGATTAGCTTGACCGCTCCAATCCCGCCCACGACGACACTGACCCACAGCAGACCCCGACGGACACGTGAATTTTTGAGCGGAGGCGGCAGACGGCGCTCGAATCGTTCTAACCGCGCCGTAGCAGTATCCAAAGCACCCCGAACTCCTGCCATACGGGGGTGTTCGAGCAACCGACCAATGCTCTGACCGATACGAGAGCGATGTTGCGTCCCCGAGCGACGTTGCTTCTTACTTCCGTCAGTCATCGCATCCTGCCCCAGCCGGGAACGATTAAGACGAGTTGGAAGCCCTCGGCGGTTCGAGCTATACTTTGCCACATTCGTGCCTCATCACACAAAAGCTATCACTTCAATTCTCAGTGGAGTCGCATGCCTGTGACTTACAGTGACGGAAAGCGTCAAATGAGTCAACCGTACCATCAAAGCGTGATGGCGTCGGGGTGCCGCATAGACTGCAACTGAGAAACGGTTGTCCCACTCGTAAAATTACTGAGCTTAGTTTACACGAGATTGAAGAAGATCGATGACATTTGAAACGAATTTCGGAAGAATAAGTCAAAAAAAGAGGTAATCGGGATTGCCTCCCCAATTACCCATTACTTAAAGAAATTAAAGAGCTAAACCCCTTTAGACGCCTGCATGACCGAGGGCTAAGGCCGTTACTAGCATACCTAACACCAAGAACGGCTGAGCGCTGGCCTGATACTTCACATCGTTTTCCACGGGGTTGCGCAAGAAGTACATGTCCTGAAACGTGATTTGAGGAATAATCATCAACATCAAAATTGTTGCGTATAAATTTTGATGAATGCTAATTAAGTAAGCAGCAATGCCGCCTTGAAACACATCGATCATCAGGACACAAATCCAAGCGGCAGTAGAAATCCCAAAGATGACTGGCAGAGATTTCAGTCCCAATTGACGATCGCCCTCAACGCTCTTAAAGTCGTTGACAATGGCAATTCCCAAACCTGACAAGCTGTAGAACAGGGTCAGCACGATGATTGTTGAATTTAGGTCGCCAAACAGCGCGTGTCCTGTCCACCATGGAATCGCGATATAGCTTGCTCCTAAGGCATAGCAGCCCAGCCAGCCGTTCTGCTTTAGTTTTAACGGCGGAGCCGAATAGATGTAGGAGAGCAAAGAACCCCCGATCGCAAGAGCCGTAATCGTCGGGAAAGTATGCCCTGCCCAGCGATCTAAAACGTAGGCAATTCCAATTCCGCCAAGCAGTAATACCCAAATCTGAGTCACCACTTGAGGTAGTGAGATTGCTCCCGACGGAATCGGTCGATACGGCTCATTGATCGCGTCGATCTCGCGATCGTAGTAGTCATTCATAATTTGGGTGTAGCCCGTCATCAGAGGCCCTGCCAGAAGCATACAAGTTGCTGCTTTCAAGACATCTTCTAGCGACCAGGTATATTGCCCTGACGACGCTGCACCACAAATAATTCCCCACATGAGAGGAATCCAGGTAATCGGCTTCATCAGTTGGAGGCGAATTTTCCAGATGGACGCTCCTTTCACATCAGCGCCTTTCATCCCCAGCATTTGCCGGGTTCTAGCACGGCTTGCGTCGCGCAGCTCCGCAGGAGTGGCACTCATGGGCATCGGTGTAGAGGGATTGGAATCTGTTGGCAGGTCTGGAGTTGTGGAATCTGTCATAACAGCATCTAAAACGTTAGAAGGAGATAATTAAGTAGCCATCTTGAAACTTCGCACCTTTTACAGGTTGTCCTTTCAGGGTGGGTGGAAGAGACACATTACGGCGCTGATCGCCCGCTTCAATCGTAATTTCCGGACCCGACTGCGTTAGTTTGACTTGCTTTTTATCAAATCCTGGTAAAAACAGGCTGACCTTGCGTTCTGCCACATTGACTGCCATGGGGCGAGGAGCCTGTGTGACTTGATCGAAGTCAGGCAACGCTTCAATCAACGGCTGCCAATCATTCACGGGTTGTTCTGGGATTGCTGAAACCGGAAGCGGTTGAAACGCCTCAGCGTCACTGAGCTGGTTTGCCCGATTCAGCAGCACGCCCCCGACGGTTAGCCCCACCTGCTGAGCGCTGCCCCACAGATAGCGTGCCATTGCGATCGCGCTTGGGTCGTCGGTCGTCACCAAGTACGCCGCCATCCGCTTCGGATCGTTGACCGCTTCTTTGCCCTGCTCTAGCAGGTTATTCACCTGACCCGTTGGCTGCGCGAAGTTATCGCCCGCAAAACTCGCATTGGTTAATACAGCGCTCGCGACGGGTTGGATAAACGGCGACAAGGTTTTTCCTAAGTCAGACTCCGTAAATACTTGCCGGAACCGCCGAATGTACCAGCTAATGATTTCTGGCATGCCCAGCATCCGCAGCGTCGTCTGATCGCCTGTACCATCATAGACAATCACATCGTATTGTCCACTCCCGTCATATTCGCGCAGCGCATTGAGTGCCAGCGCACTATCCATGCCTGGAAAGATACCTAACTCTTGCCCGTACACTTCTTTGAAGAACGGTGTGCGTAGATATTGCGCTTCGAGCTTTTTAACCTCTTCCCAACTCCGCTCCAACAAAAGCGCCGTCTGAAGCTGAACGACCTGCAAATTTGGAGCCATTTCTTGAACTTCAGCCCCTACGGTCGCGCCGAGCGCCAACCCAAACGCAGGACTTGAATCTTGCCCAATTAGCAAGACTCGCTTGCCTTGACTGGCGAACTTTTTAGCGGCGGCGATTGCCAGCGTTGTTCGTCCAGTCCCACCTTTGCCGAGAAACGTCAGAATAAAAGCCATGTCCAGTCTTTAAGAGAAATATAGGGCATAGAGTGTGGGGACTGGAGATTCAGAATTCTCTTTCATGCTCCATATCCCCTACCTTTACACCTCTATGGTATCGATTGCCTGGACGTGAAGATCGCCTAATTATATTGCTCTAGCTCATCTTCAAAAAACCACGTCGCAAATTGGTCATCAAACTGAATCAACAGTCCAAGACCCTTTCCGTCTACCACTTTAAAGTCGCGCACGACACCGACTTGTCCAAGCTTTTTCACCACCGCCGGGGGAACACGATCGCGCAACCGACGCACGCGCACTTTCTGACCAATTTCCATCACATCTACTGATACATGACCATTCCAAAGTTTACCAGCATGTTGACGCGGTTTGAACGCTGGCTGACCCAGAAGCTCAAGAATAGGAGCCATCCCCACCCCGCATCACTGCACCTAAATTTATTTGCTGAGATTGTCAAGGGAGGGATTACGTTGAGTTGACTAAGGGCGTTACTAGAAGATGATCGGGAACTTCGAATACTTTTCACCTATAGATAGGGCAAGCTATCCAATAGAAAGCACGTCCAGCATAGTCCCTATTTTTTGAGTTCTTACTTTTTTGTTAGTAAATCTTTGTTAGTAGAGTTTTTTGGAGGCATTACCATGAGGGTTAGTGAAAAGCGATCGAAATCGCCCTTAGCGATCGGAGTGTGCATCACAGCAGTTGTGACGGTTGCGGGAACCGCCTATGCACTGACACATCCGCGTCAAGATACTTCTGCCTCTGTCTCCCTAACCTCTAATGTTTGGCAACCCTTAAAAGGACACTCTTGCAAAACCATTGTTTTTGATCCACAACCACCACTGAATGTCCGCTCTGCCCCCCTTGAGCAGAAAGGTAACATCATTGGTGGAATCGCGAACGGTACAGAGTTGACGATTCTGCTTGAAAAAGATGGATGGTATCAAATCAGCGCGCCAACATCTGGTTGGGTCTACAAAAACTTGACCAAAACCAACTGCGGAATGTCCAATCGGGCGGCTACTACCAGTCCTCCAACACAAGAATCAGATTCGTCACGGTCTGTAGATCAAGGAAAGCGGCTACTAGAAAAAGCAACGGATCACTATCAAGCTGGAAATTTAGAAGGTGCGATCGCCCTTGCCAAATCGGTTTCAATTGAGAGTGCGGCTTACGACCAGGCTCAGGTGGCGCTAAGAACAATGCCGCAGAAGTGGAATCAAGCCAAGTCGAAGTACGCGATCGCAAAACAGGCTCTCGTAGAGAGCCGATGGAGTGATGTTTTGAAAGTGGCAGTTGAATATCCAGACATCCGCCACTGGCGGCAAAAACTTGCGCCGATTGTCAAAAAAGCAACCCTCTTGCAGTACCATCTCAAGGCAAGCGAGTCTAGCTTATGATGACCTACAGATCTTTCAGAGCTTCGCGATCGCGTCGAAATTGGAGTGAAAGTTTTCCTCCTGAAGGTCACAGTTGAGGAAAACACTTCCCAAGGAGTCTAGAAGAAATAAGTTGAACGTTCTTCCTATGAAAGCAGCAAGACAAAGCTATTTCAGCAGAATTTGGCTCAAGTTATTTCTAGTTTCCTAAATGCCCAAGCGTTGATAGACCTGATCGAGGTTTTTCAGATGATGTAGAGGATCGAAGCAGTCATTAATTTCTGCTGGAGAAAGAACTGCCGTCACCCGTGGATCGGTGCTGATTAGCTGGCGAAAATCTCCGTCGGCTGTATTCCAAGCTTGGTGAGCGCAGGACTGCACAATAGTATAGGCTTCTTCTCGATTGAATCCTTGTTTCACTAGCGCTAGAAGTACCTGTTGGCTAAACACAACGCCGCCATAAACATTCATGTTTCGCGCCATGTTGTCGGGGTAAACCAGCAAGTTTTTGATGAGTTTGGTCGCCTCGACAAGCATGAAGTGCATCAGAATGCAGGCGTCGGGCAAGGCGACACGCTCAACAGAACTATGAGAAATATCGCGTTCATGCCACAGGGCGACGTTCTCTAGAGCAGCTACGGCATAGCCCCGAATCAGCCGCGCCATCCCTGTTAGCCGCTCTGAGCGGATCGGGTTGCGCTTGTGGGGCATAGCAGACGATCCTTTCTGACCTTTTGAGAAAAATTCTTCGACTTCCAATACATCTGTGCGTTGAAGGTTGCGAATTTCAACCGCAAATCGTTCGATTGAGGCGGCTAAGAGTGCCAGACAATTCATGAAATCAGCGTGGCGATCGCGAGAAATCACCTGCGTCGATGCTGGATCAGGCTCTAATCCCAAAGCTTGACAGGTCAAGGTCTCAATCCGGGGATCAATATTGGCGTAAGTTCCCACTGCACCCGAGATCTGTCCAACTGCGATCGTTTTCCTGAGCTGACATAAGCGATCGCGGTGACGCAGCATTTCGGCTAACCAGCCTGCTAATTTAAACCCAAATGTCATGGGTTCAGCATGAATTCCATGCGATCGCCCGATCATCACAGTGCTGCGATGCTGCTGTGCTTGATAGCGAATTGCTTGAATTAATGCCTCAACGTGACTCATGATCACGTCAAGACTTGCCACCATTTGCAATGCCAGTGCTGTATCTAGCACATCCGAACTGGTCATTCCTAGATGAATATAACGTCCTGCATCGCCCACATACTCATTGACGTTGGTGAGAAACGCAATTACGTCATGGCGAACTTCTGCCTCGATTTCCAAAATTCTTTGGGGGTCAAAGTTCGCTTTTTCTTTGATTTCTGCGACAGCTTCGGCGGGGATGTAGCCAAGCTCAGCTTGGGCTTCGCAGACAGCAATTTCAACCTCTAGCCAAGTTTTAAACTTGTAGGCTTCAGTCCAGAGGTTGCCCATTTCGGGCAGGGTATAACGCTCTATCAAGGCTCGCCGCAGAATACAACGGTCACATTGTAGCGTCTAATTTAGCTCGCTAATGATGAAGTTATCTCGCTTGTATTCTGGGTTATGGCAGTGATTTCAAAGCTATATGTTTGTGTTCGAGATCAAGTACGATTCAAGTAATTGTAGAAGTAAGTCAATGGTGATGAAGCCTGAAGTTATCACTGCCACGATCGCTTCGGCAATAGCAGTTATTTTGGAAGGGATGGCTAACAGGCTCTTCGTTTAGCATTATCGTGCTTTCGTCGCCGTTCGATTTGGTCGTTGAGGTGAATATTGAAAATAGTGCCTGCACTCTTCCTTAGCGCAGGCATCAGATACGTTTAACAAAGCGGTTGACGGCTTAATCGCTGTCTTCGTCTTCGCTCCCCTCTTCTTCGTAGCTGTCTTCGTCTTCGCTCTCTTCGTAACTGTCCTCAGCTTCTTCGTCTTCTTCGTAGCTGTCTTCGTCTTTGGTTTCGTCCTCGCTGTCTTCGTCTTCAGTTTCTTCTTCGTCTTCTTCGTAGCTGTCTTCAGTTTCTTCGTACTCTTCGTCTTCGTCCTCGCTGTCCTCTTCTTCGTCTTCGGTTTCTTCTTCGTCTTCTTCGTAGCTGTCTTCAGTTTCTTCGTACTCTTCGTCTTCGGTTTCTTCTTCGTCTTCGGTTTCTTCTTCGTCTTCTTCGTAGTTATCTTCGGTTTCTTCTTCGTCTTCTTCCTCGTAGCTATCTTCGGTTTCTTCGTCTTCTAATGATTCTTCATACTCGTCATACTCTTGGTAGTAGAGAGATTCCAAGTCTTCGCACGCATCAACGGACAAGAGTCCTTTCTCGACATAAATGAGTTCTTCTTCGTATTCAACCGTGTAGAAATTATTAAAGAGATTGACGATCGCGGAATTACAAATCGCACCTGGAGATTGGAAGGCGGACGCGATCGCAGCCGTTGCGCCATCAAACAAGGAGGAAGAATTGCCTTGGATGTCTTGGCTTAAATCAAAATCACTGACCTGCCGAATGACCCAGCAATCTCCATTGAGGCGGGGTTTGGTCATATAGTCATAGGGAATATAGCAGTATCCCTGCTCGCCCCATTCCTCGCCCCACGAGTTGCGAACGATAAAGACTTGATCGGGGTCTGAATAACCGACACACAGCATGGCATGACCGCCGTCGTGCTTTTCGTTGTCTGGGTCGGGCATGGGAACCAGTCCGTTAGATCCTGCTGCCTGAAACGACGAAAATAGCTGCAATCCGAAGGCAAATGGGTAGCCGTCAGCGAGACAGCTTTGCATTGTGTAAAGATCAACTTTGACTCGATATGCATCTTCGATGACAAAATTTGCTGCTTCTTCGTAGGCTTCCGCAGATGGCTGTTCTAAAATTTTTGCTGGATTAAATGCCCAAGTTGCTTCAGAGCAAGCCCCATGCTTCCGCAGAACCTTGATGCAGCTCTTTAAATAAGTGCCTTCATCAATGGCGACATCACCATCTAATTCACGAGCGTTGTAGTAGATAAATAGACGGCTCACATCATCCGATCGATTCAATAGCCGATTAGCCAGATATTCATAAGCGCCTGCCATCGCGTTAGCAGTGCAGCTATTGGTGTCACCCTGATGCTCGACAGGGGTTAGGTAGGGACGCAGATCAATCTTGGATGGTAGAGGTTCTCGACGATCGCGGCTCGCACTATATTTTTTGTCGTTGGAATCTTGCTTTTCAGGACGGTAGCCGCCGAGCTTGAAGTGTTGACCGACTGAATTCTTGACAACAGTTGATTTACGAACACGACGATAGTTCTTTGACATAAAAAACTCTGAGCATTTTACTCAAAGCCTGAAGTTATATCGTATGCTTCCCAAAAATTAAGTTGTGCGATCGCATAGTCCGATGTTGCCCATGTCGGGCAGGGTGTAACGCTCTATCAAGGCGCGTGGCAGATTACATCGGTCACATTGTAGCGTCTAATCACAGCGAATCTATGGAGCAGGAATGAGATTTTCTAGCGAATCGTTTCAAAGCAGCCATTCTGAAAGAAGAAACAAGCTTGTTCTAAAACGTCTTTATCATTCATTAGAAAGGTATGGCTTCGACGGACAATCAGAAAATCCTTCATCCCTTCAACTTTGGCTCTATCTACAGAAACCTTTCCATCGTTAGCTGAAATAAAAATAAATGAACTGAAGGGATTAATGTTTTTGTCTCCAGCAATAATTCCAAGCTCGAAATTAACTCTCCCTAGCTGAATTGGTAAACTAGCGGAATCAGTTCCTAACTGTTGTCCCGCAGAACCTAGAAGCCACTGATATAAAGTTAGCTCTTTCAAGAAATCAGCTAATTCGCTTCCTTGATTGGGAGGGGCAAGCATTACAACACGACCAAGACTATGAATCACTTCATTTTTAAGATAAGTTCGTGCTAGAATTCCGCCTAATGAATGCGTTAAAAAATGAATTTTTCTGCTTGGATCGATACAGTGTTCTAGAAGTGCTTGCTTAAGATATTGATTTGCTAATGTCTCAATATCAAACCGGATTGAAGGATAGGAGAAATTGACAACTGTGTAACCTTTCTGAGCCAAAAAGCGTTCGGGCTTTTTCATAGACAAGGATGTACGCCCTAATCCATGAACGAGAACAACGTAGTCTCCTTGATTAGGTTTCATTATTCGACCTCACTGCATTCTGTCGATCGTACGATATTGGATTGCTTCAGCAACGTGTGACGTTTGTAACTTCTCATCGCCCGCTAAATCCGCGATCGTCCGTGCCACTTTGAGGATGCGATCGCTCGCTCTCACGGACAGCCCTAATTTGCGAATTGCATTTTCAAGTAAGGTGCGAGTTGCACTATCTAAGCTGCACCACTTTTTCAAGTGAGCGCTCTGCATCTCGGCATTGCAGCGAAGCGGCGTATCTTGAAAGCGATCGCAGGCGCGATCTCGAGCTGCCTGCACGCGCGATCGTACCGTCGCGGAATCTTCCCCAGTGGTCTGCTGCGTAATTTCTTCTGGCTTCAGTCGATTGACTCCCACTTGTAGGTCAATGCGATCCATCAATGGACCCGATAGCCTCGCCCAATATTGCTCTCTGTGTCTTGGTGAACAGGTACACGGCTGGACGGTATCACCATAGTATCCGCAGGGACAAGGGTTTGTGCTGGCGATCAGAGTAAATTGCGCCGGAAATGACACGGATTGTCGCGTTCGAGAAATCGTCACCGTGCCATCTTCTAAGGGCTGACGTAGAAATTCGAGGACATCCCGTTTGAATTCGGTTAACTCGTCAAGAAATAAAATACCTCGGTGGGCGAGCGAAATCTCTCCAGGTCTCGGAAAGCTACCTCCACCCACCAAAGACGGTCCAGATGCCGAATGATGTGGACTGCGGAAGGGACGAGTGGCGACTAATGAGCCTTTATTCTTTAGCAAGCCCGCGACCGAGTGAATCTGAGTCACCTCCAACGCTTCTGCAAATGCCATGGGCGGCAGAATGCTGGGAAGTCTCCGGGCTAACATCGTCTTTCCACTTCCCGGAGGTCCAACAAAGACTAAATTGTGGCCCCCGGCTGCCGCAATTTCTAACGCTCGACGGGCGTGAGCTTGACCTTTAACATCTCGCAAATCTGGGGCAGTACTTTGCGCTTGCGTTAACTCGGCTTCGCCATCGACTTGGGCTGGCAGAACTGAGGATGGATCGCTCAAAAACTGTCCGACTTCCGATAAATGTTTGAAACCGTAAACCTTGATGCCTTGCACCACGGCGGCTTCTCGAACATTATCGGCAGGCACGACTAAGCTAGAGATGCCGAGCCGTTTGGCAGCCGCCGCGATCGCGAGTACTCCTGCCACCGGACGAAGGCTACCGTCTAGCGAAACCTCGCCCAAAAATAAATATTCTTCCAACAGGTCTGCGCTCACTTGTTCTGAGGCGGCTAGAGCGCCAACACTAATGGGCAAGTCAAAACTCGGACCTTCTTTCCTCAAATCAGCAGGCGTTAGGTTGATCACGATCCGCTTCATAGGAAACAGGTAGCCTGCGTTCTTGATTGCAGTTTTGACTCGTTCTTTCGATTCTTGAACAACTGTGTCTTTATTGCGGACTCTATCTTCACTGTTTTCTCTTCTTTTCATACAAATACAAAAGACTGGCTAACTGGCTAACCCAAAAAAAGAGAAAGACTTACTACACGGACATTTGAGGAAAGTTAGGCAGTTTTTGAAGTGCCTAAAACTGCCTAACAACTGCCTAAAACTGGCTAACCTAATTTGAGTTTTAGAGCGTTTTGCCGAGATCTCTTCCCTAATTTGGGCACGATCGAGGCATTCCTTTTAGTAAGATTGCCCAAAACATTCATGGAAGAAACCGCCGTTGATTTGATGCTGAGTTCCGATCTGGCCATAACCCCAATGACTCCGGAAGCATTCTGCTAGCTAGAGTTGGGGTTACATTTTTTTCTGCTCAGGAGTTATCGGGCTCAATCTTGAATCATCTCACTCGGTTGGCTACGAGAGCATCTCTGCTTGCCTCTTTGGCAGACGATAGGTTCGCTCTAGACTGCTTGCCTCTAGTGGCATCAATGTCGCCTTATCTTTGGGTATCGAAATTTCTCGCCCACCCCCAATTAGCTCAAGGCAGACGTAGCGATTAAAAGTTTCTTGGAATACCGGAAGTGTGGACTGATGAATGGCTGTTCCTGTCCAGTCAATTCTCATTGCTGCAATTGCTTGTAATTCCACTAAGTCATTCTCGTCAATTGGCTGCGGTGGTGGATCATAGGGAGGTACAGGCGCACCATTGAGAGGAGGATCAAACCACTTGATTAAAGCCGCTTCGATTTCTGACAACATTTCAGGCGTATCATCGATGAACAGGTACGCAATCCGAACATTCCCGATCGCCTTCAACTGGCTATAGCAATGATGCTGACTCCATCGTTGCCTGGGATTGATCGACCGTCCAATGTACTGGACCACGTTTTGAGCATCGATCGCGAAGTGAATCGCAGGCTGTTGGGGAAATGCGGCTACCGCTCGCAGTGGTAGCCAGGGCAAAGAATCTAGTTTCAAGTCTGAGGGGTTAAACATCGTCGGACTCCTTCACTAGTTCCAATAAATCCCCAAGCTGGCAGTTCAAAAACAAATAGACCCCTCTAAGGTCTAATAGTTGAATTGCGGCAGCTTGTCTTCTTTGCGCTCGGAAGCGAGTTTTGGGGAGAGTGGTTAGCAGTTTTATTGTGTTAAAGCTGCTCCTTATACTTGTTCTCAAATACTCAGAGCGCCTTCTACCCTTCCTAGGGCGTGTCATCAATTGAGCCAGATGACCGAAGCCGCCAAATAAATTGCACCCAGGAAGTTGACCGCTCGTTTGTCATACCGAGTGGCAATGGCACGATACTGCTTGAGCTTGGCAAAAAAGTTCTCAATCAGATGCCGTGCTTTGTACAACACTTTGTCATACTCGCGTTGCTGCTTGCGGTTGCGTTTTGGGGGAATCACGGCGGTCTTGCCCTGCGCTTCGAGGCGTTGAATCACTCGCTCATCGGCATCATAGGCTTTATTACCCCTGCGGGGAAGAGCTTCGCAACGGCAAGCACGGTATCCGCAACCAAGTCGGACAACAACTGGTCTGCACCCTCCAGGTCAGAAGCTTGCCCAGGTGTGAGATGGAAGCTCAACGGATTGCCCAACGCATCGGTCGTAGCGTGAATCTTCGTACTCAATCCGCCTGTGCTGCGACCAATCGCCTCGGTTTCTGGCTCCCCCCTTTTGCACCCGCACTGTGCTGGTGGGCGCGGACAATCGTGGCATCAATCATCGCGTATTCGTTATCCGCATCCTCAGCTAACTGCTCAAATACGCGCTCCCATACCCCGGTTTTTGACCAGTGACTAAAACGCGTATGCACCACGCGAAAATCACCGAATCGCTTTGGCAGGTCGCGCCACGGAATCCCCGCACGGTAGCGATACAACACGGCTTCCACAAACAAGCGATTGTCTTTTGCTGTCACGCCGACGGTTCCTTTTCGTCCGGGCAGCAGGTCCTTGATGCACTCCCATTGGTCATCGCGCAAGCCATAGCGTCGAGTTGTCATCCCAGTTCACAGCATTGTGTGGCACGGTCTACGCTCTCCACCTTATTCAATCCTGTAATTGATGACACGCCCTAGGCGTCGACATCAGATTTTTGAGGCATTGGACATGATGATCGTTTACCCAATTCCATAAACTGCCCACAAATCCCTCTGATGTAAGCAGCTTGAAGTCTTTCCACGCGCTAGCACCAATTCAGGCTAAATTTGCAATGGCAGAATAGTGGGTGCCGTGCAAGTGCAAAAACTAAAACGACGTGCCTTGAAATCTAAACCACTTTCCTTTACGGAGGAGCAGATTAGCGCCAAATCCTATGAAATTTGGGAAAAGCGTGGGCATCAAGGCACGCCGGAAGAAAACTGGCAGGCAGCAATCGCAGCGCTAAGACAAGAACGATTGCCCCTCTGGAAATTGCGCCAGTTGCTTTGTCTTCCCTTCCGACTGTTGGCAAGACTCCTTCTGTTCCTCGGGCGACTACCTGGGAATGTCATTCACTTGCTACGATTGGCTCTAACGGCTGAAACTCCCGACACTGCATCAGATGTAGTCAAGACGGTCATCTCGGCGTACTTGAGGATGCGAGACCTGAACGGTTTTTTGTTCTCCGGGTTTAAGCATGGCTCAAGGAATTTGATAACGCTGGCTTGGATCGTTGGGTCTTTCTGAATTGGTGTACTGTAGCGAGCCTTCTTCAACCAAAGGCTTAAGGTACTTTTCAAGCAAATACTTTTGATCTCGGTTGAGTAGGGTAGGGGCACATCCGGCAGTTGGGGGACTCGAATAGAATTAGCGAGAATGGAAGAGGATACAAAAAAGGTGCGCCTTGTAAACGCACCCCTAACAATAAAATTCTGCTTCCATGCTAACG
>JAHHHP010000015.1 GCA_019359275.1 Myxacorys chilensis ATA2-1-KO14 | reverse complement strand
GAATAATAGCGGCATCCATCATGGAAAAACTTGCCTCGAAGCCAGGATTGTTCTGGATTCTATGCCCTCTTCCGTATCAGTTCAACTCTTCAGCTGCAATTATGAAGAAACGTATGCGTTCGCCCTAGTGTACCTGGACTGGAAACCGAGCGATCGCAAATACAGCGAAGTCAAGGTCAGGTATGAACTATTCGGACTACACTTTTCGCAATTCACAAAGTATGGAAGGTACGGATAGATGTCTTTCTGTTAGTTAGGAACTCACAAGGGTTATTCACAATGCGATCGCCGAGTGCTCATGAAGTCATAAACTCCTAGTGCATTAGAACTAATAAAAAGACCCGCTCATTCTGTAAAGCCAACTCGTAGCAACTCTGACTTAACCCCTTGATTGATAAGTTCACCAGTATCTTGCTTAACTGCATCTCTGAACTAGTCCAATCTGAGCAAAATCGCTGAAACCCCTGATATTTCGTTGTTTTGTCAAGAACTTCTGCTGTATGAGCAGTTAACCAAAATTCTAAAACGCTTATGAGATGACACTTTACAGAGCTAGCTAATTTAACTGGACTAAAAAAGAACTATTTGGACTAAATGCTGAGTAAGGTCGAATCAGAAAATAGCAAGCTGACTCTCTTTACCTCTATCAGTCAAGCTTATGAATGAGCTACTGATCAGCAGATCGCGATCGCATCCTGTGCAAATATGAATCAGTATCACGAAATTTACACGGCTTTTCAAGCAAAGCGTCACTATAGGAAGAAGCTCGCCTTGAGATACGAATGAACCGTTGATCGTGCCAAGCCCATCCGCCGAGCTACTTCCGATTGAACTCCCCAGTTGTCCAAGAATCCACACCCAGTTCCTAGTAGTTCACGATAAAGCGCAATAGCTTCACGTTGCCGGAGTTGCCGCTGGAAACTGCGAATCGCATTGATGTGGTTTCGCCCACTGGCTCGACGGTGACATTGCTCGTTGGAAATACGATCGCGCCAATTGTTCACGACTTATAACAACTGAGATACAGACTCTATGGTACAAACTTTTGCTGGCACTCTTAGGATTTGCCGCCATTGTCAGCAGTTTTTTATTCTCTTTGTTCTGGGTCAAAAAACTCAAACAATCAAATTGGCGCGGCTAAAAGCTGGCAATAGAACGGACGATCGCGGAATTGCAGCAGTGGCGTGAGAAACTTCGACGCAGGAGATTTTAATTTGGCAAAATGGGTTCCGGCGTTAATTCCCTATGTACCTGCAGACTAACTCTGCATGATTGTCATGAAGAAGCATCGCAGGCAGTCTGCCTTTGAGCAGTGGACAGTTGATACCTCTCGTTAATAGCGTTCATGTCACTTTTTGCCGTATCCATAGCAGTTTGAGCATCGCTTAGTGCGGTTTCTGCCAAAGTGAAAGCACCAGCAGCGGCGACAGCAGCAGTAGCAGTAGCAGGACCAGCGGCAACAGCAGCAGCGGCAGCAGCAGTAGCAGTAGCAGCGTCAGCAGTAGCGGTCGCAAGGGCAGCAGTAGCGGTCGCAAGGGCGGCGTCGGCAGCAACATTCGCAGTAGTAGCGGTCGCAAGGGCAGTAGTAGCGGTCGCAAGGGCGGCGTCGGCAGCAACATTCGCAGCAGTAACGGGCGCAAGGGCAGTAGTAGCAACAGCAGCGGCAACATCTGCGGCCACATCGAGACCTATCTCAGCAGCGGCGGCAATAACCGCTGCTATTTCAATCTCAGTGGCGGTCGCAAGGGTAGCAGCAGTAGTAGCAGCGGTGGCAGTGGCTGCTATTTCAATCTCAGTGGCGGTCGCAAGGGTAGTAGCAGTAGTAGCAGCGGTGGCAATGGCTGCTGTGTGAGTAGCAGTGGCGGTCGCAAGGGTAGCGGCTGTGGTAACAACAGCCGCGGCAGTAGCCTCAATTTGCGTCTTGTTATAAACCACAGCTGCTGCTGCTGCCGTAGAAGCGGCAGCAGCAGCTATGCGAGCGGTTGTGCACTGTTGGAAAGCAACAACCTTTGCATCGTAAAGCGCCTTGGCTGAATCATAGTCGTTCTTGAGCCCAGCTTCTGTTGCTCTAGCATCCGTGCATTTCGTCGATTCTGTCATTTCTAAATCTCTTTTGAGTTGTTGGAAGGGACAAACATTTTACTTCCTGCACAACAGTATCAAAATATTTGATATTTCAAAGAAATTTTTTGGTTTGAATTATCGAAAATTGCTACAACTAATTGAAATTCATATAGACCATAGCGAGAAAGATTGAAGCGCAGGGGACTTTGAAGCTAAAACTTGAAATTCAAAACGAATTATCCCGTTTTGACTGGCTTGCTATAGCTGGAAGCTAGCCGCAGCAGCAGAGGTTTCGTTTTCGCTGTAGTTTCTGGTGGCGTATAGTGCGGTGACGATCGCGTTTCTAATGATTGGGTTGAGTTCCTGCATCTGTGAATCGGTCAGATGTTCGCAATGAAAGTCCTCCATCTCATTGCGGACCGCGATCGCAATTAGCATCGCTAGGGCTTTAGTCTCTTTGTAATAATCGAGGGCGCTGTTTTGTCATCTCTGAGTACCCGCAAGGATCTATCTCATATTAGTTATGCGCCATCACTTCTCAAGACAAGATCGGGCAACTGAAACTCTCAGAACCTGGGTTACAGCCAAAAAATAGATAGGCTGAAATCTCCTATTTGTAAAGGGTTACCTGAGTTACAGCGATCGTAATTACGACAATTCCCGTAATTCAATTTCAGGTTTTTTCAGGTTTTCACCACTAACAGGGCTTTTCCTCAAGATTGAGGAAAAGCAAACAAGGAGAGCGATCGAGCGAGTTTGCGCAGGATGCACAGGATGCAACGCGCGGAATTTCATCATTGATAATGAGAAATAAACAGGGATAGAGATTGAGGCAATTAGTGAATGTGTAGAGCCAACGATGCCTGAGTCTTAACTGTAGATGTTGATTGGGTGAACTTTATTTGGATGAGCAGGGACGCGATCGCAACGCTCGAAGTAGAAAAGGTACGTCCCCAGAGAACTTCAATGATTAAGCGATCGCTTTTTGCTGCTGTCCTGATTGCCGTTTCTGCTATCCCCGCCAGAGCAGACCTTGCTGACACACTTCAGGAAATGCAGGAGACAATCTCAACAATTCAGCGTCAATGGCTGTACATAGGAAAATCCAAAAAAGGTGAAGACATTTACCTTAGAACAAATACACTTACGCCAGATCGAAATACCAATCAAGTTGGCTTTCACTACAGGATTGGAGAAGACACTGTGCTAGCGATCGCTAGCTGTTCCACATCTTTGATGACTGTAGGACAAGTAAACGGAGTTTCTCAAAACCTGAAAGATCCGAGAAATCGTTTTACACCAAATCGCGGTTCCGCTACGGACAAAATGGTGAAGACGGCTTGCTTCCGAGCGTTTGATTAGAGAGAGACCGCTCATCGTGATAGAAGTCTTGGCATTACTCTCAGTTCTTGCGGTCAGGCATAAAAAGAGCGTGCCTACTCTTTATCAGTGCTCATATCTCGCAGCGCGTTTTCTGCTGCCAATTCGTTGTGAAGCATCTTCCAGGCAATGTCGCAAACTCTGACTGATGCATTCAGTTTTGCTGCTTCTGCGTGGGCGTCTCCATCGAAGGACGGTTTGACTAACTTCTTTGCACTGCGGATACAGCTTTCCATCAGGGAGAGCAAATCACCTTCGAGCCGATCCAAGCGATCGAGCTTTTGCTTCAAAAGGGCTGCTTTTGAGGCGAGTTTTTCAACCTTTTCGGGCGATGGGCGCTTGGAACTATTGGTCATGTAGCCATTTTAGCGAGAGCATCCCCCCCTCCCTATTTCAAGCATGGAGCTAGGCTTTTGGTGTTTGTTTTCTGGTCTTGTCAATCGCGCAGAAATAAATGAAGTTAAATTGCACTCTTCTTTTTTCGTTTTCTACTAGATTTCGCAGGTTCTGAAGCTTTTGCGCTTTTTGCCTCTTCTTCTTTCTGCTTCATGTAGCGCTCGATCGCGTTTCGTAAAACTTCACTAACTGTACCCATAGCCATAAATTTAAGGCTCCTAAACTCTACAAATTATCTGCGATCGCGGGATGATCTGGGTTACACTTTGTCGCCCCAAACAAGGCTAAGACCTTTGCAGAGAAGGCGTTTACCTGGGTTGAAGTTAGTCGAGTCATTATTCCATGTTGAAGACGGAGAAATACTTGTGCTGTAAGGTTTTCCCTTGAGTCGTGATTACCAAGATTGGTAACGACAATTCATGATAAGAGATCGTCATGCTTGCGCTCATCATAAAGTGCGATCGCATTATTTTTTCTCAGCCTCTTCAACTTGTCGATTGACCTCCTCGATTAAGCGATCGCCCCTTTCCAGCAATTGATCAATCTCTTCCATTTTCTGTTTGCTTTCGGCTGATTGCTGAGGCTCTGAGATTTCAAGGAGTAGCATTTGAACGCCACTGATAGCAATCGTGCCTACGACGATAATTTTGATGAGGTTTTTAACGTTGATCATCTTGAGATTTCAAGGGGCTTTATTCTTTTTACTTCAAGCGTAGCGATCGTTTTCTGTGCGCTTGATGGTTTTACCGAATCAACATCCAGATCAAGTTCTGTCGCTCTGAAAGCAGCTTTTAAGAAAGGGCAGCCATCTATCCCCCCCTCCTTTCTCCCTCCTAGTCTTCGCGGGATTTGTTCGCCCTGGGTTTGTAACCGGCTTAATTCCCTTATGATAAATATTTATTCTGATTGGGAGAAGTTCAAACAGGATAAATAATAATTAGACCTTTTGTCGGGTAATTGAAACTATGAAAAGAGTAATTTACCTGTTGTTGATGAGTTTGTTCTTAGCTCTTTCATTAGGCATTCATGGCGTTAGAGGGCAAGGAGCGGCACAAGTTCCTCAAGCAAAGAGCAATTCTACTGAAGTAGGGAAAGCAAATCAACTAGATCCTGGAATGGATTCTTTCACCAAAGATGTTATTGATGCCGCGTCAAAAATTGGCGGTGTGATTAGTGTTTTCGTCGCGATCTTCCTAGCCTATGACCAAGTTAAAAGAAACAGACAACAAAAGGATGATGAGTTAAAAGAGAGTAAAAGGAGTAGAAAACAACGTGAAGAAGAGCTCCGATGGAGGAAGGCGAGCCTCGCAAGAGATATGTTGAATGAGATGTGGGAGGACTCTTACGCTAACGACGCTATGCTTATGTTGGACTGGTCTAACCGCGAATACAATACAGGTAAGGACCAGCTAGAAAGAATAGCACGAGAAGAAATGTGGGAAGCTTTACGTACTGATCCCACAAATTTTGACAGCAAGGAGAAATATGTCAGAGATTGCTTTGACCATTTTTTCGGTTTCATGCAGATGCTTGAACACTATATTTCGATAAACCTCATTATGTTTGATGATGTGAAATACCCATTTAGCTATTTCGCACGTAAGCTCGATGCGAAGCATGATGTCGTTGAAGCATTTCTTACGACATATGAGTATGACAAGGCAAAAGAATTCCTGAATAGATTTGAGAGTCGAACAAAGGTCTAATAACTTATTCAACAGGACTCGTAATATAGCGGCTCTTTCATCTTCAAGTTGATAGCTTGCCGATTGATTTGGGCATTAGCTCGTCAGACCTGAAAGCCAGAGTTAAGTTTTAGATGCATCTGCCCTGACCCTATGGGGTTTTCAATGGCGCGATCTCAGCTTAAGCTGTATAACTTTCCTGGTCAGCCGTTGCCAGCATCTTTGCAGCTCCACAAGTGCCTTCGGTCAATCCGCTGCACCATGATTGTTATGCCGCATTTGTCTATACCGCTTCAGGAACGTTTAGCTTTACTTAGTTTGCTGGGAATTAGACTGCAACTTCTCCAACAAGGCTTTAGCCATCTCTATTTTGGCTTGTTGTAAAGACTCTGCTGAATTAGGCTCTGAGGATTTTGCATCCTTATCCTGTTCTGCAATACTGTCTAACATTTGCATTGCCATACCGACAAAATTCATTCTCTCTAAAATTTCTGCATACTTGTCCGCCTGTTGAATACTCGATTTATAGATAAATAAGAAAGTTGCTCCAATAAACTCTGTAATAACGCCAGCTACTCCTC
Source organism: Myxacorys chilensis ATA2-1-KO14 (assembly GCA_019359275.1). Taxonomy (GTDB): domain Bacteria; phylum Cyanobacteriota; class Cyanobacteriia; order Leptolyngbyales; family Leptolyngbyaceae; genus Myxacorys; species Myxacorys chilensis. The sequence continues at coordinate 83,472 of JAHHHP010000015.1, read as the reverse complement.
CGATAGCAGCTACAATCCAGTTTCCATTAGGGGTTTGATAGCCTAGTGCCACACCATAGAGGATGAGGACAAATCCGAGGGACATTACGATTACACTTAACCAAAATATCCAACGTATTTGACTCAAATTCCGGTTGAAGTAACTTTCAAGCGTTATTTGAGCCATGTCCCACACAGGTTTTGCTTTACTTGGCTCCTCCCTATGCCTTTCCTGAGCAAGCATGTACGCTTTCTCTTCAAGCTTAGAACTGACCTGCTCTGTCTGAAAATACAAGAAGAACCCAAAGATTAACACTACATAAGGAAAAACGAGAAAAATATTGGTTAAAAAAGAACCAAAAACTTGAGTTGAGAATTCCCAAACAGATGCAATTTGCTGACGAATAACGATAAATAGAATACTGACGCTGATTGCAAGTAAGCTCAGAAGCCTTCGCTTTCTAAGACCTTGAAGTGGCGATTTTCCTAGCTTGCTGTCTTGAGTCATGTTCAGGCTAATTTAGTGTTCTCGGCAGGAACTCAGTACCTCTCATAAGGGAATTATGCAGTTTGCAGACCGGATAACTCCTATTTTTTAGGATTTATCCTAAATTTACACTGCATAACTGCCTGATCTTGAGTAATTCTACGGAATAGCGATCGCGCCCTTTATCCTGCTTAAGGGCATAATCAAACCGCCCCTTCTGCCATCCACTCATGAGCCAACGACCCTCGCCCCTTACGATTCGCCCTAAGAAGATTCTGCCAATTTTTCTGATTTCTCTCGCTACAGTAAGCGCCCTGGCAATAGCCTTTACAGTCTTCTACCATCCGATCATGGTCTGGCTGGCTCACGGGCAATGGTGTGCTGATGTGAACTCAGTCGGCAAAGTGCAGGCGGTTCACTATGGGGCTGATTGTGATTGAATGGAGAGGTGGGGTGTGTTGCGATTGAGAAGCGCCATTAGGCTTTAGTGTGCGAATCGGTCATCGCGCCTGTTTCATAGCGGTTTGTCAAATACACAATCACTAATTTGTAGAAGACGCGATCTTCCAACTCCAACTCTATGCTGTTCAGGGTTCCCTGCGAGCCACTGAAAAATATATTGAGCGATCGCATCTCCAACATTAGGCAGCAGAACCAATCGACGCGAAGTTATCCGCCTATGGGTCCCTGATCCTCAGTGTATTTAATGCGATCGTAGGGTGGTTCACAAGCAGAGTTGTAGGTCATCGAGATGCCTCCATTGAAGCGATCTCCCCTGATGATGCTGTAAGTCGAATCCACGCCATCTCCCAAGCAGTTCGTGTAGATGTAATCGATGCCATAGCTCAGATGCAGGGGCTTGTAGATGGGCGGGCGATACCCAAAGATGACTTCAAACAGTTTTGCTTCCAGGGCTTGAGCGATAACGGTTTTGCTTTCCATCTTGATTTCGTCCGCTGCTTTCTCCTGCGCGGTTCGATAGGGTTGCATGGTGATTCGCTGCACCTTGCCATTCACATAGAGCATGGATAAGGTGGCGAAGGAATAGGCTGGAAAGAGTTTCCGCAATGGGGCTGGAGAATAGGTATAGGTGACGTAGGTGTCCTTCTCTACTTTCCGAGTCAATTTCGTCCAGTACCGCCCAAAGGATTTTTCAATCGTTGCAGGGGTCTGATTTAAGACATATCGTCCTGCTGCTGCGGGTTGTGCGATCGCGATGGGCAAGACTAGCCCAAGTGAGATTGCAATGCTCCACGGGGAATTCTGTAACCGTGCCCAAGTCCGTTGGATGAAGGTGGCGTATTGAGGATTCGTTGGAAAGGTTATCATAAATGTCACCTTATTAGTTAACTGAGACAAATTAAAGCAGCTTTGATGGAGAGGTACCATCCATCAAGGCACGATCCATAGGCATCATCAAACCGGCTCCTTCAAACTCTGTCCCTAAGGAGTGCCTTGCTAAGGTTACCTAATTGCTATCAGCACCATCACCGCGAGAGCGTCCTATATCGCTTGGCTGAGAAAGTGGGGTTGGAGGTGGCGGAGTTCGCTCAGATTTTTGAGGTTCTTTTTGCCGATCGCCTAACCACACGCCAAGACAGAGCAGCGCGAAGAAAATCACCGCGATCGTCAGTTGATCACCTGCATTAGCGAAGCCAGCCTCACGAGCAAAGTCAGCAGCATCGAGAATAGTTTCAGCGTCGGGCACAAGCATTTAGGGGTGAGGGGACACCATTAAGATTCCCAAAGGCGATCGAGAATCTGATGTGCTGCTTCGAGCGATCGCCGGGGAAAATTCAGCAAGTTTCTGATGTAGTTGGTTACCTAAACTTTACAAAGTCTTTCAATGTAACTATCGAGGTTGTAAGGTTGCAGTTCTGTACGAACACTAATATAAAGCGGATGGCGCGGCGAGCCATCAAGGTTGTGCACCCAAGTCATGAGTGGCAATGACCAAACTTTGAGGCAATGAGATGCTTCAACTAAGATCGGAACAAATCGGCTCAACTGATCCCGGCGCGTTGGTGCTTTTCCCCAAGCTACTGATATGGCATCTCTGTCTGGAATTAGCTCTTCTAAAACTTTATGCCATGTTCCCCAATTGTCTGCTCCTAAAGGATCTTCATGTAGCCAGATATCAGCAGGATTAGTAGCACGGATAGCTAGAAGGTTTAACACTAGCACCCGACCGAATCCTGCATTCTCTGCAAGACGGCATACACGAGAAATTGTGGGATCGTTTTTTTCCTCATTTGCTGTTGATGGATTCAGCATACAGACCAATAAAACACGATTCGATAATGTTGAAATATTTCGCGAAAGCTGATAGCGGTATTCTAAATTCATCATTTCACTCTGTAAACTCATGAGCCAAAAAATGCAAATGTTCTCATTAAGGAGTTTACTTAGTTTCGCTCTGTGGGATTGACGGTTGATTTGATGGGCTTGGCCTAACTAATGTAGGATTACTATTATTTGAGTCAAATAATGGACTAACGAAACGATCTGTCAAGGGTTTCAAAAAAGACACAATAATGGCCAGACTGATGGGGATTAAAATAGCCCAGATAATAGCCTGCCTAGTAGAGTAATTTTCTACTTTTTTATCAATCTCATCTAAACGTTCTGCAAGGTAAGGAAGAGAGGCCACTAAATCTGGACTGTTAATTAAATCAGTAGGGATTGAGACAAATCCAGGCTTTTTACGTGGACGCTCATCAGCCCCATCTAGATCAGCAAACCACATAGAAAAAAGTCGCTGCCCGCATTCCACATGATAGTTGAGTGGACCTGCGTTGAAAACAGCAAAAATTAATCGTCCCTTGTAGCCTGGATCTACATGGAAGCCAGAGACATTAATAATTCCTTTCGCTTTCGCGGAGAATTTTATTGAGATAAATGCAATAGCATTTACAGGAACAGAAATCTCCTCAGCAGTTATTAGAAACGCAAACTGCCCAGGAGGAATGGCAATTGTTTCTCGTTCCTTCAAAAAAACTTTTTTGCGATCTTTCTGAGGTGTATTTGGAAAGGATGATATATAAACTTCATCGCCCAAAGACAATTCGTATGATGCTGAATCGATCCGATTAGGATCAAAAGGGTTGACCAGATCAGGAAGACGAGAAATTAGCGACTGTGACGACCAAAAACTCATTCTTCTTCTCGTAAAATTTTGTAGAGGGGATGTTTTCTCTCAACTGAAACTAAACGATGACTAGCCTCATCTAATATAGAAATATTGCGTGAAGCTGCCTCACATAGTAAGAGCGTAAAAAGGCTTCGGATATTCCTGTTCAAAATGCGCCGACTTGGGTAGTCCTCTTGATGATCAGTTGCTTCACAAGCTTTAGCTATTTCAGAAAGTATCTGGATGTAGCCTTTGATAAAGGTTTCAGCAGTATCAGTTACTTCATCGCTTTCTAAGCTCTCACTCAGAAGAATACCTAATAGATTGCTTGCAGAAACAACCATAATGAATGAATCAATAAACGCTTTTCTGTTCTCTACTGCTGAATTAGGTAGAGAATAAAGAGCACCGAGATACTTAGTCAGATGTAGCGCGATGTGATTCATGCGCTCAGCGACCCGCAGCAAGAGAATTTCAGGATGATAGATCTTGTCGTGTCTCAGTTGCAAGCGTTGATATGAATCTAACTTTTCGATTGAGATGACATTGCAATTGCTCATCTCACTGTGTTTTTCTTGATCAGAGGCATTTAATTGTTCCAATGGAGCAAGTTGATTTGACATAACTCTTAAAGCGTCCTTATTCAATCAAAGCGATAGATTAAGGCAATTAGATAGATGTGTAATCTGCGTATGCTGTATCTGCTGGGGGAGCAAACTAAGAACATCAGAAATATTATTGATGAAGCCTAAACAACTTATTTATACCAATTAATCGATCAGATGAGTGCTCAATAAATTAAACGATCAAGCGATCAAATTATTAATCGCCTGACCGATCACTCAAGCTTATGGGCATTACTTGACGTAAATATCTTTGGATCAAAGGCTCCGCCGCAAGCGGATGGAGTATGAACAGACATTTTTTAGGCACTTCTTACGCTCGAAAGGGTGGGGGATGTACCCCTTCGAGATCTGAAGGATTTTGGATGGTATTTGATGCAATTCTTCACCATCTATTACAGTTTCTCCAATGTCTTTTATCCCCCTTGTCTTCAACTACACAAATCAAACATCATCTACACCTGCCTGTTTACGTTGTACAGATGTTCCTTTGCTGTCTCCGGATATTTGCTTGATGGCAAATAATCGTTGTGCAGACGCAAAACGCAATGGGGAGCATCACTGCGGGTGAGGTGAAAGACAATCGTGCGGCGGCGGGGATGAAACGTTGCTTAGGATACGTCCATCTGGCTCGAATCTTGCTGCAATTCCTCAATCGTCAGAAGAGAAGCAGGAGTTTTATCGTCGGTTTGTTTAGTCTGTTCGGATTCGGTATTCGGAAGTTGAGACGATCGGGCTAAAGCCTTCGATCGAGTCTCCAAAATCATGTTAATGAAATCTTGATCAGTCATGCGCGATCGTGCTCCTTAGCATTATCTGCGTGATCAGAATAATTATGTTTGAAAAAGGAACGATCACAGAGGGACTTTGTAGCTGAAGCCGTGCTCAATTAACAGTGGCTCACCGAACTCTATATTCGTAACTCACCCTAACTACCAAGAATCCTTCATCTTGGAGAGCGCAGCACTGGCGATCGTATCCAGCTTCGGTAAGTATTGGGGGCGATCAGCTCTGATTCTCTTGGAATGTCCAATCTGTGACGGGTGTGACGAGGTGGGTGACGGCTGGGGTGACGGGCCGGAATGCTTATCCTGTAGGGGTGCAACGGGATTTTGGCTGGGTGAAGTTGTTCTGTTAGTTACAAGCGGGATAAAGCTGTATTCGATGAACAGGGCTCATGACCCCTTTGGCTTTTTCACCATCCGATTCCCTTGGATCTCACTACTATTGTGAAGATTGAGAACTCTTAGCAGAGATACCATGCTCACATGAAGACCAGCAGTACACCAGAAAGTGAACGTCCGGGACTAAACGCCCCTGTCCTACATTCATCAAGCTCGCCCACGCTACCGACTGCCCCTCTGCCCGACCCCATTAGTCGAAACATCGATGCGATCGTCGCGCTCCAAACCAAAGCTCACCGAGACCTGTCTCGCCATCAACGAGCCGTGGAATCGGTGACGGCTTTCTTTAGTCGCCCCGCCTTTCTGTACGGCATTCTCCTCGTAGCGACGCTCTGGGTACTCCCCAACGTCTTACCGAAGCGCTTCGGCGTCCGCCAGTTTGACCCGCCTCCGTTTTACGCTCTCCAAGGCATCGTCAGCTTCAGTGCCTTGCTGATCGCTACAGGCGTGTTGATCAAGCAAACTCGACAAGAACAGCTAGCCGAGCAGCGAGCCCAGCTCAGTCTACAGATGAACCTACTGTCCGAGCAGAAGATTGCCAAACTGATTGAGTTGGTGGAAGAACTGCGTCGTGACTTGCCGAATGTGAAAGACCGACATGATCCTGAATCAGAGGTGTTGAGACACCCAACTGACCCTCACTTGATTGTGGATCTGCTGGAAGAGAGATTGGAAGAAGAGTTAGCAGAGCTTCAGGAGCAGGAAAACGCTGGTTAAACTCCTACATGAAGCAGGATCAAGTTTCTGGGTTGACGTGACCTTAGCTACTACCGCGTGCAATTTGTGTAGAGATGAGCCTTGATGTTGCCACGGTCAGCACTAGGGGAGAGGAGACAGCACGATCGCACATCAAACCAAAATACACCTTGATCCGCCTTCAACTGGAGGCGGCTTTCTATTGGCAATCGGCAGTATACACAAGAGGTATCTGGCAGGGAGACGTGCTATCAGACGGATGATGTGTACTCTGCTCGTGAACTCTGATTTTTGGCTCAACGGGGTTGGATATGGCGACGAGGAGCCACCCCTGGATTAATCAGTTCTCTGAGTTCTTGTTCAGACATTTGGTCAAGTCCAGCTTGAAGTTCTTTGCTAGAGAGGTGATAGCCGTAGCTTTCAGCAACCTCGATACAGCTTTGGAGGGTCATAGCGGCCCTGAGGTTGTTCCTCAAGGCTTCATTTTGTTTTGCATCGGCTAAAAACTGGGATACGTTTGGATGGTTCATCGTAGGCTTCCTGTCAATAGAGTTAATTTGTTGGTTGTGCAAAAAAACTTGCTATAGATTCATCAGCTACAACTAACGCTCTGCAATTGATGTTACTGAATGCTCACTCTTCACTACGGATGAAGTGTAGAAGAAACAGTGCAGCATTTGACGATATTCCACAACACAAGTACCTGAAAGTGGCGGCACTCCGGTCGCCGATATTCAATAGAGTTACACCAACAAAACTTGTCTTCGCAATTTGTTTGCCTCTTCACTCTGTTATAAAGCTCGCAAGATAGAGGCATCGGTTCTGATCACAAATCTTGAGTTTTCAGGCTAACTCAAACACGATTTTCAACACAAGAACTGCTAATCGCGATCCTTCGGAGCTTGACATCGCCAATCGCGTCCATATCGCTCCAAGCTTGAGAAGTGCTGGCATAGAGGGGATTAGCAGGAGTACGATCGCGGGGATACCCTCCATTAACGATTTCTCTAAATCACACAAGCAATACCTAGGACTTTTCGGTTTGCTCTGCTTGCCTAATCTGCCCCTCTGTTGGGTAAGGCGTCCCATACTTATGAAAATTCATCACAAATCGCTTTTTCTCGTGATTGTATCCCTGCTCGCCCATCAAACTAAACCTCACCTTGAGCCGCTTCCAACAGGAAGCGGTTTTTTATTGGGTGGAATGCAAGAGCCATAAATCTCGACACTCTACCTACAGTCCCCACAGCAACATTACTGCGAGTGTGAGCCAAGGTGCGATCGATATTTGGGGCAATCGGTCTAGTACAGACAAATCAAAAAATATAAGTAACTCCTAAAGGAATCTTTTAGGAGTTACTTATATTTCTGTCATGAGAAAACCACGCTATCTTGCATCAGTGTCCATAGCTTTCTAATGGGGTTAAATCCCCTTAAAAAGTGGTGGACACGCCGGTCGATCCGCGTGCTCACGTATTCGGTTGTGTTTCGGTTTTAGGGAAGATTTAGGGAAGCTCTCTAAACCTAATTCCTGAAACCTATCGGGATGACAGGATTCGAACCTGCGGCATCCTGCTCCCAAAGCAGGCGCGCTACCAAGCTGCGCTACATCCCGTAGAGTCTAAGAGACTTACTTACTATACCGCATCTTTGATCAATCGATCCGGTTGATCAAGATTTAGTCTTGAAAAGGGTATCGAACTGAACGTAGAGACTACATCAATGAGTGTAAACCCGACAGCAAGCGCCAGTCAGACAGTGAGTACCAGACAGACAATCATGGGTCAGTCGCTTGTACGTCAATCGCTCCAGCTTTCTACCCAAGGCATCATGACCCTTCTGCAAGCGGCAATTTTGAGCGCAGAAACAATGGGCGTTCCGCAATGCATTTCCATTGTTGATGCTGGAGGAAATGTGCTGGCGACATTTCGGATGGATGGAGCACAGAGCCTTAGCCACACCCTAGCGACCCAGAAGGCGATTACTGCCGCCTCAACTCGGCAACCAACCGGAGGATTACGACCAGAAGTAGAACTCAAACTCGCGATCGCAACGTCAGGTCATCTCGTGAATCTTCGAGGCGGCGTGCCAATCATCATCCACAATCAAATTCTTGGGGCGATTGGAGTGAGTTCGGGCAGTGGTGACCAAGATGTAGCCGTGGCTGAAGCTGCGATCGCCGCATTACAGGCAGCAATCCACGATTGCACGTCTTAGAATTAAGGAGAGAGTAACTCTAATCAATTCTGTTATGACAACCTCCAAAGACCAGTTTGAAGTGCAAAAAACCGATAAAGAATGGCAAGAAACGCTCTCTCCAGACCAGTTTCACGTTCTGCGGAAGCATGGAACAGAGCGAGCAGGCACAAGCCCACTAGATAAGGTCTACGACGAAGGAACCTATGTCTGTGCAGGCTGTGGCTTACCACTCTTTACCTCTGAAACCAAATTCAATAGTGGCACCGGCTGGCCTAGCTTCTTTGCACCTCTAGAGAGCGCGATCGAGACCACGACTGATCGGACGTTCTTTATGACCCGCACCGAAGTGCATTGCCGTCGCTGCGGTGGGCATCTAGGGCATGTATTTAATGATGGTCCTGCCCCGACCGGACAACGCTACTGCATGAACGGGGTTTCGCTAGAGTTCAAACCCGAAACATCAGAGTAAGTTGCTGTTATAAGTCGCTGTTTGTGCCACCTGATTTCTGAAGAAACGATCCTTAGAAATCAGGTGGCGATATTTTTTACACTCAGCTAATCTCGCTCCGCATCAATAACCTTGTTTGGTTTAATAACGCAAACTCTGCTGGATAATTTACAGACAAGCTAACACGTTTGAGATGTGAACTTGCGGAATTGCTCAATGCTAGAGAAGGCATAAATTTATCTACACCTAAAGGCTGACGATTTCAAAATCGACATTGAGAAAAATCAGTTCAGGAGTGAGGGGCTAATTGCAGAATTTAATACGAAGACTGTGATTCTATTGTCGATTTAACAAGGAATGTTTGGTATGGCAGATTCAATTCGGACAATCGATGTTGATAGCACGATCGCAGCATTGCATCAGGGATTGACCTCGATTCCAACAGAAGACGCGATCACAATCATTGAAAGCTGGCAGCAGCAGCTTGAAGGCTCTGATTTGGCTGAAGACTTGGGTGAACTGAAGCAAGCGTTGCAAAGCGGAGACACGGCTACCATTGCTGAAATTATGGTAGATCTTGGAGAAGACACCTCAGAGTCGGCAGCGAGTGCAACAGGAGATGTTGCCATGAAAGTAGAGCAATTAGGTGAGCTACTCTCTCAAGCAGGTCAGTCGCTAATGTAGATTGTTTTTGTTGACGTACATTGCTGTTCTCCCCTTTTTCATCTGAAAGAGGGGAATTTATTATGCATTCCCAACTTGTTTTTTTGTAATCTGTTTTTTGTAATCTAAAGTCTTTTGTAATACGGTTAATAGATAACCTTGTGAGCCTTCCATTGTATTCGTCTAAGCAACTGTATTTGTCTAAGCAACCTAACCGCTATTTGTAAGAAATGCAAGACTTTAGCCAACTGCTGAGAGAAAAAAATTCTACCATCGTCGAACAGTGGGTTGCTTCAGTTTCACGCGATCGCCAGATTACCAGCACAGAACATCTAGATCGCAGCGCCATCCAAGACCATATTGATTATGTCTTGGAAGCCTTAGCGACGGTCTTATCTCAGCAGCAAGCCGACGATACCGAAGCGATCGTAAACGCCAGCATTTCTCACGGTGTTTTACGAGCCAATCAAGGATTTGACCCCAGCGAGATCGCTCAAGAATATCATCTTCTCCGCAAAACGATTTTTGATATCCTTCGTCCTGATTTGCTGAGTAGTGACTCAGAGGATCTACTGCGAGCCATTTCACTGATCAATGCAGTAGTCGATTCGGCTCTTTCTCAATGCTTCAAAAGCTATGTGCAGGAGCGATTACAGGAGCTAGAGCTAGTTCAGCATCAACTCACGATGACGGTCGAGGAACTCAAGCGACTCGCTCAAGCTAATCAAGATAACCTTTCGGTATTAGCCCACGAACTAAAAACGCCGCTTACGTCGATCATTGGCTACTCGGATTTGTTTTTACGACTGTCTCGGCAGGATGGCAATCTCACATCAAGCAAGAAACTAGAACACATTGAGCGCGTCCTCGGCAGTGGGCGGAGACTGCTGCACATCATCAATGATGCGTTAGAACTGGCTCGATACGAAGCCGGAAAACTTCAGCCTGTTCCCGAACTGACGGATGTTCGCGCGGTGATTCAAACCGTCGTTGAAGTGATGCAGCCCTTGGCAGACTCCCGAAAATTGGACTTGGTTGTGACTGATACTCAAGCTCCATCGCAAGTAATCACCGATCCAACTCGGCTTCAGCAAATCCTCACCAATCTTGTGAGTAATGCGGTGCGCTACACCGAGGCGGGAAGCGTAACGATCAAGTGCGAAGGATTGCCAAACGATCGCTGGCTCTGCTCGGTCAGCGACACGGGTATCGGCATTGCGCTAGCAGATCAGTCCCGGTTGTTCAAACCGTTTGTCCGGGCTGAGTTTAGCAATCACCCTCATCCATCCGATAGCACTGGACTCGGCTTAGCGATCGTAGCGCGGTTAGTCGAGTTACTCCAAGGCAGAATCCATCTTACCTCGCAAGTCAAAGAAGGCTCTACCTTCACCGTGGTTTTGCCGCTCAAGATGACGCTCGACTAGTCCTACTTAAAAATTTAAATTATTGTCGTTCTCGGAGAACAACCGATCGAACTCGGTCTTCACGACCCGATAGCACTCACATGATGCCGCTTCTAGCCCCTGCCGATCCAAAATTCTTACCTTGCCGCGCGTGTAGCGAATCAGTCCTGCTTTCTGCAAAATTGCGGCGACAACACTAACACTGGCTCGCCGCACTCCCAACATTTGGGACAATAATTCTTGGGTCAGAAAAAACTCCTGTGCCCCAACGCGATCGTGGCACAGCAACAGCCAACGGCAGCACCGCTCCTCTACCGAGTGAAGACGGTTGCAGGCCACGGTTTGAGACAATTGGCTAATCAAAGCTTGGGTATAGCGTAAGAGCAGAGTGTAGAGCACACTATCTGGTGTCACCTTCCGCTTAAATACCTCGCTTCGCATCCGCAAGGCATCACCCGCGACTTGCGCGATCACTTGTAGCGGCGACTGCTCGACCCCCAGCAACACGGCTAGCCCAACCATTCCCTCATTTCCGGTGGTTGCCGCTTCTACGGTTTCCCCATCTTCGGTGATGGTCACCATCGAGATCACACCGCTATTAGGAAAATAGACATACTCAATCGGCTGATTTGGCTCATACAACACCTGTTTGAAGGGCAGAGAAACGAACTCAAAATGGGGCACCAAGCGCTCGTACTCTCCTTCAGATAGAGCAGACAGGAGTTTATTTTGAGTAGAACGATTTTGGGGCATGAATGCCAAAAGCCTAAATCAAAGTCTAGCTAAAGCAGCAGATTGCACAAGCAACGCAGGCTCTAACGTATAAGTCTTACGGTTCTGTTGTCTGTCCCCTGGCGTACATATATGTCCAGCCGTGATTCGCAATTTGCTCTGCCACGCTCAGAGAATGGCGAAGATAATTTAATTGATCTAACACTCTATCTGAGTGTTAGATCAAGCATCAGCCAGCTTCTGCTGATGTTCCGGCGATTAGAAAGCTCTCTGCTGCCAAAGCGTCCCTCTCGTCCTTTTACAAGTGACTGCTTAACCTACCGTATTCTGCACGCAAAACTCGGTAACACTGACAGCTAGCCGCTTCTAAACCCGGACGATCGAGAATGGTAATTTTGCCGCGCTGATGGTGAATTAGTCCAGCACGCGCTAATGCACTCACAATTTCGTTCGCACCCGCTCGACGAACCCCGACAACACGAGAAAGCGCTTCTTGAGTAATGACTAAGTCTCGAGAACCAACGTAGTCTTGCAGTAGGGCGAGAAGAAAGCAGCAGCGATCTTGAGCGCTATGCAAACGAATACAAGCTAAACTTTGGGTAAGCTGACTGATAAAGACCTGAATGTATCGCAGCATTAACGGGTAAAGCACACCGCTACAGCGAAGCTCAGCCCTAAAAACACTTGCCTCTATTCGCAGCGCTGACCCTGCAATTTGGGTCACGGCAGCCATTGGCATTTGCATTGTGCCCAACACTAAAGGAACACCAATCATGCCCTCATTACCAATTACCGTGGCATGAACACCCTGCCCGCCCTCAAGAATGTTAATGAGAGAGACGACGGCATTGATTGGGAAGTAGGCGTAATCAATCGGTTGGTTAGGTTCGTATAGAGTTTGCCCCAACGACAATTGGGTAACTTCTAAGTGCGGTAATAGACGTGCATAATCTTCACCAGAGAGATTAGATAGGAGTTTGTTAAAAGTAATAAGTTCGTGCAACATGGCGATCGGGAGTCGCCACCTTCAGAGTCAGATGTGTGTAAGCACAGACATCTAAAACCATCAGTGGAAATCTCCAGGCGCAGGACAACATAGAAAAATCAGGCGATCTAGAGTTAGCTTCTCTGGTTCTGCATAAGTTTAGAACTCATGACATCTCTGAAAAGCAACTGTAGCTACCTTAAGTGTAGCCAAATGCTAACGCTGCGCTTCAAAGGCGGCTACTCACCTGTAAAACGCACCGTAGGCTGTAAAACACACCGTAGGAGGAGGGGTTGTCAGTAATATAGCGTACTCAACATTATGAATTCCCTACCTCACTGGGCAGACTTGTTTGGAAAGTTTAAGGAGCCACAGCGTGCGAAGTCGTATCTCTCTAGACTCAAAGCATTAGGATTGAAAGCACTAGGATTGAAAGAAACGTTCAGCGACTTGAGCGATCGCAAGGGAAAGTTCGTCTAAGTCCACGGGTTTGGAAAAATGCCGACGAAACCCTGCCGCTAAGCAGTCTGTCCGATCGTTGGAACGAGCAAAGGCAGTGACGGCGATCGCAGGAATCAAAATACCTAATTCTGTTTCTAATTGCTGAACCTGCGCGATTAGATGATAGCCAGACTCATCTGGCATTCTAATATCACTAATCAAAACATCAGGGATACGCTGTTGAAGAGAAATAATGGCATCTCGGACGCTTTCTACAATGACAACCTCGGCTCCATCTCCTTCTAGAGCAACGAGCAACAACTCTCTAGAGTCGCGATCATCATCTACAACTAGAAGCTTTAACCCTTCTAGGATTAATTGATCCATCCATCCCCCAGTTCAGTAACGTTGGTTACTGAGGTGTTTTATGCGTTTTTACAGCAACCTAACTTATAGACTAAATTAAAGATCAAGCCATGTCTGTACGCTGGCGGACACAATTTGACTGGCGATTTTTGGAGGGTTACGCATCGCATCACACTGCTAGATGCTCGATTCTAGAAGATGTTTCGTGACTCTTGCCGAACCACTCTCACCTCGACCTCTGCCGCCAGAGAAAGAGCTAAATTCTTGCTCTCCTCATAAAGCACTTTCAACAGAAAAAACCCTGCTCTTCAGGAGAAGCAGGGAAAGTTTTATGAAGTTCACACTGACGAAAATTACCAACCTTATTGACCAGAGCTTGGTTGAGGAGAACTGGTTGTCGAGTCTTCGCTCGGCTTGGTCGCATCCGAAGACGGTTGAGCCGAATCGTTAGCCTCTGGCTGAGTAGAACGATCTGGGGTCGTCTCTCGAGGAGTAGATTGCGCTGGAGCCGAAGGCTGGGCGGGAGCAGGCTGAGCCGGGGCAGGCTGAGCGGGAGCCGAGGGCTGAGGAATCGTAATCACTCGAGTAGGGGCGGATTGTTGAGGTACAGGCACCACTCGATCGCGCTCAATGATCCGTTCGCGCACTTCGGGAGACGGACTCGCGGAGGGACTGGTGGACGGAGCAGCGCTCGGAACTACGATCGTCCGATTAACGGCGGGTACGGGAGTGCGATCGCGCTGCGTTAGGAAATAGAAGCTTGCGCCGACTATAGCCAACAACCCTGTCGCCAAAATACCAACCAGTAGTCCACGTCCAGCGTTATCGTTATCTCGAATTTCCTGATTCGCCTCATAGCGTTGCTGCTCAAGGGCTTTGCCTTCGACATAGCCCTGCTGATAATTGACCGGATCGGGCTTTACAACGTGATAATCACCGGGTTGATTTAGGGTTTCTGGAGTTCTGTTAGGATTGTTGTCGCGGTTATAAGCGTCGCGGTCATTAATGTTTGCCATTTTAGTAATTAAAACTCGTCAAAATAGTTTTTAGAAGTGCTGTACAAGCTGTTCTTTTTAAGCTTGCAAAAGGGGTTTTAAGTAGATGCGTCTGAGGGCTAGACTGAAGCACTTGTTACATTTACAACATAGTTCTGATCGTATTAGGAATCGCTGTATCTAGAGAAATAACTTATTCCTCTACCTAAAGAACGATTCTTAAAGTACTTAATGATAGATGCGCAAGGCGAAAACCGTTCGTAACAATAAACTTAGGCAATCCATTAAGAGCTAAAGCGCGACCAATGAAATGCATCGAGTGGGACAATAGCCGTTCGATTCAGCACCCACTGCGCGATCGCACTTCCTGTCACAGGAGCTAGCAGGATACCATTGCGATAATGCCCTACCGCTAAGGTCAAATTGCGATAAGGGCTTTCGCCCAAAACTGGTAGTTCATCGGGCGTTGCGGGTCGAAATCCCCACCACGTTTCTTGAACCGGAAACTGCTTCAACTCCGGATAAAGCCGAGTCGCGGCAGACTGCAAATGCTCGATACCAGGTGGAGTATTACCCGCCGTAAAGCCAACACTCTCGCTGGTTGCGCCTATGACAATCCGGCGATCACGGCGCGGCACAATGTAGATTTCATCACCATAGAGAACCTGTTGCAGAGGCAGCGCCGCATCAACTGGAGCCTGGACAGACAGCATTTGTCCTTTTCTGGGAAAGACCGGAACGGGAAGCAAATCTTCTGACCAAGCTCCAGTTGCCAAAATGTAGTGTTCGGCTTGCCAATCACCTTGATTGGTGTGCAAATGAGTGACAGACGCATCCCGATGAGCCACCGAATCGACCGTTACCCCAGATTGAATTTCGATGCCTAATTTCTGAGCCGCGACCCAAAGCGCTTTCGCCAAAGCTCGGTTATCCACTTGAGCATCTTTGGGAAACCAGTAGCCTCCCGTCACTTCAGCACTCAATCCGGGTTGACGAGCGTGGATTTCTTCTCGTCCAATCCAATGTTCTCCGGTAGGTTCTATCTCTCCGTATTTAGGAGCCAGAATTCCGCACGCCCAGTAGCCTGCACTTAGTCCGGTTAGTGCTTCGAGTTGATGAACCCAACTTGGATAGAGCGATCGACTGTGTAAACACAAGTCCAGCATCGGACTTGGCGGGATCATTTCGGCTTGAGGCGCAAGCATTCCTGCCGCCGCCTGGGTAGCCGCCTGAGCCGCATCTCGACAGAGGATCGTCACCGATGCGCCTTGGCGGGTTAGCTCTAGCGCGATCGCAAAACTGATCACACCACCACCCACGATCAAAATGTCTCGTTTCTCAGTCATTACGACTCATGTATGAACCCCTCTCCGTTCTACCATCCTGCTCGCACTGGTGGGGGATAAGGTGTTTGGTTAGACGTTGTATCTGTTGTGGTTCCGTTGTCAGTAGTTCCGTTGCCCGTAGTTCCATTGCCACTCGTTCCGTTGCCTGTCGTGCCCGTTGTTGTGTCTGGATATGCGCCTTCTGGTAAATTGGAGGGATTAGTTGATGTGGACGAGCCTGATGAATTGGTGTTGGGTGCAGCAAACGTCTGTGTTCCCTGGTTGGGCGTCTGTGCGGTGGAAGTCGGCGATCGAGTCGCACTCGGATCGGCAACCGGGGGACGATCGGCTTCAATCTGATTCTGCGCAGCGTTGCCTTGAACCTGAAATGCCCCCGCCGCTCGCAGAATTAATGCCATTGCGATCGCAATTAAAACACCGCCCGCT
The DNA here is from genome assembly GCA_019359275.1 of Myxacorys chilensis ATA2-1-KO14. Taxonomy (GTDB): domain Bacteria; phylum Cyanobacteriota; class Cyanobacteriia; order Leptolyngbyales; family Leptolyngbyaceae; genus Myxacorys; species Myxacorys chilensis. The sequence goes on along the minus strand of JAHHHP010000015.1, from coordinate 67,369 downwards.
ATTCTGCCAGAAGAACTCCTCATAACTCCAGACCCGCAATTAAGTATTACTATCGTGACAAGATTCTTTGTTTAAGAAAACTGTCCCCTAGGCTGAAGTATACCCTTAGGGTCTCAGTGTTTACAAAGCTTGTTCAGTTTATCGCTAGCTCATTCATCCCAATCTCAATGAAAGAACGGTAGAGGCACAGCATCCGTACCTCTCACCTCCATGAGGATTATCAGGATACGGGTAAGGTCAGGGTGAACGTTGTTTGTCCGGGTACGGCTGGGTCAAGCCTCAAGTTGCCGTTGTGTGCCCGCACAATTTCCCGTGCAAGGCTTAGTCCCAATCCGATTCCCTCTACTTTGCGCGTCCGGGCTGGATCGCCGCGATGAAAGCGATCGAAAATGCGTTGACGATCGCGCTCTAAAATATCTTTTGAGCTATTACTGATGGCGATCGCAACCCTTGCACCGTGGCGATGAGCGGTCATCCGAATCCAGCCGTTAGGCAAATTATATTTAATTGCGTTGCTAATCAAGTTTTGCAGAACTTGGATCAGCAAGTCGCGATCGCCACGCACCGTCAAGCCATTCGCCAGCTCAGTCTCAACCTTCAAATGAGGAGCAAGTAGTTCGATATCTTCTAACATCTCCCGCAATAAGCAAGAAAGATCCACCTCGACTCGGTAAAGATTCATTCGTCCGGCATCTGCCAACGAAAGCAGCAACAGTTTACGGACAATTCCACTCAATCGACGGACTTCATCGAGTAAGTTGCTTAAGCCTTGTTGCACCTCTGAGCCGGGTTCCGCCTGTTGCAGCGTGCGTTCTAGTTCTCCTTGCAAAATGGCGAGCGGCGTCTTCAGTTCGTGAGCCGCATCTGCACTAAAGCGAGATGATTGCTTAAAACTGCGTTCCAGACGTTCTAGCATCTGGTTAAACACCTGAACTAGTTCGACAAACTCTACATCCGTTGTGCCGATCGGGACTCGCTGTTCTAAACCACTCGCGGTCACGTTGCCAATCACAGTAGTGAGCTGTCGAATAGATTGTAAGCTACTGCCTGCGATCGCCCATGCACCAGCCGCGACCAACAACAGCACCCCTGGAATTGAAATCAGAAAAATACCACGAATGACAGACATTTCCTGATCAATCGCATTTAAGCTAATGGCGATCGCAACTTGAGTGGCAGGCGTCGTGACTGCTCCAATCCGCCATAGTCCAGTTGATGTGCGTTGAGTCACAAATCGAGGCGGGGAAGGGGGTTCGTCTGGACGTTGCAATCCAGGTTTCCGCCTAGAAAAATCGGAGCGAGCAGGAGGCGGATTTGGTTGAGGTGGCGCAATTGACGAATCAGACGGCGGGAACGGCATTGATGGGCGCGATGTCCACAAGTTTGCAACACTCAAATCAGTTGCCCATTGCGGCGATCGGTAAAGCACGTCGCCATCAGCATCGATCACTAGCAGCGCGATCGGGGTATTGGCATTGGTTCCAAACGCTCGCGGCAGGCGGGCTTCGTAGGATTGCCAGTGGTCTTGCGATTCTTTGGGCGGGGCTCCAAAGCGCGGACGACCCGCTGGCAACAGTTGACTTTGGAGTTCTGCATCCAAACGGCTCACCTTCGCCTCGTAGATGAGCCACGAAGAAATCGCTCCAAAGCCAACAAGGGCAGTTCCTGCCAGAACCGCAGACAGTAGCGCAATGCGGAGCCGAAACGATTTGCGAAGCCAAGCTCCAGAGGATCGCAGCCTGATCATAAGAACTCGGAAGCGCGAAACCGATAACCAACGCCGCGAATGCTCTCAATCCATCCCGCGCCACCAATCGAGTCAATTTTTTTGCGAATGCGCTGCACACACACGTCTACCACGTTGGTGTTGGGATTGAAATCGTAGCCCCAAATATGTTCCAAGATTTGGGTACGAGTAAAGACCCGTCCGGGCGATCGCATCAGGTATTCCAGCAAATTAAACTCGCGAGTTGTGAGTTCGACAACATATTGGTTGCACGTGACTTCTCGGGCGATTCGATCGAGTTTGATTGGCCCAACGGAGACCAAATTTTGGCGCTCTCCTGCACTGCGACGAATCACAGCGTGAATTCGGGCGACAAGCTCTTCTACAAAAAAGGGCTTTGCTAAATAGTCATCCGCGCCCAAGTTTAGCCCTTCTAGTCGATCGTCGAGTTCATTTCGCGCCGTTAGCAAAATCACGGGCACATTTTTTCCTTGGCGTCGCAGATGCTTGAGAATCGACAGTCCATCTTTGCCCGGAACCATGATGTCCAGAACGATCGCATCGTACTGGTTGTCTACCGCGCGATCGTAGCCCTCATTGCCGTTATCACAGTAGTCCACCACAAAGCCCTGCTCTTTCAACCCAGATCGGACAAAGTTAGCAATTTTGGCTTCATCTTCCACAAACAGAATGTGCATGTGATTGGCTCTATCAGGCTTTAACGGGATTCGCAGAGCGGAGTCTAGGCGATGCTCTCATTGTCGCTTGGGATGTGCAAATTAAGCTCCTGACGCAAATTACAAAACTGTAATCGAGAGACAGGGTAGCTTGTCATTTTCGTTGAGCTTAATGAGAACCATAGACACATTTCTCAATCCACATCTCTCAATCTTAGGAGAAAGCTCATGACGACTCGCCGAATGATTGCTCTACTTGCACTTCCTATTGTGATCGGCACGTTTGGATGTGTATCTTCAACTGGAGCAACGGCTCAATCTTCCCCTCTCGCGCAAGCCTCGCCTCAGCCCAATAATGGGCAAGACGAAGGGCAAAACGGGCGCCGTCATCGAGGGCCAGATTTTGCAGCAGCGGCTCAGAAATTAGGCATTACCGAAGCTCAGTTAAAAGAGGCGCTGGGAGTGCCAGCCAATCCAACACCCGGACAACGCCCTCCCCGACCAGACTTTAAAGCAGCCGCGACAAAACTAGGTATTACCGAGCAGCAGCTCGTGGATGCGCTAGGAATGCCGCCTCGTCGTCCCCGTCCCAATTTTGCAGCCGCCGCTCAGAAACTGGGCGTGTCAGAAGCAAACTTAAAGGCAGCCCTAGGCGTGCCAGCGAATCCACCGACTACACCACCGACGCCGGGACAGCGCCGCCCCAAACCCGACTTGAAAGCGGCAGCAGCAAAACTGGGTGTGACCGAACAGCAACTCGTGGATGCATTGGGAGTTCCGTCTCGCCCGCCTCAAGATAACAATCGACCGGACGAATCGCGTCCGCCTCAGTCCTAATCCCGAACGTTCTAAACCGGAGGATCGCGCGATCGCCGGTTTAGAATCCTCACTCGCAGGCATTCTGGCAGGGTATTCAGGAGGCAGCACCATGAAAAAAGCGTTGATTATTGTGAGAGATGACTGGCTGCGATCAACATTAGCCGACTGGTTAGAGCGAGATGGATTTGAACCGATCGCGGCTTGGGATAGTTTTATCGGATTGCAAATCGCTCAGTCTCAACAGCCTGAGCTGATGTTGTGTGAGGTAGACATGCCTGATCTCGATGGGTTTGCCATCTTAAATGAGCTTCGTCTCCATCCTCTCGATAAAAAGCCTTGCATGGTGCTAATTGGTCAATCCAGCGATGCTTCTCATGCCTTTGCCTTGGGCGCTGACGGATTTTTGCTCAAGTCGGCGGAATTGGAGAATCTGTTGCAGATGATGAGTGGCTGCATTCGGTCGCTTCAACAGCGGCGTGAATCGGTTCAAGACTTAATTCAGTAGAAAATTCAGTAAAAACGCAATTTCGCTAAGCTATATGAATCGCTTTCGTCAGTATCATCGGTGGCTTGCGATCGTACTTTTCCTGCCCTTACTCACAACCGTTATTAGCGGAGTTGGATTCACGATCGCTCGGTCACTGCATCAACGCGCATTAGCTGAATTTTTGATTCACATTCACACGTTAGAAATTTTTGGACTGGGTGAAGTTTTTCCCCTTTTGAATGGAATCGGATTATTCAGTTTGCTGATTACAGGAATTTACATGACTCGTTTGTTTCGGCAGCGTCGCTATCTCTCCTAATGTTTCAAACGCAGCGTTGCAGAAACTTACGTTCGGTTACTTTAGTTAGCAGCTATCAAAATGAAAAATACTCGTGTAAACAAAGTTTCAGTCGGCGCGATCGTCAAGCGGCGAGAAGTGCTTGGCTTTTTGGGAGGAGCAGTCGCCGTATCATTGGTGGGATGTCTGCGGAGTGAATCCGCCTCAGGCGAACCGAGCCGTACGCTGGATCAAACCCCGACCACAGCGACCAAGACTCCTGCCTGCGTCATCAAACCTCAACAGACAGAAGGGCCTTATTTTGTCGATGAAAAACTGAACCGCTCTGACATCCGCTCGAACCCTTCAGACGGAGCTGTAAAACCTGGAGTTCCCTTGCGGCTAGCCTTTCACGTCTCTCAAGTCGGGGCGGGTTCCTGTACGCCGTTGAAGGGAGCGATCGTCGATATTTGGCACTGCGATGCGTCGGGAGCCTATTCAGACGTGAGCGATCGCAGATCCAGTACGGTCGGTCAGAAGTTTTTACGCGGCTATCAGGTGACTGATGCGGATGGAAAAGTCGAGTTCGTGACGATTTACCCTGGTTGGTATCCGGGCAGAACGGTTCACATTCACTTCAAAATTCGGACTGAGGCGGCGTCTGCTCAAAGTTACGAATTCACCTCGCAGCTTTACTTTGATGATGCCATCTCAGATCAAGTCTACGCGCAGCCGCCTTATGCCGCCAAAGGGCAGCGCACTCAAAGAAATGAGAGTGACGGCATCTTTCAGGATGGTGGCGAGCAACTGCTGCTCCAACTCAGCCAAGACTCAACCGGATATGTAGGAACATTCGATATTGGGCTTGACCTCTCCACCACATAAACTCTGAATGGGTTTGAATTTGGAAGAGAGATGAACTCAGCCTTACGTCATTCCTCCTCCATCCTTATTCTTGCGGGCTAAGATGTCAGCAGAATTCACATCGTCATCAAAAGACTATGGCGCAAGGAAGAACGATCGCAGCCGGGGCCTCGTTTGGCATCGGACTTTTTTTCGGGCTGATTGCGGTGCTCGGCATCACTCAACCGAGAGCGACCCCTGAGCAGCAGTTCGCCTCGGTCGGTGTAGGACTGTTAGGCGGGGTTCCATCTACCGCATTGGGCAGTTGGCTGTTGATTCAAAGCCGCGATCGCCGCAACCAAAAAGAGCGCGATCGCCTGCAAAAGGTGTTCTACCGATTGCTGAAGGAAAATGGCGGCCAATTGAACGTGCTGCGCTTCTCAATGGAAGCGGGTATCAGCGGCACAGACGCGAAAGCATATTTAGATGAACGGGCACGCGAGTTTAACGCAGCCTACAATGTTTCGGAAGAAGGAAAGATCTTCTACTATTTCGATGGAGATTTTAACGCGCTTCCGGCTGCCACGGCTTATGATGTTGTGCTGCAATCGTTTCCTTGGCAGCATCGCGATCGCGTGCTCAGTTTACTTCAGCAAAACATGCGGCTAGAGCGATCAGTGCTGAAGGCACTGTTGAAACAAGCCAAGTCGCGTCCGGTTGCGATCGCAACCGATGTCACTGAACAACGAGCCAATTCATTAAAGCAAAAGTTAGAAGCGACTGGCGCAGCAATATTGATAGTACCAAAAGGATAATTATGGAACAATTGTTTATTACATTAGGAGCAACACTAGCAGGAATTTCAGTTGCCGCCGGAGCATTTGCAACACATTCGCTGCGAGAACGCTTGAACGAACGAATGCTCGATGTGTTTGAAACGGGAGCGCGATACCAGATGTATCATGCGCTGGCCTTAATTATGGTAGGTATTTTATTGAGCCGTCCAGAGGCTAATCAGGCGTGGCTAAATGCATCAGGAATTAGCTTTTTGATTGGAATTGGATTATTTTCCGGCAGTCTTTACGGATTGAGTTTATCGGGAGTGAAAGTGTTAGGGGCGGTTGCGCCTCTCGGTGGTGTGGGGCTTATTGTCGGCTGGGCCTGTTTAGCGATTAGCGCAACGCGCAACTTTTGAGAAAACGCTTTAACAGCAGTCCCGTTCGGCAGAACTTAAAAAATCGTGCCAGAATCGAGGTTCAATTTGTTCTTGTTAACTTTTCTTAACCTATGTGTCGTTTACTGGGCTATTTAGGGTCTCCAATTTCGTTGGAGCAAGTGCTTTGTCAACCTGAACACTCCTTGATTGTCCAGAGCTATCAACCGAAGGAGATGAAGTCAGGAGTCGTGAATGCAGACGGCTTTGGCATTGGTTGGTATGATGCTGAGCGTGAAACGGAGCCGTTCACCTATAAGAACGTTGCGCCCATCTGGAATGATGTGAATTTGTCGAGCTTGAGTCGGTATGTCGAGTCGCACTGTTTGTTGGCGAATATTCGAAGTGCAACTGCCGGAATTGCTGTAGATTTGAGCAACTGTCAGCCGTTTCAGTATGGTCAAATTTTGAGTATGCACAATGGGCTGATCAAAGATTTCCGGCATACGTTGTATCGTCCGATCTGCGATCGCTTAAGTGATGCAGCTTACCAATGGGTCAAGGGATCAACCGATTCTGAACACATGATTGCACTGCTGATCGATGAGCTTGAGACGAGTTCTACCCTGACCCAAGCATTACACCACATGCTAAAGGGACTGACGGAGCTAGGCGAAAAACATCAAACGCCGTTTTCTGCCAATTTTATTCTCAGTGATGGTCAACAACTCGTTGGATCTCGCTATGCTTACCAGCTCGATTCCCCTTCACTTTACTATTTGAAAGATGAGCCTTTGAAAGATAACTCAGTCTCTAACTCAGTGCTGATTGCATCGGAACCTCTGTTTGAGGGAAATTGGGAATCGTTGCCCGATCGCTGCCTTTTTACCGTACATCATGACCTCACGATCGATATTCAGCCTGTCTAATTCTCTGTCTAATTCTGTTGTGCAAACCCTTCAGGAGTGCCGCGAAGCAACGTTGGCGCTCTTTGAAGACGTTGACTACGACACGTTTTGCCGACAGGCGCATCCAGACTTCAGTCCGATTGGCTGGCATCTCGGACACATCGCTTACACCGAAGCGCTATGGGTTCTGCAACGCTGTGCAGGCGATCCGCCGACGCGAGGCGATCATCGCTTGTTTGCTCAAGACGGATTGCTGAAGCGCGATCGCGTGCATCTTCCAGCGAGCGCAGAGGTTTTAGACTACATGGATACGATTCGAGCCAGGGTGCTTACCTATTTAGAGGTCGCTCCTCTAGAGAAACAAGAACGACTGTGGCGATGGTTAATTCAACACGAGAGCCAACACGCAGAGACGATCGCCATTGTGCTGGCGTTATCTCAACGGTCAACCGAGCCGAACACAGACACAACGACTGATTGGATTAATGAGACGAATTGCTCTGTTCCAGAAGCGGACATGGTTCTGATTGAGGCGGGTTATTTCGAGCAAGGAAGCGACTCGATCGACGCGATGGACAATGAACGTCCGGTTCAACAGGTTTACTTAAAAGACTATTGGATCGATCGCTATCCGGTCACGTGTCAGGAGTATCGTCTATTTGTCGCAGAGGGCTATCGCGATCGACAGTGGTGGTCAGAGGAAGGCTGGAACTGGCTGCAAGCGACCCAGACTCAGTTTCCGTTGTATTGGACAGACGATCCGGTTTACGATACCCATCCAGTTTGTGGCGTCAGTTGGTATGAAGCGAGTGCCTACGCTCGCTTTGTGGGGAAGCGGTTGCCTACGGAGTCAGAGTGGGAGAAAGCGGCAAGTTGGAATTCGACGGCGCAAACTTGCTTGACTTATCCGTGGGGCGACGCAGAACCGGAGCGATCGCATTGCAATCATCAGCATAGAATCGGCAGGACTACGCCCGTCGATCGCTATCCTCAAGGGCAGAGTCCTTGGGGATGTTTTGATATGCTGGGTAATGTTTGGGAATGGACGGCAACCTGGTTTGACGGCTATTCAAACTTTGAGTGCTTCCCGTATGCAGGATATTCTCAAACCTATTTTGACAATGCCCATCGGGTGTTGAAAGGGGGCAGTTGGGCGACGCGGCGGTGGTCGATGCGGAATTCGTTTCGCAATTGGTATCATCCTCACGTTCAACAAGTTTTTGCAGGCTTTCGATGCGCCAAATCGTAGAGAATCGATCCGCCCTATGATCGGTTGCACCACGAACCGATGACCGCGCCTTTGCATTCATGCAGTCGTAGCCGATCTCAGTTGGAACTGTCGATTAAACCCGCAATTAGCGCATTGAGGAGTGATTCCAGATTTATGTCAACATCTCCATCGATTGATCAATCTAAACTGCATTCAGTTGAACACCGATTACGTTTAGAACATCTTGTTAGTCCGACCGAGCCATCTGAAGATGAACTGCATCCGGGCAGTGATGTGGTGCGCGGACTGACCCAAACGCCAAAGACTCTGCCACCCCGATATTTTTATGACGATCGCGGCTCTGAATTGTTTGAGCAAATCTGTGAGTTGCCAGAATATTATCTAACGCGAACCGAAACCGAAATTTTGCAGCAGTATGCAGGCGCGATCGCAGAGATCACGGGAGCTTGTGAACTGATCGAATTGGGAAGCGGCAGTTCGACTAAGACAAGAATCTTACTGAATGCTTATCAAGATTCAGGACAAGAACTGATCTACTGCCCGATCGATATTAGCGCTGGCATTCTAGAAAGCAGTGCTGAGCAGTTGTTGCTGGATTATCCTGACCTTCACGTTCATGGATTCATCGGAACCTACGAACTAGCGCTGCAAAAGCTGCCGGATAGCGAACTGCCAACCCGCCTGATCGGATTTATTGGCAGCACGTTAGGCAATCTCAACTCGCAAGCCTGCGACATCTTTCTGCAACAGATTACAGATGCGCTGAAACCGGAAGAATATTTTTTGCTAGGTATTGATTTACATAAAGCGAAAGCCCAACTCGAAGCCGCTTACAACGATAGTCAAGGTGTCACCGCCGAGTTTAACTTAAACATGCTGCGGCATCTCAATCGTCGGTTTGATGGAAACTTTGATCTGACCCAATTTAAGCATGTTGCGGTCTACAACGAATCGCAGCGACAGGTTGAAATGCATCTCAAGAGTTTGCGATCGCAGACTGTTCATCTTCAAGCACTGGATCTGACGGTCGAGTTTGAAGCGGGCGAAACCATCTTGAGCGAAATTTCCCGCAAGTTTGATCTCGATCAGATGCAGCCTCTGCTGGAGTCAAAAGGCTTAATGCCGATTCGCGTTTGGACAGATCAGAACCAATGGTTTAGCGTCATGCTGTGCCAACTGAAATAGTGCCAGCCCAGTGGATAGCGGAGAACGATGTAGCAGATAGTTCCAGCAACGCTCCGTAAAAATAGATGATGAAGCCAGTTAATCCGTTCATCTGCTACATCCGTTTCAACATGGGATGCCAACAAGGCGTGCGTAAGTCCTAGACATGACTGGGGAATGAATTTATTTCAGTAGTATTTAATCAGGCGGATGTATTTAGAGTGACACGCTTGCCTGCCCATTCTGAGACGGGTAGGGAAAGCAGCAGAACCAAAAATTCGCTGCGTCAGCCTCGTAAACTTGATGATTAATGGGATTCAAATTCAGAATTGTTGCTAAATCGATAAATTTGAATGACTCATTTCGACAAACTTGTATAAACTGAAGTAGAGAAATGGGGAATTGTGTCTTTGAATAGTAAGTAGGTATCTTAAACAACTACGATCCTACGCAAGCAATTGAGTGCCAATTCACGAAACTTCCTGGATTGCCTCACGTAAGCTGAATGACTACCAAAGACCGTTTGCAAACAGTTCCAACCCAGAGAAGGTGAAGAGGAGATGAGCGACACAACATCATTTTTAGGAGGCGCAGCGATCGCTGGACTCGCAGCCATAGTGTTGCTGCGGGGAGGTGTGTCTGCTAATTCGCCTGCCCTTCCTTCGTCGCCGCTCTCCCCAATTCAGCCCTATCCCACCATTCCGACTTATCCATCACCGGGAATGTATCCACCCGGCGCAGTGGCAACACCGACCAACGACTATGATAAGCAGCGTTTGGAGGCAGAGCAACTGCGATCGCAGGTCGAGCAGCAGCGCACGCAGATCGAGCAGCTAAAAGCCCAAACTCAAAGTCAGCAAGCTTTTATCGAAACATTGACCGCTCAGAACAAGGGCAACGGTGTGTCAGCCCTCCCGGTGCGACCGACTGCCGTTCCAACACCTAACGCTGAAGCTGCCAATCCAGTCATGAATGGCTTGATGTGGGCACTAGGAGGAATGATTCTCACCTTTGGAGGAGGAATCGCGCTCGTGGCCATGTTTGCGCTATTTGCCAGACAGCAGCGCCCTTCTCGCACGATTGAAGTGTTTCATGAGGACTATCCAAACTACCTCACGGCTCGACGGCGATCGCAAGCTCTCCCTGCTAGACGGGCGATTAGGCGCGTCGAGGCTGAAGACTTTGAATAGTCTTTGATGAAGTTATGGTCAAAGACCGCAAACCAAAGAATCTTTAACAAACCATAATAGTGAAGCGGTAAAGTGTGAGAGTGTTTTTGTCATGCAGCTTCTCAGGGGTTGCCCCGTTTGCTATGAAGACCCTCCGCACTTGGTATCCCGCTCAGCGTCATCTCACGCCCTATTTCTTTCTACTGCCCGCGCTGATCATCCTAGGAATTACGGTCTTCTATCCGGCGCTGCAAGCGTTTTATCTTAGTTTTACGCGCTACGACCTGATCGACGAACCACAGTGGATTGGTTGGGCAAACTTCAAGCGACTAGCCGCCGATGCGCTCTTTTGGCAAACCCTACGCAATACAATTTTGTACCTCGTGTGTGTTGTGCCCATTCTCGTGATTGCCCCGTTGGGACTGGCAATTCTCGTGAATCAAAAACTTCGGGGCATTCGCTGGTTTCGCGTCGCCTACTACACGCCCGTCATCATTTCGATGGTCGTCGCAGGCATTGCCTGGAAGTGGCTTTATGCCGATAACGGCCTGCTCAATCAAACGCTGAAAGCCTTGGGTATAGCCGCCATTCCATGGTTAACCGATCCAAGCTGGTCAATCTTTAGCGTCATGGCCGTCACCGTTTGGAAAGGCTTGGGGTATTACATGGTGATCTATCTTGCCGGACTGCAAGCTATTCCTGCCGATTTGTACGAAGCCGCCGCGATCGATGGTTCCGATGGTATCCGTAAGCATTGGGACATCACCGTTCCGCTGATGCAGCCTTACCTGCTGTTAGTCGGCGTCATTTCGGCGATTTCTGCCACTAAGGTATTTGAAGAAATCTTCATCATGACGCAAGGCGGCCCGCTCAATAGCTCCAAAACGATTGTGTATTACGTCTATGAGCAAGCCTTCAAGAACCTAGAAATTAGCTATGCCTGCACGATCGGACTCGTGATGTTTTTGATCATTTTGTCACTGTCGATCGTGCGGTTAGGCATTGGACGGTTCACAGACAATCAGCCGCTAAGCTAAGCCGGTTACCCAGTCACCAATTAATGCATTCACTTGATCGGGGACTTCATCATGCGGGCAGTGCCCCGCATGCAGGTAATACTCGGTCAACTGCGGGTGATAACTCCGGAACTTTTCGCCGCGCGATCGCGCATTAATCCACGGATCGCCTTCCCCCCAAATCATCAGAAGCGGTCTCGTCAACTCTCCCAACAAAACATCGACCTTTTCACCTTGAGGCGTGCGAAACACAGAAGCAAACACCTTGTCCGCCCCGACGTCCGCCGAAGGACGATAAATGTCTTCAACAAGTTGATCGGTAATGGCGCTCTGATCGAGATACACCTTCTCTAGCGTTTTGCGAATCACAGACTTCTGACGCACATATTGGAACAGCAGCCAACTTGCCCAGTCTTGCTGAAACAAGGTCGTCACCACATTTCCCATCACCTGCCGAATCGGATCAGGTTTCGTTGTGCCTTGAATGTCGGTAAAGGGGCCTGCACTATTAATCAAAATCAATCCCGCCGCTGACTGGGGACGCTGCGACGCAACGCACAGCCCCACATAGCCACCGAGCGAATTCCCCGCTAAAACCGCAGGTTGACCAATTACATCCGTAATAAACTCATGCAACTGATCGCGCCACAAATCACCGCTGTACTCCCATGCAGGTTTACTTGAGCGACCAAATCCCAACAGATCAATCGCCCACACTTCAAACTGCTCGCTCAGTCCAGCTACATTCTTTCGCCAATGATCGGTCGAAGCTCCAAAGCCATGAATCAATAAAAGAGGAGGGCGATCTGAGTGACGCTCACCTGCTTTTACGTAATAAATTTGTTGTTGCCGCCAATTCCAATACTGTCCGGGAATCGCGGTAACAGAGGGCGCAACCTGCATGACGCAACACAATAAACTCACTGCTACTTATTCTAAGTCTTGCAAGAGGTACATTTGACAACAAGACAGGGCGGAAATCTGCAATTGCATGGTGTTGAAGAATTAGCAAGGCGGATGACTGACCAACATTACATGCGCGCAAGCGCTGCTACTTTAGTGAGCTTGCCGTGATCGAGTCCTTCTAGTTCATCTAACTGTAGCCATCCCTCTTTAACCAATCCAGCAAAGACAAAGATGAGAACCGAATATCGGTAGTCATATTTACCATCGATCTCGTGTCGTTTTGCACTTAGAAAATCGTGTAAACGCCACATATCGTCAAGCCCTGCGATCGCACTCGCTTTCTTACGAACGTCTTCAATTAAGGCATCAATCTCTCGTTTGTAGGCTTTCTCAAACGCGGCTTGAGCTACCTTTTTCTCTGCTGTAGACCACTCAATTTCACGCACTCTCATCACTCAATCTAAAATCTACTTGTCACTCAAGCTGGATAAACACCCTCCGAAATGATGGAGCGCTCCTTAAAAAAGAGCGCTCACCGATCATCCGCGATGGACTCGTGCTTAACGATTCTCTAGCGAACCAGATTTAGCAGTTCTTTGGGAGACGCCAGCAAATCAATGGCGACGAAGAAGATTTTGCCTTCAGGATTGATCAAAAATCTCCACGCCATATTCATTCCGACTGCGGCTCCAAACCAAGGGGTCTGCACTTTACCTGTCACCTTCACTTGGGTATAGCTATCTTCTGCTGGCTCAGAAACGCCCCGCTCTGGAATCAGCTTCAGGTTCTGACACTCTTCTCGGAAAAAGCGCATGATTGCCTCTTTGCCAACGATCGGTCTTTGGAACGGAGGCTGCAATGCCCCATCTGGCGCAAACAGCGTGATCAGGGTGTCAAAGTCATTCGCGTTCAGGTTGTTCATGTAGTTCAACACCGTTGCATTATTCATGCCTTCGATGTTGACCTTTGTGCGCTGTGACAGTTCAGTAGGAGCAACAACCGGTTCGGAATATCTGGTGCTGCCGTCTAGTTTGTTTGGATCAAATCCCATATCGACGACAGAGTTCCGCAAGACGGTGATTTGCTGACCTTGATCCATTTCTCTCAAGGATTGCAGCACTGCCGATGCATTCGCCGAAAGCTGATAGCCTGCCGGGATTGGAGCAACGACCCCTTGTTCCATCCACTGCCCAAGCTGATACCAAAATCCTAATTTGATGTTTGGCGACCACGCCGCGTAGGTGCGGCAGATGGGTGTATCAGCATGGTTTGCCAAGTCGCACATGACCTGCGTTTGCTCAGGAAAACTCATGGTTTTGACCTGCTGTAGAATTCCTTCTGCAAACTGCATACTCGCTGCACCTGGAGCCGCGATCGTAATCGTCTTACCCATTTCAAGAAACGCGAACCAAGTCCATGCCAGTTGGTCTTCAGCGCTGAGTTGATTGAATCTAGCAGTTAAAGCCGGTACTGCATCAGCCGAAAGAGTATTCGGAAAAATACTGCGGGCTGAGTCAAGGGTAATAGGCATAGTACAAATTCACCATTACTAGATTTTACAATCGGCAAGAATTGGCAAGAAAGTAATACCAAATCCTTTGAAGAAGCGGATTTATCTCCTAGGAATAAGATACATAAAACTTTATATTATGTAAAGTTTCTTAACAGATTTCGTTTACATTCTTGAAAAAGAAGTTTATCTCAATGGGTTCAAAGCGCTTGATTTTAAGGGAATTAGGAGCAGAGCCGCTAAAAAATGGATGTTAACAACGCTGCTCAGAATTGCCTGAACAAGGCTGCCAACATCCATCATCTGTAAACTATTGACTTGTGAACTATCAACTGAAGTACCAACTTTGCCAGAAAGCCCTACGCAGCGACTTGTTCAGCCGCTCGCACCTCTTCCATATCAACGGGTGAGCCTTCTTCGGTCATCTGACCCATATCACCGCCCTTTTGCACAAAGTTTTGCACCGTTGCCATTAGTGCATTCACTTTACGAGTCCGCCATTCGTCAATCAACTGCTGAGTTTTAGCGACTCCTAAGCGACGCTCTAGCGTTTCGCGAAGATAGGCAGCATGACCTGTTTCATCCTCAGCAACGCTCAGAATGCCTTTCTTGAGATTGGCACTGACCGGATCGCTCGGTAAGGCGTTGGCAATTCGCACAAAGTCTTTACTCGCGTCAAACTCCAAAATATAAGTACTTGCCAGAAAAACTGTCCAATCGAGGTTTTGAGGTTTCAAGTCGTCTTGAGAAAACCCCTCAAAATAAGCCGCAAAAAACGGGCTCCGCTTTTGCTCATCGGGTCGCCCGTCTACCACCTTCTTTTGTTGCAACTTAGTGAAATCAATCACTTTCTTATTCAGTTGCTTTAGTCCGTGAGCAAAAATCTGACCGTGACGCTTCTCATCTGAGGCATGTTTGTCTAAACGCACAGCTAACCAGTCATCGCCTTCTGCTTTGGCGCGATCGCGCAATGCTTCTAAAAACGGCACCGATCCTGATTCTGCCATCTGAAAACCCGCGAGGACATTGGGACGACTTTTGGGGTCGCGCACACTGCTAGAGGTGATGTAAGCGATCGCACCTGAACCCGCAATGTGGAGCAGTTGAGTCAAGAAGTTCATAGATGGAGGCAGTATAGAGGAACTACTCATTATGGTAGCGTCACTCTTTTGAGCGCGGAGCGATCGCTCCCTTGTTTCTACAGAATCAATAGTTATGCGGCTGATTCTCTATCAAGGCAATCCTTTGGGGCTCTCTGTTTGTATTCAGTAGTGTGTGCAAGACTATCAAAGAAGTTTTAGTCCTGGGAATATTGTGAATAGCTTTTAGTTTGGGAACATAGTATGGGTATAACAGCTACTTACAGACGTGTTACACCACAGGAGTTTTCAGAGCTTCAAAATGATCCTGAAGCGGCTGAATCTTTTTTCGGGCCTGACCTAGATAGCTTCGATTTTAGTAATCCAAAGGCAATGCTTGCCAAATTTCAGGAGCAAGAAGCTGACGAACGTTACTTTAGCCTTGAAAAAGAATGGCACGCCCTACATTTTCTAATCACCGGGGATTCAAGTTTAGAGGGTGATACTCAGTTACAACCACCATATTGCAACATCGTTGTGGGAGATACACCAACGCAGTTTGAAGCAACATACGGGTTTGTACGCTACCTTGCACCTGAAGAGGTTAGAGCAGTTGCCGAGTTGCTGAGTACAATTTCTGTTGAGGAATTGAGACGAAGATTTGATCCTGCTGCGTTTAATGCTGCAGAAATTTATCCGAACCCTCGTCCTGGTGGATGGAATGAGGAAGAGATAGAACCGTTGTTAGAAATGTATCCAGAATTGGTAGAGTTCTTTCAGAAGGCTGCTAGAGATGGAAACATCGTTTTGCTCTCATCTGATTGAACCGTGCAGGCTAACAGTCCTGTTGTACACCGTTGTACACCGACTGTATAGTATTTCTTTGTTAAGTCCGAGAGGCTACTCGCACGGGTGAACGGGGTCGTTAGCCTGATGAGGTAAGCATCAAGTAAGCTGTAAGCATAAACCTTAGAAAGTAGAGGTACAGCACATGACACTCGCTGAGGTGCTTCCTGCGGCGCGGCAACTCTCCGCAGCGGAAAAACTTAAACTGATTCGGATTCTGGCTGAGGATTTAGAGATAGCTGAGGATATTTCGCCGTTGGAACCCTTCAAAACCTATGACCTGTCAACTCCATATGATTGTTTTGGAGCGGGTGCAGTTTTAATGGAAGTTCTTAAGCAGTCAGATGTAAATCAGTAGTAGTGAATGCGATTCAAATATTCAACCACTAGCTCAACCCAAAACGAGTTTGACAGCCTGCCAAGACTTCCGTTATCGCTGCGTCGAGAAGCTCAAAGCGTTGAAGCGGTTGGTTTAGTGGATAGTGGAGCAACCGTAAACGTCTTACCTTACGAATTCGGTCTTCAGTTGGGAGGTATTTGGGATGAGCGCAGAGCCATTATTCAATTAGCAAGCAATCTGGGCAGTCAGCCAGCGATGCCACTTTCTGCGATTAGCTACGCAACTCCGAAGGAAACGCTCAGATCGGAGAATTTTCACCAACTGAATTGGTGTTTGCTTGGGTGAAGAGTCCAAACGCACCATTGATTCTAGGTCAGACTAACTTTTTCCTTGAATTTGATGTTTGTTTCTACCGTTCCAAAATGGAGTTTGAGGTCAAACCGAAATTGTAGAAAGCTAGCTAAAAGGTACTGTTTGTACGCAGGCTATACGAGGCGTAACCAGTAGCTCGGCTGTATCGATAAAATTCCATCGTTCTCGACCAGAACGAGACGAATTCTATACACTTGAGAAGACAATATTAAGGACTTCCTGGGGGTTCCGGTGCGGCTGTTTTCGACTGTGGCAGGATTGCGGTGTTACTTAGATCTCAGTCGGGGGAAACAGCCTCGATCCAGCGATTCCCCGTCGAATCCGGTTCCAACCCCCGCCCTTCACATTGGTTTTGTACCCACGATGGGAGCCTTGCACGCTGGGCACCTGAGTTTGATTGATCGCGCCAAACGAGAAAACCAACTGGTGGTCGTGAGCATCTTCGTCAATCCGCTTCAGTTTGCACCAAACGAAGATTTTAGTCGCTACCCCCGACCATTAGAGCGCGATCGCGCCCTCTGTGAAGAGGCAGGCGTCGATGTTCTCTTCGCCCCAACGCCTGAAGAAATGGGCGTCACCGCCTCGACTCAGACCTATGTTCAGCCGCCCAAAGCGATGATGCTGGGCTTGTGCGGCGCATTTCGTCCCGGTCATTTTGAAGGCGTCGCCACCATTGTGACAAAACTCCTAAATTTGGTACAGCCCGATCGCGCTTATTTTGGGCAGAAAGACGCTCAACAAGTCGCCATCATCCGGCAATTGGTGCGAGATCTGAACCTACCCGTTAAGATTGTTGCGTGCCCTATTATACGAGAAGCAAACGGACTCGCCCTGAGTTCCCGGAATCAGTACCTGTCTAATGAAGAAAAAATACAAGCTGCCACGCTTTATCAAGGTTTAGCAACGGCTCAAAAACTGTTTCGCACAGGAGAGCGTTCGAGTGCTAACTTAGTTCAGGCAGTAAAACTAGAACTGGCGAACGTCCCCGTGATTCATCCCGAATACATTGAACTCGTTGACCCTATGACTCTCGAACCTTTAGAAACCGTGACCGACGAAGGCTTGTTAACGCTAGCGGCTCGAATTGGCTCAACGCGATTGATTGACAATTATGTATTGCGTGACCGTAAACCTATTATTGCGATCGATGGCCCTGCGGGAGCCGGAAAATCGACCGTTGCTAAAAAAGCGGCTGAGGTTTTAGGGTTGTTCTACCTCGACACGGGCGCAATGTATCGGGCGCTGACGTGGTTTCTTCTGCAATCGGGTGTCGATTTGAGCGATGAACCCACGGTTGCAGAATTAGCGAGCCAGTGTCACATCGAATTTGTAAATACCTCAACGCCTTCTGTATTTGTGAATGGTGAAGATGTAACGCAAGCCATCCGGACTCCAAGGGTAACGGCACGAGTATCGGCGATCGCGGCGCAAGGATCAGTCCGGGAAGCGCTGGTAAAGCAACAACAAAATTACGGTCGGCGCGGCGGGATTGTGATTGATGGTCGTGACATCGGAACGCATGTCTTTCCCGATGCAGAAGTGAAGGTGTTTCTCACAGCGTCCATCGAAGAGCGGGCACGACGCAGGCAGGTCGATCTGAAGAATTTGGGTCAATCGGACGTGAGCTTGAGCGAATTAGAAGCCTCGATCGCAGAGCGCGATCGTCAAGATAGTACTCGCGCCATTTCGCCTCTCAGAAAAGCGGACGATGCGATCGGGATTGAAACCGATAATCTCACTATTGATCAGGTGTTGGATGCGATCGTTGCACTCTATCAAAAGACTGCAAGCGTTTTGGTCTAACAACGACTGAGATCTAAGACAAAATCTTGTAGAACCACGCTTTACCTAAAAGTGCTGCGGGCGTAAGACCGTGAAAACGACCGAAGGTTGAACCCCTACACATTACACACATATTAGACACATACAAAAATGCCCTAGATCTTAAAGATCTGGGGCATTTTTGTATCAAGACAATTCACTAAAGCTTGTCTAAAATGGGCGATCTGAACGAGAGTGTTACAGATCCGCAGCGCCTTCACTGCCTCTGTTCGCGCCTTCTTGATCAGTCTCAGATGACTCATCCCGATTGTCGTAGCGTCTTCTTGACGACATGCGACCATTATTTGTGCGTTTGCGGAACTTACGAGCGTAAGCTTGATTACGAAGAGCTTTTTCTTTCTTTTGGTTACGGCGTTTAGCCATGTTTACCCCTTTTACGACACCTTATGATGCAAGACATGCAAATAGCCATTTTAAAGGATTGGCGGAGAGTTTTAACAATCCTCAAAACTTTTAATTGAAAAATTTTGGCCTGATGGCGCTAAATCGTAAATCAAGCGATCGCAATCATCCCGCTCAATGGCAGTTGAGTTTACGAATGAATCCTCTGAGTTTACGAATGAATCTTCGATCGCTAGGATAGGCTTCTGTGCTTAGACTGAACGAAAGCCATTCAATCACGTTGTCAAGGTTCAGATCGTGATATAACCATTACCCATGTATCTTCGGTCTTTGCATCTCAAACATTTTCGCAATTATCAGGATCAGTCGGTTCAGTTTACTGCGGCTAAGACGATTCTGATCGGCAACAATGCTCAGGGTAAGTCTAATTTACTAGAAGCGGTCGAATTGCTGTCGTCGTTGAAGTCTCATCGGACTTCCCGCGATCGCGACTTAATTTTAGACGGAGAACTGCTCTCCCACGTTAGCGGGCAGCTTGACAAAGACACGGGCAGCATCGAACTCGCGATGACACTGCGGCAAAATGGGCGACGCACAGTGGCGCTCAACGGCGTCTCCCTGCGTCGTCAACTCGACTTTCTTGGCACGCTGAATATGGTGCAGTTCTCTAGCCTAGATCTCGATCTGGTGCGAGGCGGCCCCGATCAGCGCCGTCAGTGGCTTGATTCTCTGCTGGTTCAACTTGAACCCGTCTACGCTTATGTCCTTCAGCAGTACAACCAAGTCTTGCGCCAGCGCAACGCCCTCCTTAAAGCGATCCAGAAAGAAGCACTCCAAACTCCTTCATCCGAACTGGCACTTTGGGATGCTCAACTTGCGATCGCTGGCTCTCGCGTGATTCGCCGCCGTGCCAGAGTCCTGAATCGATTGGTTCCTTTTGCGCGATCGTGGCATCAAGCGATTAGCGGCAGTACGGAAGTGTTAGAAATTCGCTATGCCTCAAACGTAACGGCAGACGAAGACACTCCCGAAGCGCTGCAAAAAGCGTTTTTAGAGAAAATTCAGCAGCGATCGCTGCCAGAGCAATATCAAGGCACGACGCTAGTTGGACCGCACCGCGACGAAGTGGACTTTACCATTAATCAAACTCCCGCTAGGCAATACGGTTCTCAAGGGCAACAGCGCACGTTAGTGTTAGCCCTCAAGCTTGCCGAGCTTAAATTGATCGAAGATGTGATCGGCGAGCCGCCGCTCCTGCTGCTCGATGATGTTCTCGCCGAACTCGATCTCAATCGCCAAAATCAGCTTTTAGAGGCGATTCAAGATCGATTTCAAACGCTCATTACGTCTACTCATCTCGGCTCTTTCGATGCTCAGTGGATCAAGTCTGCTCAAATTCTAGAGGTGCAGGCAGGAGCGTTGCAGCAAGAGGCGTTTTAGCTGTTCGGGTAGGAGCGATGGGTATCTTGACGAGGCAGTGATCTATTGAATACTCGATCTGGCTAGAAAGACACCCATTTGGACACCAATCATTCCTACGATCGCGCTGCCAACCCAATAAATTAACAGCATCGTGATATCGCCCTTATCCAAAAAACCTTTTGACTCCAAACCATAGGTTGAAAATGTAGTGTATGCGCCACAAAATCCTGTTGTAGTCATCAGTCGCAGTTCAGGTGAGATGCTGCGAATATTCTCAAACGCTAGCGTCAAAATATAAGCAATTAAAAAGCAGCCCGACACGTTGATGAGGAAAGTACCGTAAAAGCCAAGATCTTTTCCAAAAATAGCTTTTGCAAATTCGGTTATGTAGAAACGACTCAACGCTCCAAAAATTGCCCCAATCGCCACAGCGAGGGATAAACGCCCCCTCAAAAAATCCATTCCTTTTGACCTCAAAACCAATAGTGTGTTTTATGGAATTACTTCACGAAAAAATTAGCGATCGCAGTCCCTAGAATCACTGCTACCAAACCTAGAATGGCACTCCCTGCCCAGTAAAAAAACGTAGCAAGTTTTTGGTTGCTACGCCACAAAGTTAAAGTATCAAAGCCGTAGGTTGAAAATGTGGTGTAAGAGCCTAGAAATCCAGTTCTAATAAGTAGATCTAATTCCTTGGGATAACCTGTGATTCCTTTAGAAATTGTGAAAAAGAAACCCATTGCCAAGCATCCCGTCAAGTTAATAACAAATGTTCCATAGGGAAATTTTGTCCCATATTTTGCTTTGATCCATTCTGTTAAGTGATACCGAGACAACGCTCCAGGAATCGCACCGATCGCAATGGCTAACACACTAAGCAAACCAACATCTTGCAGCAATCAACCCACTCCTCAATTCATTACATTCAGTAATACAGAATTGCATTATCGAAAATGTAAGCCTACTCTTCATAGATGGAAGTCTGGATACCCTGACATCCTTTACTACCTGGGTAAGGATGACTGAATTTGCGCCGCAAAGTCCTGCAACCTTACAAAGTGTCGGGCTAGAGTACTTCATTCTGAAACCTTTCTTCAAATACTCGTTTAGCTCCTTCCAACTCGTCCAGTCAGGTTGGCAATCACTGCAACTAATTCAGCCGCTTCAACGGGTTTAGCGATGTGAGACTGAAAGCCTGCTAAAAGTGTGGCTCTGCGATCCTCTGTTCTAGCGTAGGCTGTTAGAGCGACAGCAGGAATGCGTCCGCCTTGCTCTGGCGTTAATGCTCTGACTTGACGTAGCAGTTCATAGCCATCCTCATCTGGCATACCAATATCGCTGATTAACACATCGATTGAGGAAGATGCCTGCGTCAGCACCGCGATCGCGGCAGTGGCTGAATTAGCTGCTATCACTTCGGCTCCACACATTTCTAGAGTATAGGTGAGGAGATCACGGGCATCCGCCTCATCATCAACAATTAGTAGCTTCAGTCCATCTAATCTGGGCGAGAAGTCAAACGAAGAACTACCTCCTACAGTAGGATGCACCCGTTCTGCTTCATGAATCATCGGCGTGATGATCATGACTGGCAGGTTCACAGTAAAGGTTGCTCCTTGCCCTTCTCCAGAACTCTCAACACTTACAGTTCCGCCATGTAACTCCACTAATTGGCGGACGATCGCTAACCCCAACCCTAATCCACCAAACGATCGCGTGAGTGAACTATCCGCTTGACGAAAAAGATCGAACACAAATGGAAGGAATTCAGCACTAATGCCTTGCCCTGTGTCGGTCACACTGATTTCAACATGGGAATTAATTCGTTTCAACCCAATCTGAACCCGCCCACCTTTGGGAGTGAACTTAATCGCATTACTGAGGAGATTCCAAATAAGCTGTTGTAACCGCTCGGTATCTCCCAAAACAGGACCAGCAGATGGATCAAGCACCGATTGCAGCCGAATCTCTTTTGCATCGGCAGCAGGTTGCACCGTATCAATGGCGGATTCGATCACGGCTACAAGCTCAATCGCTTGAACATTGAGGCGAATTTTGCCGGTGATGATGCGTGAAATATCGAGCAGATCATCAATCAATCTCGATTGAGAGCGGGCGTTGCGCTCGATCGTTTCTATGGCACGATTCATTGTTGATTCGTCCGGCTTCCGAGCAAGCAGCACGTGAGACCAGCCAAGGATCGCATTCAGGGGAGTTCGTAGCTCATGGGAAAGGGTCGCGAGGAATTCGTCTTTCAATCGGTTCAATCTCTCGGCTTCCGCTCGCGCCATTTGCTCTCGTACTAAAAGCTGCGATCGCTCTTCCTCTGCTCGTTGACGTTCTCGCACTTCTTTTGCCAATTCGTCGATCTTCCTGTTGAGAAGAACAAATCGGTGGCTGGCTGATTCTCTGCTTTTTAAGCGTAAGAAAACTAGCGCAGGCGAGTCAGGCGACCAAGGACGCAGAACTGCCCCTTCACAACGGCATAAGCAAGATTGCCCATCACTGGTACGGAACGTCAATGAGCCAAACACCATATTTCGGCTTCTGGAGCAAGAACGCAGATACTGTTTTACAGTGTCATGAGAATTCGCAACTAGAGCAAAAAGTTGTTTTTCCTGGAGTGTTGAACGACCTAGCAGTTTAGTGAATGCGGCATTGACAGCAACGATCTGCCCCTCTCCTGTCACTAGGAGTGACGGTTCTGGTAAGAGTCGGGCGAATTCGAGAAACTGTTCAGGTGTCAATCCTCATTTTCTCCTTTGAAGTATTCGTATCCGTGGCTTTCTTCTGCCTCTGGAGTTGGCTTTAAGTAGATCACGACTCTGCATGCCGAAGCACCCATCGCGATCGTCTCTTGCAGTTCTACTTTGGCATAGCCGAGATTCTCAGCAGCAATGAAGCCGAACACGTTTGAGGTCATCATACACAGGGCAGGTTGATCGGCAACTTTCTCGGCAAACGGGCAAGCGCGGTTCCCAAAAACAATCTTTTCATCCGTCTGCTCAATGACAAAAAAGTCGCCCTGAATTCGCTTTTTCAAATCCACGAGGACATCAGTAACTTGCTCTGGTGTTAAATTGGATACTTTTAAAGCAGCTTTATAGTCCTGGTCAATCTGCCTTCCCATGGTTTGACCAACCACACTAATAAACCCGGAGGCTTCTTCTAAACCAATGACATCCTGCAACGTACCCGCTAGCTCTCGAATTAATGTGCGCAAAAAGAGGTCGCGTTCCAGGGAAATGTTGAGATCCTGGATTGATGGTTCAGCCTGAAAAGAAGTGGACATAGCGTTTTTTAACAAAGACGAGCAAAAATTTTGACGGATGAAGCTGCTCCTGGAGTAGCAGTCACCGTTTATTGTAGAGATTTTATTGTAGAGACATTGTAGAGATTTGAACGATTTGTGTAGCGAGAGTAACAATTTCGACTCTAGCTCTGTAAACGCTACTGGATATCCTTCACCTGTCCCAGTTTTAATTTTGCTGCTTCACTGCGGTTTACTACAAGAAGTGCAAGCTCTGAAGTCAACTCAACTGCACAACGGATTGGTCTTCAACTAAGGTGCGAGCGGTGAGCAAATCTTCAACCGTGATTCGCAAAAAGCGGTGCTCATCGACCTGAAACTGGACTTTGATCCGATCGCTACCCGGCACTCCGGGCGGATCAAGCTCTGCGATCGCGCGTGCCCCTTCTCGATCATTTAAGGGTTGTACCGAAGTTTGACCACTGGATAAATTGCGCGTGATCAAGCGATCGCCGTCAAAATAGACCTCGGTTTGCACCGTTTCAGTGCCCAGTTCTCCCACAATCAGTTCAATACTGGGCTGATTGTCCACTGATGCGCCTAAGACTAACTCGACTGAGTTGCCCATTGGGTAAGGCTGCCCTGGTTTGATCAGGGGATGCCAATTGTGCCCCTTCTGCCGTCGATCCCAGTAGCGGATGCCGTAGCCGTGGTAGAGAAAGTCTTTTAACTCCACGCCTTGACTCAGTTGCAGCGCTCCTTGCGCGATCGCTTCAAAGGGCTTTTCGCAGCGAATCTTAGACGCATCGAAATACTGCTTTACCCACGTCTGCACGGCAGGAATTTGCACGGTGCCGCCAACCAACAAGACTGCATCAATATCGCTAACCGATAATCCTTGCCGCCGTGCCTGCTGAAGCACTTGCTCCATGGCTGTGTCGAGACGGTCAAAAAATTGGTGGTCTTGGAGAATTTGCTCAAAGCGATCGCGGCTGATCGACAAATCGTAGCTATCAAATGTTTCGTCGTTGAAATACACTTCTTGGGCTTGCGCTTGCAGAGAAAGCTGAATCTTCAGTCGTTCAGCTAATCGCGTGGTGAGCGGCGTTGCGGCAAGTCCTTGAGTTTCGACAAAGTGATCGACGAGCCAATTATCCAGGTCAGAGCCGCCTAAATTTTGCCCTGCTTTTGCCAACACTCTCGCAATCTTTGGCTTCTGTCCCGATTGTTCGGCAAACGATTTCTGTCCCCACTTGAGAATAAATCCGAGGGGTTTCGATGAGGTGGTTTCGCTCCCATCAAGCTGGACGAGCGACAGGTCCAAGGTTCCGCCGCCAAAGTCGATCACCAACAGAATTTCGCGATCGGCTAAGCCATAGCCCAATGCTGCCGCCGTTGGCTCATCGATCATTCTGACTTGATTGATATTCAGCGCCTCAGACACCCGACCCAGCCAAAGCCGATACGCTTCAAAACTATCGACTGGCACGGTGAACGTGAGCGAATCCGTCACTTCTGGATCGCTCGCTTTGAGTTGATTGATGATTTCGGTCAGAAACCATTCTCCGACTTGCTCAAAGGTGATGGTGCGTCCATCTAATTCTGGTAAGAAGCCTTGAATACTCGTGCCAATGCCACGTTTGAAATTGCGGAAGAATCGGGCATCTGAGGTGACATCTAAGGCGCGATCGCGTACCGCTTGCCCAACGACGATTTTTGGAGTTGCAGCATTTTCAAGATACGCCAAGCTGGGAATCAGAGGCGGGTTTTGCCCCTGGCGCACAGAAATATTGGGCAGTGCCAAGGTTTCAGGCTGTTGAGTGGCTCGATTCCAACGAGTAATGACGGTGTTACTGGTTCCAAAATCAATAGCGTAAGACATTCTGGCGTATCAACCAATGATTAATAGAATTGGCAAATCTCATCCACCCTTTGGGACGACATTCAATATTACTCATACCAATTCACAGAACCACAACCTATACACCCATAGCAAGAGTTCCTAATGTTCGGTAAAAACATCTTTGCCGTGAGAGGTCAGGCAAGATGGATGTACATCAAGGCAATTATGGCAAGTAAATTAGATATTTCTTAATATAGATAGAGGTTCTCGACCAAGGCGCTACTTATGACTCGTCCACCGACTGAGCTACTCTCGTTTCTGTTTAACCTTAAGAATGGCATTTGGTTCTTGGGCATTTCTTCGTGGCTGTTTGGTCTTGCCGATCGCGCGATCGCGGCACTCATGGATGGATATCTCTCTGCTCTTGATATCACTCAACTGTTTACAGCTTCATTCTTCTTTGTGGGGTGGCTGTTTCTAAAGCCTGGGAAGTAAATCAACAGTGCTAAATCCAGAAAAGGAGTTCTCAGATCTAGCAAACGAGTACTCCAATGCAACGAAGGAGTACTCGTTTGCAATGAAGGAGTTCTCAGATCTAGCAAACGAGTACTTCAATGCAACAAAGGAGTACTCGTTTGCAGCGAAGCAGTACTCTGATGCAACAAAGGGGTACTCAGATCTAGCAAAGGAGTACTCCAACGTAACAAAGGAGTACTTCAACGCAACAAAGGAGTACTCAGACCCAACCAATGGGTTCATAAAACAAACAGAGAAGTATCCAGACCTGGAACAGGAGTTGCTAAAGGTTCCGCAGGACTTGTAAACCTAAAATGCAGCATATTGAGATCTCCGATTTCTTCAGGAAATCGGAGATCTTTCTAGAAATAGACAACTAGTTAAAACGGAACTTGCCAATCGTGTTTTGAAATTCCCACCGCACAGCGTCTCCGGGCAACTGGTAGACTGCACTCAAGACAATGATGCGCTTACCATCGCGGCTGGGAAAAACAACGCTATCCCCACACTGTGACGCACACCACGAATATGCGATCGCATTTTGTCCAGCAAACTTGCGGCTCTGATAGTTGCTTTGCCGTCCCGTCTCAAAAAACGATTTCTCGCCGTTCTGCTGTGCCCATTCGAGAGCGGACAGGCCACCCGGATTGTCAAAGGTAGACGCCACAATGCTACCCGATTGACCACCGGGCTGAGCCTGCGTTGAGGTTTCAGCGGCACTCGCTTGAAGCGTGCTTGCATCACGAGAAAAGCGTAGATATCCCTTGCTAACATCACTCGTATCCACGGTGTAGCCCTTGGGATAAGCAATTCTAAACCCAAGCTGGGGACTCTGATAAATCTGGTAGTTTGTTGATTGCGCTTGAGCAACTAAAGTTGGCTGTGTTGCCGATTGACGAGCAGGCAGTGCAAAAACAACGGCGGGAGCCATTGCAGCTAGAACTCCCGCAACCAGGGAAGAAGACGTGAGCCAGGAACTCATAGATTTCATAGGACGATCAGGGTTTATTAAACGAAGTGAAACAGTACAAGAAGTAAAACAATACAAAAGCAGGACTGTAGCAATCTATTGAGTCACTCTAATTAACGCAAGTGCTCGATCTGCTGGCTCGGATTCAAAGTTGATCAGCCGCAGGCAATAGACTTACACTACAAACCATTTGGAATAGTGATACATCCTTTATAAATAGTAAAACAGTCTAGGAAAATGTGAAAGTTTAACCAACAAAATTTCAGCAAACTGTTGAGTAGAAAGTTTGCAGCGAAAAGGGAAATTGGAATCAGTTGAATTGATGATTTGTTGCCGTTGCAAAGACAGTCTTTAGAAGGAGGTAAGTAGCACCAGAATTAGGCTAAACCTGCTTCACCCACACAGGATGCTCATTTTCACGCAGTTATATAACAAGTTAGATGAATTGAGCGAATTATTAATGCTGAAATAGAAGTATCGGAATTAACAAGTAACAGAGAAAAATGAGTATTTCATTAATTATTCTAAGTTTAGTAGCGATTCTTGCAGCGATCGAGGCGGCTCTAAAAACGCGAGATAAGTTTGTTTCCCATGACAATCATCCCAGTTCTACAAGGACTCCAGTGCGTTTGGCAACACGTAAAGAAAGTTCAAAATTTAATGCAGAAACTGTAGAAGCTGGCTCGTCTTCTGACGATGAATCTGTTAAAATCCGTCCGGCAACACGTAGAGAAAGTTCAAAATTTGATGCAGAAACTGTAGAAGCTGGCTCGTCTTCTGATGATGAATCTGTTAGCAACGTATCAAATGCTACGCCGGACTCTGCGAATTTTGGGTATGACATTCCGTTAGCTACTTCTCTTACCCTTTCAGAAGTTGTCGATCCAGTTAGTCCTAAGAAGATTGCAATTCCTGATCTTTATCCGGATTATCCTCTTGAATTTGAGCAGCAGGCTCACTCCCACCACGCGCCTGATGTATTACAAGAGATTACTCAGTTAGACCACCAGTCAAAGAAAGATCAAATCGCGCACTTAGCGGAGTATGTTCAACATCCAGATAGCGTATTAAGAGTTGCGATCGCGTCTACTTTAGGTGGGCTACTTTCCAATACACAAGGAGATGACCGCCAAGCCGCGATCGCCCTTCTGACTCGGTTAAGCCAAGATGCGGATTCTCATGTGAGAGTTCAAGCTGCCGCGTCACTGGGCGAACTCCACTCCACTGAAATCATGCCATAAAAAATCATGCATCAAGGACTGATGCATGATCGTAGAAAAAATCTGATTGGCAATGGTTTCCGTTTTACTGACCGTTGCCAATCAACTTATTCTGCCTCATCACTAGCGCTGGGTGAAAGGACAGCGACTTCCACAGAAGGCGGAACGAGTGCCACCGCTGCGATCGCATCATTCTCATCCAACCGCTGAACCCGGACTCCGGTAGCTCCGCGAGACTGAGACGAAATGGCGTTCACCGACTGGCGAATGATGACCCCGCGATTGGTGATTAGCATCAGTTCATCGCCTTCATTCACAATGTGCAGTGCCGCTAACGTATCGCCCTTTTTGCGGAACTTTGTTGCCATGATGCCCATGCCTGCCCGCTTTTGTAAACGGAACTGAGTCACCGGAACTCGCTTACCCAGTCCACCCGTGGTGATCACTAACGCCCACGGCCCTGACTGAGGCGGAAGTTCGGTATTGTCTTCTACTGGGATTTCAGCATCATCGATCAGTCCGGCGGCTTCTGCTTGAGCCACATCTTCGACCACTTGGCTCGGTAAGATTGCCATCCCGACCAGATTATCGCCCTTGCGAAGATTCATAGCTCTAACTCCGCGGGTGGCGCGACCGAGCGGACGCAACTGCTCATGGTTGACGCGGAAGTGAATCGAACGTCCCAAGGTCGAACCGATAATAATACTGTCATCGACGCGCGCCAAACGAACCCACCGCAACTGATCGCCTTCTTCAAGAGAAATCGCAATCAGTCCGTTGGAGCGAATGTTGCCAAAAGCAGAAAGCGCCGTCTTTTTAATGAAGCCTTTTTGCGTTAGCATCACCAGGTATTCATCGTCGGTAAACTCTGTAACCGGAATCACCGACGTGAGTTTTTCAGCATGAGGAATCGGCAGCAGTTGAACGATCGGGGTTCCCCGCGAGGTGCGCGACCCGATGGGAATCTGGTAGGCTTTCAGCGCGTAGACCACGCCGCGATCGCTAAAGAACAGAATGCTATTGTGATCGCAACAGGTAATGAAGTGTTCAACCACATCATCTTCCTTCATTCGCGCTCCCGCTTTACCTCTGGTGGCTCGGCTCTGCGCCTCAAACGAATCAACGGGCATCCGTTTGATATAACCTTGCTCGGTGATCAAAATGAGAGATTTCTCGTTGGCAATTAGATCAATATCGCCGAGTTCATCTTCAGACTGCTCAATCACCGTGCGGCGAGGTGTCGCATGCGATGCTCGTAGTTGCGTCACTTCGGTAGCGATGATTTCGAGAATTCGCTCTCGACGGGCAAGAATGTCGAGCAAGTCAGCAATCTGCTCTTGCAAAGCGTCGTGTTCTTGCTGAATCTTATCCGCTTCGAGTGCCGTCAGACGCCGCAACTGCATTTGCAGAATGGCATCTGCTTGCGCTTCTGAAAGTTCATAGGTAGAAATAAGTTCTTGCTTTGCCGTTGTCGTATCTGCCGCATGACGAATCAAGTTAATGATCGCGTCCATGTTAGTCAAAGCAATCAGCAAGCCTTGCAATAAGTGATCGCGTTCTTCGGCTTTACGAAGCTGATAGCGAGTGCGCCGAGTAATCGCTTCAATCCGAAAATCGAGAAAGACGCTGAGGAATTGCTTCAGGGTAAGCAGTTGCGGTTCGCCGTTGACGAGTGCCAGCATGTTTGCCCCAAAGTTAGCTTGCAGGGGCGTTTGCTTGTAGAGGTTGTTCAGCACAACTCGCGCGTAAGCATCGCGCCGCAGCTCGATCACAATTCGCATTCCGTCGCGATCGCTCTCATCGCGCACATCGGAAATGCCGTCGATCTTGCGATCGTTCACGAGTTCTGCAATCCGTTCGATCAACGCCGCTTTGTTAGTTTGGTAAGGCAGTTCGGTGACGATGATGGCATCGCGATCGGGGCGTCCTCGATGCTCGATCGTTTCAATCGAACATACACCGCGCATCGTAATCGAGCCGCGACCTGTCGTGTAAGCTTCTCGAATGCCGGTGCGTCCGAGAATCTGTCCTCCAGTCGGAAAGTCAGGACCCGGAATGTATTGCATTAACTCCAAATCGGTGATGTCCGGATTTTGAATTAATGCCATCAGACCGTCAATTAATTCTCCCAAGTTGTGGGGAGGAATGTTGGTTGCCATTCCCACCGCGATGCCGGATGAGCCATTCAGCAACAGTTGCGGTACCCGGGCAGGCAACACCAGCGGCTCTTGTTGCGATCCGTCAAAGTTATCGCCAAAGTCGACCGTTTCGGCTTCGATGTCTTGTAGCAGTGCGGTCGTCGTCAGGGAAGTTAGTCGCGACTCGGTGTATCGCATGGCGGCAGGCGGATCGTTATCGACGGAGCCGAAGTTTCCATGTCCGTCCACCAGCGGCGCTCGCATCGAGAAATCTTGAGCCATCCGCACTAGCGCATCGTAGATCGAGGTATCACCGTGGGGATGGTATTTACCCAACACATCCCCGACGACACGAGCCGACTTTCTGAAGGGGCGATCGTGGGTGAGACCCAGTTCATGCATGGCGTAAAGAATGCGACGATGGACGGGTTTTAAGCCGTCTCTCGCGTCTGGAAGTGCCCGCCCCACAATCACGCTCATGGCGTATTCCAGGTAAGACCGCTGCATTTCGTTGCGTAAGTCGGTTGGAATAATCCGATCTTGAGGCGGGTCTTGGGAGAAGGTCATAGAATACTCCGAAATGTCAGTGCAAGCCTGTCAGCAGAATAAAGCCTAGAAAGTATACTCGCTAGGTTCAATATTGTCTAAATTTTATCATATTTTCATGGACGTTGAGGGGGCTGAAGAGCGCACAGAATGAGGCATTGACGGGGGAGTGAAGATGCTGACTGTGTGCAGAAATCAGCCTTGTGATAAGGGAATAAAGCGTTGTCCTCAAAGAGGGGATGGCATAGTTAAAGTTACCTATGCTGTAATTGCTGTAATTTCAGAGCGCGATCGCACCTCACTGTCCATGATACCCATCATTTACTCCGACGAGTTTCTGCTCCACGATACCGGCATTCTCCATCCTGAAAAACCAGGACGTTTAACCGCGATTCAAACCGCACTTCAGTCTGCGCCTTGGGCAGACCAACTAGACTGGCGCACCCCAACCTCCATTGAAGCGCGATCGCCGCTACCGTTGATCCAGAAAACTCACAGTCCACGCTATGTGACAGCACTGCGTCAGTTAGCTGAGCAAGGCGGCGGACACATCGACAGTGATACTCCGGTGTCGCCGCGCAGTTTTGAGGTGGCGATGCTCGCGGTCAATGCTTGGATCGATGGGGTGGATCATGCCTTGCAAAGCGGAGAACCTTGTTTTGCTTTAGCGCGTCCGCCAGGACATCATGCCGTGTCAGGAATCGGCATGGGATTTTGTTTGTTTAGCAATGCCGCGATCGCAGCTCAATATGCGTTAGATAATGGCGCAGAACGAGTCGCAATTCTCGATTGGGATGTGCATCATGGTAACGGAACTCAAGCGATCGTAGAGAACAATCCCAACATTCGATTTTGCTCGATTCATGAGTCGCCCCAATATCCGGGAACGGGGCGGGCGACGGAACGAGGGCTGCACAATAATGTGCTGAATCTGCCGATGCGATCAGGCAGCACAATTGAGGATTACCAGCCGTTGTTTGAACAAAAGATTATGCCGTTTTTAACGGGATTTCAGCCCGATGTGCTGTTAGTGAGTGCAGGATATGACGCCAACCACGACGACCCGTTAGCCGGAATTTCGTTGAAGCCGAAAGACTATGGTGTGTTTACAAAGTATTGCTTGACGATCACTGAGCGAATTGTTTTTGGACTGGAAGGCGGATATGATTTTAACGCGCTAGCACAATCGGTAGTGGAAACGATCGATCCGCTGATAGCTTGAACGTAAAAATTAGTCTTCTCGTTAATCTTGTAAATGAGAGAACTGATATGCACCTACGGCTGAAACTGCGATCGCCATAATCAACAAAACTGGAATCGCGAACCAAGGAAACTGCGCAACCGGAAGGTAAGCAGCGGCTCTTAGTCCTAGGCTGGTATAGGTCAAAGGCAATAGATAGACGATCGCTTTTAGAGCAATCGGAAGATTTGCCACGTCGAAAAATGTCCCGCCTAAAAATGACATTGGAACAATTAGAAAATTATTGTAGATTCCAACGCTTTCGAGAGACTTTACGTTCAAGCCAACTAACACACCTAATCCAGCAAAAACAGCACAGTTGAGAATCAGAACTAATAGAAATAATGGATTGAGAAAGCTCCAAATTTTTCCTGTCACTAGAACCGCCACCAGAATCACCGACCCAGCCGTCAGCATTCCCCGCACAATTCCCGCGAGCATTTTGCCCAAGTGCAGTGCTAACGGGTGAACGGGCATCAGCAGCATTTCTTCAAAGGTTTTAGTGAACAAGCGATCGCCGCAAATCGAAAACGTCGTTCCGCCAAAGCTGATTACCATTGATGAGAGCGCCACCATTCCTGGCAAAATAAATTGTAGATAGGTGTCTCCTGCCGTTGGTTTTGCAACCGAATCGAGAGTGCTGCCCAATCCTAAACCAAACGCCAAGATATAAATTAAGGGAGAAATAAGTCCTGAAGCGGCGACTTGCACCAGTCTGACTCGCAGATCGAGCCAATCGCCCCAAAATACGGTGAGACTATCTGACCAAAGCGTTGCCAGAGAAGATTTGCGCGATCGCGTTGAGGAAGAGGCTTGCAGGGTCACGAGGGTTACGTCAGTGAAACACTTTTATCATTTTTGCATTTGGAACAACCGAGTGCACATTCGATTTGCAGCCATCTGCCCGTGAGATTCGTCATACTAGTAAAAGAAAGTAAAATAGCATTTACCATTTCTTACGAACGTCTCAACTTCTGAAGCCACCATGAAACGTAGACCTAAATCCAATTCCTACAACGACTACGATCGCAACGACTACGATGGCTACGAGCGCCGACCTGATTTCACACCGCCTGATCCCAAACCGGAGAAGAAAGTGAGTTCGCTGTTCAATGCCACCGCGATCGCAATCATTGCAGGAGTTTTTA
This sequence comes from Myxacorys chilensis ATA2-1-KO14, assembly GCA_019359275.1. Classification (GTDB taxonomy): domain Bacteria; phylum Cyanobacteriota; class Cyanobacteriia; order Leptolyngbyales; family Leptolyngbyaceae; genus Myxacorys; species Myxacorys chilensis. The sequence continues at coordinate 34,369 of JAHHHP010000015.1, read as the reverse complement.
TTCTGGGAATTGGTGTCGGAATTGGGTTTAGCACTGTGACGCCCAATCAAAACGGTGTTCTACAAACCAACGTTCAACTCGACCAACAAGCTCCAACGCCAGATGTTTGTATTCAGAATGGAGCAAGCGCCATGTCGATGACGGCTCGGTTGTATGTCACACTAAACCCGTTTAAGGTGTACGTTGCCCAAGCGGGAATGGAACCTGCCTGCGTCCTGAGACGGGCGAACTGGGCAGTGCTAGAGCAACGAAAACTTCTAACGTCAGATCAATCGCGGGAGTGTCGTCAGCGTCTTAGCACCTTTGGCTATGTTGGCAGTCTAGAGAATAAGCCGATTATCGATTGTGTCTACCAGAGCGACAACGCCAAGAATCTCTTTTTAGATGGCAGCGCTCCCTCAGAAAATAACGATTTTTAGAGTAAGGATGGATAGGTTGAAGGCGCGATCGCATGAATGCGATCGCGCCTTTTTTATTTATCACCGTCTTTTGTCGTCGGGCCAATCTACCGCAAATCTTGAGTTAATCGCACCTGAAAGATTTGACCGGGTGCGATCGTGGCGGGTTTCGGTGCGGTGGCATAGGTTACGCCCGCCCCAACTGCCGCTCCTCCAGCTACGGTTCCACCCGATAGCCCACCCAGCAACGCCCCTGCCACTGCCCCAATCCCAGAATTGAGCAGCAGCCTGCGATCGTTGACTTGGCGCACTCCTCCCAACGCATCGGACTGGGCTACGAACGGAAACGAGCGACCGTTGATCGCGATCGATTGAGCAATGAATCGATTGGTTTCAAACCGTCCATACACCTGACTCCCGAAAGGAATGATCAAATTGCCCGCGCGATCGCGAATTTCAGTTTGCAGCAATACCACTTCCTGACGCGGCTTATTGGCTTCTAACTTCAAGACCTGACTGCCAGGATAGCTAAGATTGAGCAACGTACCTGACGGCAAAATGACCCCTTCTGTAGGACTCGCCACACTCACCAAAGGCGGCTGCGACGGCAGGCTGGCATAATTTGACGATGAGGATCTTCCGCCAATGGGCAACGGCTGACCAAATTCAATTGTTCCCGCCGTTGCAACGGTCGTCGTTTGAGGAATTGACGGTGGCAGGGATTGAGAGAATTGCGACGTCTGATCCGGCGGGAGCGGCACAGGTTGAGGCAAAGCCTGAGGCAGAGCTTGCGGCAGGACTTGCGGCGTCTGAGGTTGCAGAGGTGCACCCAGGACGGATTGAGCGGGCTGAGGAGGCTGAGCTGTTAGAGGGGGGAACGACTCGGTCATCGTTGGGGGCAGTCCGGCTCCGGTTGTAGGAGTTGTCCGTTGCAACGGCGGCACGCTCACGGTTGGAGCCGTTGGAGTCGTCGGCACTGATACGGGCGGCAGAGAATCTGGAATTGCCAGACTAGGATTAACTTCGGGCAGACGCAGCGGATTGGCAGGGGGCGCTTGGGAAACAACTTCTGAAGAATTTTGCGGCGCTTGGCTCACAACTTCGCGCGGCGGCGTTTGGGGCAGGTCTGGCTGGGCCTTTGGCACGGTGATGCTCGGCTGCCCGCTAGGAGCCAGCCCAGGGGGAAACTGATCGGCGGTTGGAGGAGTCGGAATCGCAGTTGGAGGAGCCTCGCTGGGAGGCAAGTCCATTGCGCTTGCAGGCGGCGCTAACACACCCGGATTGCCCGTTGCCCCAGACGAGGTTTCACTGGGAGATAAGCCCGGTGGATACACAACCGGAGGCGGCGTAGAGGGAGCAGTCCCAGCGCGCGGAGCGGGCGTAACGGCAGAGAGCCGAGGCACAGCAGTTGTGTTGGCAGTATTGGCAAGGAGGGGGCGAAACACCCAGCGATCGCTTGAACGATCCTGTTCGCGCACCTGCTGCAATTGAGCTTGTTCTTTCGACAACACCACATCGGGAGCTAGCACTAACGTAATTCTGGCTGTGCTTTGAGACTGAGCCACCTGAATCTGCCTGACTGCGCCAGAATAGGATTCTTGCAGTTTGACGTTACCCACTTCAGTATTGGGCAATTCTAAAATGATGCGGGCAGGGTAAGCGGCGAAGGTATAGCGAGGCTTCACGCCAGGTCTGACGGTTATTTCTAGCTGATTGGTAGCAGGATTGTATCGCCAGTTTTGCAATGGGGCGGCCAAGGCAGGCGAAGCGGCGAGACACAAGGCAAAAGACAACAGATAGAATTTGCGCTGACTCACGAGTTTTTCCGTCCTTTCCTTGTTAACCATGACCCCAAGCTTCCTACTGACTTGGTTTCCCAGGATAGACGGAAGTGTGAAATTTGCAGCAAAAAGTTTTGCAAATCGAGAATAAAAAATGACTCACAAGAGAGTATTTCAGGAGCTTTAGCCGTTACATTCGCTACTTAGCCAGCGACGACAACTGTTTTGATCGCCTCGATCTGCTCCTGATAAGCGGTATCTGCTAAGACGGGCGTGGCATTTTCGAGGGAAATATCAGCTTTCAAATCAATCCACGATCGACAGCCGCCATACTCGCTTTGATAGGAAATCGATTGCGGTTGGGCTAATTTGAACGATCGCAGTGCCAGCACATACAACGGCGACTTCGGTTTCCACTTCAACCGTTCTTCAACAAATTGCGCGTTCCAAACATGGTACGGATACAGAGCCTGCACAACAGTTGCTTCTGTCACCTGAAAAATATCCGTAATGTCGGCAAAAGAACTAATCTGAATTTCCTCTGGATGCCAGCCCGATGAAACAGATTGAACCTTGGCATCATAGGGCGCTTTGAGTAAGTGAGGATTTTGATGCTCGTATGTGGGATAGAGCAAAACCCGCTCATGGTCCACCGAAAATTTCCCGCCCTGCTCTCGAATGCCGCCTTTTCTTAGCAGCAAAATCATTTCGCCCTGTTCGAGAGCGCGGACTGCGATCGCCCATTCTTTCAGCGCATAGCTCAGTTCCATCTCAGACTACCCTTTACGTTAGGCGAGAGAAAAACTCTACACACACCATAAACAAAGGAAACATGATTCCAGCAAGTCCAATCCAGCCGCCAAACTGACCCAAAAAGCCATACAACCGCTTGTATTCTTTTCTGGCGGTTTCGTGAAAAGCGGCAAGAAAGCGCGAACTCGCTCCAATTAGAATAGCTCCACCGACTCCCAACGGTACGCTGATGATAAACCATGCTTTCAGTTTATCGCCAGGATTAATCAGTCCGACAACAGGAAAGAAAACGAAACTCACCAGTTCAACTACAAGCCAGAGACCGAGGGCAATGAAAAGATCTTTGCGCTGCAATTCATCGAAAGAGAAGTTGTTCATTGTCAGGAGGGTAGAGGCTGGGGACGAAGACTTTAGAATTTCTCAATCTCTAGGTCGAAAAAACTAGCTGTCTCTAGGACTAGCATGGATAGGTATTGACGCTGAGGTTATGCTCTGTAGTCATTGGCACCAGAAGTGCAAACTCTGAAAGCGATGCTTCAGTGCCTCGCGGCTCGGTAAACCTCTAAGAAACTGTACCCAACTAGAACCTCATTGTTATGACGACCCACGATCTATTAATGCTTGTCTTGATGCTTATTCCCGGTATTTTACTCTCAGTTGCGGTGATGGTGACATTTGCGGCAGGCGGTTGACGCGGATAGGCCCGTAACGACGCAATACAGCCCTCATCCCCTAGCCCCTTCTCCTGTGGGGAGAAGGGGAACTGGAATCTCGCTTTATCCCCTTAGAGAGAAGATTAGAGTGAGGGCAATTTGGGATTGTACATCCCGCAGGTTAACAGACTGACGCACTCTGCGACTGGCTAACTTGCCAATCCAATTTCTTGCAGGCGGAGATGAAGGTATTCTCCTGCGGTAATGGCAGGAAAGACTTGAGTGCCGCCTGTTCTGTCAATGCAGCTTTGGAGCGGCGTTAGGTCAGTTTGGGATTTGGGATGAACAAAAAACGGCATTGAGAAGCGGCGATTGCGGACATTATCGGGATTTGTGACTCGGTGAGTTGTGCTTTTGAAGAGCCCATTCGTGAGTTGTTGCAGCATGTCGCCACTATCGACAATAATTTGACCCTCTAGCGCTGGAATGGCTAACCATGTTCCATCGCGCTGCAATAGTTCTAAGCCACTTGCAGTTGCCTCGCACAGGAGCGTAATCAGATTGATATCCTCGTGGGGAGCTGCCCGTAAACTTGAGGCGTCGACGTTTTCAGGAATGGGTGGATAGTGAATCACTCGCAAAATCGTATCGCTGCCATCTGCCATAGTTGAGAGGAGCGATCGCGGCTCTCCCAAATACAAGGCACAAGCTTCTAGCAAGGTGGCAGCGCAGGCATCAAGCTGACTATATAGTTGGCTCATCACGTCATGGAACTGAGACACTTCTTCAGGTTTCAGATTGGCGAGGGTGGATTCTCTGCCGACATGCCAAAACTCTTTTAAGTCGGGGACGGAGTGATCTTTTGCGTGTTCTCGTCCAAATCTAGTGAAGCCTCGTTGCCCGTTTAGCTTAGGATCTTCATATTGCAGTTTGACTGGCTCTGGTAATTCAAAAAAGGTTTGGGCAACCTGATAGGCCGTCCTAATTAGATCAGCGTTGATACCATGATCGACAATGGCAAAGAAACCGATGTCTTCTAATGCGTTGCCGATTGTGGAGACGAACGCTTGCTGTTCGGAATGAGCATCAGAAAGGAAGTCCTTTAAGCTAACAACAGGAATGGATTGAGACATGACCTCTTCTCTGGCACTATCAGCAACGACATGGGCTGGCTTGATTGTAGTTTACGGACTGCTGGTTGCGATCGGGGGCGTGATTGGCTATGTCAAGGCTGGCAGTAAGGTGTCGTTGATATCGGGTTTGGGAAGCGGGGTGGCGCTTGCGATCGCGGCTTACACGACAACTCAAAATCCATCGACTGGCTTGTCGTTAGCCGTTTTCATTGCTGCATTTTTGCTGATTGTGTTCGCTATTCGCTGGATTAAAACCAAAAAAATGATGCCTGCGGGGATGATGGCGATCTTAAGTTTGGTTGCGGTAATTTTGTTTGGGGCGGCGTTATCTGTTTGAAGGTTTTAGCTGTAAGTCCAGTCTGCCAGTGTCACAACATTCGGGAATGCGGAACCAACAGCATTGACGAGTTTTTGATCTGCGGTCACGAATTGGCAGTTTTCCTGTAAGCTCAGCGCAATGTATAAGGAGTCGTATACTGTTCGCTGATGCTGAACTGCTATCTGATAAGCACTGTTTAGTAAGTGAGCCGTTGAAGATAGGAAGAGGCGAAGCCGTTGAAATTCGACAATAGCATCTTGAGCTTCATCCGTCGGTAGACCTTGCGATCGCTGCTTCTTCCAGACAATGTTGCCAAACTCGGCATAGATAAATTCGGGAGCGAGAAAGTCGATTGCTCCAGTTTGATAGTGATTCAGAATTTCAAGGGCGATGGACGAGTCGGGTTCAGTGATGAACCATTTAATGGCGATGCCGCTATCGATCACTAATCTCATCGTTGTCGATCCTGACGGATTAGCTCAGTGCTGTCTGGCATTTCACCGCATTTTTCAAACACGCGATCGCGGATCTGACTAATTCTACGAACGGTTTCTCGGCGCTGGGTGAGGTCTGCTTCTCGTTGTTCCCATTCTTCGAGTAAGCGTTCGATGCTGTCTAGACCTTGTGCTTTGGCGGTGGTTTCTAGACGATCGTAAAGTTCATCGGAAATAGTTAGCGATCGGCTCATAAAGTCTAGGAAGAGATTTCAAATGATTTCAATGAGGGCAACGTCGATCAAGTCTCTTTCGATCATGAATATTGGTTCTCTCATCTATGTTCAACAGTATAGCGAGGTGAGAGGAGTTGATTAGCTGGCCTTTTGGAGTTCGGCGAGATACCAGTATGTGATTTGTACGGGCAAGTAGACTGTGTACCGAAATCACCCGTGATGTTCCCACCATTCACCATTCGGGAATTCTACGATCGTTCCCTTTACAACTTACTTACTCTTTTATCGAACGCTTCTACTATGTCTTATCGTGACCCGAACGCAACCCTTTCCGATGCCGATCTGCAAGAAATTAAGCAAGCGATCGCACTCATTCAACAAAAGCTCCCCTTCCTCGTCACGCTCAGCACCGACGATCGCAAACGCCTCTACAAGCTAGGGGACAAACGCCTTGCCTTCGTTCAAAACAGCCTCACCGCCGCTCAAAGCAACCCCAACATTCTTCCCGCCAGTTTCGACCTCCCCCGCTTTACCAACGACTATCGCCTCGCAACCGACCTCACCGAACTGCTGATGATCTTCACTCAACTGAGTGAACAGGTAGACGATACGCTTATGGCAGTGGGCAGCGAAGCGATGAGCGACAGTCTGACTGTCTATGACTATGTGAAGACCGCTTCCAAAAAGACACCTGGATTAAAAGCGATCGCAGAGCAACTCGGCAGCTTGTTCAAAGCAATTCGGGGCAAGTCAGTTAAAACAACGCCTGAGATGGCTCCAGCTTCTAACTAGCGTTTAGATGCGTTGAGGTTCAGTGTTGATGCGGCTGCAACTGCGCTTGAACCTCAAACATTCGTCGTCCAATGTCCAACCTGCGTCAGCCCACCTCAAATATTCGCGCTTGAAGGTTCAACCTACGTCAGCCCACCTCAGACCTGCGTTAGCCCACCTCAAACATTCGTCATTCAATCTTTGACCTGCATCAGTCCACCTCAAACATTCGCGCTTGAATCTCAGACCTGCATCAGCCCACCTTAGACCTGCATCAGCCCACCTTAGACCTGCATCAGCCCACCTTAAACATTCGCGCTTGAAGGTTCAACCTACGTCAGCCCACCTCAGACCTACATCGTTGAACCTTTGACCTACCTCAGCCCACCTCAAACATTCGCGCTTGAATCTCAGACCTGCATCGTTGAACCTCAGACCTGCATCGTTGAACCTCAGACCTGCATCATTGAACCTCAGACCTGCATCATTGAACCTCAGACCTGCGTCGTCACAGCATCCTTTATCCACTGCGATCGTCTACTCAACCTTCAAGAACATCGCCACTTCATCTCTAAACGTTCAACTCCTCAGCAATAGCTTTGGCACAATGTTGAGAAAATCAGCCAAAGGCTAGGTGAACTATACAGGCTTACCCAGTATCACAAGACTTAGGCTCCTAGTGTCTTTCTCACTACCGAACCTGAGATCCTTTCGTGCTGGGATTGACCTGTCATGTATCAGCTTATTCAATCGATACTCCACGATCGCGAAGAAACTCTCGCCCTGCATCGGCTGATTGATGCCCTCGCCGCCTCAGAGGAATCGTCAGCTGAGGGATTAGAAAAGCGTTACTTTTTGCACAACAAGATTATCCGCACCTTTGAAGAAGATTGTCGGCAACAGCAAAAGCCTGCTCATTTCTATCATTCGTCATTTATTGGTCGGCTGGTTCACACCGCTCATGAACTAATCGTAGAAGACGACGAAGTTTGGATCGTGCTGCGTCCCTGGATTGGCAGTCAAGAGATTTGGCGGCTTAGTCGGGAGTTAAGCGATCCGACAAGAATGAGCATCAGCGCCTTACTTGATGTCCGCGATCGCTTAGTCGGGCGCTATCAGCCTAGCCTAGTCGAACTCGATCTTAGTTCCTTCTACGAGAGCGAACCCAGCATCAGCGACTCGCGCAGCATTGGGCAGGGCGTTGCATTCCTTAATCGCTACTTGGCAAAGCAGGTTTCCGACAATCCCCAGTATTGGTTGCAAACCATTTACAATGTCCTGCTTCGTCATGCCCACGATGACATTCCTCTCATGATCAACGAGCAGATTGGCTCAGCAGGCGAACTGGTGAAAAGGATTAAGGAGGCGGTTAAACTCCTGGGGATGCGATCGCGCCATGAAGCATACGAACTCTCCCATCCCAAAATGCAAGAACTCGGCTTTGAGCCGGGATGGGGCAACAGCGCAGGGCGGGCACAAGAAACCCTAGAGCTACTCGACCATTTCATCACCACACCAGAGCCAGCGATCTTAGAAGCCTTTGTCGCTCGATTTCCGTCCGTTTTTCGCGTGGCGCTGGTGTCGATTCACGGCTGGGTGGGTCAACAAAATGTGGTGTTGGGACGCCCTGAAACGATGGGGCAAGTCGTGTATGTGTTAGAACAAGCCCGCAGTTTAGAGAAAGCTTTGCACGAAGAGATCCGCTTAGCGGGGTTAGAGTTTTTAGGCATTCAGCCCCATGTCGTGATTCTGACGCGCCTCATTCCCAACTGCGAAGGCACGCAGTGTGCGATGCGCGTTGAGCCCGTCGATGGCACGCAGAACGCCTGGATTTTACGGGTTCCATTTCGAGAATTTAACCCCACCGTCACCGACAACTGGATTTCTAAATTTGAGATTTCACCCTACTTAGAGTCCTTTGCGATCGACGCCGAACCCGAGCTGGTCAAACACTTGGGCGGGCGTCCTAACTTACTCGTTGGCAACTACAGCGACGGCAATTTGGTCGCCTTCTTGCTGGCGCGACGCCTCAAGGTGACGCACTGCAATATTGCTCACGTTTTAGAAAAACCCAAATACCTCTTTAGTAATCTCTATTGGCACGAACTCGAGTCGCAATATCATTTTTCGGCTCAATTTACGGCAGATCTGATCGGCATGAACGCGGCAGATTTTATTGTCACCTCGTCGTATCAAGAGATCGTTGGCACACCCGATGCCTTGGGACAGTACGAATCGTACAAACACTTCACTATGCCGGAACTCTATCACGTCGTCGATGGCATCGATTTATTCAGCCCCAAATTTAACCGCATTCCGCCCGGAGTGGACGAAGCCACCTTTTTCCCGTATTCAGACAAGCAACGGCGCTCCAACGAAGCCACCATCCGAATTGCTGAGCTACTGTTTACGCAAGAAGACCATCATATCTTAGGAAAACTCGACGATCTGACCAAGCGACCGCTCCTGTCACTCGCTCCGATGAGCGTGAGCAAAAATTTGACTGGATTAGTTCAGTGTTTTGCAGAGCATTTAGAATTACAAGAGCGCTGTAACTTGATCTTGGTGACGAACAAACTTTATGTTGACGAAGCCGTTAGCGAAGAGGAGGCAGAGCAAATCGACAAACTTCACATGCTGATTAGTCGATACGATCTTCACGGCAAGATTCGGTGGGTTGGCATCCGCATGAGTAGTCGTGACATGGGTGAAACCTACCGAGTAATTGCCGATCGCGGGGGCATTTTCATTCACTTTGCGCTGTTTGAAGCCTTTGGGCGCACTGTCCTCGAAGCGATGGTGTCTGGGTTGCCTACCTTTGCCACCGAATTTGGAGGACCATCGGAAATCATTGAAAATGACAGATACGGCTTCTTAATTAATCCCACCGACTTTAAAGCGACGACCTATAAGATCAGAGGTTTTCTCGATCGCTGTGATGAAGATCCTGACTATTGGCGCATGATCAGCGATCGCGCCGTCCAGCGCATTCACGACGACTACAATTGGCAGCTACACAGCAAGCAGCTTTTACTATCAACCAAGCTCTACAGCTTCTGGAATTATCTGCGACGCAACAACCGCGACTCCCTCCTCCGCTATTTAGAACTCATCTTCCATCTCATTTTCAAACCCAGAGCCACCACTATTCTAGAAAACCACCTCTCCAGAGAGCGATAAGCACCAATCTACCGATCCACTTCCCATTCATCCCTCATCCCTTCTCTTTCATCCCTCCTCTCACCCCCCTTCTCCCCCGGAGCCTCTTGCCCATGAATATGACCGAACGCGCTCAATCCCTGATCTACAGCGACTGGACGGTGATCGAGCCGAAGTTTGAGCCAGCGCTCCTTCAGACCAGAGAGACTGTATTCACAATTGGAAACGGCTATCTGGGCACACGCGGCAGCTTCGAGGAAGGCTACCCGCAAGCGACACCTGCCACCTTGATTCATGGAGTCTATGATCACGTTCCGGTGGTTTACACCGAATTGGTCAACTGCCCCGATTGGCTACCGTTGGTGATTGCGATCGAGGGCGATCGCTTTCGGCTCGATCAAGGCGAGATCTTGAGCTACGAGCGCAGCCTCAATTTGCAGCATGGCATTTTGAACCGTTCAGTACGCTGGCGCAGTCCCACTGGAAAAACGATCGATCTGCACTTTGAGCGGTTTGCCAGTCTAGCCGATCAGCATGTGCTGGCGTTGCGCTGTCAAATTACCCCCGTCGATTTTGAGGGCGAGATTGAAGTTCAGGCGAGTATTAGCGGCTACCCCGAAAATCAAGGGTTCAATCACTGGGAATCGATTGGTCAGGGTACGAACAAACATGGCGTGTGGCTAAGGGTGCGGACGCGCACCTCGCGGATTGAACTGGCAATGGCATCGAGCATGACGATATCGGTAGCAGAGACATCGCCGCAAACAGCAAATGTTCCAGGATATCCAACGCTACTGACTACGTTCACAGCATCAGCAGGACAAACAGTAACGATCGAGAATTTGATCACGGTGTATACGTCTCGCGAGGCAGAAGCGCCAACCCAAGCGGCACAGGCTAAGTTAGCAGAATTACCCAGCTATGACGATCTGCGATCGCAGCACCAAGATGCTTGGGACGGAACCTGGAGAAACAGCGATATCGTGATTGAAGGCGATGTTAAGTCACAGCTTGCGGTACGCTACAATCTGTTCCAACTCCTGATTGCCGCACCCAAACACGATGAACACGTCAGCATTCCCGCAAAAACGCTGTCTGGATTTGGCTATCGCGGTCACGTCTTTTGGGACACCGAAATTTTCATTCTGCCGTTCTTCACCTATACGCAGCCCGCTCTCGCTCGAAACCTGCTCACTTACCGCTATCACACCATTGAAGGCGCACGACGGAAAGCGGCGCACTACGGGTTTAAGGGCGCAATGTACTCGTGGGAAAGCGCTGATACAGGCGACGAAGTGACGCCGCGTTGGGCCTTGCCGAATGATCCTTACGCCGACGATATTCGGATTTGGTGCCGCGATCGCGAGATACACATTAGCGCTGACATTGCCTATGCCTCTTGGAATTATTGGCAAGCTACGGGCGATGATGACTGGATGCGCGATTACGGAGCCGAGATCATTCTAGATACGGCTGTGTTTTGGATGAGCCGCGTGGAGTGGAGCAACCGCGACGAACGCTACGAGATCCGTGAAGTGATCGGTGCCGATGAATACCATGAACACGTTAACAATAGTGTATTTACCAATCGCTTAGCTCAATGGCATTTAGAGAAAGCAGCCTATATTTATGATTGGCTACAGCAAGCGCATCCACAACGGTTAAGCGAACTGGATCAGAAATTAAAAATTACACCAGAGCGGCGATCGCGGTGGCAAGATATTGCCACGAACCTCTGGATTCTTCAGAGTCCATCTGGCTTGATCGAACAGTTTGAGGGATTCTTCGACCTTAAAGACATTAATTTAAACGAATACGAACCTCGAACAAAATCAATTCAGGCGCTCATCGGCATCGAAGAGGGCAATCAGCGGCAAGTGCTCAAACAGCCCGATGTGCTGATGTTGCTTTATCTCATGCGCCAATCGCAAGAGCCTCCCTACAGCCTAGAAACGGTCGAGAAGAACTGGAACTACTATGCTCCTCGCACCGATATCACCTATGGTTCTTCCCTCGGTCCAGCCATTCATTCGATTCTCGCGTCTGATTTAGGCAAATCTATTGAGGCGTACGATCGCTTTATGCAAGCGGCCTTAGTCGATCTCGAAGATACCCGTGGCAACGCCGCAGACGGCATTCATGGAGCATCAGCAGGCGGCATTTGGCAGGTTGTGGTCTTCGGATTCGGGGGCATTCAACTGGGAGATCAAAGCCCGATCGCTCATTGTCATCTTCCCCCCGGTTGGACTCGCCTCAAGTTTCGTCTATACTGGCGCGGCAAATGGCACGACTTCGACCTCCGACCCGATCCTAAACTAGACTCTATCCCATCCCCATCAGACGCTATGACGACACCCAAACTCCCCCATCCCACGCCCAGCCTGCCCGTTCGCGGCGTCATTTTTGATCTCGATGGCGTCCTCACCGACACCGCCGAATACCACTATCGTTCTTGGCAACGCCTCGCCGATGAAGAAGGCATTCCGTTCAATCGAGACGCGAATGAAGCGCTGCGCGGCGTGTCCCGACGAGAATCGCTGATGCTGATTGTGGGCGATCGCTCCTATTCTGAAGCGCAATTGCAGGAGATGATGGATCGCAAGAATCGTTACTACGTCGAATCGATCGAACACGTTTCTACGGATGACTTATTACCGGGAGCGCTAACGCTGCTCGAAGAACTGCGGCAAGCGGGCATCAAAACGGCGATCGGCTCTGCTAGTAAGAATGCTCGACCTGTGGTGGAAAAATTGGGCATCGCTGATCGCGTCGATGCGATCGCAGATGGCTACAGCGTTGAGCGGCCTAAACCCGCTCCCGATCTCTTCTTGTTCGCCGCAAACGCCATTGAAGTTGAGCCAGCCCAATGCCTTGTGGTTGAGGATGCGGCAGCAGGAGTTGAAGCGGCCTTAGCCGCAGGCATGTGGGCACTGGGTTTAGGTCCAGTCGAACGAGTCGGGGCGGCACAACTCGTCTTGCCTAGCCTCACCGAAGTTCATTGGAGCGATTTGCAAGAAAAGTTGCAGCAAGCCTCTACAAAAGAATTCGCCAATTCATAGTTGGGCTGTTGGGCGATGAGTGTAGCGGTACTTGAAACCTTGCCTAAGTTTCAGCATTAAGTTGACTTGGGGTTATCGATCTAGATGCTCGAAAGCTTTGGCTTTCATCAAGCAGAGGGGCTGACTTACACTTGTAGCTATGCCCAAGTTAGACATTATCCACAATCCGGTAAAAAATGCACTAATCAAGGAAGGCTGGACGATTACAGATGACCCCTACGTAATTCAATACCGCAGAACAACGCTATACGCAGATCTTGGTGCTGAGCGCCCCATTACGGCTGAACGAGATGGGCGAAAACTTGTGATTGAAGCGAAGAGCTTTGTTGGGGCATCAAAGATACAAGATTTGAAAGAGGCTCTTGGTCAATATGATATCTACCGATACCTTTTAGAGGAAACAGCACCAGAGCGTAAACTTTACGTTGCTGTTAGCGCAGTCGTCTATAAAAGCTTTTTCAATCAGGATGTGATTCAACTTATCCTCAACAAACATCAACTTCCACTCATTGTTGTAGATACAGAAACAGAGGAGATCACGCAATGGATAAACTAATTGAATATCCCAAGCTAATCAAGCGGATTTTGGCAGAGTATATCGAGTTGTGCGATCGCCATAACAGCCAAGACATGGAAACATTCTTGATTGTAGACGAGCCAAAAGGTCACTATATCTGGATGAACCTTGGTTGGCAGAACGGCGATCGTATTACGGGTATGACTGTCTACGTTCGTCTTCGGGACAGCAAATTCTGGATTGAGGAAGACTGGACTGAAGAAGGCATCGCAAGTGATCTAGTTCAGGCAGGCGTTGCCAAAGAAGATATTGTGTTGGCATTTCACGAGCCTAAGATGCGCCAGTACACGGATTTTGCAGTTGCATCGTAATGACTCAGACATTCTCTAGAGATTGTTTAGCCGGATCAGGCGAATGCTCAGCCTCTAGATGAGCGATCCATCGGCTGGCAATCGGCATTCGCCACCCGGTTCCAAAGGCGCGATCGCACACTTTCAATCCAGGAGGAGACTGTTTGCGCTTGAATTCGGCAATCTTGACGAGTTTCGCGACTCGTTCGACGGTCGCGGCATCGTGTCCGGCTTGGACAATCTGCGCGATCGTAGAGTGCTGATGAATCAATCGATCCAAAATATCGTCTAGCACTTCATAGGCTGGCAAGGAATCTTGATCTTTTTGTCCGGGTCGCAGTTCGGCGCTGGGCGGTTTGCTCAGAACGTTGGGTGGAATCGGAGGATTATCTTGACGGTTGAGCCATTCACAGATGGCGTAGACTTTCGTTTTGGGAACATCTGCGATCGCGGCAAGTCCGCCGTTCATGTCACCGTACAGTGTGCAGTAGCCCACCGCCACTTCTGATTTGTTTCCCGTGGAAACGAGGAGATGACCAAATTTATTCGAGACTGCCATCAGAAGCGTGCCGCGAATTCGGGACTGAAGATTTTCTTCAGCGAGTCCAAAGGACGTTCCGGCAAATAGCTCGTCTAATGTATCGTCATAGCATTCCATCAGCGTTCCGATAGCAAGCGTCTTGGTTTGAATGCCGAGATTTTGTGCCAATGCGATCGCATCATCAATTGAATGATCGGAACTGTAGGGCGACGGCATGAGAATGCCCAACACATTTTCTGCTCCGACCGCTGAAGCGGCGATCGCGGCAATCAGCGAGGAGTCAATTCCGCCACTCAAGCCCAACACGATTTTAGAGAAGCCGCATTTGCGAGCATAATCGCGCACGCCAAGCACCAAGGCTGAGTAGATTTCTGCGGCTTCATCCTCAACATCTGGCACGATTGAACCTGGTAAGAAGTCTTGGGTTTCAGGATTATACTCAACGACGAGCCAATCTTCTGCAAAGCCATGGGCGCGAGCCATGAGAGTTCCGGTGCGATCGCAGACAATGCTTCGTCCATCAAAAATCAGATCATCATTGCCACCGACTTGATTCGCGTAAATCATCGGTTGGTTAAACCGTTTTGCGCCATGTTGTAATAGGCGTTCTCTTAAGCGTTGTTTCCCAAGGGTAAACGGTGAAGCAGAAAGATTCACTGTGAAGTTAACGCCAGCGTTGGCAAGATCAACAAGCGGGTTGAGATCATACGTGCGCTTTCCCCAGAATTCTTCGTCGTTCCAAAGGTCTTCGCAAATGGTGACGCCAATGTGAACGGATGCAGAGTCTAGATCAAGAATAAAATGATTTGCTTGATTGCCGGGTTCAAAATAACGCTCCTCATCAAACACATCGTAGGTTGGCAGTAAGCGTTTGTGAAAGTGGCGAATCTGACCGTTCTCAAGTAAAGCTACGCTATTGAATAGTGGTTTTTCACCCGCTTGTAGCGATCGCGCGTTTACCTCGACTGTTCCGACCAATACGGCCAATCCGTCAGGAAGCGATCGCGCTAATTCCAACAATTTGGTCGCCATTGCGCTCACAAAACTCGGATCGAGCAATAGGTCACGAGGCGGATAACCACAGAGCGACAATTCGGGTGTGAGCAAAAGCCGGACTCCCTCTTGAGCGGCTCGACTGGCGGCAGCGAGAATTTTTTGAGCATTGCCGTCGAGATCTCCGATCGTGGGATTGAGTTGTGCGATCGCAATCTTCATCATGATCCTTAGTTTAATTCCTGCAAAATAGCGGTTACTTTAAGCTTCAAACGAGGTAAATCTGCCTCTACAATTGCCCAAACAACTTCTACGTTAATTCGGAAATACTCATGAACTAAAACGTTGCGTAAACCAACAATTTCTACCCAAGGTAGATCAGGATATTGGCTCTTAAACTCAACTGATGTTGCTCTAGCCGCTTCTCCAATCACCTGAAGATGATATGCAATCCAAGTTTGAATCAGTTCATCCTTTTCAAAGGCTTGTTTTCCCTGTGCGGCGTATCGCTCAATTCGACTAATGGCTTCCGAGATATCTAACAGGCGTTCAATGTCATTTCTCATAGAGAAACGGCCTCTTTCAGCACTTGTTCTCGGATGCGATCTTTCAATCCTCCATCTGTTGCAACATCTACCTTACGTCCTAGCAAATCTTCCAAATCTAGAATCAGCCCGACGGGAAACCAGGAACTACGATTTTCACCCATCTCGACTAGAAAATCGACATCGCTATCGGCTCGTGCTTCCCCTCGTGCCACAGATCCGAAAACCCGCACGTTGTAGGCTCCGTGTTGGGCTGCGATCGCTAAGATTTCCTCTCGTTTGTCTGCTAATAATTCGTCGATTCCCATCTTGATTGCTCCATCCTTTCGATCAATATCAGCTATTGAAAGCTTCAATCGTTGAATCTTGCTAAACGATCGCAATTTTCATCATGATCCTTGATGTAACTCCTGCAAAATAGCGGTGATTCGTGCTTTAAGTTCTGGTACATCTTGCTCAATGACGCGCCAAACTTCATCTAAATCAACGCGGACATAATCATGAATCAAAACATCTCGAAGCCCTGCAATTCGTTTCCACGGCACGTCAGGATAAGACTGACGCAGAATAGGCGACATTTGCTTTGTTGCTTCTCCAATGATTTCAAAATTTCGGATGACTGCATCTTGAATCATTTCAGTCTGCATGAAGGCATCACGTCCGCTTGACGTGTAAGACTCAATGCGAGTCATACAGTTTAGAATGTCATCTAAATAAAGACGATCTTCTCTCATAGAGCAATTGCCTCTTCTAGGACGCGATCGCGAATTAATCGGTGCAAGTTTTGAGTTTTTGCCACATCCACTTTGCGTCCTAGTAGATCCTGAAGATCCTGAATTAAAGCAATGCGGTCTAATAGGCTTCTGCTTTCTTCAATCTCAACTAGAAAATCGACATCGCTATCGGCTCGTGCTTCGCCTCGTGCCACAGACCCAAAGACCCGCACGTTGTAGGCTCCGTGTTGGGCGGCGATCGCTAAGATTTCCTCTCGTTTGTCAGCCAATAATTCGTCGATTCCCATGTTGATTTCTCCGAAGAGAGACACGATATATTGTGTCTCTACTATATAAATACCAACGGTTTGTCTTGGAATGGGGCAAATGCTTCTGCGTCAAATCGATACAAACTCGCTGGACGACCTGCACCCCGCGATACTTTTACTTTCGTATCGGCTAAAAATCCTAATTTTAGAAGGCGCGATCGAAAGTTAGAATAATCGGAAAAATGTTCGCCTAGAACCGTGGCGTAAAGTTGATACAGATCGCTTAGCGTAAAGACTTCGGGCAACACATCAAACGCAACTGGACTATACTCCAGTTTGTTTTTCAAGCGACCATGCCCATATTCCAAAATCTTGTTGTGATCAAACGCTAACTGGGGCAACTGATCTAACGGATACCAAGCAATTCCGCTTACACCATCGGCAATCAGTTCAGCTTCGGCAAATCGCACCAACGCAAAATAGCTGACCGAGAGATAGCGCACCCCATAGCTATCTTCTGCCTCTCGCGGATCGCGATCGGGGCCACCAAACGTGTAGAGTTGCTCTAAATAAAGATTGCGGACTCGAATTTTCTCCGACAAAATTCGATACGCGGCATCCTCTAACGATTCGCCTTGACGTACCAAGGTTCCGGGCAAGCTCCACTGACCCAAAAATGGTTCCTCGTGGCGCATCACCAGCAGCACGAGGAGCCGATTTTGAGCCGTATCGACCGAAAAGATCGCGTTATCGACGCCGACTCTAAAATCCGCAAGACTCTCTCCCGTGAGTGAACTGGTTAATGAACTGGCTGTTTTTTTAAACGTGCGTCGCATCCGTAAAGTTGCTCCCGATCGATATACTCTTGAACTCGGTGGGTGACTCCCGTTAAATCCTCGTGCTGACGGTATGCTGTTGAGGAAACATCTGGAACGACGATCGGCGCGATCGCAACCGTTGCCCCCATCTGCTGCAATCGTGCAACCTCGCCTGAATTGAGGGAATAGCCCGATCGCGGCACAATCAACACCTTGACTTTCCGCAACAGTTCTTCGGCTCGAAACCAGGTTGAAAGCTGCCGCGCCACATCAACCCCCACCACCAGCGTAAAGTCTGCTCCCTGCCAACGCTGCTGCGCCCGTTCAACCGTCACTAAAGTACGGGGATGGCTTAATTCTGGATAGACCCAGACATTTTGCCGAGGACAGTGCAAATCTTGAATCAACAGTCGCAGCATTTGAGTCCGATGCTGGAGCGGCGTCAGATGAGTCTTGAACGGGTTATCGGCTGCCCACACTGCAACTTCGTTAAACTGCTCCGAGAGCGATCGCAGAATCGTCAAATGTCCAATCGTAGGTGGGTCAGCACTGGTTCCAAACAGGGCAATGTTGAGCATGGGTTTGAACGAAGCGTGAAGGATTGTGAATCAGTACTTTGACAGTAGCGCATTTGGCAGACGAACTCTTTCGGGGGCGAATGTCTACTGCGGTTCTTACGGAGTTGCGCTTTGCGCTGATCGCTGGTGAGTATGTTGGATTAGGTCAGCAAGGCTAGAGGAAAGCTCAACCGGAATCGAGGTAGGCTCATCCAGTTGACGAACCCAAGACGGCAGACTGCGGACAGATTCAGCGGTGCGCTCTGCGATCGCGCTTAGGCGTTCTGATTCTTGCACTCGTTGTCCTTGCTTAAACACAAGCTGTAGAAGTGGAGTGGCTGATGGGGAATCTGAAATCAGCCCCAAGCAATCTTGCGTCACAACCCCCTGTTCCATTTGACGAAACACCTGCTTACGTCCGGGATACGTAATTTTTCCAGGAGACTCTTTCATCACCGGAATCCCATCGATTTCCACTAATTTATAGACCCCATTTACCGGAGAGCCTGTCACTAACTGAGTTCCTAACCCGTATCCATCAATAGGCGCACCCGCCACTTTTAGCTCAGCGATCTTATACTCATCTAAGTCACCGCTCGCAAAAATCGGGACTCCTGGCAACAGGTCTCGGACTTGCTGAGACAGAGAAAGCAATTCACCCGAATCAATCCGAACCCCAGCCAGAGATTGAGTTCCATCTCTTAGGTAAGCCGATAGCTCACGAGCCGCTGCGATCGTATCGTAAGTATCAATCAACAGCGGTGCACCCGGAAAGTGGCGATGAAACGCAGTAAACGCCTGTGCTTCTGTTCCTTTCGCGCTTAATGCCATAACGAGCGCGTGGGCCATGGTTCCGGTCGGCTGTCGTCCTAACTTCTGTGCCGCCAAAACATTAGAGGTCGCATCTAGCCCTGCCCCTAATGCGGCTCGTGCCGCCCAAACGGAGGCTTGAGGACTAAAGGCGCGGCGAGTTCCAAACTCTAGCAGAGTGGACTCGGCTCCAGCCGCATCTCGCATCCGAGCCGCACGGGTAGCAACTAGCGTTTGATAATTCACCGTGTTCAGCAGGTAGGTTTCCACGAGTTGAGCTTGCCACAAGGGAGCCTCAATTCTTAGCAGTGGCTCATTCGGAAAGACTGCTGTTCCTTCTGGCATTGCCCACACATCGCCTGTAAAGCGTCCATTTTGCAACAGCGTCCAAAATTTGGCGGGGGCGTGGTCAAACAGTCCGCTAGTTTGAAGAAACTCGATTTGCGCGGCGCTAAAATGCAGCTTCTCCAAATAATCTAGCGCTTGAGCGAGTCCCATGGCGATCAGATAGCCAAAGCCCTTAGGCAAGCGCCGTACTGTCAGTTCAAAACTTGCTCTGCGCTGATCTAAGCCCTCACCAACATAGCAAGCCCCCATCGTGAGTTGGTATAAATCGGTCAGCAGGCTGTAATCTTCTGGTTTTATGGTTAATTCTAGGTCTTCCACCCGTTTCTCCTAAATATCAAGGGTTTATAAACGGAGTCTTGAGGGGCTGTGGAGACTCGCCTTCACCTTCTTCTAAGTTATAGTCATTTTAACCAAAAGTCAAGATGTGAAATACTATGATTTTCTCGATCAAGAGTTCAAAGGAGGCACAGAAAGGACCAAAGCTGTCTAAAAGAGCCGTTGGCGCAAACTATATTTATAGTATTTCTTAATAAAATATTCTTGAAAAAACAGGCATTGCTTTCGCAAGGCTCCAAATAATGGCAGCAAGCCGCTATTTATTCCCATTTGAAGAACTTTGCCAATTCATCAGCGCCATCTTGAGCAACTGCGCCAGTAGTAAGGGGCAATATCGACACTCACTTTCTACATTGTTTTCTAAAGCAAAGCAAATAGAAACTTCAAACATTGAAGAAATATGAAAAGTCAGGAGATTAACCTAAACAATTGATGCGATCGCTCGCAGATCAACAGACGATTCTGCATAATTAAAGTATTCGGATAGCCACGCTACATCAAATCTGAAAATTGCTTCAGCTTAAACTCAATTCAGAGGTGACCCCTATGAGCGTTCCTAAAGTCATTGATGATGTAATTGTTTACTTTTCAGGTGCAATCAGTCGGATCTTCGCCCTCAATGACAATCATTATCCAAACACGGGTGTACAGCCCTATAGCGGCGATCCTTACGACAAAAAGCATTCTTCGGATTAGTCAAAAACGAGTCAGAAATAATTCTTTTGGCCTACTGAATCAATCTCCTAACTTGTGCTAAAAATTGGCAGAAGACATGAATTCTTCCGCCAATTTTTGTTGTCAGAGTGCTGATATGAATCCTACGACTTATCTTACAGAGAAAGAACTCAACCATGCTTACCATTTGTTAGAACACTATCCAGAAGCACAAGCCGGAATTGACGTTCTAAAGAGACATCGCGGAAACCCAAAAACGAGCGTTGAAGAATTAGCAGGAGGAAATCCGTCGTTTCAAGTGCAAAGTCTTGTAGTCGTCGCTCCCAAGTCCATATGGGAGATTTTGTTAGAGCAACTATATTTAGATGTGTGTGGTAGCAACTCTTCCGATCTTCGCCAAGCGAATCGCAATAGTTTACGCAAAATTCTGAACGAATCGCAGTTGCATCCTGAAAGCGCTGCCTTACTGAGCGGAGCAGTCGTTTACCTTGTACACCTTTCTGGAGTAGCGATTAGTCCTGCCGTCGCTACAGTTCTCGTACTCTACGTTCTTCACCTTGGCATTAATGTTTTCTGCGAGTACACGGCTCAGTTTCGCACATCCTAAACCCCATTCAATCCCAGGGTAAACGCATCTAAAACGAGGCGAGAAAGGGTGTAGGATGAGGAGTTTTCCTCCGCTTGCCCATGCCTCCTATTGTCAATCGAGAAACGCTGCAATCGTGCCTGGAGCAGTACTTCGGACAGATACGCGACCCACGCGTGGAGCGCACTCGTGCTCACCAACTGCTCGATATTATCGCCATCGCTTTGTTTGCAGTGCTGTCTGGAGCAGATAGTTGGGTGGCAATCGAGACCTACGGCAACGCCAAACGCAGTTGGCTCGAATCCTTCCTTGCCTTACCCCACGGCATTCCTTCGCACGATACCTTCGCCCGTGTCTTTGCCCGACTCGACCCTGAAACCTTCGAGGCAAGTTTCCAGCACTGGGTCAGAGCTTTGGTATCCACACTAGAGGCAGAACTGATTGCGATTGATGGCAAAACCGTGAAAGGTTCCTACGACCGGGAAGGGGGTATCAAAGCGCTGCAACTGGTGAGTGCCTGGGCAAGTGAGCATCGAGTCGTGATGGGACAGTGCAATGTGGCCTCGAAGTCCAACGAAATTACGGCGATTCCTGTGTTGCTTGAACAGTTAGCTCTGACGGGTTGCATCGTCAGCATTGATGCGATGGGCACTCAAAGCGCAATTGCTGAGCAGATTACGCAGCAGCAAGCGGATTATATTCTAGCGCTCAAAGGCAATCATCCAACCTTGTTAGAGCAGGCACAAATTGGGTTCAAAGACGCTCAAGCGCTTCAGGGGGAGGACATAGAACACACTCAGCATCAGGAAACTGAGGCGGGACATCATCGCATTGAATCGAGGACAATCTGGCAGATTCCGGCAACGCAAGTGTTTTCCGCAGATCAGTTGGAGCACTGGCCTGGCTTGCAAAGTTTGGTCGTAGTGCATGCTTATCGGCGCTTGTGGAATAAGGACACCACCGAGACCCGCTACTTCCTCAGTTCGCTCAACACGGATGCCCAAACCTTTGCTCGCTATATTCGCGCCCATTGGGCAATTGAAAATCAACTGCATTGGTGCCTAGACGTGGTATTCAAGGAAGATGCTTCCCGCATTCGCAAAGACCATGCTCCCCGTAACATGAGCTTGCTGCGCCGATTGGCACTCAACCTCTTGCGCCAGGAGCCATCAAAAGGCAGTTTGGCGATGAAACGCTATCGAGCAGGGCTCGACGACCAATTTATGCTGCAGATTCTCAGTGCCAATGTTCCTCAGTCTGATGCACATTCTCAACCAAAGTTTTGATGCGTTTACCCTGCATTCAATCCACCTTAAAAATCATAGGACTTAGAAATTACAAGACTTAGAAATTACAGAACAAAGCAAGCATGGTATAAGGACTAGAGATTCTGCTGTTTCTCCGCTTGCACAAGGTCTAGGATGACTGAACTTGATTTTGTACTGTTAACCGTTTACTTCTTGTGCGTTAGCTATGTGCTTTATCAGATCGTTAACTCATTTAACGATGAATTCACTATTCGCCTCGAACAAGACGACCTAAACCGATACCTTGAAGCCCATCATTTAAAGGACATCGTTGGCGTTAACTTCAGGTTTGACAATCGCTACGAGTTTGACAAACTAAAGCAACTCGCCATCCGAATTCAGAATAAGTCAGAGAACTATCTAATTTATGTTGATTGGGATCACTGCGTCCTTACAGATTTAGACGGCCGATCGCGTCGCGTTGCTCGCTTTTCACCCGGCGGCACGTTAGATGCATTTCAAAATCAAGTCTTCAGCATCATTGCTCCGAAGCAAACGTTGCAAGAACTCATCTCTGGCGAAGACCAACTAGCGCGTAAGGGCGAAAGTGGATTTCTAGAAGTCGCGAAGACAGTCATTGACCTTAGCAAACCCGACCCTAAAAAATCGAGTGAAGCCAAACGAAAGCGCTATCGCGACTTCATGGCAAGTCAAATTAAACTGGAATTTGAATTACATCTTGCCCTCCGAGTAGTAGGAGCAAACACCGCTCCGACGGGCGATCGCGCCCGCATCGTCTGCAAACTCACGATGATTAAACTCGATTGGACGGCGGGAC
Organism: Myxacorys chilensis ATA2-1-KO14; assembly: GCA_019359275.1. Classification (GTDB taxonomy): domain Bacteria; phylum Cyanobacteriota; class Cyanobacteriia; order Leptolyngbyales; family Leptolyngbyaceae; genus Myxacorys; species Myxacorys chilensis. The sequence continues at coordinate 11,530 of JAHHHP010000015.1, read as the reverse complement.
TTCCCTGGAATCCCAAACGAAAACCGTTCTAATCAACATCTCTAAATCTTTGCTGACTCCGACTACACTGAGCTATGGAGAAGAGGGAGCGAGGTGATTGCGAGCAAGCCACTTGCTTGAGGAAAGTCCGGGCTTCCGAAAGACCGAACTTGCTGGATAACGTCCAGTGCGAGCGATCGTGAGGAAAGTGCCACAGAAACATACCGCCAATAGAAAGGAAGGAAAAGGTTTTCCTATTTCATCCTTCTCTATCGGTAAGGGTGCAAAGGTGCGGTAAGAGCGCACCAGCAGTATCGAGAGGTACTGGCTCGGTAAACCCCGGTTGGATGCAAGGCAGATGGGGCAACGGTTGGTCTTTTTCCTGTCCCGCGTTGCTGGTGAAATATCCAGCAAAGAGCCGCTTGAGGCATTTGGTAACAGGTGTCCCAGATAGATAATCGCCCTCTAGGAGCATTGCTCTCAAGAGAACAGAACCCGGCTTATGTCCCCCTCTTCTCCACCCCCTTCACTCAATGATTAAGAAACTCACGCTAGCAAATCGGTTTGTCAACATTCTTTAAACTGAACCCCGCAATATATAGATTCGGCAAAGTCCTCTTCATGAACGAAAGTGATATTTTCAACCTGAATTACTATAAAGGTTCACAAAAGAAAGGTTCAAACAAAGCGCCCCAAGCGTTCCATTAATCTTAAATTCTTGAATTAATGGTTCTTAAACCGACTCCGGTTGAGGCGACTGCTCCGAAACAACTTGTGTTCCTACAGCAGTGTAGGATAGGTCTGTGAACAGCCAACTTCCCGTGCTTGATAGTTCAAAATATCTAGAGGTTCCTTCGCCAACTGGTCCGCTATTAGCGATCAGTGAGCAAAAAAAGAGCGGACTCATTCTCTGCAAAGATTACCATGCTGAATTTGCAGGTCCTGGAGCCGCTATTAACTGCTTGGTTGAGCCTGCTTATCGGGCTGTCATTGCGATCGGGTCACCAACCCTAGCTCCGATGTTTACGGTAGAAGATCGCCGCAGAGCCTATGGCCGGCGCATTCAGTGGGGACGCTGGTTGCAAAGAATTGTAGAAAATCCGGAGCCTACAATCAGAGCCGAGAAGCTTCTAGCGGGCTTTGAAGAATTTTTTGGGCGGCAGGTTGTCGTGAGTCTGCCAGGTGAAGTCTTGGCATTATTAGCAGGTGTCTTTCCAGGAACTATTGAAACAGTGCGATCGCAGCACTGGCGCACAAACCGCTTCGATGCCGCAGTCTACCTATCCTGTTCAGATCAACTCAAAGTAACGACCATTTCTCTGGAAACTGGGCAGCGGGAAGTCACTTCTGTTCCGCTCCTTACTACAGCAACGGTCAGCGAAATTGAGCAAACTTACGCCGTACTTCGGTCTGCCTAGTTGTCCTTAGTTGTAGTGAATCAATTGTGGTGAATCGTTAGGTCAACTGAATCGTTAGGTCAGGCACTAGACTATACGCAGTAGAATCCCTTTAGGATGAGAAGAGTCCTCCCCTAATCTGATCTGAACGATCCCATGACCCTTGCATATCCTCGTCGTCAGCAGGAACTTGAGGCGCTAGTGCAGAGACTAGGCTTATCTCAACATTCGTCGCTCAGATGGGACTTGTTAGATTTGTCGCTGACTCATGCGACCTTCTCAGCCGACAAAAACTATGAACAGTTGGAGTTTGTCGGCGATGCGGTTGTTAAGCTTGCCGCCGCAGAGTTTTTGCTAGAAGTTTATCCTGAGCTAAAGGTAGGAGAATTTACAGCGTTGAGATCGGTGCTAGTGAGCGATTATATTCTCTCTCAAATTGCAGACCAGTATGGCTTTGATCGATATCTTCTGGTCGCATCAAGCGCTAAGTTCGACCAAGCAGGGCGAGAATCACGCTTAGCGGATTCGTTGGAAGCCGTGTTAGCCGCACTTTATCTCAGCACTCACAATTTATCGCTGATCCGCTCGTGGCTGGATGAACACTTTAAGCGGTTAGCGAAAGAGATTTTAGCAGACCCCGCTCGGCAAAATTACAAAGCTGCTTTACAAAACTGGACACAAGCTCACCAAAAAATATTGCCTGAGTATCGCACCATCGAAACTGGGCACACTCACAATGATCCCCACCGCTTCGTGTCGGAAGTGCTGGTTGGGGGGCGGTCTATGGGTCAGGGCAGTGGGCGGTCGCGCAAAGCTGCCGAACAAGCCGCCGCACAAGTTGCATTTTTAGCGCTGAGTGGTCAGTTGTAGAGTAACAAGGGAAGCTCGATGAAGAAGCCTACTAGAATCGCGGTTTTCGGAGTTGGGCGATGGGGCACTCATCTGCTGCGGAATTTTTTGGAACATGCAGAGGCAGAGGTTGTGGCGGTTGTTGATCCCTGGGCTGAGCAGCTTGCGATCGCAGTCCAACGGTTCGAGCTTGACGACCGAGTGTTTGTCACCACGCAATGGCAGGATGCTCTAGAGTTAAGCGGCCTAGAAGCAGTCGCGATCGCCACGCCTGCCGAAACCCACTATGCTTTGATTACAGCCGCCCTTAAGCAAGGACTGCACGTTCTAGCAGAGAAACCGCTTACCTTAAGCACCGCAGAATCGGTTCAACTTTGCCGTCTCGCGGCTGAGCAGCACCGTCAACTTGTCGTGGATCATACTTACCTATTTCACCCCGCTGTTTTACAGGGGAGGATGTTAGTCAAGTCGTTAGGAGACTTGCGCTATGCCTATGCTGCTCGAACTCATCTCAGTCCGGTTCGTCAAGATGTTGATGCGCTTTGGGATTTAGCGATTCATGATATTGCAATTTTAAATTATTGGTTAGCCCAAACGCCTTGTGAAGTGCAGGCAAGAGGTCAGGTTTGGCTCCAGCCTAACGCGCTGCCATGTAAATCATCTCATTTGTTTCCTAATGGTCTTGCTGATACAGTTTGGGCGACGTTAATTTACCCGAGTGGATTTCAGGCAACGCTTCATCTCAGTTGGCTTAATTCAGATAAGCAGCGCCGGATGTGCTTGGTTGGTGAGCAGGGAAGCCTAATTTTTGATGAACTAGCAGCAGAACCGTTGATGATTCAGTGGGGACAGTTTGAGCGTCAAGGAAATCGGTTTAGTCCCGTTAATCAACGCCAAGAAGCCATCAAACTGTCTTCTGGAGAGCCTCTAAATCAGGTTTGTGAGCATTTTCTAGCCTGCGTGCATCGCAATCAACCGTCTGATATCTCTCCCGGTTGGCTAGGGGCGGAACTCGTGCAAATCCTGGTTGCCCTATCTGAGTCGATGCAGCAGGGAGGACGAGTGATGGGCTTAGCCAAGCTCTAAATTGCGTTGCCTTTCAGCTATTCGGTACACTGACCGGATGTTTCACCTCAGAGTGAGCCTCCTCGATCGCGGGTAAGTCCGGCTTGCTTAGCTCAATTAAGGGCAACCAAATCCGAAAGATGCTGCCATTATTGGGGAAAGAATTGAAGGACAAGGTTCCTCCGTGTAGCTCTGCCAATCGCTTTGTGAGGGCAAGCCCGAGTCCGGTTCCTTCGTGCTTGCGAGTCAGGGAAGAATCGATCTGCTGGAAGGGACGAAACAGCAGATGCCACCGCTCTTCAGGAATACCGATGCCTGAATCTGAGATTTCTAGACACAGGTAGGGCGTCTCAGGATTGATGGGGCTGCGATCGGGGCGCGGATCGAGTTGTAGCTGGCGTCCATAGCCCAACCACGCGCCGAGTTTGACTTGGCCCCCTTCAGGGGTAAATTTCACGGCGTTAGAGAGCAAATTGATCACCATTTGCCGCACTCGCCGCTCATCCATCAAGACACGCTCAATCTGGTCATCAAGGTTGAGCGTCAACTTCAAACGCTTCATCTCTGCGCCTGGCTGAACCATTTTCAGACATTGATGGCAGAGGTCTTGAATCGAAACCGATTGTAGATTCAGTTCTACTTTTCCGGCTTCGACTTTAGCAATATCTAATAAATCATTGATGATTTTGAGCAAGTGGAGGGCGGCATCGTCCGCTTGCTGAAGAAACTCCAATTCTTCGTTGCGATCGTCGCAGCACCCGTCTCTGACCAAGCGAACGCAGCCAATAATCGCGTTGAGCGGCGTCCGCAATTCATGAGATGTGGTGGCTAAAAACTCGCTCTTCATCTGATTGGCTTCCTGCGCCTCTTGCCAAGCCGCTTCGAGTTCTTTAGCGCGATCCTCCAGCCGCTCAACCATGTTGTCGAGAGCTTCTGCCAAGAGATTCAGTTCTCGAACTTTAAAGTCTTTGGGGGCGCGATCGCCAGCATACCGATGCCGAATTTGCATCGCATAATCGCTCAACTGCTCGATTGGACGTGCTAGGTCTCGCGTAAGATACAGTGTCGAGAGCAAAATTGCCGTCAGCAATCCCAGAGTCAGAATAATTAGGACTTGCTTAATCTCTTCTAGGCTATAGAGCGCCGTATCCATAGAGATAGTTGCCAAGACGGCCCAATTCCGGGTTTCAGTGGCACTTATGGCAATGGGGACAGCGCTGTAGCCCGCGAGCCATTCAGCCCCTCGTTCTTCAAATGCAAAGAGAGAGAGGGCATCTTGCTTTCCGGCGATCGCATTTTCGACTAAGCTCTTCAACCGATCTGCATCGGCTTCCTGGTTGACGTTTCGCCCGACCTGCTCTGCGATCGGATGCGCTAAGATTTCGCCGTCCTGGTCAATCACCACCGTATAGCCAGTAATGCTGTTTGATTCGGGTTCGGGCTGCGGATAGAGGGCCGTCTTGGCACTCAGGGCATAGCGGATATTGGAGCCGATCTGCACAGGGGCACTCAAAACCAAATTAAGCTGGTTTTTTAAAGGCGCTTGAGTTTCTGGAGGTCGAACCAGAGAGATTCGCACGGCGTTTGGCTTAGCAAATTCTCGTCCACCTATCGACGACCAATCGCTGCCTGATACGGGAATGATTGCAGTTTTGCCGCAGGTACTCGCTTTGATTTTTTGAGTCTGTAAATCAGTCAACTGAACGCAGCTCAATGCCACGGGTGAGGCTTGCTGAAACTGGTCTAGAAATTCGTAAGCTTGGGATGGAGACCCCGACCGGAGAGCAGCCGATCCGGTTGCAGTGGCCAAATTCGATCGCAAGGCGTTGATGGTTCCCCGTAAACTATCGGCTTTTCGCACCGCACTCGCAGTCAAATTCTGTCGCGCGGTTTCTAAAAATCCCGATCGCGCCTTTTTGTATGCCACAACTTCTCCGGTCAACAACACCGGGATGCTGAGGAGTAACAAACGTCTCAGCAAAACTCGACGGAATGAGGACTGACGGGGCTTCGTCATAACCACTCTACTCAATACTCAAAACACTCAAGGCTTGGAACCACGGAACAGTAGATGCGAACCAAGATACAGACTACAAGCAGGCGGCTGAATAAGGGGTGAATCTTCGCCATCAGATTTTATTTCGTCAGGAGCTTATTTCACACTAGTCAGCCCTCTAAATGGTTCTAGAGTAACGGATATGCGTTGACAATTGCGAACAACAAAAATAACAAGTCAATCTAGTCACAACTTTTAGCCTTCACGATTCTTAGACTTTAGTTCTGCCAAGCACGAGGATAGCAGTAAGGCTAAGACATTAGATAAAACTGCGGTTTGTCGAGAAAGCTCACTCTTACCGCATCATTTGGAGAACCGTCGTACTGCGTATCGATATTGGGTATTGATCGCTTCAATAGAAACTCTGACTCAACTCACTCGAAACTTCAGCTTTAGCCGTCACACTCCTTCTAACCATATAAGAAATTCTCTCGCCATTAACGGTAAGGGCTAACATTCCCTCAGAATCTTTAAGAGATTCAGTTAAGACATTCGCTTAGTCAGCCGTATCTGTAGACGCAACAGCACTGAGAAATTTAGATTAAGCTGTATGAAGTGTTGATGTCTAGGTATGGTGGAACAGCTTAAGCCTCGCTATTCGGTTGCCTGGATTAACAAGATTTCTGAAATCCCTCAAGCAGCCTGGGATGCCCTCGCGCTCCCTTTAAAGACGCCTTTTTTTGAGTGGGATTGGCTCCATACAATGGAAACGTCGGGCAGTACAACGGCGAAATCAGGCTGGTTGCCAAATCATCTGACAATATGGCGTGACTATCATCTAATTGCGATCGCTCCGCTCTACGTCAAGGGGCACAGCTACGGAGAATTTGTCTTTGATCACCAGTGGGCAGATCTAGCGAGTCGTTTAGGGATTGAATACTATCCAAAGCTGCTTGGCATGTCGCCATTTACGCCAGCTGAGGGCTATCGATTTTTGATTGCGCCGGGCGAGGATGAGGACGAACTAACTGAATTGATGGTGGACGCGATCGAGCATTTTTGCACCCGAAACCGGATTTCGGGCTGTAATTTTCTCTACGTCGATCCAGCATGGCGGCAAACGATGGAGCGTCATGGGTTTAGCAGTTGGCTGCACCATAGTTTTGTCTGGTCTAATCAGAACTATGAGACGTTTGATGATTATTTAGGTGCATTTAACTCAAATCAACGTCGCAACATTAAGCGTGAACGAAAAGCGGTGACAAATGCTGGACTCCAGTTCAAGATTTTGACAGGTGAACAGATTCCCAAGTCGCTGTTTCCTACCATGTACAACTTCTACGCCGATACCTGCGACAAGTTTGGCTGGTGGGGAAGCAAGTATTTGACGAAGAGATTTTTTGAGCAGCTTTACCCGAATTACTGTCATCGAGTCGTCTTTTTTGCGGCTTATGCTCACGGGGATGATCGCCATCCAATTGGCATGTCGTTTTGTTTAAGGAAGGACGATCGCTTATACGGTCGCTACTGGGGCTGCACTCAAGAACTGGATAACTTACACTTCGATGCCTGTTATTACACGCCGATTGAGTGGGCAATCGACAACGGGATTCAACTTTTTGATCCAGGAGCAGGCGGACGCCACAAAAAGCGGCGCGGATTTCCAGCAATGCCAAACTATTCGCTGCATCGGTTCTATAACAGTCGCCTGTCCCAAATTTTGCGAAGCCACATCGAGCAAATTAACGATTTAGAACAGCAGGAAATAGACGCCATTAATCAAGATTTACCGTTCAAACAAGAGGCAATTCAATTTCAGATTTAGCGCTGAAAAGCAGATCGAATTCTCTTAAAATGTTAGTCAAAACCCACGTTAGAACTTTGAACTATGGCTCAGTCTGTTGTTGACCCAACTGCGCTAGATGACAAGCTTTCCCAACGGTTTATCGAACTCGATCCGAGCGGATATTTTATTATTTGCCTCGATCGCGATGCCCGCTTCATCTACGCAGAACACTACACCAATACAATTAACGACAAAGGCCTTGCTTGCGATCCTGAGACCGGAGAGCCGCTTCCTTGCAATGGCAGCTTAAAGCGTCAAGCCAGTACGTTGTTTAAGGGCAGAACGGCTAAAGAACTATGCATCGAAATTTTTGAAAAACCTAAAACATGTTTAGTGAGCCGTCTCGATCATGCTGCCTATTTGGGACGAGAATTTGTGCGGGCAGAAGAGGCGCTATTAAGCGGAGAGGAATATATTCAAGATTAAAGGGCGCATGATGGCTACGCCCTTGAAAGTTTTAGCGAACTTTAGGGTGTTAGCGAAAAAGGGTTAGCGAACATACCAGTAATACGTTGCCATTGGAATCACGGTTGCGGCAAGCAGCAAGCCAATCACCCACGGAATTGCATTACTCTGTTTCGTTTCTTCAGGTGTCGCAAAGGTTCCTTCGACTTGAACGTTGTCAATCACCTCTGGCGGGCCTGGATCAGGCGCGCCTGAAAGGACAGCAACCAAGCGATCGCTAGCATCCAAAAAGGCTTGGTTGTAGCGATTGCCTTGGCGCAACGGCGCTTGAATCGTTTCTTGGGACACGCTTTGCGCGATCGCATGGGGCATCAATTCTTTTACCTTGTCGCCTGTTGCGATCGCAGAATTATTCGTCAGGCTATCAATCACGATCAAGGTTTGATTTTCCGCCGCTTCGGCAGTGGGGAACCATTGTTTGAACAACTTTTCGGTAAACGAGTCAATCGTCTCATCATAATCGAGGCGTCGAATCGTTACGTAGCGAACGGTTTGCCCAGTTTTTTCCTCCAACTCGCTAAGCGTCGTATTGAGTTTTCCTTCGTTGATGCGACTGATGATGTCGGCTAAATCAACAACGTGAGTATCACCCGATGCCGTAGGCACTTCATATAAGCTAGTTGCGCACGCTGGAGCAACCCAAACGAAAGACATTAGAATTAGAGCAAATGGCAGCAGCCAACGTCGATAAAACGGTGTGAGGAGCTTTTTCATAGCGGATCGATAGTTCGACAATCTTTTTCTCAAAATACAATGGCAGCAACTTGTTTGCGTTGACTTACCAGAAAAATTCGGTTTGTTCAAAAATGTGGTTTATCAACGCAACGCACTATCCCTAGCCCTTAAGGTATTACAATTATTAAGAAATTTGAAGGTCAAGGAGCGTTCATCATGCCTTTATCAGTTGGCGATACAGCCCCAGACTTTACAGTGAAGGACACGACGGGTACAACCATCAAGCTTGCAAACTATGTCGGTAAGAAGGTCGTCCTATATTTTTACCCAAAAGATGACACACCGGGATGCACCAAACAAGCCTGTAGTTTCCGCGATAACTACGAGCAATATTTAAGTAAAGGGATTACGGTTCTTGGGGTCAGCATGGACGATGAAGCGTCACATCAACAGTTTACAGACAAGTTCAACTTGCCGTTTCCTCTGTTGGCCGATACCGACGGTGCCATCACCAAAGCCTATGATGTCGATGGTGGCGGTTATGCAAAGCGGGTCACTTATGTGATTGATGACGGTAAGATTGCTCAGGTTTACGAATCTATTAAAACCGATACTCATGCATCCGATATTTTGGCAGGAATCGGCGCGTAGCTCTTGAGTTCAAGTCTGTACCATTATTTCAGTTTAACCATTTCACTTTAGGTGCCCCAATTCTCTTTCCAGGTTGGGGCATTTTTTTAGCACAAATTCCTGACGTAAGATTGGGCATTCTCAACTAAGAAACTCCTGTTTTCTAAGAATACTGAGTTCCCTGTTTAGCATCACTCATACCATTTTTATCTCAGGGATATCGACCATGACTACTACTGCTGTCGCTGATCTAATTGACACCCCGCTTACGTCGATCGGCGTTGCGACGCCGCCGACCTACTCAGGTCCGAGAGAAGTGTTGGTGAATAAGCCTGTCAATCTCAAGGGCAGCTATGATGCGAATCGGATTGCCAAGATTGCGATCGCAGCCGAAGATAAATTTCCGCTTCAGGTCACGACTAGCAATGGAACCTGGCAAATCTCGATGCCAAAAGGATTTTCTCAAGCCGGATCGCGTTGGATTCGTCTTAAAGGATTTGACACTGTTGGGAAGCTGATCGAAAACAAAGTGTTCTACATCACTGTTAGTACCGATCCGCTCACGGTGGGTCAAGCGTTGACGCTAAAAGTGATGCAAGACACTTACTTCAAAACATCACCAGCAGATTCGTCGCAATTAAATAGCCAGCAAAAGGTGTTAGTCAAAGCGGGACAAACCTTTCCTGTCAATCGCTACGGACTGATTGACGGGCACTTGAAGTTAGAAGTCGGACGAAACGTTGATGCGATCGGGAATTTTGGCTTCTTTTATGAGCCTCACGTTCAACTCAGCAAAGGCACGCAAATTCTTCGCTTCGCTCTTGATGACGTGCCTGATATTCCCTTGGCGGCTCAGTTGCTAATCACGTCTACAACGCTGATTAAGGCGCAACTGGCAGATTCTTCAACGCTAGCGGCTTCCCAAAAAGCTGATGTTCTGCAAGGTCAAACTCTCCAAATTATTGGATACGCTTGCACAGGCGGACACTTCCGGGTGACTTTGGCAGAGCCAATTCCAGGATTTGGAAATCGCGGATATGTCTATTGGCAATACGCTCAAATTAAGCGCAATGGTAAAGAAGTTCCGTATGATTCTGGTGCTCTGACAGTTACGGCTGTAACCGATACGATGCTTAAAAAGCGTCCGGTAGATTCGTCGCAACTGCAACCCGAAGAGCGCACTAATTTTAATAAACACACGTTCTACGGAATTTCGAGCTACATGGTGCAGGGCGGACATATCAAAGTGTCGCTCACAGAAGAAATTCCAGGATTTGGAAATACAGGCTACGTTTTCCCAGATTTTGCTCAGATGAAACGGGGAACGAAACCATTTAATCCAATTTTGCCTAGTGTTGAGATGAATGTTCCTTATTTCTCTCAGCGAGATAATCCGCGCTATTACTGGTCAACCTGTAACGTAACGTCGATCGCAATGGTGCTTTATTACTACGGGATACGATCGCAGTACGGACAGCTAGAAGACGAGTTGTTACAGTGGTGCTTCAACAAGGATGGGCAAGGCTCTCAAACCAATCACAATACCCTTGTTAGCTTAATTCAAGCCTATGGCTTCAAAGCGAGTTTTGACACAAAGCGATCGTGGCGAGACATCAAAGAAGAACTGATCAATGGTAATCCTGTTATTCTATGCGGGTTGTTTACCCATGGGGGGCACATTGTTACCGTAGTTGGCTTTACCCCAGATGGTTTCATTGTGAACGATCCCTGGGGAGATGCGCTGACAGGCTACACCTATACCGAAGGACGAAAAGTTCTTTATCCGTATAGCTACTGTCAGCAAGTTTGCGGGGGAGACGGTGACGTATGGGCACATTTTATTTCTAAGTAGATCTGATCCACACCAGCAGAGTTATGAGATCAATCTTCCGCTGGCGTGGATCAGGTTTATCCTGTCCTTTGAGAAGACCATGTAGGAAGGCTATGCTGATCGCAGAAGCTTAAACCATAGAAAAAGCCTCTGCTTTTGCAGAGGCTTAAGAGAGTGTCTCAAGTAGGGAAAACGTTTGCAGTAGCGTAAAAATTAAACAGCCCGACGCGTCAGTAAGTAGTAGAAGAATAGGGCTACAACTGCACCAAGTACAGCCACAAATAGACCAGTCAGACTGAATGCCGAAGCTGTCAGGGCCAGCGTTCCTGTTTCAAAGAAGGTCACGAGCGACCCACCTACAAAAGCTCCAATTACGCCAAGTAGCATTGTGCCTAAGATGCCACCGCTCTGATATCCAGGGTAGATTGCCTTTGCGATCGCGCCTGCTAATAATCCTAAGATTGCCCAAGCAAGAATATTCATTGAAATCTCCAAAAAGTTTGTATAAAAGTAAACTCGATTCAACCTGATGTGTTCAATTTAGCAATCGTTTCTTTCCAAACCGACCTGTCTAGAGATAGAAAATAATTTGCTCTCAAGAAATAGGTTCAGTATGGAAGTAATCTTTCTGACAGCAGAGTAGGCTCGAATTACTGCGAAAAATTTTCTATCTAGGTTGTGTTGATAATTATGTGAAGTTGGGCTGAATAAGCTAAAAGGCGATGTCAACCCCAATGTTACTAAGCGACGACCTGTGGGACAAACTGCTTGAACTTTTACGCTACCAACCCAACATT
>JAHHHP010000014.1 GCA_019359275.1 Myxacorys chilensis ATA2-1-KO14 | reverse complement strand
GGCACGGGTCAGATTACTGGGATAGGATTTACTCATGTAGCTCACTCAGTGCTGTGTTCTTTTGTATTCGCAGCTTACACTGAGTGAGCTTTTTTACTGTTTACCAGACTTCTCAAACATCCTCTAAAAAACTGACCTGTGGATTGGGCTGAAGTTCCTCTGCCATTGCCGTATTCGCGCATTCAAGCCGCAAATATAAAGTTTCAAAAATCCTTAGCAAGAGTTTCAAATTTTGCCAATTTTACGATTTACATTAGACGATCGCGTTAATGATCAGTAGAAAAGTTGGCGATCGCGCGTCAATATGGCGAAACATCATCTACGCTCAAGATAGACGCTTGTGTGGAGCCTGACATTTTGCCTGAGAACCTCTTGTCAATCGCAACAGAAGAGAAGCCATCCTCAACCGAGACCGTCACGCTTGATGTGACGGGGATGAAATGCGCGGGGTGCGTTAGCGCGGTTGAAAAACAATTGACCCAGCAACCCGGTGTTCTGAGCGCGACTGTAAATCTAGTGACAGAACTGGCTACGGTCGAATGCGAGCCGAGCGTCGATCCAGCTAGTCTTGCTGATGCCTTAACAGAATCTGGATTTCCGAGTCAGCCAAGGTCGCCAGAAGGTCAGTCTGAGGCCGTCGATCTTAGCGAGCGGCGACAGCAAGAGCATCAACAGCAAAATCGACGACTCGCGATCGCAATTCTCTTACTGATATTTTCAACGATTGGACATCTCAACCAACTCACCGGAATCCTGATTCCAGGACTCGGCAATATTTGGTTTCATTGCGGCTTAGCGGCGGCAGCATTAGCCTTTCCCGGACGTTCGATGATTGTGGACGGTTGGCAAGGCTTGCGTCGCAACGCGCCTAATATGAACACCTTAGTAAGCCTAGGCACGATCACAGCCTTCACTGCTAGCCTAGTTGCCCTTTTGTTTCCGCAGTTAGGATGGGAATGCTTTTTTGATGAGCCTGTGATGCTGGTCGGCTTCATTTTGTTAGGACGCACCCTAGAGCAACGAGCAAGAGGTCGAGCCGCGTCTGCTCTGCAAGCGCTATTTGCCCTCCAGCCTCAGTCTGCTAAATTGATTGCCCAAGGAGCCGGAGCAACTCAAACTCCGATCGAAGTGCCGATCGCACATGTACGGTTTGGGGAATGGCTACAAGTCCTGCCTGGAGAAAAAATTCCGGTCGATGGCGAAGTTGTGGCAGGACAAACCACAGTTGATGAATCGATGCTCACGGGTGAACCCGTTCCAGTTCAGAAACAGCCTGGAGAATTCGTCGCGGCAGGAACGCTCAATCAATCGGGCGCGATCGCACTGCGCGTCACTCGCACTGGACAAGATACTACCCTCGCTAAAATCATCGGGTTAGTAGAATCGGCTCAAGCCCGCAAAGCCCCGATTCAAAAACTAGCCGATACCGTTGCAGGCTATTTCACCTACGGCGTCATGGCGATCGCGACGCTGACCTTTCTGTTCTGGTTCTTTGTCGGCTCGCACCTCTGGTCAGAGGTGTTGATGCACTCCAACTATTCGTTGCTGGGGGCAGAACATGCCATGATGCATGTCTCTGCCTCTTATACCCCACATCCCACGCCCCTGCTGCTGAGCTTAAAGCTCGCGATCGCGGTGCTGGTAATCGCCTGTCCCTGCGCTCTCGGCCTTGCCACACCGACCGCCATTCTGGTTGGCTCAGGCATCGGAGCCGAGCGGGGCTTACTGATTCGAGGAGGAGACGTTTTAGAGCAGGTTCATCATCTCGATACAATCGTTTTTGATAAAACTGGAACCCTCACTAGCGGACAGCCGATGGTCACAGACTCGATTGCCTTCAGCGATGGTGTACCGCTTCTTCAACTTGCTGCAACCGTTGAAAGTGGAACTCGTCACCCCTTAGCTCAAGCGATCGCTCAAGCGGCGACAGCGCAAAACTTATCGCTCCTAACTGCTCAAGATTTTTATACTGAGGCAGGATTTGGGGTTTCCGCCAACGTTTGGTTGGATGGAACCTCTCAACCCGTTTTACTAGGAACTGCCGCTTGGCTTGAGCAGCATCAAGTGGATGTGCCTCAAGCGGTTCAGGGTCAAGCTACTACTTTAGCCGCCCAAGGCAAAACCGTTGTTTATGTTGCGCTATCCTCATCACTCGTCGGGCTAATTGCCGTTAAGGACACGCTTAGAACCGATGCCAAAGCAACCATAGAAGCGCTGAAAACAATGGGGCTTCGGGTGATCTTGCTGACCGGAGATCGCCGCGTTACCGCAAATGCGATCGCGGCAGAGCTTAACCTCGATTCGGTGCTGGCAGAAGTCCTGCCTGACGGCAAAGCGGCCAAAATTGCCGAACTGCAAGCTCAAGGGCATTGCGTTGGCATGGTGGGTGACGGCATAAACGATGCGCCTGCTTTAGCACAGGCCGACGTGGGTATCGCTCTAAAGTCGGGAACAGAAGTTGCGATCGAGACGGCTGGCATTATTTTGATGCGCGATCGCTTAAGCGATGTGGTGGAGTCGATTCGCCTTAGTCGTGCGACGTTTCGTAAAATTCGGCAGAACTTGTTTTGGGCATTTGCCTATAATTTATTAGGCATTCCGATTGCTGCAGGTGTACTGCTTCCCTCGCTAGGACTGTTGCTCAGCCCAGCGGCAGCAGGTGCATTCATGGCATTTAGCTCTGTTAGCGTCGTCACCAATTCTTTGTTGCTCAGGCAATCCTTTTCCTCTTCTCATCCCTCCTTGCGTTAACGCTAACGCAAGCGTCCGTTCTTTCTCATGCCTAAACTTACGTATGCGTAGATCGCTGAAACTCTGTTAGGATGCAGTCGGTCATCTATCCTAAAGAACAGTCCTGATCTTCCTTAAAACTGCTCCGAACAAAGTACTAGTACTGAATCTTTCAACTTGCGATCGGGTATTTTATCTTAGGTAGGTTGCAGATTCTCCTCACTGTCGCTCATTACCCCTATTGAGTTTCAATGCCCTCAGAACCCCACCAGAATCACTTATTGATTATCGAAGACGATAAAGGACGCCGAGAATTTGTCTTAGACGCGCCTGTGTACTCGATTGGGCGAGATCCGAAGTGTGACATTCGGTTGGTGTCACAATTTGTGTCTCGTCGTCACGCAACGCTGTTGCAGTTGCCCAACGAAGATGGGACTTACTATTACCGAATCGTAGATGGCAACCTCAAAGGAAAGCCCAGCGCGAATGGGCTGCTGATCAATGGTCGCAAGCTTCAGCAGTATGACCTGCGGAATGAAGATGAAGTGGTGTTTGGCCCGCAGGTTCGAGCGATTTACTACTTACTAAAGCGCGATGCTGTCTTGACCGTGCCACCTGACGAGTTTGACATTACCCTGATTAGCCCAAATATGGTGGGCGATCCTGAGGATTAATCTCACGAGCCTTCGCGCTCGGGCGAGGCGTAAGCGGGACACGCCTCTATAAATTTTTGATCTTTCAAATCCTTAATTCTTTGACTGAACGATTGATGTTCCTAAGTGGCGTCCCCCATTTAGATAAGGGATATCAGACAATAGGTAGGGGCAATACAATGCCAGTTAACTCTCTAACCCAATGCCTTGCGAGTCATCTTACCGTTTCGATCAGTCGCCAGTTTTTGTCTTCGCTGATCGCTTTTGTGACAACATCAAACATCTGATGACAGTGGTTATCCACCTGGAGCGGTAACTCTTCGTTTTTGCTGACCAAATTTACTTTTACTTCTTGATCTGTCGCCGTTGTGCGATCGACTAGCACTTCGACTGTGACGAGCTTGGGAAAGGGAATTTTCCCCGGAATTTCCTTCGCCATAATATAATCGGCATTGGAGTAAATCACGTTGAGATTGCACGACTGGAGGGTTTCGTTCAGCAGCGGAATCAGATTTTCCAGCGAAGCGCCAAGTGTAAAGAGACAGGTGTAACGAGCCATAACTAACCCTAAGCGTGCAACAAATGAATCTTTATCATACGTGTCTGTCGTCCCCCTGCGTAGAGAAAATAGACAGTAGTGTTCTAGTCACAGAGAGAAACCCTACGACCTTTATACCGGATTCTGCATTGTGTGGGATAGTTTCTTGAAGGCGAATTGAGAACTTAACATGACTGGTAAATTCATTGTTTTTGAAGGAACAGAAGGGTGTGGAAAGACGACTCAGCTTGAACGATCGCGCCAGTGGCTTTTGCAAAGTCGGTGGCTGCCAACACTTCAGCAAAAAGGATTGATCAAAGATTTAGTTTTGACTCGCGAACCGGGCGGAACTCAGCTAGGCATTGGCATTCGGCAGCTGCTTCTAAGTCCTACAAAAGAACCAATCCACGATCGCTCAGAATTATTACTTTATGCGGCTGATCGCGCTCAGCATGTCGAGCAATTTTTGCGGCCTCACTTAGAAGAAAACGATCTAATTCTGTGCGATCGCTACACAGATTCTACGATCGCCTATCAAGGTTACGGTCGAGGATTGGATCTGACGCTCATTGATCAACTGAATCAAATTGCAACGCAAGATCTACAAAGCGATCTGACGATTTGGCTGGATCTGGATGTAGAAACAGGATTAGCGAGAATGCAACAGCGCGGCAAGCGCGATGCCTCCGGCACAGGGAAACCTGACCGCATCGAGCAAGCCGACCTCGATTTTCATCAGCGAGTCCGTCAAGGCTTTGCTCATCTGGCTCAGACGGAGCCACAGCGTTTTATTCAAGTCGATGCAAGAGGCAGTGAGCTTCAGGTGGCTGAACGCATTGAGTCTGTTTTAAATCATTCCTTGACGCAGTGGTTTAACCTTGCCAGCTATGACGTTGATTCGTAGACGTTGATTCGTAGACATTGATTCGTAGACATTGATTCGTAGCGCTACACTGAATACGCTTCTCTCAATCTCTGTCTGTTTCTGTATGTCTGTCTTTGCTCCTCTGATCGGACAACCCCAAGCCGTGGAACTGCTGGCACAAGCCATTGCTCGCGATCGCGTTGCGCCCGCCTATCTTTTCGCGGGTTCTTCGGGCATTGGCAAACGCTTAGCGGCTCAATGCTTCTTGAAACTTTTGTTGTCTCCATCGCCTCGACTGTCAATCGCGCCCTCCCTTCAGCACCGCATCACGGCACGAAATCATCCTGATTTGTTGTGGGTCGAGCCGACCTATCTTTACCAAGGCAAACGGCTCTCTCCGATTGAGGCAGACGCAGCAGGGCTAAAACGCAAAACTCCGCCGATGGTACGGCTAGAGCAGATTCGAGAAATTACGCAGTTCCTTGGTCGTCCGCCAATGGAAGCGCCCCGATCGGTGGTGGTCATCGATGCTGCCGAAACCATGCCCGAATCGGCGGCGAATGCGCTCCTTAAAACCTTAGAAGAACCTGGAAAAGCAACGATTATTTTGCTCGCTCCAAGTGTCGAAGCGCTGCTACCAACGCTCGTTTCTCGCTGCCAGCGCATTCCCTTTTACCGCCTAGATCCCGTTGCGATGACGCAAGTTCTGCGGCAAGTGGGACAGGAAGAGATTTTGTCTCAGCCGCAAATTTTAGCCCTGGCGCAAGGGAGTCCTGGAGCTGCGATCGCGCATCGTCAAAAACTCGAAACGATTCCACCAGACTTGCTCTCAGCGCTGACGTTGCCTCGGACATTGCGGGAGGCATTGAGTCTTGCCCGCGCGATCGCGAAAACCTTAGACAGTGACGCGCAGTTGTGGCTAGTGGACTATCTCCAGCAGGTGTATTGGTCACAATCAGGTAGTGCAACCGCGCTCCAATTGCTCGAAGATGCTCGAAAATACCTGCTAGCCTACGTCCAGCCGCAGCTCGTCTGGGAAGTTACCCTGATGTCAATGATGAACGGTTAATGGTGATGAACGGTTAATGGTGAGCCAACCCGATCGCGTCTCCGATTGAAGTTATTCCGTGCTGGTCTAGCTTCTGCACCAAGCCTTGAAGAATACGGCGAACCATGCCAGGGCCTTCGTAAATCCAGCCTGTGTAAACTTGAACGAGACTTGCCCCTGCCGCGATTTTCTCCCAGGCATCGTCTGGAGTGAAAACACCTCCGACACCAATAATCGGCAGCTTGCCACCCGTTTGTTTGTAGATGAAATGAATCACTTCGGTCGATCGCGCTCTCACTGGCATACCACTAATGCCGCCTGCTTCTTCTGTGACGGGTTTCCCGGTTGCCGCGATCGTCGCCGTTTTCAATCCATTGCGACGGATCGTTGTATTCGTCGCGATGATTCCTGACAGAGCATAGCGCTGAGCTAGATTCACCACATCAGCAATGTCTGCCCAATCTAAGTCAGGCGCAATTTTGATGAGAAGCGGCTTGGCAGCGCTATTTTCCTGTTGTAAGGCAGACAAAATTGGTTCTAGCTGATCGGTTGCTTGCAGCGATCGTAGTCCCGGTGTGTTGGGAGAACTAACATTGACGACAAAATAATCTCCTAATTCTTTCAGCAGCCGAAAACTTCCTAAATAATCCTCTGCGGCGTCTTCTAACGGCGTGATCTTCGACTTCCCTAGATTCACCCCAACCGGAAATGCGCCCTTTCGATGTATCAATCGCTCTGCTAGGGCGGCTGCGCCTTGGTTGTTGAAGCCCATGCGGTTGAGTGCTGCGAAATCCTCTGGCAAGCGAAACAAGCGAGGCTGCGGATTTCCGGGCTGAGCATGAAGCGTGACTGTTCCGACTTCTGCAAAGCCAAAGCCAAAATTTGACCAAATATTGGCGGCTACGCCATCTTTATCAAATCCTGCCGCCAGTCCAATCGGATTTGAGAACGCCTGTCCCCACAGCGTCTGCTCCAGCCGAGCATTCTGAAAGCCATAGAGCCGATCCAGTCGCGATCGCACCCAGCGCTTCGGAGCAGAATTGGTGTTAAACCAACTGAGCGATCGCAGCGTTTGCTGAGCCAACCATTCTGGATCAGCGTTCACTCCTGAAAATAGAACCGGACGCACAATTGCTCGATACAAATCAGCCAACAGAACCTCAGTCTTGCGATCGCAACTCACGAACCCAAAAATCACCATAGCGCATCTCACTCCCTTCCAGGGCACTCTAAGCCAGGAGTACGAGCGTTTTCGTCTCTTTTTCGTTGCATTGCCCAATTGCATTGCCCAAAAGTTGCACCGCTATCGCTAGTTTTAACCGCCAGATCCTATGGGTCAGACAAAAGAGCCAACCGCCTATGACCAGCACCTCGTTACCTTGGGACACGTGTTGCAGACTCTACGTGAAGGAACAACCACTGATGCGCTTGTCGATGCAGTCTTGGCCTATCTCAAAGCTGAATTTAGCTACGATCTGATCTGGATTGGACTCTACGATCGCGTCAGTGGACGGCTTTCTGGCAAAGGCGGGGTCAGTCCTTTAGGCGGTGATGCGCCGTTGCTAAGGCAGCGCCTCACGCTCACGTCAGGCGACGTGCTAGAGCAAATCGTGATGCAGCAACGTCCGCTCACCTTTCCTGATCTGCGAGAAGAAGTTCGAGCGAACGAGTGGCGCAAATTAGCTCAGCGATCTGGCATTCAAGGCACAATGATGTTCCCGATCTCATATCAGGAGAAGTGCTTTGGTGTGGCAATGCTGGGATCGCGGTTGTGGGGAAACTTTCCTAAAACCGAAGATAAAGCCTTGCTGTCGATGGTGTTGGGCGGCTTAGCCAGTGCGTTAGATGCGGTTGAAACAGAATGGCAACGACAGCAAATCAAGCAGCTAGATGAGCCACTCCTGCGGTTACTGGCTCAACTGCGATCGCGCTCTAATCTGGGTCAGCGTCTCGATGCTGTGGTTGATAGTACTCATCAATTCATTCAGCCCACTCGCACCAGTGTGTACTGGTTTGAGCGCCAACGTCGCTATTTCTGGCGGAGAGTGACGACCCAAAAAACCGCCACTCGCCTAGCGCCAAACTCCGAGGGAATACTGAACGAACACCAGCCCATTTCGGGAATGACGGTGCAGGAGATGAGTAGTTTCTACCAGGCTCTGATGGCAGACCAAGTCGTGTCCATTGGAGAAGCGACGAGTTCGCTCAGAGCTGATGCCACGAGCCGCTTAATGCAGAACATCAAAGCGCGATCGCTGTTGGCTGCACCCATTCTTTACCGCAACGAACTCCTAGGCTTTCTTGCCGCCGAAGGCAGCGACGCCAGAATTTGGCAAGAAGGGGAGAAAAATTTTATTCGAGGAGCTGCCCAACTGATCGCCTTGGTCGCTCCGCTCGAAGGTATGGAGACACTGATTGAGCAGACGAGGCTCGATCAGGCATTGACGGCTGAAATTGCTCACTCGATCTATGACACGAGCGATTGGAAAGTTACCCTGAAGAATGCAGCAGAGCTAGTGGGCAAACGCCTCCGCACTGATCGCTTTCTCGCCCTATTCTATGACCGAGAGCAGGGACATTTTGAGGTTTGCTATCAGAGCCATCCCAAGAACCGACGGACACTAACAACGATGCTGGGCAGTCTCAGTCCAATTGATTGGGACATGTTAGAGCGCAAACAAGGCGCGATCGCCATCGAGAACCTGGAAGAGGATTTACGCTTGGCAGCATGGCGCGATACCTTGCTTGGTTTAGGCGTGCGATCGCTGTTGGTCTGTAACACGGCTCCTGAACAATCGGTAGAAGGATTACTGATTATTGCCCATGACGCTCCCCGATCGTGGAGTGAACCCGAAGGCGAATTGACTCAAGCCGTGGCGCGGCAAATCGGCTTAATGTTGCGGCAGTGGCAACTGCAACGGCAATATGAACAACAGCAGAAGATCTATCAAACCGTTCAGTGGGGGCTGGCGTCGATTCAACAAACTCAGCATTTAGATCTATTAGAACGCTCTGCTCTGCACTATATTGCTCAAGTCCTGCAAGCCCCCATCGCTCTCCTCGTGTCGTGGTTTCCCGGCAAACAATCCGGACGGTTAATGCAATCGATTGAAACCGATCCAAGCTTTAGCTGCAATCCTGTCTTGAAGGTGTCTCTTGAAACAGATGTGTTGATGCATCGCGCCCTTGCCCACGATGGCATTTTGCCACTTTCGATCGACGATATCCCGGCTGAAACTCGTCAATGGCTGAATGTACCAGATGCCGGACAACTCCTGGTGATGGCGCTGCGAACGGCAAGTGAGCATGAGCCATCGGCCGTGCTGATTGTGGTAGATGTTTTAGAGCGCCAGTGGCTTGATCGTCAAGTCGCTGCCTTGACGATTTTGGTGAGTCAGTTTGCCTGGTCGCGGCGCTACCTGATGCTGTCTGAAAGCTTAAAGACTCAGCGCGATCGCTTGGAGCGTCTCAGTTGGTACAAGCATCGCCGTCTAGAAGATCTGCATCGAACCGTCAAATCTAGTGTGAAGCGACTGAAGGAAATTCCTAGCCCGCATCCCGATCCGCTCATGGCAACTCGTCAGCAGCAGATTCTCCGACAGATGGAGGATGAGATCGTACCAATTAATGCCGTGATTCGTGATGAACAGTGGCAATTGGCCCAGCGAACGGACACTGTACCACTGATCAGTCTGCTCCGTCGCGCCCTCGATCGCGTCGATCATCTGATTAAACAGCGACAACTCTGGTCACAGGTTCACAACGAGACGAACCCGATGATCACCGGGGACATCACTAAAATCGAACTCGTGCTGTATGAACTGCTGTTACTCGCGGGTGGGCGATCGCACCCTGGCGGACGCATCGATATTTGGTGTCGTCCTCTAGATTCACGCTGCGTAGAAGTCTCGATCACCGATGATGGAACGATTGAGCCGCGTTTAATTGAAGACTTAGAAACGGGCAGAGCTGTTGATTTATTAGCCCCGTCTATGATTGACAAATCGCCTGGTCTGCATCTCGCCATCTGTCAGTCATTGATGAAGCAACTGGGTGCAGAATTCAACCTTTACAAACTAGAAGACGGACGACTCATGAGTCGATTGGTTCTACCGCTCGGCTAATCATCAGATTCCTAAATTTTCGGTACACTTTGCAAGTCTGTCGATACAATAAAGGGCGTTTGTGGCAGTGCTCGGGCTGTCTCCGTAATACTGACGCTTCGATCCAGGGTGGATTGGTTTCACTGCTATAGGAATGCTGGTAACGCTTATGTCTGCTGTGCTGAAGTCGTCTCGACGCAAACGCTCTGCTTCAAACCACTCTCAGGTTTACCCTAGTGCTCTAGATGCTCGCCGCACCGCAACCTTCAGCCCAATTGGCGTTAAGCGTTTGCCGTCGCAAGACATTGTTCCAACGTGGGTGCGATCGCTACTAATGGTGCAGCGGGCATCGGTTGTCGCTACATTTGCGCTGGCAGGCTCTGTATTGGCCGTATATGGCTGGACAGTTTATTCTCAGCAGGTGTGGGGAAAAGAGTACCAGCATCTCGAAACCCTTCGACGCAACGAGCGGCAACTTACCACCAACAAAGAAATGCTGAAGGATCAAATTGCCAAACAGGGCAATCGTCCAGGGACAGTATTAACGCCGCAAAGTCCAGATAAAATGATTTTCTTGACACCTGCTTCTAGCCAAGGGAGTGTGGCTACGGCCTCTCCTCAAGCACCGCCCTCGGGTGTAGAGGCTGACTCTAAAGGGACCGCGCCCCTAGGCTATTGAACGAATGAGGGGTGAACAGCAAGGAGCTCAAACGAATGGTGAAGCGGGGTAGACCCATTAAGAATTCGCGGTTGGCGCATCCAAAGCAACATCCATCTGGGTCTATTCGATCCAATGGCTCAGGTTATTCTGGTACGCTTTCGGATCTTCTATCGGACTTGAGGGAAACTTCTTCTCGCGTCGCATTAGAGCTTTTAGACTCATGCCATGGTACATCCAGAGCAGCGAGGCTCATGGAGCGTCTACGTACTGCGCACGCTAAACCCAGCCTGCGTCGATTATTTATCGTGTGGGCGGTGTTGCTGGGGGCAATGGTATTGCTCTTGCTCAATTTAGTGCGGCTTCAGGTGGTTCAGGCTCCAGATTTGTTAAAGCAGGCGCGATCGCAGCAAACAATTTTTCTGCGCCCTTTTATTCCTCGTCGTCCCATTCTTGATCGCGTGGGCAATGTGCTGGCGATCAATCATCCGGTCTATACACTCTACGCCCATCCCATTGCCTTCAAAGAGCCTAAAACCGTTGTGGCGGAGAAGTTGGCTCCGATTTTGGGTAAGTCTCCCGGAGAAATTTTACGCAAGCTAGATACCGCAGATAGCGGCATTCGGTTAGAAGTGGCGCTGTCTGAGAATGCGGCGGATCGGCTGCAAGATTTACAGATTGACGGGATCGATCTGCCGCAACAGCAGCAGCGCTTGTATCCTCAGCAAAATCTCACGGCTGATGTAGTTGGCTACGTCGATGTCGATCAGCAAGGTCAGGCAGGTGTTGAATATAGCCACAAGAATTTATTAGAGCGATCGATTAAATCCGTGCGGTTAAGCCGGACAGGACTCGGTTCGATGATGCCCGATCGAATTCCGGGCGGCTTCTTGCACATTGATAACCTGCATTTGCAGTTGACGATCGACAGTCGGGTGCAACGGACGGCGCAAACCGTGCTGCAGCAGCAGGTAAAGAAATATGGGGCAAAACGCGGCGTCGTTTTGGTGATGGATGCTACGGATGGATCGCTGCGAACCCTGGTCTCTGAGCCGTCCTACGACCCGAACGAGTATTACAAAGCGAACGTCGAGCGATTTAAGAACTGGGCGATGACTGACCTGTATGAGCCGGGTTCGACCTTTAAGCCGCTTAATGTTGCGATCGCGCTCGAAACCAAATCGATTAAGCCGGATCAGGTGTTCAACGATGAAGGCTCGATCTACGTGGACCAGTGGCCCATCCAAAATTTTGACTATTCCACAGCAGGAGCACGTGGAATGACGACCGTAACCCAAATTCTAGAGCGCTCTAGCAACGTGGGTATGGTACACATCATTCAACAGATGCAGCCCAACGAATATTACAACTGGCTGCAAAAAATTGGACTTGGACAAACCACGGGAACCGATCTTCCCTTTGAAATTGCCGGACAGCTTAAAGATCGCAAAACCTTTACCGAATCGTCTATCGATCCGGCAACGAGTGCCTTCGGACAAGGCTTTTCGCTGACGCCGATTCAGCTTGTACAACTGCATGGCATCTTGGCAAGCGGCGGTAAACTGATCACCCCGCATGTGGTGCAAGGCTTGTATGACGATGCCGGACAACCCTATTGGCAACCAATCCAAAATCAAAATCCACCGAAGCAAATTTTCTCGCCGCAAACAGCGCAAACTGTGCTTCAGATGATGGAATCGGTGGTGCAAAATGGCAGCGGCAAAGCGGCTCGCGTTCCGGGCTATCGCGTCGCTGGAAAGACGGGAACGGCACAAAAGGCGAGTGCTGGCGGTGGCTATCAGGAAAACGCTAAAATCACGAGCTTTGTATCTATCTTCCCGGTGGAGAATCCGCGTTACGTGGTGGCAGCCGTGATTGATGAGCCGAAAGGTGAAGATGCCTTTGGCTCAACAGTAGCGGCTCCGATCGTCAAATCGGTAATCGATGCGCTGATTACTTTGGATAAGATTCCGCCCAGTCAACCTACAGGTCAACCCACAGGTCAGCCAATTCCGGGTGTTACTCCAACTCCTGGAGCCAGCCCGACGGAAAGCCTTGCTCCAGCAGCAAGTCCAAGCGCTGAGGTAAGCCCGTCTCCAACCCAATGAAGCACTTACGTGTGGCAATATTATCGGAACGGCATTTGTGATTGCGGCGTTTAGAGCAAAGGAGAATACAGCCGATTTAAGGTGTTGAGCTTCTATTTTGTTTGTGCTCTGGAAAAATCAGAAGCTTTCTGAGTAAAGTGCGATCGTGCTGCAAGCTCAATCTAAAGTTGAGGTAATAACGCAGCTTTCGCTGAAGTGATGGACGGTTGAGGAATATCACCGCCTGAATTCAGACGATGGTACTCACAACTGTCGATTCTTTTCCTTAAGAGCTTCTAACTAAACTTTGCTGGAGTTGTCTTTGCAACTGTTCTTGAGTTCGAGCGGGTTCCTTGCAGCTAAGTCCTTGGCAGACTAACGCAACTACGCCGTCCGGCATTTCATCCATCACCGCAAATGCTGCTGTCGGAAGATACTGCGTTTCAAGAATCGCGATTTGATCCCGGGTTGTCCGAATCAGCGTTTGATTCTGAAACCAATCCAATGCGGTAAACAAACTGGGACAAGCAGATGGAGCCTGTTCCATTACACTGGCGAACGCTTGCAAGGTCTGTTCGGCTTTGTCGAAGTAATCTAAGTTTTCGGTGAGAAGAGAGAGCCGGACAAGATTCGCGATCGCAATGCCATTGGCAGACGGAGTGGCGTTGTCCACATAACTTCGTTCTCGAATCAACAGATCCTGACTCGCATCCTTCGCCGTGTTGTAATAGCCTCCCATTTCAACACTCCACAAATATTCGTCGAATTCGTCTTGCACGCGCAGGGCGGCCGCCAACCAATCGGTCTCATTTTCAGGAGCTTGCGCTCGAATGCTGCGCGAGACTTGATGCAAATCGAGTAAGGCTTTGATAAATAGGGCGTAATCTTCAGATTGGGCGAGAACTTCTACAGTGCCGTCATAGTTAACGCGATGAAATCGGTTGTTAATCCACTGATTTTGCAAAATAAACTCAGCAGCTTGGGCGGCAAGTTCTAGATACTCTATTTCTCGAAAGACCGCATACGATCGCGCCAGTCCTGAAATCATCAGACTATTCCAAGCGACGATCATTTTAGTGTCCGTCACTGGCGGAATTCGACCAGACCAAGCAATCGATCGTGCTTCATCGGCATTGCGAGCAGGCGGAAACGCTTCTGTGACGCAGGTTCCGTATCTTGCTGCAAATAACTTACCGAGCGCTGTTTCTACCGCGTCGGATAGTCTTCCGGGATGCTGTCGCTGTAGAACGGTTTTGCCCTCAAAGTTACCTGGTTGAGTAATGGTGAATTGGGCTTGAAGTTCAACCAGTTCTTCGGAGGTGAGCAGGTGCTGTAATTCTGTAAAGCTCCAAACGTAGAAGTCTCCTTCTTCAGGTTCTGCGGCATCGCTTGTAGCGAAATTATCCGCGTCTTGAGCCGCATAGAAATAGCCTTCCGGTGAAGTCATTTCTCGTTTCAGCCAGTCTACAGTAAGCGCGATCGCTCGTTCAAAT
The DNA here is from genome assembly GCA_019359275.1 of Myxacorys chilensis ATA2-1-KO14. Lineage (GTDB taxonomy): Bacteria > Cyanobacteriota > Cyanobacteriia > Leptolyngbyales > Leptolyngbyaceae > Myxacorys > Myxacorys chilensis. The sequence continues at coordinate 77,175 of JAHHHP010000014.1, read as the reverse complement.
CCAGGTTCCTGAACACCCATCGCCCACAGATTCGCGAGATACTCCACAACCTGTCCATTGTCGTAAAGCATCTTCTCAAAATGCGGCACTGTCCAAGTGGGATCAACGGTGTAGCGATGAAACCCACCAGCCACATGGTCAAAAATGCCGCCAAGCGCCAAATTCATACCGCGTTCAATACTCACGTCGTGCGGGTTGTATTGAGTATCCCAGTTGAAGCGCGTCGCTCGCAGGGCGGCTTCTGCATAAGGGATCATGGGAAACCTAGGACCCGGCGATTTGGATGAAAGAATTCCAGCACTGTACTCCAATCCGTGTCTTAGTAAATTCTCACTGAGCTTAGAGGCGGAAAGCAGGGCAGAATTTTGCAAATTGGTCAAAATTTCGGCTTTGATGCCGTCTAACTTTCCTTTGTCTTGATCGTAATAGCGACGAATCGCCTCAAGCACTTGCAAAAATCCGGGGTGTCCGTATTTGGGATTAATCGGAAAATAGGTTCCTCCATAGAACGGCACCAAGTCGTCGGGTGAAAGAAAGATGTTAAGCGGCCAGCCGCCCTGCTCTGTGATCATTTGCAGAGCCTGCATGTAAATGCTATCGAGATCCGGGCGTTCTTCGCGATCGACCTTGATTGGTAGAAAGTTAGCGTTGAGATAATCTGCGATCGCGCGATCCGAAAACGCTTCGCCTTCCATCACCGTGCACCAGTGACAGCTTGAATACCCGACCGACAGAAAAATAATTTTGTCCTCTCGCCGAGCGGTTTCTAGTGCTTCATCGCACCACGTCCACCAGTCGATCGGATTGTTGGCATGCTTTCGTAAGTAAAGGCTTTGAGCTTGGGCAAGACGATTCGGCATGGGATCACTGGGAAGAGGGACACACCACAATTTTTCGCGTTTGTCCCTCTTTTCTCATCCTTCTATGGCTATGGTCTTATCCTGACCGTAAAAGCTCCTGATTAAGGAGACGTCGGCGAACCGCGAAGAATGGCAGAACCATTCTGCAACTCGATGCCTTCGACGTTAAGTTGATTCAATTGCAGTTCTAGTTTGAGCCGTTCTTTTACCTGCTCAGGAGACACGCCCAACCGCTGAGCAAGCTCTGCAACGGAGAGGCTCAAGTTTCCAACTCGAACTCTCGTCTGATCGTCAAACTGCATTCTCCCGTCTTGAACGTAGGGTTTGCCCTCGATGCCAATGTAGACTTTGCGATCGTTCAAGCCCGGAAATTTCTGAGCCGCTTCGTTCAAAAATGTCTTCTCCTGAGCGCCCAAATTGCTGTCTTTTAGGGCCTTGATATCCACTACTGCACCTGTCTTTAAAGTGTCCTGTTCAACTGTAGTGTGAATGCTTTTAACCGATTTTGGCAGCGCTTTCGTTTGGCTCTTCTCAGCAATTTTTGCAACGAGTACATCATTCAGTTCTTGCTGATCAAGCTGCACTTCTACATCCTTGCTAGAGCGCTTATCAACCGCTTGGTTGGATGCTTTAGACACGGCGTTCGATGAGCTATCAGGCGTGTTATTGACGGCATTATTAGATGCTCTAAGATTACTGCCGTTCACATTATTTGAACTCAAACCATTTGCTCTAGGATTCTGCTGAATTTGCGCTTGGATCTTTTGCTCAACCTGCGCTGTACGTTGTTGAACATCATTCGGTGATGGCTCGGCATTCCCCTGATACCAGTCTGGAAGCTTCGTTGCTTGATGCCAGACATAATACAAACTTGACAGTGTGCCACCTAGCAGCACCAATAAGACAAATCCAATCTTTTTCACAGCTACCTCAAATACTCTCAACAAGTCAATTTCCTCTCAAGATAGCCTGTCTTCCCCTGATTCCCAAACCTCTCATCTTGGTATTCCTCCACCCCTGCATCTCTCACAACTCGCTAAAATAGAAAAAACTACTGGCGTGGCTTCATGATTCCTACCGTTATTGAAAGTTCAGGTCGCGGCGATCGCGCCTTTGACATCTTTTCTCGGCTTCTGAGAGAGCGAATCATCTTTTTGGGACAAGCGATCGATTCAGATGTTGCAAATCTGATTGTCGCGCAACTGCTGTTTCTTGAGTCAGAAGATTCTGACAAAGACATTTATCTCTATGTCAACTCTCCGGGCGGTTCGGTCACGGCAGGCATGGGCATCTACGACACCATCAAGCAGATTCGTCCAGCGGTCTCGACGATCTGTGTCGGTTTTGCTGCCAGCATGGGCGCGTTCCTTCTAAGTGCTGGAACTAAGGGCAAGCGCATGAGCCTGCCTCACTCCCGCATCATGATTCACCAACCGCTTGGCGGCGCACAAGGTCAAGCTACAGACATCGAAATTCAGGCAAAAGAAATTCTCTATCACAAGCAGTATCTGAATTCCTTGCTTGCCGATCACACGGGTCAACCGTTAGAGCGCATCCAAGAAGATACAGAGCGGGACTTCTTCATGTCTGCTGAGGAAGCCAAAGAGTATGGCCTGATTGATCAGGTGATCGATCGGCGTCCTTCAGCGATGAGACCTGCTTTGGTTGCATAGGCACATTTAGCCTGTGATTGAGGGTAAACCGAGACGTTTAGCTTTGGTTTGCCCTCTTTCATCGAGTCAAATTCTGTATCAAAGCTTCAGAGAATTTGGGCTGTGATATGATGATTAACTTGGAATCTTTTGTCAAACCCTTGTAACCCGTAAGGAGTTCACTTCCCCAGCATGGTCAAACTGCGATTAAAGCGATTCGGCAAAAAACGCGAAGTCAGCTACCGCATCGTCGCGATGCAAAGCACAACTCGCCGCGATGGTCGTCCCCTAGCCGAAGTGGGATTCTACAATCCTAGAAGTGATGAAGTGCGGCTTGATGTGCCCGCGATCGAGGATTGGCTCAAGAAAGGCGCACAGCCCACAGAAACAGTCCGGAGCATCCTTAGAAAAGCCAACGTGCTTGAGCCAGTAAAGGCCGAGCCAGTAAACGCTTAGATCTTGAAGCCGACCTATGACTCACTCTCTGCAACCGCAGCCCGACTACGCAGGATTACTGCGTTTTTTGATGCAGCCTTTTCTCGATACGCCTGAAGCCTTGCGGGTGGACTGTGAAAACTGTGCTGATGGCTCCCGCATCTGGGTGCGGATGGCATTTGAAGGGGCGGATAAAGGGCGGATGTTTGGTCGAGGCGGGCGGAACGTACAGGCAGTTCGAGATGTATTGACTAGCGTGGCGAAGGCGGCTGGGCAGTCGGCAACCCTTGAAATCTACGGAGGGCATCAAGCCGAAGAAAGCTCAGAGCGAGAGCCGCGTCCCCGTCCTTCTAAAAGCTTACCCAAGCCGCGATCGGGCCCGCGTCGTGAATCGTGATGATACGCAAGATCTTGCACAACTGAGCTTCTGGAGGCATCTGAAACATCCTATTCAGATGCCTTTATTCGTTAAAATTTCACTTACTAAGTGCAACACTATCAACAACTGGTTATTAGAATTCACCCTCTTACCTTCTCTTCATGAGCGAAACGGTTACTCTTCAATTGCCTAGTGATGAGAGCGCGATCGCGCTTGCCGGAGTTCAAGAATCAAACCTCAAATCGATCGGACAGCAAACGGGCGCGAAGCTAGTGCTGCGTGGACGCGAACTGATGATTTCAGGAACGGCAAATCAGGTGGAGCGATCGCAGCAGTTAGTCTATTCGCTTCAGCAGTATTGGACTCAGGGCAAAGCGATCGACAGCGCTGATATTCTAACCGCGCGTCATGCGTTAGATACGCATCAGGAAGAAGCACTCCATGATCTGCAAAGCGATGTGCTGGCACGGACTCGGCGTGGTGAAGTCATTCGGGCAAAAACTTTTCGTCAAAAAAACTATATTCAGTCCATTCGCAAACACGATTTGACGTTCTGCATTGGCCCTGCTGGAACCGGAAAAACGTATCTTGCCGCTGTGATGGCAGTGCAAGCCCTGCTAGATAATCAGTATGAGCGATTGATTCTGACTCGTCCGGCAGTCGAAGCGGGTGAGAAGCTTGGGTTTTTGCCTGGAGACTTGCAGCAGAAAGTCAATCCTTATCTGCGTCCGCTCTATGATGCGTTGTATGAGTTTGTTGATCCAGAAAAGATTGCTGGATTGATGGAGCGGGGAGTGATTGAAGTGGCTCCGATCGCCTATATGAGAGGGCGCACCTTAAATAATGCCTTTGTGATTGTAGATGAAGCACAAAATACAACGCCTGCGCAAATGAAAATGCTGCTCACGCGCATTGGGGCTAAATCCAAAATGGTGGTGACGGGCGACCTAACCCAAACCGATCTACCCTCGCACCAAAATTCCGGGTTAGCGGTGGCAGAACGAATTCTGCGATCGACAGAAGGAATTGCGTTCTGCAATTTCAACAAGTCTGATGTTGTGCGTCATCCACTTGTGCAACGCATTGTAGAAGCATACGAACAGTACGAGAAGTAGGACGAAGAATTAATCAAGATTGCTTCATGCGCATCACACACTTTAGGGAGAATTAGAGCGAAGGCCGCAAGGTTCGGGCAGAACGGCCTCCATTTATAGAAGACCTCCAAAGGTTTGATCGAAAGGTCGCAACCTTATCTATCAACCTAATTCCATTGATAGAGAACCTCCAGAAGTTTGAGAAAAAAGTCGTGACCGTCGTTATCAACCTCGTTCCGTTGATCGATTCGCTCCAGAGGTTTAACCAAAAAGTCGCGACCTTCTCTATAAATATCGCTGCCATTTAAGCAAAGCTGAGCCGTTGAGACGTGAATCTGACTAGGTAAACAATGATTTTGAGCAAAGCAGCGCAATGCTCGTGTCACACAACTCTATCCAAATCGCGGTTTGTCTGTGTATAATTTTGGAATATTTGAAGGGGAGTAGCTGCTGGATCACCCAGCCCACCTAAATCAACATACTGGCGATGAGCCTGGTTTAGGTGACAGATTAAAGCACTTCTAATTTGTAAGCGAGACCTTCACTGAGTTCACTTCTGATGTGAGCTTGGTGGAGTGTTTTGTTCTCCTCAAGCTCACTCAGGTACGATACCCTGATCTTGAGGAGCCTGAGCGCGTGTTAACAGCCTTTACAGCCGGATTATTACTCATTACCGTCAGTGAATTAGGCGATAAAACCTTTTTTATTGCAATGTGCCTAGCCATGTATCATTCACGGCGGTACGTTTTAATCGGCACAATCGCAGCTTTAGCTGCAATGACCATCCTTTCGGTTCTGCTTGGCAAAACGGCTGCACTTTTGCCTCAACAGTGGTTGCACTATGCCGAAGTTGGGCTGTTTCTGTTCTTTGGCTTCAAACTACTCTACGATGCTAGTAAAATGCGCGCCGAGTGCCATAGCAAATCCTTGGCTTCCGATGAGACATTAGCAAACTGCGCCTCTGATGCAGAACGCGAAGCTCTAGAAGCCGTCGCCGAAGCGGAGGCGAAACTGACTCAGAAAACACCGTTTGCCATTTGTTTAGAAGCGTTTGTTTTGATCTTTGCAGGAGAATGGGGCGATCGCACTCAGTTTGCCACCATTACACTAGCCACATCCAACGATCCGATGGGGGTAACGCTTGGCGCGATCGCAGGTCACACGATCTGCGCCCTGATTGCCGTTATGGGAGGGCGTTTAATTGCAAAACATATTTCTGAACGGACGGTCACGCTTTTAGGAGGAATTCTGTTTTTGGTGTTCGCAGTTGTGGCATGGGTAGAAGGATAAGGGAATTACACAGCACTCCGTAAATTTACTAAAACTTCGTTCTGTAGAAAATTGGGTGAAGAGACCGTTAAGCCTTAGATGACGTCACTACCTCGGTAAAATTCTTCAGCTTTAATAGGGCAAGTTTAAGGTATGACTGGCTTTGGGTCATTGTCTGCTGCTTAACCAAAATCAGCTACGATTACATGACCAAACCTGTCCAGGCACGGTTAATCAACGTCTTCTACAAAACATTGCTCATGCTGCTAAACAAAGGGCACACTTCTTCAGCGTTCGGTTGGAGTCTGCACCATCGCCATCTGCTTACAATCAGAACAGAAGTGCTTTCAGGAATCACGGTTGCATTGGCACTGATTCCCGAATCGTTGGCATTTGCCGCGATCGCCAAGGTTCCTCCGATGGTGGCGCTCTATACCTCTTTCTGTATGGCGATCGTGAGTGCGATCGCAGGGGGGCGTCCTGCCATGATTTCTGCCGCAACCGGATCGATGGCGCTCTTAATGGTTAGCCTCGTTGAGAAGCATGGCGTTGAGTACCTGTTCGCCGCCACAATGTTAACGGGAATGCTTCAGTTTCTAATTGGAGCGTTTAAGCTCGGTAAGCTGTTCAATTTTATTCCTCAAGCTGCGATCGCAGGCTTTGTCAATGCCCTCGGAATTCTGATTTTTCTAGCTCAAATTCAACAGCTTCCTGGAGAGCCTTGGCAGGCTTATGCTATGGTCGCGGTTACGCTCGCCATCGTTTATCTGTTTCCTCGGATTACAACAGCCATTCCGTCACCGTTAGTGGCTATTGTGGTGATGACGATCGCGGCAATGTCTCTCCAGTTACCCATTCGCCGGGTGGGAGATATCGGAGAGATCACGCGCAATTTGCCGATGTTTCATCTTCCTCAAGTCAGTGTCTCTCTAGAAACGCTGAGCATCATTCTGCCTTACGCAATTACCCTAGCGATCGTTGGCTTGCTCGAATCTCTACTGACAGCGGCTCTGGTGGATGACTTCACCGATACCCAAAGCTCTAAAAACAAAGAAGCGCGAGGTCAAGGCATTGCGAATTTCGTCACGGGCTGCATTGGCGGCATGGCAGGATGCGGCATGGTCGGACAGACCTTGATCAATGTGCGCTCGGGGGGTAGAAAACGGCTTTCAACTGCCGTTTCTGGAGTCTTTCTATTGTTTTCCATCTTTGTGCTGCAAGATGTTGTGCAACAAATTCCGATGGCAACCCTAATCGGTGTCATGATCATGGTAGCGGGCGAAACCTTTAGTTGGAAATCGCTCAAGACCCTGAAAACGTCGCCGTTTCCTGAAATTCTAGTCATGCCAGTTACAGTTTCAGTTGCTCTCTGTACGCATGACCTAGCCCAAGGCGTGTTAGCGGGGATGCTCTTCAGTCTGTTGCTGTTTGGTTGGCAACTCGCTCAAATCAACGCTACAAGCGCGATTGATCCAGATGGCGTCAAGCTCTACGAAGTGTCAGGACAGCTATTTTTTGGATCGGCGGCTAATTTTGTAGACCTGTTTCGGGTTAGTAGCGATCCTGAGCAGATCGTGATCGACTTTGCGCGCTCGCATATTTGGGATCAGTCCGCTGCCGACGCGATCGCGAAAGTTGTGGCCAAGTACGATCGCTTAGGCAAATCTGTTACTTTGGTCGGTCTTAATCTCAAGAGCTACCAATCCGCCAGACGTTCGGGCGTTCCCGAGCAAGTCATGAGGATTCAACAAGCGGCGTGATTTAGAGCGGTTTAGCCTCTTCTAATGGCGGCAAATCTGGTGCTCTGTAATCGCCAGATTTGCCGCCTGTTTTACTAATCAAGCAAATTTGCTCGATCTGAATTGATTTCTCTAGCGCCTTTGCCATATCGTATAGCGTCAGTGCGGCCACCGATACTGCTGTTAGTGCTTCCATTTCAACTCCCGTTTCTGCTCTCGTTCTTACCTCAGCCCGAATCGTGTAACCTGGTAACTCTGAATCAGGCGTAATGAGAACCTCGACTTTTTGAATCGGCAACGGATGACACAGCGGAATCAGAGTTGCTGTTTGTTTGGCTGCCATAATGCCTGCAAGTCTTGCCGTTCCCAAAACATCCCCTTTTGGCGCATCGCCTGCTGCGATCGCGGCTATCGTCTGGGGCAACATTCTGACTCGCCCTTGAGCGATCGCAGCTCTAACCGTTAGCTCCTTTGTCGAAACGTCCACCATTTGCGCTTGTCCTTGAGGATCGAGATGAGACAGAGATTGATGATTTTCCATAAGAATGAGGTCTCAAAAAAATGAAGGTTCAAACATTTGTGTCACCACACTTGATGTGATAGTATAGATTTCTAGTGAAGCGCAAGGGCTTGTAGCTCAGTGGACTAGAGCACGTGGCTACGGACCACGGTGTCGGGGGTTCGAATCCCTCCTAGCCCGTTACAACAGAAAAGGGATGTACCAAGAAGAGGTACATCCCTTTTCTGTTTTTTGTGTCAATTCCTTCTCTATTAAAAATCCCCTTGCTAGACCTAGCAAGGGGATTTCAGCAACTTATTGATTTCTAGCTAGAAACTAACGGTTCGGTTCAGTGTAAACAGGGCGATCATTGTTGTGAGCGGCACGAGGGCTACGAGCGCCCACAACTGCACCGATCAAGGAAGAAAGTAATCCTAGCAATGAACCCAATACAAAAGACCAAGCTGCTTTAGAAGTATTGCCTGCAATGTCGCGAGCTTGGTTTGCCGTCACATTAGGAGGAGTGGTTGGAATTGCGTTAGGATTAACACCACCTGGAGGAACTACCTGATTTGCCACTTCGCCAGCATTAGATGCTAGAACGCCAAACGCGCCAGAAACACCACTTGCCAACAAGTAAGCACTGAGAGCTAAGGTGGTTGCCCACAAAATTGCAGCATTTAAGAGAGCTGTACTACGGTTCATTGGGCCGCAGGCGCGAGCCATTACCCAGTTGCCGATAAATAGTGAAATCAGTAAGCTGAGGATTGACCACCAGCCAACAGCACTCGCCACATCAGGAGCATCAGTTCTGGGTGCGCCAGAGTTAGCGATCGACGTTGCCCCGATCGCAGCACCTAATGCACTAAGAATTAACTGAGAAACTAGGGCAACGAAAAGTCCTGCGATAATCGGACCCCAACGAACGCGATCGTGATAGTCTGCCACCGGTTGGATCATTGCTGCCGTTTCGGTAATTGGTCGGTTAGTATAAGCCATGTAAATTAGCTCCCAAAAGTGATAGTCTTTTACAGAAAATTTAGACTTGAGCATCACTTTAGGCTTTGTTTTAATCACATATCTCTATCAGTAGTGAGAATCTTAGTGAAATACCTGGTCTACCATTGGTTAGATATGATTTGTAGAACCTGTGTGTATGAATGACACGTAAATCTCTGAACTAGGACAAAAGTTTCTAGTTTTGCTGAAAAGGTGCGAATTAAATGACAATCCTTGCCTATTGCCGATGCCGTTTAGGAGCGCTTGAGGTCAGAAATGCAGCAAGAGGTTTTGTCAAATTGATATTCAGTACAGAAGCGTGCATTGGTGTTTAGCGAAGTCTAACTGCTGTTCCGACTGCTGTAATCAATAACAACACTCCTGATTGATCCATATTGATTGTGCCAGTATCGATTTCAATGCCAATTACTGCATGTGCTCCCAACTGTTGAGCGCGCTTTTCTAACTCCGCCATGGCATCACGCTGTCCACGCTCAAACACACGCTCATAGGCAGCAGTCCGCCCACCAATAATGTCTCGAATGCCCGCAAAAAAATCTCTTAGAGCATTGCTACCGTACACAACTTCAGCCGTGACAATGCCTAGATACGCTTCAATATCTGCGTTTTGAACTACATCAGTTGTCGTTAAAATCATGCTCTTCTCCTTGCAATAAGGTTAAAGGATACTAACATTTCTTCTTGTTTATTAAACTATGACTAATAAAAATAGCGAACAGCTTGAAGTTTGTAGCAAAGGTATGGTAATCGGTAATTAATGAATCGTAATAAAACCTTGTCTTGGGCAGTTTGCATGATAGAGCGATTAGCACAGAGCGCCATTCTAAAAAAACCGATTCGAGTCACTGTCAATGTTCTCTTTGCTGGCTTTATTGTTTTCTCATCTCAAATTGGACAGGCTCAATCTCCAGAGCGTGATCCATCTTCGCGGTTGGATGCAGATCAAGAACTCAATGCACTCGTTGAGCAAGGTCGAAAGCTAGCTGACACAAAGAACTGGGCAGGAGCGCTTGATGCGTTTCAAAAGGCGGCGGTTTTGGATGGTAAAAATGCTCGAATTTTTTCGGGAATTGGCTATATCCAAGCTCAAACAGGTAACTTTGAGGAAGCAGCCGCTGCCTACCGTCAAGCGATCGCGCTTGATCCAGATAATGCCGATTTTGAGTACGCTTTAGGCTTCAGTTTGGCTAGTGCAGGAGATGATTCGGCGGCAGCCACTTCTTATCGTCGAGCCATCAAGCTAGATGCGAAAAATGCCAATGCCTATCTAGGATTGGGCACTGTTCTGGCGCGTCAAGAACAATATGATGAGGCAATCAGGACTTATAAGCAACTCATCAAGGTCGAGCCTAAAAATGCAGAAGCCCAAGAAGCGATCGGGCTACTCTACCTTCAGCAGGGCAATACCGAAGCGGCAATTCTGGCTCTGCAAGCTGCTGCAACTTTAGAGTCTCGCCGCAGCAGTGTTCAAATGGGCTTAGGACTAGCGTGGTTGAGCCAAGGCAATCGGGAATCGGCACTCGCCGCATTCAATCGTGCGGCACGGCTCGCTCCCGATAATGGAAAGCTCCATTTGCAAATTGGCAATGCTTTAGAAGCAACAGGAGATGGGCAGGGAGCGCTGGCAGCTTACCAGAAAGCGGTAAATACCAGCCCTGATTTAGCAGAGGCTCAACTTGCTTTAGCAGATTTGGCCTTTGAACAAAAGGAAACGATGCGATCGCTGCTTGCCTACCGCGAAGTGATTCGTCTATCCCCCAATAGTGCACGAGCCTACTATCAGTTGGGCATGGTTTTGAAAATGCGCGATCGCACTCAGGAAGCAATCGAGGCGTTGCAAAAAGCTCAAACTCTCTACCAGCAGCAAGGTCAATCTGATGATGCTAAGCGAGTTGAAACAGCACTAAAAGAATGGACTCGATCGTAATCGTTTCTTTTTCCTAGTCTGTAATTGATCGGAAATTAATAGGGCTGTCCGTCGACAAGGGTGAGCGCTGTCGGATGGCAGCGTTTGATGATGGAATGAATGCCGATCGCGCCTTCGCCGTTAAGATCTTCCAGATAACCAGGACAAGCGGCTTCCGCCTCTGTTGGATGATCAAATGGACCAAAATAGTAAACGCAAGACGGCTCATGGGTAGAAACCTCGACCCACCAAGCTTGTTTTGCTGCTTGAAGAAACCCGATCGCAAATTCTTGAATTGCCTGTAATAGAAACATGGTTGAAATTTAATACCAGTAGGTTAAGAACGGCAATTTTTAGCTAGAGTTCCAGCTTCCTGAAATATTAACTACACTCCAAATTAAGTTGTTATCACAGGAAATTAAGTTGTCATCCCAAGCGTAATCCTTGCAGGAAGAGTACTTCGAGCTTTCAATTTATTAATAGCGATCCCCTTTTAAGAAGGGGTATTAAATTTAACAATTTGAAGATTCCTTAGCTCGAGCAAGGAGAATGGCTATGACTCAGTACAAGCGTATTTTAGGACTGATGATATCGGTTCTTTGCATCGGAATTGCACTGGGATTGACGCTATACTCCTCCATCCCTAATCCTAGAATTGTGGCTAATGTGATATTTGGTCTAGCAGCTTTTATCACGCTATTTAGTTCTCTAGAGTGGTAGTGAGCTGTCAACTTTAGATTGATGAGTTTAGAGAGAAATGAAAGAATGACGATGCTTACTTCATCTCTCATTCTTGGGTGGACGAGCACTAACCCCTGATGTTGAGACTGAAGCTTCTGAAGCAGTGGCGCAGGTATTCCTCCCTATCTTCTAAACTAAAAGAATGGGGTTTACGATTCAGCCACTTCCAATCGACGTTGTGCATCTGATGGCTGCTGGAGAAGTGATCGATTCGCTCTCAGCAGTGGTACGCGAATTGGTGGAAAACGCGTTGGATGCAGGCGCAACTCGAATTTCGGTTTCGATCTGGGCAGACCAATGGCGAGTGCGCGTCTCTGATAATGGTACAGGCATGACGCTAGAGAATTTGCAGCAAGCGGCACTGCCTCACACGACAAGTAAAATTCGCGATCGCGCTGATTTGCAAACCATTCAAAGTCTCGGTTTTCGCGGAGAAGCGCTATATAGCTTAGCTCAGCTTTCTAACCTGGAAATTCTCAGCCGTGCTGGGGCTGAGCAAGGCTGGCGAGTGGTTTACGACGCGGGGGGCAATCCGATCACAACCGAAACCGTTGCGATCGCGCCCGGCACGATTATCACTGTAGATCGCTTGTTTGAAACTTGGGCGGCTCGCCGGGATGGGTTGCCGTCTGCCGCGCAACAGCTAAAAGCGGTTCAGACGATGATTTACCATTTAGCGCTCTGCCATCCTCACGTCACTTGGCAGGTTCAGCAGGGGGAGCGCGAGTGGATCAGTCTATGGGCAAGCCGCACGCCCAAACAAAGCCTGCCACAAATGGTGCGCGGCGTGCGCGGAGAGGAATTACAAGAAGTTCAGTTGACGTTGAGTAAGTCATCAACATCTGAGGCATCAACATCTGAGGCATCGCTTTATCTACTATTGGGATTGCCCGATCGCTGTCATCGTCGTCGCCCTGACTGGGTAAAAGTGGCGGTTAATGGACGGCTCATACACATGCCCGAATTAGAGCAGACGCTACTGGCGGGGTTTCGCCGCACTCTACCGCGCGATCGCTATCCGGTTTGCTTTCTGCATCTGCATCTCCCGCCCGCCCATATCGACTGGAATCGCCATCCTGCCAAGGCGGAAATCTATTTGCACAACCTCGACTATTGGCAAGAACAAGTGACGAGCGCGATCGAGCAAGCCTTTCGGCTCAACCCAAAATCATTGCCTGACGATCTATACTCCAGTCGAGTCGGGACTTTGCTAAAAGCCGCAGAATCTGAAGGAGGCTATACTGTTCATCGAGAGATTGCCCCTGCTGCGCCGACGCTATCCCCGCTGCGAGCGATCGCGCAAGTTCACAATCGCTATATCTTGGCAGAACACGCCAGCGGTATGTGGCTCGTCGAACAGCACATTGCCCATGAACGGGTGTTGTATGAGCAGATCTGCGATCGCTGGCAAGTCGTTTCTCTCGAACCTGCGATCGTTCTCAATCAACTCACTCATGCCCAAGTTGAGCAGTTACAGCATCTCGGACTGACGGTAGAACGCTTTGGCGACCAGCTATGGGCAGTGCGCTCAATTCCTACTCTTTTGGCTGAGCGAGAAGACCGCGCGGAGGCATTACTAGAACTCAGTTTAGGAGGCGATTTGCAAACGGCACAAGTTGCGATCGCGTGCCGCAGTGCGATTCGGAATGGTACTCCTCTGACCCTCGCAGACATGCAAACGCTGCTCAACCAGTGGCAGCAGACTCGAAATCCTCGTACCTGTCCGCACGGACGTCCTATCTACCTAGCTTTAGAAGAATCTGCCCTCGCTCGTTTCTTTCGACGACATTGGGTGATCGGCAAAAGTCATGGGCTGGAATAATGGGTCGTTCTGCGGAACGTTGGATTTTTGAAACTATATCGCAGCATCAGCAGTAGGAACCCTTACAAATCACGAATTCCGGATCGACTTGCCTTATAATCTCAGGCAGGATATTTACATGGGTACGTGATCCTACCCTTCTATTCCGTGAGGAGTTTAATACCATGATGAAAGCGAAGGCTTGGCGTCAATCAGTCAGTGCTTTGGTTGTTTTGGCAGTGTCTACCGTTAGTGGTGCTGCACTCGCCCAAATCCAATCTTCCCAAACGACTCAAACTACATCTAATACTCTAGTTGCTCAAGGATCGTTGGTTGGTCAGAGGCGATGTGCTAAGCAGCCCACTGCCATTTTCGGCGATCGTACTGCAACCAGTGCAGTGGTTAGGGCATTAACCACCAATCAATCTGTAACGCTTTCCGAAAATGCGGCTCAAGCTGGCTTTATTGGTGTCAGTGCCCCATCTCCAGGATTTGTGCAAACCGTCAATCTGAAGCTCTGTCCCGGTACTCCATCACCGTCTCCGTCCCCGTCTCCATCACCGTCTCCGTCTCCGTCCCCGTCCCCGTCTCCTAATGCCTTATGTCGCTCCGTTCGCGCACAACAGGGACTGATTGCTCGCCGTGGGCCTAGCGTGAGTTCTGCCTATGTCGGTAGCGTAGCGTACAACTCAAAAGTGTATGTGACGAGAAATCCTCCCAATTCTAAAACTGAAGCGGATGGTCGGATTTGGATCGAGATCAATCGACCGATCGCAGGCTGGGTTTCCAATGGCTTTATCAATACACCTGGCTCAAACTTGGTTTACTGCCAATAGACACATTCTTCCAATGGCTTACTACTAAACCAGTTTTTGCTGAGAGGCTGATAAAGCCTCTCAGCAGTCAAGACAGACTGTAATTCAATTAGAATCGCTTCTGTCTATCAAAAGGACTTGAAACGACATGGTGAGTCCTCTTACAGACCCGCTGTGCAAACCGGACGATTGTTTGCATTCAACTTAATCTTCCCTTCAGTTCCATTGACCATAAAGGGTACTTGCTGATCTCCTACAACACGGACAAAGGTAGGTCTATCTTGCAAGCAGGCTTGCACCGCAGATGCCCAGCTTGGCAAGTCCTTAGACAACTTATCAGTAATAGGCGTATTGCTAGTAACTGACGCCTCTTGCACAACTTTAATATCCATTGGCAAAGTGAATCGAGCAGGTGTCACAGGCGGCGTTGGTAGAGTGACTTGCTTAATGCCGGTAATGGTTTCCTCCTCTAGCACCATTGTGGTTGCACTGGGCTGAGTAGAGGGCGTAGTGGATTGTTCTCCAGAGGGCGCTGGAGCCGGTGTTGCTGGTGGAGGTGATGTGGGAGTCGTGGAAGGCGTCGAATCTGGCGTCGTTGGCGTCGTCCCATTGTTAGGCGTATTCGGAGTTCCCTGATCAGCGGGCGATTCCGTTTGAGATGGGGAGGTTGGAGTTGTAGAAGGCGTCGAGTCCGGCGTCGTCGGTGTCGTCCCATTGCTAGGCGTATTCGGAGTCACTTGATCAGCGGGCGATTCCGGCTGAGAAGGCGAGGTCGGAGTTGTAGAAGGCGAGGTCGGAGTTGTAGAAGGCGTCGAGTTGGTGTCAGGAGTGCTTTGATCTACATTGCTGCCCGGACCTGGGTCAAGGGGTGAAGAGGTTGTGCCACCACTGCTGCCGGGATTTACAGGCGATCCAGGCGTGGACGAATCGGGCGTAGACTGCGCGATCGTAGATCCTTCTGGCGCAGAAGGTGTCATCTTGACGAGCTTCTCTGTTTGAACCGCTCCTTTGGTATCTTTCGCGATCGACAGTGTTTCCGCAGCAACAGGGAATAGGGAACCCGCTAAGATTGCAACAACACTTGCAGCAGCAATAGGCTTCAACATGCTCACGTTCATCTCCAAACTATATAAGGTCAATATCTAGGCTTTCTAGCAACCTGACAGGCGTGACTTAACTAAAAGACTCGAACGCCGCAAACTTCTAAAGTTTCGTCAACTTTAAATTCAAAATGTGTAAACACCGTGAACCCTACTAAACTACCACTAATTACCTCAACCAACTGCCAGACAGATTCTCGATCGGCACATGGTTGTCAGGTTGAAGGAGAGAAGTCTTCAATCTCGCCTCTCTTTACAATTCTCCTGTAATCAATGACATCACAACCTCTGTTAAGTGATTTCTTCCATTTACAGTTAAAACGCTGATAATGCAGTATCCGTATTCTCGTCTTTCTCCCTTCATTAAAGAATATATTTATACCAATGGTTGGTCTTCACTTAGGCCAATTCAAGCAGAAGCGTGTCGTATTATATTTGACACACCAAATCATCTATTGATTGCAGCAGGAACGGCCTCTGGAAAAACTGAAGCAGCATTCCTTCCTGTATTGACTATGTTGCATGAGCAGCCTCCTAACGGGGTTGGTGCACTATATATCAGTCCTATCAAAGCACTGATTAATGACCAGTTCGATCGCTTAACCGACTTATTGAAAAATGCTGATATTCCTGTGTGGGCTTGGCATGGAGATGTAACGCAAAGCCGCAAGAAAAAGCTGCTTGAGAACCCCCAAGGCATTCTGCAAATTACACCCGAATCGTTGGAGAGTTTATTAATCAATAAAAGCGCTCATCTTTCTGGTATATTCGGAGACTTGCGCTTTGTAATTATTGATGAAATTCACGCATTCATTGGCAGCGATCGCGGCTGTCAAATTTTATGCCAACTGTCTCGTCTTGCTAAGGCAACCGGAAACGTGCCGCGTCGAATTGGACTGTCAGCAACATTGGGCGACTATTCTCTAGCTGAAGAGTGGTTGAAGGGTGACACTTTTCAATCTGTCACTACACCAATGCTAGAAACTGCTCAGCGAAAGATTCAGCTTTCACTAGAACATTTTTACGATCCGGGACTAGTCGTGCGGGCAAAAGGAGACACCCGAGACAAAGCGTTTAATCCTTATCATTTGCATCTATTTAACCAAACGCAGGGCAAGAAAAGTTTAGTGTTTGCCAATGGACGAACGGCAACAGAAGACGCGATCGCCGTGATGCGAGAGATTGCGACAGCGAAAGGACATCCAGATCTCTATCACGTTCATCATGGTAGTATCTCTGCCCCCCTTAGAGAAGCGGCAGAAGCGGCAATGCGAAATTCTGATATGCCCACTGTTACAGCCGCAACCGTGACCTTCGAGATGGGAATTGATTTAGGACACCTCGATCGGGTGATTCAATTAGAGTCGCCTGCCTCTGTTGCCAGTTTCTTGCAGCGATTGGGACGCTCTGGCAGACGGAGCGGCGTATCTGAAATGGAGCTTATCTGTGTGGAAGATAAGCCCACAGGTGAAGAGTCGTTGCCTGAGCAAATTCCTTGGCAGTTGTTGCAGTGCATTGCTGTAGTTCAGCTTTACCTGGAAGAGAAATGGATTGAACCACCGCGTGCTATGCAGTATCCCTTCAGTTTGCTGTATCACCAAACGATGAGCGTATTGGCGTCTTTAGGAGAACTGTCTCCTGCCGCGATCGCGCAGCAAATTCTAACCCTGCCACCGTTCCGCTCAATTTCACAAGACGATTTTCGAGTGTTCTTAAGACATTTAATTGAGATTGATCATATTGAGAGAACAGTAGAAGGGGGGCTAATTGTCGGACTTGCAGGAGAGAAAGTCATCAATAATTTTAAGTTCTATGCCATCTTTCCTGACACAGAGGAATACTCAGTTAAACATAACGGAAAAGCAATCGGAAGTATTATCATTCCGCCTGTGGAAGGCGATCGCTTTTCTCTTGCAGGACGCACGTGGGAAGTTCATGCAGTTGATAGCAAAAAGAAAATCATTGAAGTTAAACTGTCAACAAAATCTGTCACATCAAGTTCATGGCGTGGCACATCTGGGGAAGTTCATACTAGAGTGCTACAGAGAATAAAAAAAGTATTGCAAGAGACAACGCTATATTCCTACTTAACGCCGAATGCAAGCCAGCGGCTTCAGGACGCGAGAGCGTTTTCTCGGTCAGCCGGAATTTTAGATCATCCAATACAATTTTTAGACGAAAAGGTTTGCTGTATTTTTCCGTGGATGGGTACGATCGCGTTCCGTACTTTGGAAAGGTTCTTGCGATCGTACGGCAAACCATCCCTCGGCATTAAAAGTATCAAAGCGCGATCGCCCTACTTTCTCGTCGTGCGCTTGGGTAACTGTTCGCTTGACACCTTGCGCTATGAGCTACAGTCTCTCTCGGAACGACGCTTCAATCTAGAGGAATTCCTTGATCCAGACGAGGTTCCAACATTGCAGAAATACGATGAATACATTCCACCTGAGCTATTACGCAAAAGCTTTATCGCTGACTATTTGGATGTTGAAGAACTAACGGACTTTGCAAGTCAGTGGATATGAGCGACTTGGAACAATTAGGTATCAAGCGCTACTTCTTGGATATTGCTGTATAAGCCTTGGCGCAGTGGCGCTCAACTGCGATCGCATCAAGCACCATATTTACTACTGCTATAGGTAGATGACAAACTTGGTAACATTTACCTTCAAATCTGATATGCTACCTAGATAAAATTATTGAGAGGCTAAAACGGTGTTATCTCAAGAACCACAGGTTGTTGATTTAGAACTGTCGGATAGGGAGTATTTAGATCTATTAGCCCAAGGACGCGATCCGGTTAGAGAACAGTCTTACACCAAAGAATTGATAGCGTTTGGATTTACAAACGAATACACTACCCGTGTTGTGCCGTTGTTTGACAAAGCAGACGGTACGATCGCAGAAAAAATTCTTGTCAACTCTACGCTGAAGCAAATTTGGCAACTTCTTCAACAGAATGCCTAACATTTCAACCCAAATTTACCGTTCATACTCACAACTGACCTCTTCACTATCCCTGCACTGCTCCAGCAGATCAACGGAAGATACCTCTATCTCAAGTAGCGTATAAGCCGCTCAGCGTGTAGATTACAGCAATTAGAATCGTTGTCATAATAGAGCTATTGAGACATATAGAGAAAGCATGACTAGTTCTGTGACGATGGTTGCTTCACCGATTGCTGATGCTTCTGATAGTGGAATTCGCAAGGCGCGTTTGTGGATGCCAGAGCGGGTGATGTTTACCCCTGACGCTCTGAAGGAGCCGTGGGGACAGCAGATTCTTGAGCGGGTGCAGGCGTTAGGCTTGCCCATGAACGAGTTGAAGCAGAATCGATTGACGGGCTTGCGTGGCGACACTGAGCGAGAGACCTATGCCACTGCAAAGCGGACGTTAGCAGTTGTGAATGCGCCCAAAGGACAGTTTAAGCTGAGTCCGATTCCTCCTTCTGCCGATTGGCAGTTTCACATTGCAGAGGGATGCCCTGCCCACTGCCAATATTGCTATTTAGCAGGCAGCTTGCAAGGGCCGCCTGTGATTCGGGTGTATGCTAACCTGCCGCAAATTTTGGGTAATTTAGCTGCCTATGAACGATCGGGCAGCGAGACGAGCTATGAAGTGAGTTGTTATACCGATCCGCTAGGCATTGAGCACTTGACCGGAAGCTTAGCTGAAGCGATTCGCTATTTTGGTACTCGTGAGGATGGCTATTTGCGCTGGGTGTCGAAGTTTGACAATGTTGAGGGTCTGTTAGACCTGCCTCATCATGGACACACGCGTTGCCGTTCTAGCGTGAATGCGGCATCGATTAGCGATCGCTTAGAAGGCGGTACAGCATCTGTTTCGGCTCGACTTCGCGGATTGCGGCGCTTAGGTTTAGAAGGCGGGTATCCGATCGGAGTAGTGATTGCGCCGATTATGCCGATTCCCGATTGGCAAGAGCAATATACCCAGTTGCTCGATAACATGTCTGAGGAGTTGGATTTCGATTGCGATCTGACGGTGGAGCTGATCACCCATCGGTTTACTCCTGGATCGAAGGATGTCTTGCTTAGTTGGTATCCCAACACCAAGTTAGATTTGGATGAGTCGTCGCGGGTGGTGAAGCGCAATAAGTTCGGCGGCATGAAGTATGTCTATGACGCGAAGACGATGCGCGAGTTGCGTCAGTTTTTTGAGCGCGAGATTGGGCGGCGGTTTCCTCGCGCTAAGATCTTGTACTGGACGTAGTGATTCGGATAGCGTTGGGTTCTGCAACAATTTTGCGATTCAAGAGGCTGAGTGTAGGCTAGAAGGTATTTGACTCTTCCTGAATCTCGGTGTCCGACCCTTGGGGCTTGCCCCCAAACCCCATTGGGGGACGGTTGCCTCCCCCAAACCCCCTGCAAACGAGACAAGGGTGGGCGATTCGAGATACTGGAATATAGGGAGTGATAGCTCTCTTTGAAACAAATGGACTAGTAATTGTTGAACATGATTCGCGGTGTCTCTCAGCTTTTATCTACATTTCGCTACTGTGGACGAGCGATTCAATTAGTTTGGACGACCAATCGCAGATTGACGATCGTACTTGCCCTGTTTACCCTAATTTCTGGGTTGGTTCCGGCGATCATTGCCTACGCCGGAAAGCTGATTGTCGATACTGTGGTACTGGCATCTCGCACTGGCTCTGCTAGCGATCGCTGGGCAGCGATCGGATATTTGGGATTTGAAGCCGTTGTCGTGGCAGTGCAAACGGGCAGCCGCCAAGGTATCGCCTTGTGTCAGTCGCTACTGAGAGTGTTGCTCGGGCAGAAGGTGAATGAACTGATTTTAGGAAAAGCCCTCACTCTCGATCTGGCTCACTTTGAAGACTCAGAATTCTATGACAAGATGACGCGGGCGCGGCGAGAAGCGTCCAGTCGGCCATTGAGCCTCGTCGGGCGCACGTTTGGATTGGTGCAAGACTCGCTCACCATCATCACCTATGGGGGACTGCTGATCCAGTTTTCGGTTTGGGCCGTTGTGGTGCTGATGCTTGCTGCCGTTCCCGCCTTTGTTTCTGAGACGCGATTCGCTGGACAAGCCTTTCGGCTGTTTCAGTGGCGCACACCCGAATCGAGACAGCAAAATTATTTAGAATGGCTCATTGCCAATGAAGCTCCTGCGATGGAGATTAAGCTCTATCAGTTGGGACGAATGCTACTCGATCGCTATCGAGCGATTTTCTACCGTCTATACGCAGAAGATCGTGACCTGACGATTCGGCGCGGCGTGTGGAGCTATCTGCTGAGCTTGGTCAGTACGATCGCATTCTATGGGGCCTATGTTTGGATTGTCTGGGAAACGATCGCCGGACAAATAACGCTTGGCGAACTAACGATGTATCTCGTGGTGTTTCGGCAAGGACAAACAGCGTTTGCCTCGATTTTAACGGCAGTTGGAGGTATGTATGAAGACTCGCTGTACCTCTCCAACCTGTACGAGTTTCTAGAAGAAGAAGTTCCCGAACCAATGGGGCAGGCAGTCCAAGGCATTGCACCGCAAGACGGAATACGATTTGAACACGTCACGTTCTACTACCCTGGAAACCCAAAGCCTGCGCTCAATGATGTGTCGTTTCATCTCAAACCGGGAGAGAAGCTTGCGATCGTGGGTGAAAACGGCTCAGGTAAAACAACGCTGATCAAACTTCTAACAAGGCTTTACGAGCCTACTTCTGGACAAATTTTCTTAGATGGATTGAAGCTAGAACAGTGGGACACGGCTGTTCTACAGCGTCGCATCGGTGTGATTTTTCAGAGCTTCATGAAGTATCAATTTAGCGTGGGTGAAAATGTTGGGGTTGGTGATGTCGTCAATTTAGACGATCGCGATCGCTGGGGTGTTGCCGCAGATAAAGGCAATGCATTACCATTCATTGATGAACTATCGGATGGATTCGACACGCAACTCGGTCGTTGGTTCAAAGCAGGTCGAGAACTTTCAGGCGGACAATGGCAGAAGATCGCTTTATCTCGCGCATTTATGCGAACCAGCGCCGACATTTTAGTGTTAGATGAACCGACTTCTGCAATGGATGCTGAGTCTGAAGTTCAAATCTTCGAGCGGTTTCGAGAAATGACGCCCAACCAAATGGCAATCCTCATCTCCCATCGATTCTCCACCGTGCGAATGGCAGATCGAATTATGGTGATGTCTGCTGGAGAAGTAACCGAGCAAGGAAGTCACGAACAGCTATTAGATTTGAAGGGGCGGTATGCACACTTATTTGCCCTTCAAGCAGCAGGTTATCAGTAGTCACAATATGTTGGCAGCAAGCATGGTAAAAGTCGTAACAGATCTTAGAAGCTAATTTGCTACATTCGCTATCTAGTCCGCTGCCAGCGAGCAACCTTTGCAGACATTCTCTACCAGCAAGAACCACGCCCTGACCCTACTTTTGCACTTTAAAGATCGTTCTCCAAGCTTTTACAGTGCCTTTTCCAATTTCGATATCGCTAGTTCCGCCGTTCTCCCACTCTAATCGAATTCGTGTATTTTCATCTGGAGCATTGGAGAGTGCCATCGCCAGATCAGGAGAAACAGAACCCGATTCGTAGGTATAAACTTGACCTCGAACAGCGAGTAAGATTCTCCGGGGAGTCAAGTCAGTCCGAACTTCGCGATACACGGCTCGTTGAGTGGGATAGCTTTCTTGTCTTTTTCTAGACTTGCATCGATTGCTCTTACGACGATCGCAGTAGGCATCAGGAACCCATCGAGTTTCCCAAACAGTCTCGTAGCCGATCAAAATTGAATCTTTTTTAACATAGGTGGCGCGAATTCCTTGCTTTGACCAACTACTGATAAAAGCGAACCTATTTGTGAAGTGCTTATCGTAAACAACAGAACCATCAAACGGATCGTTAATCACCTGAGACCAAGCGACGGGCGAATCTTCTTGAACAGGAGCAGATTGGACAGCAGCAAGGGTAGCAGGCGTTACGTTGAGGGATAGCACTAACCCAATCCCAAACTTCAACAACAGTTTAGTCATCAAAGAATCTCCGCCTTGAAAGTATTGAAAGGTATTTGAGCAGATGCAAAGAACTGGCATTTAGGCAGAGCAAACGCTGCCTAATTCTGCGTGGCAAAGCGACCCGATTCTATTCTTCTAATTAATAATTTACCGTTGTCATTCTGATTCCTGCAACCCTACCGCTGACCTTACAGTACCATTCCATAGTTTTTGGTAGCTGTGTTATCTCACGTACGCAATGTTGAGTTGGAGGACTCGCCTAATTGGTTGTTGTGCGCGATCGCTACCTTAATTCTTTCCCGTCATCCACCCGATCCTCACTGTTTTTGTTGAGTCTGCTGCGTCTAATGCTGCCCTCAAATCATGCACCATTCTGATGATTGGGCATCCAGACAACTTTTCAAATCCCAAAATTTCGCGCTATAATTGAGGAACACTTGGGGCTGTAACGGTTTCGACGGGCTAGCGAACGATACGCTATGCAGGTCGAGAGGGAGTCTACTCTCGTAAATCCAGGCTCAAAAGAATAGATGCAAACAACATCGTTCCTTTTGCTCGCAAGGCAGCAGCAGTTGCCTAATTAAAAACCTCTTCTAGGTTTGAGCACTCACAGTTCGACGCCGTTAAGGATTGTGAGTTAACCCCAACGGCTGCTCTAGACGCTCGCCTCTGGTCGGTCGGCTAGTTAAGACAATACTAGAGAATCCCATCGTTCGGGATAATGAACGATTCCCGCTTTGAGGACTAGAAAAGCTAAACCTGTGAATGAGTGGCGTACTAATACCTAGTTTGGACACGGGTTCGACTCCCGTCAGCTCCACTAAAAAGACGATCTAGTAGCGATACTGGGTCGTTTTGTTTTTTTACAGGTTCATCCTCTGAATCTTACGGGACTAATTTTCCCCGTACTGCTAGATCGAGGATGAGCGATCGTAGTTTTGCGATGCCGTTGGGTGCTTGGGCGATCGTATAGAAGTGTTCTAAATTTATCAATGCACAATCAATGCATCACGGCTGAGTTCGAGGTAATTATACTGCTCAAATAGCTCAATAACTTGAGTCAGATGATTCCCAAATAATGTCTCCAATTCAGAGTTTCTGATATTCCCTGTTGTCACCAGCAGAAGTTTGTAGGGACGTTGTTGAAGCAAAAACGACTCCAAAAAATCTGCATCTTTTGTAATCACAACTCGCTCCTGATCGACTGAAAGTTGATTAATCACAGAATCAGGTGTTGCGTTTTGGTCAGGTAACTCTCGGGTATGGACTACATCGTGACCTGCATCTCGTAAGCATTGTGCTAACCGCACAGGTAACTGGGCATCCACCAAAAACTTCATGAGGCAAACTTATAAATACTCTTCACCTGGCTTAAACGTGCCGCATACAACAGCGAAGCCAGAATATCCTCTGTTTCTAAATCGTCGTAGTCCGCCAAAATTTCCTCAGTCGTCATCCCCGAACTGAGCAACTCTAGCAAAAACTCAACTGGATACCTTAAATTCCGCACACAAGGCTTTCCGTGACAAATCTCTGAGTTGAGAGTAATACGTTGTAAAAGATTTTCACTCATTGTTTGCCTCCCGTTCGATCCTCTAAACACGATTGCAATGCTGCCTTTAATGCTAACCGCGTCTGGTCTGCCGCTGCTGCAGCTTCCTGATATTGCTTCAGCACCAGTGGGTCTTCGTGGCTGTCTGCGATCGCATAGGGTTCTTAATATCTAAGTTATAGCCATTCGCAATAATGCTTTCAACCGACTCTCTCCAAGCATATTCCGTCTCCTCGCGGTTCTCCCACCAAGCTTTTTCCACCTCAAACTCCTCAATGCGCATTGGCTTCGTCTTGTTATAAGACTGCGCTCCCTGTGGATAGGGATGCTCATAATACCAGACCTCACTCGTTGGCTCCCCTTTGGTGAAGAACAGAACGTCCGGTTGCCCAATGCTGGTGTAGGGGCAACACACCATTGGGCAACCGGACGATCGTATGCAGATTGCAATCGCGCAGCAGCTTTTCTTTGATGCGAGTCTTGGGTTGCGCTTGAAGTTCTACATTTATTTCGTCCAGACCAAAAGTAGGGTGGGTGTCTATTTATCCTCTGTTCTTTTAGCCTTTAGTGGGTTAAGAAATGCATTGAGAACCAGTGGTGATTTGAAATAATCCTTGCGACAGTGCAAAGTTCTCTAAAACCTTCTAAATTTAAGATAGTGGCTTTAATTGAAACAGTTGCACCTTGATTCAAAACGAAACTTTAGAATTACTGGAGTGGTCGCGACTATGCCAACATTTAGCGACCTTTGCTTCGACCAAGTTGGGCGCGATCGCGGCTCGTCAGCTTAAAATTCCAGCTACTCAGGTAGAGACAGAAGTGCTGCTGGCGCAAACGCAGGACGTTTATCAGCTAGAAAATCAGCTTACTACAGCACTCAGCTTTGATGGAATTGATGATATTGGCGGTTCGTTAGAGCGGGCTGTGCGGCACGGCATTTTGTCTGGATATGAATTACTTGCGATCGCAACAACATTATCGGGTGCAAGAACGTTAAGACGCACCATCGATAACCATTCTGATATCGTCATTCTGAACGATTTGGTATCAGAATTGCGAACCTACCCTGAAATCGAGCAGGAAATTTATCGATGCATCAATGATGACGGTAAGGTGAGTGAACGGGCAAGCCCGAAGTTAGCTGAAATTCGAGATAAACAACGTCAGGTGCGCGATCGCATCCATGACCTGCTGCAAAAACTGATGGGACGACATGCCAGCGCTGTTCAAGAGCAATTGATCACGCAGCGGGAAGGTCGGTTTGTCGTTCCGGTCAAAGCTACGCATAAAGATGTCATTTCTGGTATCGTCCACGATACGTCCATGAGCGGAGCAACGCTGTATGTTGAGCCGCATCAAACTGTGCAGCTCAATAATCAGCTTCGTCAGCTTCAGCGCCAAGAGCAGGTTGAAGAAGAAGCGGTACGACGAGTCTTAAGCGAACAAGTGGCGACCGTTAAGGACGATTTAGAGCGGCTGTTAGCAATTTGCACCACGCTGGACTTAGCAACCGCGCGATCGCGATACAGCTATTGGCTCGGTGCAAATCCGCCGCGCTTCATTGGACATCAAGCTGGTCAGCGGTCTGAACCAATCGTATTGCGTCAACTGCGCCATCCGCTGTTGATATGGCAGCAACAGCATGAGCAAGGAAACTCAGTTGTTCCGACTGACTTAAGAATTCAGCCTCATACCCGCGTGGTTGCTATCACGGGTCCAAACACAGGTGGCAAAACTGTTACGCTGAAGACCTTAGGACTAGCCGTTCTGATGGCAAAAGTAGGGCTATTCATTCCAGCCCGTGAACCTGTTGAGTTGCCTTGGTTTGATCAGGTCTTAGCCGATATTGGGGATGAGCAATCACTAGAACAAAGTCTATCCACTTTTTCAGGTCATATCCGCCGAATTAGCCGAATTCTCAATGCACTAGTCCCTGACACGGCTGCCCCAGCCGCAAGCGAAACACCAGCCGAAGCGCCGCATCAAGCCGCCAATTCGCTTGTACTCCTTGATGAAGTCGGGGCGGGTACGGATCCAACTGAAGGGTCTGCTCTAGCGATCGCGTTGCTCAAGTACCTCGCGGATCATGCCTCCTTAACGATCGCTACGACCCACTTTGGCGAATTGAAGGCCCTCAAATATGACGACGATCGCTTTGAGAATGCCTCTGTCGAATTTGACGACGTATTGCTTTCTCCTACCTATCGTTTGTTATGGGGCATTCCTGGACGCTCCAACGCCCTCACGATCGCGCGTCGTCTAGGACTAAATGAGGCTGTGATTCAGCAGGCGCAAACTCACGTTGGCGGCGCGACTGAAGATGTTAATCAAGTCATTGCTGGACTCGAAGCTCAACGTCGCCAGCAAGAAACCAAAGCCCAAGAAGCTGCGCAACTGGTGCAGCAAGCCGAACGGTTCTATCAAGAAGTGTCTGAAAAAGCGGCGAATTTGCGCGATCGTGAACGACAACTTCAACAGCAGCAAGAATTAGCCGTGCAAGAGGCGATCGCGCAAGCCAAGTCAGAAATCGCTAAAGTCATTCGCAAGCTTCAGCAAGGCAATGTCACCGCTCAAGACGCGCAACAGGCAACAGATGCTCTAAACCGGATCGCTGCGCACCGCTTACCATCGAAGCAGGAGCCGAAGCCGAAGCCCGGATACCGTCCAAAAGTGGGCGATCGCGTCCGCATTCCTCGTCTCGGTCAGACGGCTGAAGTTCTCGCCATCTCAGATGATGAAGAACTGAGCGTCCGCTTCGGCTTGATGAAGATGACCGTTCCGATCGACGATGTAGAATCGCTAGACGGTGAGAAGCCCGTCAAGAAAGAACCCAAACCTCAAGACGCTAAAAAGATGGCTCCTGCCCCCCCGCCACCCCCTCCTGCTCCGGCGATCCGAACGGCTCGAAACACGATCGATATTCGCGGTAGTCGTGTGCCTGATGCAGAAGTGGCGCTAGAGCGAGCGATTTCAGAAATTCAGGGTGCGATGTGGATTATTCATGGTCATGGAACCGGAAAACTGCGCCAGGGAGTTCACGAATTTTTGCGACAGCATCCGCGCATTGAGCGGTTTGAACTTGCTGATCGCGCAGATGGTGGTACGGGTGTGACGATCGCATATCCTTACTAGAACTTCCCGATGCTTGATAGGTAAGTGACTTTTGATGCGTTAGATTTGTCTAACTCGAACGACAATTTCATCAGCATCCTTAAAGAATGCTGATTTTTTGGTTTTAATCCTGTCGTTGCTAGTAGTGTAAACCTTGTTGATCAACCCTGATGCCGTGTTGTAAAGACGCAATGCATCGCATCTTTACAAGGGCGCTACGATCGTCAAACCATAGGCTCTACAAAACTACCTTCGTTTGGCGGGTTTGCGTTATCTCTAAAAATTCTTCGGGCACTCTGTATTCATAAGGCATTGTTACAAATCCCAATCAGCTTTTTTGCCAATCGAAGAGAGCGCATTACTTATGATTCGTCAACATCACTTTGGAAGTCTTGCGGCTTCTACTCTAGGCATCGCCTTCGTTCTTCATGCGCTGCCCACAAGTGCAGCCGCTTCAGCGGACGCCGCGCTTCGCCCCACATGTGAAGCTTCATCCGGCTCCAACGTCACTTGCGTCTACAGTAGCGGTGATAAGGATCTAGCACCCGCGAAGTATAAGTACTTCACAGGCGAAGTCCGCAATAAATTACCGAATGGATCGGGAGTGTTGGTCTACTCCAACAGCGATCGCTATGAAGGCACGGTGCGCAATGGTGTACCCAGTGGTCGCGGCATGTTCCTGTTTGCGAATAACGATCGCTACGAAGGCGAGATGAGAAACGGTCAGCCTCACGGGTACGGAAGCTTCATCTTTGCCAGCGGCGATCGCTACACCGGAGCCGTGCGAAACGGGCATCCTCATGGGCAAGGCAAGTTCATATATAGCAGTGGCAACATTTACACTGGTGGCTTTTATCTAGGTCAAGCGAAAGGCAATGGAACAATCACCTTTAAAAACGGCATTCGCTGTCAAGGGACATACTACAACAGCTCTTTAGAAGGCAAAGGAACATGTTCCTTCCCGCCCGGATATCCCTATATCAGCTATACAGGCGAACTGCGGCAAGGCGTTGCCGATGGTCGAGGAACGCTCACTTTTGCCGATGGTCGAAGATTCTCAGGTGAGATGCGGCAAGGTGTCCCGTATACGCCCTAACACTCGCTTTCCGCAAACCATTGATCCAGTAGGATTTTGAGTTCTATAACGATCGCTAAGTCCGTGAATTTAAAGAGCGGCGTATTCAAATCTCCGATTTCTTCGAGAAATCGGAGATTTTTGCACAATGGGAGGGCAATTTATTCTGTCGTACTGATCGCGGGTAGATAGAATAACTTCTACACTTTCGCTTCCAAAGATTTGAGAAACTCTGTATTAACTCCCGATTCCCGAGTCAGAGCGATTTTTCCTGTTCGCGCGATTTCTCGAATCCCAAACTTATTGAGAACTTGTACGATCGCGACCATTTTTCCCGGATCGCCCACTACTTCTAGCGTCAGAGAATCTTCCGCAACGTCTACGACTCTCGCTCGAAAGATTTGTGCCAACTCAACAATTTCTGAGCGATGCGTGCTACCGGCGTTCACCTTGAGCAACATCAATTCCCGCTCAACACACGGTACTTCCGTAATGTCCTGGACTTTGATCACGTTGATCAACTTATAGAGTTGCTTGGTCAATTGCTCAATGCTGCGATCGTCCCCTGGCACGACCATCGTAATTCGAGAGACCCCCATCTGCTCTGCCGGACCCACTGCCAAGCTCTCGATATTGAAGCCCCGACGAGCAAATAATCCTGCAATCCGAGATAGAACTCCGGCTTCGTCTTCAACTAGAACAGAGAGTGTGTGCTTCATCACGATCGGCTTTGTCTATAAAGGCTAACGATGCAAACTGTTTAAGCTTGCACCACCTATGAAAGTTCATTTTATCGCGCAACGTAATTATCCCCAAGCTCTTCTCGCCGCCTCAAGCTGCTTTTTACAGAAATCTTGACATTACATTCATCAGATGGAATTTTTGCGGTTCAATCAAGTTTGCATTGAGAACTCTTTCAGAACTTGCAAAGCAATTGCACTTGCTAGAACTCGTGAACCTTGAACGCAAAGATTTTTCTCTCCTACGACGGATCTAGTAGGACGGGCTAATCGTCTACCGTCTATGTTCAGGTCTAGAAAGCTGTTTTGGAGTTAGTAAAGTTATGGGTTGGTTAAAACGACTGTTCGGCATGGAAAAGCCCCAAAACCCTGAGCAGGCAATTAGTGGTCAAGCGGCTCCTCAAGCCACTGCCCAAGCTCCGGCAGGGGAAACGATCGCGCCCGAACGGATAGGTCTAAACGGAGAATACGATCAAAGTGGATTAGCAAAGCGAGTTGCTCTAGCGTTTGACCAAGATTCTCAAGTTGCGGATTGTGACACCGTCTGGGTAGCTCAGACTGGAAGCACTGTGGTTCTCAAGGGCAAAGCCCCGAGTCAAGATACCCTCAATCGGCTCGTTGAAATTGCTAATAATGTGAACGGATCTTCTACTGTGGATACTGGACAGGTTGAAATTGGCTAGTCTGCTTAGTTTTAGCCTCGTCTAACTAAAGTAGCCTCGTGGGGGCTACTTTTTTAGTGGTTAGTCACTCTTTCCTTATTGCTAATCAACAATGTTAATTAACCCATGCCGTTTGAATGAAATGAGTAGGGCGTCCCCAAGCATCTGGCTCGCCCTTGCGATCTGCGATAACCGCAACGTCCTGGATCGTCAAATTGAATGGAACGGCAGTTGTAATATACTGCTGTACCAGACGTCCAAGTTCTGGAGTCAGTTGAGTCGCTGTAGAAGCGGCAAACCCAAATCCCAATAATTGTTCAATCGGACCTCGCGGCAACAGTAAATGAACGCTAAATGCCAGCGATGCCGTCAATAGCATTCCGACCGAAAAATTAGTTCCACAGCGCGGATGAACGGCTAAGTTCCATTCTCCGCCCTTCATTCGAGTCAGTGCTTCTCTAGCCGCCCGCCGGACCTCCGAAGTTTCAACCTGACCGTAGAGATAAAATCCTTGTTCCGTCGATAGTCCACCGAGATTACCTGTATCAGTCCAGTTCGCATTGAAATCGATGTCAGGAATCGACGGATCAGAAGCACCACTTAAAACCCAGACAGTTGCGTGTTCTAATGCATGAACTTGTCTGACCATCAACAGTTCTTTCAGTCCAGGAATAAACCCAATTTGTCTTAGCAACTCTGTATCTTGAGTCGGCAGAGGTTCCGGAAGAAGAGAACTCCAAACATCTCTAGGCTGGTTAGTCGCTGTCATAACAACAACTCCGGGAAAAATGTGCGAAGGGTCAAAGCAGTACTTTCACTCTAACGTCTGTTTCCCAGAGGTTGCTGTAAACTGTTGCAAATTGTAGTTAGGGCTGACCTTAAGAAACTTGAGGGATATTTTTAGCTCTCATCATGGCAGTGGGTGTGCCTTGAGTTGGCGTTGCTTTTTCACCAACCCCTCTCGATACCTCAACGCCATTCTGCTCTAAAACCACGATCGGATCAGAACCCCTGTTCATTTCAATGCGTTTGACGAGAATCTGTCCATTGGAGAGGCGTTGCCCTGCTCCAACATAGCGACTCGTTGATTCGTTTGGCGCTTTGACAATGGCTTGCGGCACTCCACTCACCACAATCACACCTGACACCTCTACGGCTTCAGCCAACGTGGGTAGTGGGAGTGGTGGTAATGCAGCGATCGCGGATTTCCCAGGGTTTGAAGGGCTTAGTCCACGAGAAGCTGTCCCACCAGAAGCTGTCCCACGAGTAGCCGATCCACGAGAAGCTGTCCCACCAGAAGAGGCTGTCGCCACAGTTGGAAACGAGGGCAACACTTCTGGAGCGACAGGGAATGCTGGTAACGATGGCAAACCATTACTCGGGCTTTGAGAAGGAGCATTACTCGCTGGAAGATTGAAAGACAAAACGGGAGGCAACCCAGAGAACGGGTCTTTTTGCCCTTTTTTGTTGATTCTTGCCTGAACTTGCCGTGCCCGCTCTAGAGGCTCGGTTGATTGCAGTAAACCCGCAACGCGGGCACGGCTATTGCTTTTAGTTGCATTTTTCTCTGCCACAAGCGGCTTAGAGAAGGATTGTGTTGCTGTTGAGCCTTGATTAACAGAGCTTTGAGCAACGGATGGGGAAGGACTGGACGAGCTACTTGCATCGTCGCCCGTGCTACATCCACTCATCATGAGTGTTACCACTCCTGCACACATTACTAGCGATCGCTTATCCATTTCCTATCCCCAAAACTCTACTCCAATGACCTTTGCCAAAGTATGCCCGTCCTTGACATTTTTATTACTACACGATGAATTTGCGACAAACAATTCGCGTCATGAAAAATCCGCATGTTTGGATAGCACGGAGGAATATCTTAGTGATTTCACCTAATTAAGACAGCCTATTCTTCAGCAACCGTCATCAAGTTTTGAAGCAGATTCAATCCTTTCTTGACTTGTCGAGAAACGGTTACGGCACTAATTCCTAACCGCTCTGCCGTCTCTTTCTGAGTTAAGTCATATAAAAAGACAAACTCGATAACCTGTCGTGTCCGCATTTCTAGCTGAACGAGTGCCTGTTGAAGCCGAAGTTGGTCTTCTTGAGCAAGTTGAAAACTACGGTATTGGGTGTCAGGTACAAGATCGCCTAAAGAGGCGGTTCCTTCATCTTCATCACCGATCGGGGCATCTAGACTCAACAGCGATCGATTTTGAGACGCAAGTTTGATATCTTGCCACTCCACGAGCGGAATCTCTAACGCTTCGGCAATTTCAAGATCACTCGGATGACGGTGCTGTTCTGACTGAAATTCTCGAATCATCCACACCGCTTGCCGCTGCAAGGCTTGCCAACGCCTAGGAATACGAACTGATGGACTTTTATCTCGGAGGTAGTGCTGAATTTCACCTCGAATGTAAGGAATTGCGAAAGAACTAAAGGCGTGTCCTTTAGAAATATCGAAGCGCTCAACGGCTCGAATTAACCCAATGCACCCAACTTGGAGCAGGTCCTCATAGCTTTCTGTACATTGATTAGTCCAGTGATGAGCTTCTTTTCGGACTAACCCAAAATTAAGTTCTACAAGCTGATTGCGAGTCTCCGAGGAAGGAGCAACTTGATAGTCTCGCAAACGGTGTAGAGTTTCACTCCTCAATTCACCTGCAACAAAATTTGGCATGACGAAGTTCAGTGGGTAGAGCAGTCGCTAACATTACGTCAACTCATGTCGATGCTCGCGCTGAGAATTGTGCTGCAACACACAGCGCCTAGCGGTGACACAAGGTTGGAATCGAGGAAGGCTGACGCGATCGTGGAGAGCTTGGCAAAGTCATTTTTTCCGAAATTGCGCTCTGCGCTAATCACGGTCAAAAACGTTCTATTCTTAAAACTCAACAGACTCTACAGCTAGGGGGCTACTGAAGCTAGTTGTATTAATTCAAACTTATTTCTTTGCCCTGAATACTTACAACTGCATTTCCACTGAGATATGAAGTCGTGAATAGGTTGTATCCATTAAGTGCTTGATAAGACGCTCCTACTCTAGGAGGACTCCATCTAGAAGGTTCTGTAGAGATTTAAGCAATAAATTTAAGTAATAAAAAAGGGGCTAGTTGAAAGCCCCAAAAATCAGAGTATTAATCTAACGTTCTACTTACAAACTTAACGACTTGCAACAGAACACCTTGTCACTACTGAAGCATCAAACTTCAGGCGCAACTTGTGCGTAGAACAGTCCACGAATTTTCACATCACTTGCGGCGTGAGATCCCATGTCGGTTTCAGAAGGCTGGACACTCTCGAACGTTCCTGCAATTTCTCCAGTGGCGCTGTCGATTTTAGCAACTTGTAAAGAAATCACTCCTTTGTCCAACTGAAACTGCTTGACATTCTCTTTTAGCAGTTGGTCGCTGTCCGCACCTCCTCCTGGTAGAGCGACCGCATTATCGTAGCCAGTCGTTAAGCCACGACCCTTTGGATCAAGGAAGTTAGATGTCCGGTAAGACGGAACGCGGAATTCACCCGTCAAATCAGTAGACGTATTAATGTTTCCTGAACCTGGTTCGCTAGTCGCCACTAAACCTTTAATGGTAAATAGAAATGGAACCCGCTCTCCACCCGGTAGCTGAACAGTAACAGGTTGGAAATCAAGCCCGTCTTCCTCAACAAACGTCAGGCTCCCATTGGAGTTGATCTTCAATTTGCCTGACACTGCATCAATTGACGATGTGTAGCGAGTCATCACTTTAGCAGGAATGAACTCAGCTTCCCTGCGCTTGTTTGAGCTTTCCTCTCTGACAAAGAAAGTGGTCGGCTGCAAGCACAAGTTGTTAATAGAATAGGTTTTGCTGCTGTCAAGCGGAAGCGAACCGCGAGACGTTTCTTCGAGTTGTGGACAGGAGTTAGCCAATCCTGTATTTCGGATTTGCTCATAGGTTAACCCTTCCGTACTAGCGGCGGGAGCTTCACTACAAGCAGTTAGCACACTTAGGCAAAATGCCAAAAATGTGACGATTAAAGCGCGATACCTCATGGTCAACCTCAAAGTCAATGTAAAAAAGTCCTAGCAGTGCGTTCGGGTCGGTCTGACATTATCTGACAGTAAGGAAGGGGTATGACCTTAATCACCGCCTTGACAAAGCGGTTACTCCTTGAAAAATGACATCTCAGATTTCGTGCCATAAGTGTCAGGAAAAATCCCTAAGCGGCTGTCAGGTGTGATGGAATTTCTATAAATTCTGAAGATGATTCAAATCAAACCTCTCATAGCATTTTACAGACTTTAGTAAACTTTTTAAGAATCCAATTTTGTAAAACAGATTTCTAAAAAAATTGCCCCATTTCAGCTACCTTCAGCAATTTGCACAGCTAGTTTTCGTCAAGCACATTTTACAAATCGAAATAAGGTACTCTAAATCAGTTTGGTCACCATTGCCCTAGTCTGTAAAACCACGGTCAATGTTTCAGAGGATAAAGATTTATGAGTTATGACGCAGAGCCTAGAGTGATAGGAGAATCACCAGAGCTAGAACAAATTAGAAAGTCAGTTAAGCAGATTGCGGGAGAATCCCGAGGAGAAACGTTAGAGCTACTGTCTTTGCTCAGATTCTTGGAAAGTCTGCATCGTGAGATCAGCGAAGGGCTGTTCCAGGACTCGTTGCCCAATAATCGGCAAGCGCTTTATGCTTTGCTAAAAGATATTGAGGCAAATGGAGGATGGCCTTACATTTGCAGAATGCGGATTCAAGCATTTCTGAAAAATTTGGAGGGGGATACAACTCACTCCACCATTGCTGAAGGAACCGCACCCGATGCTGGTAGCTCCAAGTAGTTGCGGGTTCCATCGAAAAAGCGCCGCGATCCTTCGAGCTTGGCAAAGCCAATCGCACAATCGATTCTCGGCGCTTAGAGTATAGATTTAGTGAAGTTGCAATCAACTTCTACTTGTCGTCGGCTTGACGGCTGGCGGTTTGAATGTAAAGAATCAACAAGAAAACGCTGGGAACCAGCACAAACAGAATGGTGGCAACAAATCCTAAATCGTTAACTTGCATAAAAATCAGTCCTTCCTAACTGCTGCATCAACACTTTACAGAATACCACTAAGGTTTTGTCTTAACGCTAACCGGGCCATTGACTAGCGTCTGACATGCCAAACGATAGGTCTCTGGCTTCTTTTTAAGTTTACGATTCTCAACATCGGTACGAGGAGAAAGGTTTTCCATACCTTCAACAACCTCAACAATGCACGTCCCGCACTGACCGTATCCACCACAGTTCATCATTTTGCCAGTGAAGGTGTATAGGTCAATGTTGTTCTCGATCGCTTTGAGGCGTAAATTCGCGCCTTGGGTGGCAAAAGCGACTTTGTCTTCCTTCACAAATGTGATGCTGGCAGATTGGAAGCTGGATTTTGAAGGCTCTTGAACTATCTCAGCTTCGGGGGATGGTAAATCATCGTTAGCAGATTGAAGGTCAGAGTTTACTGGCTGCATAAGGGTCGCTCTTCAAAGAAACGGGACTCGTTAGGACAATCGAACAAAGAGACGTGAATGTAGTTAGTATGTCTGAAAGTTAAGAAATATTAACAGCTCAAGTGTAACGTTTATCAATTGCTCAGGCAAACTAGACTTGCTTGCAATCGCCTCTAACACTGGTTACACTTCTTTATACACTTTGATTTTCCCAAATACAGGGTCAACCTGTCTACATACTTCCAAGGGGAGAGTATTAAGAGGCAGACATGGCCCGGTTAGAAGTCGGCTCTAGTCTGGTAAATTTACCAATATCCGGCACTTTTAACAAAAGGCTGAAAGAAGCGTTGCAGTAGACGTAATTTATTAGGAGGAGAGTAGTCAATGGGACTACCCTGGTATAGAGTTCACACCGTCTTGATTAATGATCCAGGACGGTTGATTGCAACTCACTTGATGCACACCGCACTTGTTGCGGGCTGGGCAGGATCAATGGCGCTTTACGAGCTTGCGATCTTTGATCCCAGCGATCCAGTTCTAAACCCGATGTGGCGGCAAGGCATGTTTGTGCTGCCGTTCATGTCGCGTTTAGGAGTTACCTCATCTTGGGGGGGCTGGAGCATCACGGGTGAGAGTTTTACAGACCCTGGCTATTGGTCATTTGAAGGGGTTGCGATCGCGCACATCATTCTGTCGGGTCTGTTGTTCTTAGCGGCTTGCTGGCACTGGGTTTACTGGGATTTAGAACTCTTCAGAGATCCCCGTACGGGTGAGCCTGCATTGGACTTGCCGAAAATGTTCGGAATTCACTTGTTCCTGTCGGGATTACTTTGCTTCGGGTTCGGAGCATTTCACCTAACTGGGTTGTTTGGTCCAGGCATGTGGGTGTCTGATGCCTACGGATTGACCGGGCATGTGCAGCCTGTCGCGCCAGAATGGGGTCCAGCCGGATTTAACCCATTCAATCCAGGTGGCGTCGTGGCTCACCACATTGCAGCGGGTGTAGTCGGGATTATTGCTGGACTATTTCACCTGAGCGTGCGCCCACCTGAGCGTCTCTATAGAGCCTTGAGAATGGGTAATATCGAGACCGTTTTGGCAAGCAGTATCGCGGCGGTATTCTTCGCGGCGTTTGTTGTGGCAGGCACGATGTGGTACGGAAACGCAACCACTCCGGTCGAGCTATTTGGTCCGACTCGCTATCAATGGGATAGTGGCTATTTCGGGAAGGAAATTGAGCGTCGGGTTCAAAACGACATTGCCGATGGTGCAAGCATGCAACAGGCATACGAGCAGATCCCTGAGAAACTAGCGTTCTACGACTATGTTGGTAACAGCCCCGCAAAAGGTGGTTTGTTCCGTACTGGTCAGATGAACAAGGGAGATGGTATTGCTCAAAGCTGGCTCGGGCATCCGGTGTTCAAAGATAGCGAAGGTCGCGTGCTGTCTGTTCGCCGTCTGCCGAACTTCTTTGAGAACTTCCCTGTTGTGCTTCAGGACGAAGATGGCGTGATTCGGGCTGACATTCCGTTCCGTAAGGCGGAATCGAAGTATAGCTTTGAACAAGCTGGCGTCACGGCAAGTTTCTACGGCGGCAAGCTCGATGGTCAAACGATCAGCGATCCGGCTGTTGTGAAGCGCTATGCCCGTTCTGCTCAGCTAGGCGAGCCGTTTGAATTCGATCGTGAAACCCTTAACTCGGATGGTGTGTTCCGCACCAGTCCTAGAGGATGGTTTACCTTTGGTCATGCGGTGTTTGCGCTGCTCTTCTTCTTTGGTCATATTTGGCATGGTTCTCGCACCATCTTCCGGGATGTGTTTGCGGGTATCGACCCAGATATGTCAGAAGAGCAAGTCGAGTGGGGCTTCTTCCAGAAGTTGGGAGACAAGTCTACTCGTCGGAAAGAGCCTGTGTAAAGGTTGTTTAGAAGGTCTAATCGGGAATGTTTACATCTCGATTAGACCTTCTGAATTTCGTTAGACTGAACTAAAGTCACTAGGACATTCTGATATGGAAAGCGTTGCTTACATTCTCATTCTTGCCTTGGCACTAGGCGTACTCTTTTTTGCGATCGCCTTCCGGGAACCGCCTCGGATTGGCAAATAGGGCGAAGACGCCCGACTATTGAAGCCTGTCTAGCGCTGATATGTTTAGCTAGGCAGGCTATTTTTTGAGCAGATTTTGAGTCTAGGGTCTACACTAAACCTGAGATATTGAGTTCTCTGTAGCAGCGACGTGAATATTTCTCACCAGCAAGATCTACCAGAATCGTTTTCGGAAGCGCATTATCTAGTTCGCGCCATTCGGCAACAAGATTTGTTTGAGGCGGCGGGAGTGTTAGCAGACAGCTTTCCGCTCAATCCAGAATTTTTGCGCTGGCTGATTCCGGTCATGCGCGTTGGCATTTATGAAGATTTGCGGAGCCGGTTGCGGGCTGCTTCGCCTCACTACGCCTGCTTAGTTGCGGTAGATACCTCAAGATCGTCAGGAACGGAAGAAGATTGTCTGGTGGGAACGGTAGAAGTTGGATTACGGAATGAGAGTCCGTGGCAGGTACGGACGAATCATTATCCTTACCTATCTAACCTAGCGGTTCGGGAAGACTATCGGGGTCGCGGCATTGCCAAGAAGTTATTGGCGACCTGCGATCGTATAGTGACAGGCTGGGGATTTCAGGAAATTTATTTACATGTGCTGGAAACCAATAATTCAGCGCGACAGCTTTACTTTAAGGCTGGCTATCAGGTAGAAGAAACTCAGAGTGGATGGAGTTCGTTCCTGTTTGGTCAACCTCAGCGAATGTTGTTGCACAAAAAGCTAGAGAAAAGAACGAATGTTTAGGATCTAATGCGCTTGGATCTAGTTGGCTTCGGGCGAATGGAGCTGAAAGGGCATTTCTGCGTTCAAGCGTTCGGTTTGCTGATCTAACTGGCGCTTTTCTTCGCATTTCCGAGCGATCGCATCGATGGTCTTTCGCGCTACCTGATCGGCAGTATCTGTCTGAGCTACAGTAATTCTGATATCTGCCTGAGCATACAGAGCTTGGCGCTCACTCAATAGCTGAGTTAGCTTCTCGTGGATGTCCTGATGCTGTATGAGGGGACGAGTCGAGTCATTCTGAAGGCGCGATCGCAGCACCTCGATCGGCACCTCGATCCAAATGATTACACCGTGCCGCAGAAAGCTCCAATTCTCGCGCTTGAGAACAATTCCGCCTCCTGTGGCGATTACTTTATTCGTTCTGGCACATACTTCAGCCAGCGTCGCCGTCTCCAATTGCCGGAAAACCGGTTCTCCAGATTGATCAAAAATCGCGGGAATCGATTGGCGAGTGGCTTGCTCAATGAATTGATCGGTGTCGATAAATTGATAATCGAAGTGCTGGGCGAGCAGTCGCCCAATTGTGGTTTTGCCAGATCCCATCATGCCGATGAGATAGAGATTAACACCGTTTAACATACAGAATTTAGCACTAAGAATTTAGAATTTTAGACGCCTTGGTTAGCGTTGATCAGCATCATCGTCATCTAAGTTGCGATTAGGGGGAATGATCACCCGATAATCGGCATCCACCACATCAGATGGATTAGTTTTTGGCGGCTCTGGATCGCGATAGCTATAGGAGTAAGTAGAACCTGACCGAGAGCCTGACTTCGGCTCTTGGCGGACTTCGTAGTCGGTGCGACGGGGTGAAGAGCGAGAGTCGCGAGGTTCGTCCGTCCAGTCGTCAGAGTCATCAAACCAGTCAGAAGCGTCTTCGTCGCTCCAGTCCTCGCTAGTGGAGGATGGTTCCGGTGGAGTCGCTTTCCAAGCGGTTCGGGGAGACTCGACCGACTGAGTGTAGGAGGGCGGAGTGTAATAACTACTAGAGGACGGTTCGGATGAAACGCGAGGTGCGGTTGCGCGTCGAACAGAACGTCCGGCAGTGAAGCTATTGAGCCTAAACAGGATTGAGACGATGACAGTGGTGAGGATGCCTGCCGCGATCGCGCCTAATACCCAAATTGGTAGAGGAAAGGCGGGCGATCGCAGCCCCAAAAAGACGAGTTGCATTGGGGCAAACCAATTCTGCACTGCAAACAGCGCCAGCAATCCGACAACGACGAGCAAAACGACTAAACGCAGAAGAGACATCAGGAATCAGCAGTTTACTAGGCTCGTTATCAGCTTATCGCATGGCGCTACAGACAGGTGGCTCACGATTCTAGTTGCAGCCATGCAATGATCAGGATCAGTTGATGGAATCGTTTAACCGCTAGGTTATTGCCGGGCGGTACATTAGTGACATCTACCAAAATTGAATCAATGGCTAGGGGATTGTTGTTAAAGTTAAAACCTGTTTTGCCAATTTTCATTCACAATTCAGTCTCGAAATGAAGAAGCATTAAAAATGCAAGAAAAACGAATTCAATTTGTTTCTGATCATTTGGTTGATCAAATTGTTCAAGGTCACAAAACAGCAAGCTGTGAGTGGCTAGATCAACTTGGTGATGAAGATGACTATAATCACGCATTGATAGTTGGTGAGTATTACACTGTTTACAAGCTAGATAAAACGCCAGCGTGCAAAATACGAATTCTTTGCTTAGCGCTTTGTATGTGGAACGATATACCGGAGAGGCTCTGGCGAGGTGAAACGAATACGTCGGCAGAAGAATTTCGAGACGACCATCTTGAGTACTTTGATAATCCTACCGATGAGTTTGAGTTTGTAGCTTACTACTTTAAGCTTTTGAACCAAATTAAGTAAGGTGATCAGTGCAAACGCAGTCGAACACTTTATAGAGATGAAATAAAATGGTCAAAGCTCTGACTCAGTTTCCTTCCACCGCTCAACGTTGACACAATCGATCTCGAACTGATCGAGCGCACGAGCCACCACAAAATCGACCAAATCCTCAATGGTTTTGGGATGGTGATACCAAGCTGGAATCGCGGGTACAATTCGAGCGCCTGCTTCGGCTAAAGTCGTTAAATTCTTAAGATGAATCAGACTAAAGGGCGTTTCACGCGGAACGACCACCAGCTTACGCCCTTCTTTAAGCTGCACATCTGCCGCTCGTTCCAGCAAATCGGAACTGAGTCCGGCTGCTAATTTGGCAGCCGTACTCATGCTACACGGAATGACTAACATTCCTAATGTCCGAAACGAGCCACTGGCGATGTTTGCGCCCACGTCTCCCCATGGATGACAGGTCAGCTTTCCGCCCCGTTCCACGCCGCATTGTTCGCGCCAAAACGTTTCTTGCAGCGATGGTTCGGCAGGCATCCGAATCGTGTGTTCGGCTTGCCAAACCATGTAGCTCGCTTTAGAGGCAACGAGTTCGATCGCATAGTCTGCTTCCAGCAGAAACTT
This sequence comes from Myxacorys chilensis ATA2-1-KO14, assembly GCA_019359275.1. Lineage (GTDB taxonomy): Bacteria > Cyanobacteriota > Cyanobacteriia > Leptolyngbyales > Leptolyngbyaceae > Myxacorys > Myxacorys chilensis. Next base: position 36,890 of record JAHHHP010000014.1, on the reverse strand, counting down.
CAAAGCGCGAACAGCGTAAATCAGTCCAGACGCGCCGGAGACACCGATGATTAGAGGACGAGTGATAGGCGACACAGAGAATTTATGAGGTAGGGGTTTCGGAGTCAGTCGTGCTGGAATTGTGTCCAGCTACTGACCTATTGTTCCTCATCAAACTCCTCTTCGTCAGAGCCAGCGTCATCGGATTCTGAGTAATCATCCGTCGCTTCGCTGCCGCCACCCACAGCAATGAGATCGATTTGCTGACGATAGTAATCGACGCTTTTCACTTGAACTTCAATGCGATCGCCCAAGCGATATTGCTTGCGGTTCTTTCGCCCAACCAGGGTTTGCTGACGCGATCGGAACTCGTACCAGTCGTCTTTTAATGAACTGACGTGAACTAAGCCTTCGACTAAGAGTTCTTCGATTTCAACAAACAAACCGTAAGACTGAACGCCTGTAATCAATCCGTGAAAAATCTCGCCTGTGCGCTCTTTCATCAATTCGGCTTTCTTCAAGCCCTCTAAATCATTTTCAGCATCCTGAGCGAGTTTCTCCCGCTCGGTAAGATGCACTACGACAGCCGCGAAGTGAGTGTCAAGTTCTTGATGCAGGTCAGTAGGAAGCACATTCCAGTTGATTTGACCGTGACAGGAGCTATGGCGCAAATCGACGCTTTCTTTAACACGGGTAGACCTGCGATCGCGCCCTTCTTCAAACACGGCATGCAGCGCTCGATGCACGAGCAGATCGGGGTAGCGCCGCACCGGAGACGTGAAGTGCGTATAGCCTTGCTCTAGCGCCAATCCGAAGTGCGCTTTGGGCTGAGTGCTGTAGAACGCAGGTTTAAGCGTTGACAGCAACAAGTAGGTCAACACTCGCTCAGAATCAGACTCTGCAAATTTCTTTGTAAAGCGTTGGTAGTCTTGCGCATGAACTTCGTCGTCTTGTTCTAAACTCAGTTCTAATCCCATGCTCACCGCCAGCTTGACAAGTTCCTGCACATCGTCTGGATCGGGTGTTGGATGAACTCGGTACACCCCTGGAACGCCTAATGCCTGGAGATGAGATGCAACGGTTTGATTGGCCAGCAGCATCAGTTCCACAATCATCGAGTGAATTGGCAAGGTTGACGAAACCACAACCGCCCCCAATATGCCCTCATCATCGTAGTGAAACTTGCTAAACGTATACTTGCCTGCTTCTTCAGGCGATTCTGAACCGTCAGGACGAGCAAAGATCTTCTCTGGCAAATTCAGTTCAAACGCACCACGCTGGCGACGTTGGTCTTTAATGGCATGGCTAAGTTTATCGAGTTGTGCCACCATCCCAAAAATGGATTCAAACTCGCTCACATCGTCGGTGTGTTGATCTGCCAAAATTGCCTCTGATTGGGCATAGCTCAGTCTGTAATCTACTTGAATGACAGTGGGCTGAACTTCAAATTCAATCACCTGTCCCTGTTCGTCTAAGGTGATGAGAACTGAAATTGCCAATCGATCTTTTTCAGGCTGGAGCGAGCAAAGCTGATCGGTGATCTGCTCAGGCAGCATGGGTAAAACCAAGTCGCCCATGTAAACTGATACGCCTCGTCTTTGAGCTTCTCGGTCTAAGGGAGAACCCGCCTCAACATAATGAGCAACATCGGCAATATGAATGCCCAATCGCCAGTTGCCATCCTCCAGTTCTTCTAGCGTGATCGCATCATCGGCGCTATCGGCGTCGCTCGCTTTGATGGTGATTGTCGGAACGTCTCTCAGGTCAACGCGCTTTTTGATCTCAGCTTTCGTGATTTTGTTCGGTAGAGCTTTGGCAGATCCTAGGACAGCCTCTGAGAAGTCACGGGGTAGGTCGTGCTTGCAGCAAACGATATCGACATCTGACGCTTCCTCATCGCTGCCTAGCAGCTTGGCAATATTTCCTAAAGGAAGATTTTGTCCGATCGGGTAGCGCTGAACTTCGACATGAACCAGGTTATCGATCGCATCGCTCAGATCGCTGTCCTCGGTCAGGTCTAACTCAAACAACAGCCGATCATCCAGCGGAACGGCATGAAAGTCACCACTCTCTGTTTTCTTAATTCGAGCTAAGACTGAGGGATTTGCCCGTTCGAGAATCAGCCGCACTTCTCCTTCTGGGCTGCGCCGTCGACTGCCTTCTTTGATGACGCGCACCAAAACGCGATCGCCGTTCCAAGCGTGATTTAACTGACTCTCTCGAATGTAGATATCTTCCGATCCTTCCACATCTTGAATGGCAAAGCAAAAGCCTTTACTAGAACACCGAAGCTTTCCTTCTACCACGCCATCTTCGGTCAGTCGGCGATATTTTCCGCGCTCTTTGGTTAAGATGCCGACCTTCTCTAACACATCTAGGGCAATTTGGAGTTTTTGTAAGCTTGTCTCATCTTGGCACTCTAACTTCTTCTCTAGGGCCTTGGGTGCGACCAACTTGTCATCTATGAAATTGGCCAGTAGTTCAGCGATCGAGAATTCCATGAAGCGATCTGTCCTCGTGATGGTCGTTCTTGTTGGGTGGTTCAGACGTTCGCAGACTTCATTGGCATTCCCTTACTCGATGTCCCTAACTTCTCAAACGACCCATGACCCAAAACTCTACCCGATACCCTTCGATCAACGCTTAGAGTTTACAGTCTGAATTTGAGAGGCAGTAACCCTCGTGTAAATCAAGTCTAGTCTGCGAATTCCCGATTTTGGCAGTCCGGGTTCTGCTCAAGATGTGGCTGCAAGGTTTCTTCGTTGCTCAAGATTCAGACCCTCGAAAGAGACCAGCCAACGGGTCTTCACTCGCCAGGCATCTTGCGGAGTTAGCGCTATAGACACTAATCGCGGCGCTAGAAGAACCATCATCCTGTCAAAAGATGATACAGCCATGGAGCAACTCAAACTAAGGTTGCTCAATCGAAAGGGTTGAGTTCCAAAGCTAAAGAATTGCCTCACTCATTCTCGCTCAAGATTGCCAACCTGACACTCCGGCTTCAGAATTTAAGTCGTAAAACCAGCCGCAGCCCGCAACAACCTGGATGAATATCACCACACTCTGAGAAACGGCTGTATCAAACCTCGAAAACTGAGCTTGAAAGATCCAGAGTTCAACTAATTAAAACCTCTGCTCCTTCCCTCTCTATCTTTCCGCATCGATCCCCCAACTGTCAAATTTTGTCAAGGGGTACTTGAGGTTAACATCGCTTATCTCAACGCTGACCCGTGACGATGTAGGCGACGCGCTTACCAATATTGGTGGCGTGGTCTGCCATTCGTTCTAGATGACGGATCACGAGAACTTGCAGAATAATCGGTTCGACAACGCCCGGAACGTCCTGCTGCTGAGCAAGTAAGGCGTAGAGCGTATCGTAATCTAAATCGATCGCATCGTCGCGATCACGCATATCCAACCCAGATTGAGCATCGAGATTTGACAACGACGCTAAGCCGATCGCGAGCATGGCTTGGCTGCGATCGAACATTTGCTTAATCTGCTCCATATAGGGAGAAACGGGGTAAGAAAAGAGCCGCATGGCGATATCGCCCAGATTTTTGGCGTAGTCACCAATTCGTTCGAGATCGCGCACTAGTTGCATCAATGCGCTGAGCAACCGCAAATCTTGAGCCACTGGAGACTGAAGCGCGATAAGGTTGACGCAATCGAGTTCGATCTGTTTGTAGAGGCGATCGATTTGCTTATCCTGTCGAGCAATCTTACCAGCGGCTTCCAGGTCGTGGTCAAACAGGGCCTGACGTGCCAGAAAACAGGAGTTCTCAACTAATGCACCCATCCGCAGCACATCGCGCTGGATACGCTTGATCTGACGCTCGAAACGAATCCGCATGGGTTCTTGACCGTCAGGAAAAACGCTTTTATTAATCATTGACTCAGACTGCATAAACACTTATGAAGACTTACGGCGTTCTATGTTATTGAGGCTTAACTATAACAACTGAGCTAAAGAAAAGCTGGTATCGAGCAAGACTTTTTAAAGATTTTGGATTTAATGCGATCGTAATCTGCGATAATCCGTTTTTTTATCGGTTGTTTCCATCATATCGCCAACTTCTCTGTAAGTAAGTTAGATCGCTCATGCCGTCGAAGGCGCGACAAATCTGCACTACCCCTTCACTCCTGCTTAGAATGAACATGATCGCCGCAAACTCTATGCTGACTTCTTCTGCCATGTATTCTTCTGATCATTCACTGTCGTTTACAGTAGCGGAGCCAAACCTGACCGCAGCGTCCCAGTCAGAGAGCCATAGTCTCTTTGCTCAGTTGAGAAAACACTATCCCGCTGGGGCATTGCTGTCTGAGCTAGTCCAAATTCACGATGGACAATTTGTAGTCCGGGCTTTAGTGCAGGTTGGGACGGCAACCCTAGCGACAGCAATGGCCGCCGCCGACCGAGTTGAAGAGGCGGAAGATCGGGCCAGAATTAGAGCAATGGCAGTTCTGGGCATTGCTCCGGCAGTCGGTAGAACGCCGCTGATGTCGCCTACCTTTGAAGTGCAGGCTCAACCTTTAGTGAAAGAATCGCTCAAAGAGCAGGGCATTCCAGATTCTCTGCCATCCGTTGAATCAATGGTTGACTCAACGCTTCCTGAGTTTGAAGAGACGCCTGAAGTCGTTGAACCTGCCAAGAAGAGTAGCCGGAGAAAGAAAGAAAAAGAAGAGGTTCCTGCTGAAAGCGACTTACTCTCGTTCTCAGGTTTTGACTCGTTTGAGTCACTTCCTGAGCGAGTTGAGGATGACTATTCCAGTGAACCGGAGTACTCTGAGGAGCCACTGCAAGCAGAAACGGATGCAGATGAGCCAATGAAAGAGACGCTTCCCGATCTATCGAGTGAGCCGATCGATTTGTCGGATGCGATCGCCCAAATTGGCACCGAGATCGAGCGCATCGGCTGGACGAAAAAACAGGGCAGCACCTACTTACAGCAAACCTACAGTAAGAAGACTCGGGCTGAACTGACCGAAGATGAGTTGCTAGAGTTCTTGCACTACCTCAAGGCACTGCCGTCGAAGGGGCATCCATCGTTGAATCAGTTGCCGTTCTAAAAGAGGGATGAGGGATGAAGGATGAGGGATGAAAAAGGGAGGATAGTTTAGCAACGCTATGTAAACAGGAATAGCAGAACGGCTGTAATTACTTTCATCCCTCATCCCTCATCCTTCATCCTTCATCCCTAATTCTCACAGCGTGCCAAAGCCTTTTTTCTTCTTGTCTTTGGCTTTCTTCTTTTTATTCATATTGCCTCCAGCGTAGCCTCGTTGTCCGGGCATGGGCTGACGTGCGTAAGGGTTGCCGCCGCCCATTCCTGGCATTCCGCCGCCCATACCAGGGAAACCACCCATGCCGGGAAAGCCCATCTGACCCGATCCCATTTGCTGCATCATCGATCGCATCTTCTGGAAGTTGCTAATTAACTCAGTAACTTCTTTGTCAGAATGTCCAGAACCTCTGGCAATGCGGCGACGACGGGAGGGAGAGTTGGACAGCAAGTCTGGGTCACGACGCTCAGCAACGGTCATTGAGCCGATCATCGCTTCTGCTTTTTTCAGTTGCTCTTCCCCTTTTTGCAACTGTTCTTCATTGACCATCTTGCCCATGCCTGGAATCAGCTTGAGAACGCCGCCGAGCGACCCCATATTTTTGAGCAAGCGGGTTTGTTTAATAAAGTCTGTGAAATCAAATTTTGCCGACAGGATTTTCTCCTGCATCTTCTCAGCATCGGCTAAATCAATTTCTTCACGGGCTTTCTCGACGAGCGTTAGCACATCGCCCATGCCCAAAATGCGGGATGCCATGCGATCGGGGTAAAACGGCTGCAAGGCATCGACCTTCTCACCCACGCCGATGAATTTGATCGGTTGACCTGAGATCCGCCGGACGGAGAGCGCTGCGCCCCCACGAGTATCCCCGTCCATTTTGGTAAGAATTGCACCCGTGACACCAATTTGCTCATGGAAGGTGCGAGTCAAGTTGGCGGCTTCTTGTCCGGTCATCGCGTCTACGACCAGCAGAACTTCGTGCGGTCGGATCGTGTCTTTAATCCGCTTCAGTTCTCCCATCATCGATTCGTCGATTTGCAGGCGACCTGCGGTGTCGATGATGACCGTATCAACGCCTTCTGCTTTGGCGTGTTCTACGCCTTGGCGAGCAATTTCGACCGGATCAGCATCTTTGCCCATCTCAAAGACAGGAATATTGATTTGCTTACCGAGCGTGATGAGCTGATCGATCGCGGCTGGACGATACACATCCGTTGCGACCATCATGACGCTGCGTTCTTCTTTACGAAGATGGAGGGCTAACTTTGCGGTGGCTGTCGTTTTACCTGTTCCCTGCAAGCCTGCCATGAGAACGATCGTCGGGGCAGTTTCAGCATGAGCCAGGGGAACATTGGCATCCCCCATAACGGAAACGAGTTCGTTGTGAATGATTTCGATAAACTGCTGATCGGGGCGAACGCCAGAAATGACTTCTGCTCCCAGTGCCTTTTGTTCGACTTCTGCGACAAATTCTTTGACGACTTGTAGGTTGGCGTCTGCTTCTAACAGCGCTCGTCGGACTTCCCGCAGAGCCTCTTTGACGTTAGATTCAGAGATTTTGTCTTGACCGCGAACTTTTTTCCAGGCGTTTTCTAAGCGATCGGCGAGAGCGTCAAACATAAGTTCTGTGGCAATAGGTTCTGTTGCAGAAGACGAGGAGGGCAAGGTATTGCCCATTAGATCCATTCTACGAGTATGTCAGATCAAGGACTCAAATCCTGAGTCGTAAAAACCGAAAAGCTAGAATCTCTTGGGGGAGAATTAAGAGTCCTCAGCGCGATCGCGCTAATGGATTATTCAAGTTGGTAGATTCAGATAAAATCATCTTTCTAATTTTGGTAATTTGAACTATAATTAGCGGTATTCCAACGCTCAGGTAATCTTGTGTTTACAGCACCTTTTGCTCCGTCCAAACCGCCACTGCCGAAAGATTTGTTTGGCGCGATCGCCGATCTGAAACGCGATCTCAACGCAGTGATCCTGGCGCACTACTATCAAGATCCTGACATTCAGGATGTAGCCGATTTTCTGGGAGATTCGCTAGGGCTCTCGCAACAAGCTGCCCAAACGGATGCAGATGTCATTGTGTTTGCAGGCGTCCACTTCATGGCAGAAACTGCCAAGATTCTCAATCCTAACAAATTAGTGCTGCTGCCCGATCTAGAAGCAGGCTGTTCTCTTGCCGACAGTTGTCCGCCCGCTGAATTTGCTAAATTCAAGGAAAAACACCCTGATCATTTGGTAATTTCTTACATAAATTGCACCGCTGATATCAAAGCGATGAGTGACATCATTTGCACCAGCGCTAACGCCGTGAAGATTGTGAATCAAATTCCTGAAGATCAGCCGATTATTTTTGCGCCCGATCGCAACCTTGGCAGATACGTCATGGAGCAAACGGGGCGAGACATGGTGCTGTGGCAGGGAAGCTGTATGGTGCATGAAACTTTCTCCGAAAAGAAGATGGTGCAGCTTAAAATTCAGTATCCCAACGCTGAGGTGATCGCTCATCCAGAATGTGAAGAGAGTGTCTTGCGGCATGCTGACTATATTGGCTCTACAACTGCACTACTGAAATGTTGCCAGCAAAGCGCGAGTCAGTCATTCATTGTGGTGACGGAACCGGGCATTATTCACCAAATGGAGAAAGCCGCACCTGACAAGCAGTTTATTCCTGCACCGCCGCTCAACAATTGTGCCTGTAATGAATGTCCTCACATGCGGCTCAATACGCTGGAGAAACTGTATCTAGCGATGAAAAACCGAGAGCCGGAAATCACGCTACCCGAATCAACTCGGTTAGCGGCTCTCCGCCCGATGCAACGAATGCTAGAGATGAGTCGCTAAATGCTGAGGATGTTAGGGTTCTAAAATTGCTTTGATCGCGTAATATCAGATTTGCAACAAAATTGGCCTGTCTTCAGTCAAAGGCGTTGTATTTGATAGAGGCGATGTGCGATCGTATGAACCCTACCCGTCTGTTTCGTCCTGCATTCATTTCCACGCTCGCCGCGACGAGTCTAATGGTTCCTAGTCCAGTGCGTGCTCAAGCTGCGGCGGGTACGCTTTGCCCAGCGCAGCTTGGAGGAGCCGTCAATCGTGCCCTTGCCCGCATTCCTAGCGCAAAGTTGAGTATGCTGGTGCAGACTCAAGGCGCAGTTGGCATTCGGCGCAATGTCTATGAGCGAAATGCGGCTACGCAGTTAGTCCCCGCTTCTAATAACAAAATTTTTACGACTGCTGCCGCGCTCAAGAAACTCGGTGCTGGGTATCGCATCACCACGCCTGTCTACGGCAATAGCTCAGGTGCAGAGTTAGCTACCCTAAGAGTGATTGGACAAGGAGATCCGAGCCTTAGCACCACTCAACTAAATTCGCTTGCTCAACAGTTGCGTCAACGTGGCATTCGTCAAACTAATCTCTTAATTGGTGACGACACGGTTTTTCAGGGAGAACCGTTTAATCCATTCTGGAACGAAGGCGATCGCGGGCAGGGTTATGCGGCTCCGATCAACAGTCTGATGTTGAATGAAAATAATATCTACACTGGTGCAGTTCCGAATGCTGGAAACTATTTTGTTGGTGCATTCCGCAACGTGTTGACCAAAACTGGCATTAAAGTAACGGCTTCAACCCTCGTGAAGCGCACGCCTGCCCCAGCAGGTGAAGTAGCGCTCGCGTCTGTCACCTCGCCACCGCTATCGAGCTTGATTTTTGAAACGAATCAAGAGAGCAACAATGTCTACGCTGAAACGCTGCTCAAAACGCTGGGTCGGCTACAAGATCCAACCAGTCTCAATACCAACACGAGCGGTGTTGCTGCTGTGAAATCGATTCTGACTGAGATGGGAGTGAACCCAAATCGCTACAGCATGGTAGACGGGTCAGGATTAGCCAGTCGTAATCGAGCGAGTTCTGAAGCGTTTGTGCAAACTTTGCAAGCGATCGCGCTGTTGCCAGAAGCTCAAATTTATCGGCGATCTCTGCCTGTTGCAGGCGTCAGTGGAACGCTCTCAGATCGGTTTCGCAATACGTCTGCTCGAGGTATTGTTGCTGCTAAAACGGGAACTATTTCTGGTGTTGTTTCGCTTTCAGGTTATGTTACACCGCGCAGCTATTCGCCGTTAGTATTTAGTATTCTTGTTAATTCTGGCTATTCTGCCTCGACAGTTCGTAGTGCTGTTGATGAAGCTGTAGTTGCTTTGACACGATTGCGCAGCTGTTAGCATTCACGCTAGTAGTTCATCGAGTGGAATACTAAATCCTTGAAGCGTTGTTTGAGTTGCGATCGCATCCCCAGGATTGAACAGTTGCCAAGCCGTCTCCGCTGTTTTTGCCAGAACAATTCTTGCCTCTGGAAATACGAGCCATACTTCTTGGCAACCCGATTCTAGATATTCAATCGCTTTCGCAAACAAACCTTCTGCACTGTCATCTGGCGAAGCGATTTCTGCGATGAGTGGGAAGCTACGCGGCAAGCCTGCTGCTTGTCCATACTGAGCTACAAGTTCTGGTGACATATAGGCAACATCAGGACGACGACCTTGATTGAGAGTACGACAGGCTGTTTCAGTAACGACCTCTCCTCCTAATTTCTGAGAATCTACGTGATTGCCCCAAAATCGAGAGAGCCTAGATTGTAAAGTGCCATGTCGAACGGTCATTCCGGTTGTCTCCACTAATTCTCCATCAATCCACTCCATGTGATTTGGAGGATGAAGCATGAAATCTTCTAACGAGAACAAAGACTGTTCTTCTGTAGAAGGTTCTGTAGTCGCTATTTTTGGTGGCTGGGTGGCAACCATTGATCTAGCCTCAATGAATTAATTCTATTATCGCGGTTATTACTGTGAGATTAAGAGTGAGATTAAGGCGGAGTACGATCGAAGGCGATCGCACTCCTCAAGCATCGAATTTAGAGTGACGCGGGCGGCATATCATCACCGCGATCGCGTAATCAAAAACAGATTGAACTAAGCAACAGTATATCCAGCCTCACTTACAGCTTGCTTAACGCTGGTTTCTGAAGCTTGCGTTTCAACATCAACCAGCTTCGTTTTTAGATCAGCATTTACTTTTGCGCTGGGATCAACCGCTTTGATTGCGTGAGTAATCGTGTCACTGCAAGCAGAACAAGCCATGTTCGGAACGGTAAAGTGTAACGTCATCATTCGAGCTTCCTTGAAGCGAGAGCTTTGTTATTGATTATTCTGAACCATCTAGTCGGCTGGAGTGTCAAGCGATCGTACTGAAAACCCTCCTAAACTGAAAACTCTCCTAAACAACGAGAAGAGGATGTCCCTCAAGCACAAGGACATCCTCAACCGTACAGAACCGCGTTGCTCGGTTAAACCATTGCCGCAGCCATTTGGCGGCAGGATTCGGCACAGCGACGACACGCTTCTGCACACCGCTTGCAGTGGTCATGGTCATGTTTTGCACACTCAGCCGCACAGCGATCGCACGCTTCTGCACAAACGCTACATAATTGAGCATGAAGATCAGAGTTCCGAGCCATGAATCGAGCGCAGATATCGCAGGTATCTGCACAGTCACGACAGGTCTTAATGCACTGAGCCATCATCTGCACCATGTCACTATCAAGGCAAGCAGTGGCGCAGTTTTCGCACTCGCGCAGGCAATCGAGACAGGCTTCGATGCAAGATTGAAGCTGAGATTGATGAGATTGGGTCGCTGTCATAACTTAACTCCTAAAGGAAACAACAAGGGAACTGAAGCACAAAGGCTGAAGCGCAGTTCTTGGCTTTTACGATAGGAAGTTGCTAATGCGATCGCATCTAACGATTGAGGTACAAAACTTTTAAAGAAGTTCAGTGCTATCGATAGAGAGCAGTTTCATCCAGCTTTCATCTTTTTGTGCTGCCTTGAATCACTGGACAGTTGACCCTACATTTAAGGAATCGATCCGAAATATACTTTCTGCCCTTGACTCTCCAGCCAACTAGACAGTTCAGAATAAAAGTGTAAACGAAATTGGTAAGTTAAGTATGAACCGCTCACTGTTCAAAACGGGTTTACTTGGACTCTCGCTTGGTGCAGTCGTTGCTGCTGGTGGGCTAACAGCTTGCTCGAATGCTCAAAATTCAACCTCTAATCAAAGCCCTACTGCAACAGGTTCACCAATGGGTTCACCAATGGCAGGAACGCCAGGAATGGATCACGGCAACATGCAGCACGGTAGCATGATGGACATGGATTTAGGTCCAGCAGATCAAAGCTTTGATCTGCGCTTTATGGATGCCATGATTCCGCATCATCAAGGAGCCGTGAAAATGGCGCAAGAGGCGCTACAGAAATCGAAGCGACCTGAAATCAAGAAACTGGCTCAATCTATTATTGCTGATCAAGACAAAGAGATTGCTCAAATGCAGCAATGGCGCAAGGCGTGGTATGCGAATGCAGCTAGCACTCCGATGGCATGGAATAGCGGGACGAAAAGCATGATGCCAATGTCGCAAGACCAAATGAACGACATGATGATGAATATGGATCTGGGAACAGCCGATGGTCAATTCGATCTACGCTTTATCAACGCGATGATTCCGCATCATGAAAGCGCGATCGCAATGGCAAAAGAAGCGCAACAAAAATCAAAGCGTCCTGAAGTTCAGCAACTGGCTAAAGCAATCGTTTCTTCACAACAAACCGAAATCGATCAGATGGAGCAGTGGCGCAAAGCTTGGTATAACCAATAGTCCGTTTCATCCTGATTTCGCATTTGGGTAGCACACTGATAGAGCCTATCCAGCTGGAGTGGCATGCACGATCGAAGGAATACGCTTCTATCTTCGCAGTCAACTTAACGAGATAATTCAAAAACCGGCACGACGATTTTGAGCAATCAGGATTGCTCAGTCTATGCAGTTTCAGCCCAACAACATCTCGCCAATTCTCAACTCGTTGGCGCAGATTTTCTCGGTAGCGTTGTGCAGTCAGTTGATTTTGCTTAGGCTGAAAGTGTCCTCGAATCGGTCCAATTGCAGATAGAAATCGTTGCAGCGCCGACTGTGACCCTAGGAGTTATGCAATGCGGCAACGTCTAGCTCCCCCAGCTTGGGACTCCACCACCCTGTCGTGGTCTGAAAATAGACTACGTCTTTGTGTTTGTTGTCGCGATGTGCATTTGGATTTGAGCAGCGCAACAGCACTTTCGGTTGACCGTCTTTTTGATAGGCATACTGCTCGAGCGGCTGCTGACAGACGGGGCAAGGAGCCTCAGTTCGCTTGGGCTTAGGCTGTTCGCTTGAGGTCGATTTTGCTTGCGGTGCTTCCCACTGTTTCGTGTACTCCGACCAAAACAGCACGACATTATCACACCCCTCGACGCACTTGAGGAAGTATTTCTTTTTGACTTTTGCACTCGGAATTTTGGCAAGCGATTTTTGACACTTCGGACAGCGGGTTTTCGATTTTTGCAGCTGCTTTTCGGGGCGAGGAGCGGGCGTCGTGCTTAGATGTTGGGGAATCACGCGTTGTGCTTTGAGTAAAGCGGGTTCAAAGTAGGTTTCGTTCCAATCGGTAAGATACTGTTGCCAATCTTGTTTGCCTTCAGCGATCGCGTCGAGAGAGCGTTCCATTTGAGCTGTAAATTCGGTTTGCAGCAACTCCGGCAGGGCATGGGCGAGGAAGCGATCCACCTCCCGTCCCAAAGCCGTGGGTTGCAATGCACCTTTGAGCACGTCCACATACTGCCGCTCCTTTAGCGTCTGAATTGTGGGGGCATAGGTACTGGGTCGTCCAATTCCCTGCCGCTCCATACCTTGCACCAATTTTGGTTCGCTATAGCGAGGCGGGGGCTGGGTCTGCTTCTGTTCCTGGTTAGCTTGGGTTAAGGTCAACGGCTGAAGGGGCTGCACGAGGGGCAATTCTACATCGGCACTCAAGTTATTCCAATACTTGCTGTAGCCCGCAAATTCAATCACTTGTCCTTTCGCCTGCCAGAAAATGGTGCCAGATTGCGTGACGATCCGTGTTTGTCGTACTCGTGCAGGTTGACACTGCGATGCGATCGCCCGTTTCCAAATCAGGACATACAGCGCAAAGGCATCACTCGACAATTCGACTTTCAATTGAGCTGAGGCACGATGGATATCGGTGGGGCGAATCGCTTCGTGTGCCTCCTGAGACCCTTTCACCTGACGATGATGCGTCAGTTTCTTCGGCACATTCTCCGCATCGTGATTGATCAACCATTGCCGCGCCGCATCGCGGTACTCTGGGCTGAGGTCGATGCTATCGGTGCGCATATACGTGATATGTCCGGCTTCGTAGAGCGATTGTGCCACCTGCATTGTTTTTTCGGGGCTAAACTTGAGGCGCGAGCCCGCCGCTTGTTGCAGCGTCGAGGTCACAAAGGGCGGTGGTGGGGTGCGATTCACAACTTTGCCGTCGATCGACATCACGTGATGCGGAAAGGCGTGTGCTTGTCTGACTAACCGATCCGCTTCGGCTTGAGACAAAACTCGTTCCGATTCTGGAGGGGTACGATCGTGCACTGTCATTGCATCATCTGGTTGTGGTGCTTCGGGTTCTGCAGTTCCCTCGGTGCCACGGTAAAAGGCACGAAATCCCTCAGCATAATCGACGAACACATTCCAATAATCCTGCGGCACAAAGGCTTCGATTTGGCGTTCCCGCTCACAGAGGAGATGTAACGTTGCGCTTTGCACTCGCCCCATAGACTTTGCCCCGTTCTGTAACTTCCAAAGCAACGGCGAGCCTTTATAGCCGACGAGCTTGTCGAGAACGGTACGGCAGAGACCGGCATCGACTAAGGCTTGATTAATCGGTCTGGGGTTGGCAATGGCTTTTTTGACCGCAGCAGGCGTAATTTCGCTGTAAACGACGCGCTGGGGTTGTTTCAGATTCAAGGCTTGCTGAAGATGCCACGCGATCGTTTCGCCTTCTCGATCATCATCGGTCGCCAGCACGACCGTTTTGACTTGTCGAGCCGCAGTTTTAAGTTGATGAATCGTCTCTTTGCCACGCGTTCCTCTCGGTACAAAGCGACAACGAACGGTCCGATCTCCAAGATCAAATCCCAGCGAATCAATCCCATCCTGAGCCAATTCCCGTACATGCCCCATGCTCGCTCTGACGAGCCAATCAGAGCCCAGAATTTGGCTAAGCTTTTTGACTTTGCCAGGACTTTCGACAATTAGCAGCTTCGTGGGCATAACTCAGGAGAACGGACACCGCTTACATCACAGCAGGACAAATGCACTACTTCACTCTATCGTACTCCCGTCACCTCGACGCATGACCGATGTAGAGCAACAAATTATTGACCAGAAGGGCAAATGATTTGTGATCCATTCATCTCCTGCTCTACACCAGACGATACCAGTTGAAGGCATTGATGAAGCTTAAGTGAAACTGAATAACAACGTCGAACTTATCGTTTGATTTTGCGTTACTAAAACTATAACCACATTTCCAAAATTGAGGACGGAGACATGGCGCTAAGGATCAAACGAGGCACAGTGTTAACAGTTACTGCTCTGCTTACGGTGCTATTGCCGATTCAGCCAGGATTTGGGAAGGAGAGAAGCGAGTCTAAAGCACCTTTAGTGGCTGAGATTGCGTTTCAATATGCAGCGATCGAACAATCTCAAGTGGCTGTGAAAATTTTGGATCAAGCGTTATCCATCACAGAGACAATACTGAGTGATTGTTATAAAGCGACCCCTCTAATGCGAGTTGCAAACGGATACAAGCTAGTGGGGCAAACGAGTAAAGGTCAACAATTGCTCACAAAAGCGTTCCAGATTGCGCACACTCAGACGATCGCGAACTGTACCCTCAGCGCTACCTCACCAGAGGAATCATTACTCAACAGAGCGGGTGAATACGCAAAAGCGGGTTATTACGATTTTGCGCTGTCAATTATTCGAGGAGTTGAGAATGGGTTCCGCCCGATGGCAATGGTAAAAATTGCTGCAGCTTATCAAAAAGATCAAAAGCCCGACCAAGCGAGGCAAATTTTAGACGAAGCGATCGCCATTGCTCAACGCAATCCGGATCTCCGAACTAGGCGGCAAATTCTTCTGGGAATGACCTTTGAACTCCAACGTATCAAGCAATCAAACTTCCTACTACCAACGCTTCAGCAAGCTCTAGAGAGTATTCGCGCTCAACCGCAATCGCAAGAAGATAAGTCTTGGGACATCACTCAAAAACTGCACATTTCCCAGATGCTAATCGCCAATGGACAAAAACCGCAAGCGATCTCACTACTCGATCAAGTCCTACCAGAAATTGAGGCACTGCAATTAACCCAGTTTCCACCCGAGCGAGTCCATCTTCTAACCAAAGTGGCGACTCAGTACGCAGCCATCGGACAATTGAGCCAAGCCAAGACGGTTTTGGTGAGTGCTCAATCCAAAGCACAGGCATTAAAACCATCTCTTCGCAATTCTGCCTTGGCACAAGTGGCCAGCGGATATGCTGAAATCGGACAGCTTCAGACGGCGCGTGAGCTGGCAGGTCGAATTGGAACGCGGATGGACCGGGAGCGAGTATTTCAAGCGATCGCGATGCATTATGCCAAAACTGGAGAGGTTGCTCAGGCGGTGAAGGTGGCGCGATCGCTCTCAACTGCAAAAAATTTGACCCTCTCCGAAATAGTGAGATATTATCTGGCCAATCAGCAGTATGATCAAGCTCTGCAAATCGCTCAACGGGAACGACTTCAAGGCATTCTACCCGAAGTTGCGCTTGCGTATGCTGAGGCAGGGAAACCGGAGCGAGCAAAGCAAATTGCGCAATCGATTCAACCGCCTGCTGGTGATTCTGCTCATTTAGATTGGTTGATGCCTGCTTTAGCTCAATCATTCGCCCAAGTTGGAGAGCTTGAGCAAGCTTTACGAGTTGCCCAAACGACGCAAACGAAAGAGTACAAGAGCCAAGCACTGATCGCGATCGCGACGCAATACAATGCCAAAGACCGAGTTACAAATCGAGCAAAAGCGATAAAAATTTTAGATCAAGCTCTTCAAGTTGCGTTGTCAATCAAGTAGCAAAATTTTGTCTTCGCAGTTTTGAGTGCTCGCAACCATTGTCGTAAGGATGTTAGAGAAGGCTCAGCTTTCTCTAACATCAATCGGGATCGTCAACTTAACGGTTCAAGAGCTTCTTGGTTGAGACAAGAGTGAATTGACAGAGACCAGAATGCTGATGCTTCGGGGTTCCAAACGTACTCATTCTCAATCAGTAGAGCTAGATTGCGTTAAGTTGACGATACCGGACAGAATTAGTCATGACATGATCGCTTGATCCGAGTGAAATCGCACCAGCCGTTTGCAGTTCATTGGCACTGCTTTGGAGAACCACCCCAAGCTCGAGGAATTACTTTTTCAAGCTGAGATTTTTCAAATCGAGCCAGACTCAACAAATCTGGTGACTGATTCGCAAAGCGCTCCGTTGGCATAGCAAACGCGATCGCGGCAAGATAGTGAGCATTCGCAACAACTCGCTTGACTCTGGCATCGTAATTGCCATATGGATAAGTAAAGTACCGCACCGGACGAGCGAGCTTTGATTCAAGAATTTTCTTCGAGTTCACAACTTCTTGGGTCAGCTTTTGATCCGAAAGTCTGGTTAGTGCAGGATGAGTTTTGCTATGAGAGGCAATGGTTACGAGCGGATCTTTTGCCATCGTTTTCAGGTCTTGCCAGCTCACATGCGTTCGGCCAACATTCACACCAACCGAACTGGTATGAATCGAGAACACAGCCGGATACCCATATTCTTTCAAGAGTGGATAGGCGTATTGATAGTGCCCTCCGTAGCCATCATCGAAGGTCAGTAAGATTGGTTTTTCAGGTAACTGACTGCCTGTGCGCAGATGAGCAATCAAGCGATCGATGCTTATTGGCGTGAGCTGGCTCGACTTTATTCGCTCAAAGTGCTGTCTTAATTCTTGAGGCGTTAAGTCATAAGCGACTTTCTTGGCAGGCAGAATGTCGTGATACATCAGGACTGGCACTCTCGCGTTCAAAGCATCGGGGTGCAATGTTGGGAAGGGTGCAGCAGACGGTACTGGAGCATTTGAACGACAAGCTTGCAAAGGGTGTGGCAGTTGTGCCATCACACCAAATCGAGAAGCAGGGTATACAACACCTGAGCAGGCTGCAATCCAAAGAATCGTAGTCAAAAACAGGGTGAAAAAACGGTTCATCGGCTAGATATCTTATGCTCGTTCAATAGAGATACAAGACAACAGCAAGGTTTACCGCCAAGACTCGAGTCCGAAAAATCAGATAAATTTGATGATCGCCTTACATCACCTTCTAATGCATGATTTGGCGCATCACATCGGAGAAGTAATGCTCGTGGAGACTGATGAGCCGCAAACGAAGATGAGCGGTTGCTTCGCAGTTCCCCAAAGGGGTAATCGCTAGATGGAACTCAGCTCACAAAGTACCCAAAAGGGTAATTCAAGTTTTCCGTAGCGGTGGTTCTCGTCACTGATGCAATTACTGTCCCCCTTCTCAAGAGCCATTACCATGCAGACTAGCCATTCCGCTGCCGTTGTCCCTACAAAAAGCATTTTTCACAGTAAGACGTTTTGGGGAGCCGTCCTCACCGCGATCGCGTCCCTCGCTCCCGTCGTTGCCAAGAACATCGAAAATTATCAAAATACAGGCAGAATTGACCCGAATAGCGTGTCGCAAATCGTTGTCGTTCTAGCCACAACTGGGTTGACCATTCTGGGACGAATCGAGGTCAAAGAGGCTGTCTACACTCCGGATGGATTACCAGGTGCAGATAAGCCTAAAGCAGAATGATTTTAGAGATGTTTGCTCGTTTCCATCACTATTACAAATTTCGGCGTTGCTGAAAAGTAATGATTTTTCCACGAAGAAATCCGCCTTTGGGATAGCGATACCATTACAAAATCAGCAAGGCCGAAATTTTACCCTTGTCGATCGATACGATTGAAGGACTTGTTCTAGGAGCAGGGGGAGAGTGAGCATAAGAATACCTCCCATAGTTTGGGAGGCTTTCGTGAATGAGATTCGACTTGTTAACAGTGGTTACTTGTTAACAGATTTAACAGTATTTCAAGTGCGGAACCTTGAAACTGTTGATTAGGATGCTTCAACGAGAATCTGCTCTAGCTTCTCTCAGTCTTGCATCAAGTGCCTGACGGTTCTCGGAAAGGGGAGCCGCTAATCGTGAAACATTCTCGACCAGCCAAGGCATCAGGCGATTGCCCCACACTGCAAGATGACTTTGCCATCCCACCAAGATTTCGGGCGATTTGTTGTTGAGTCCCACAACCAGGGTTTGAGCTACTTTTTGAGGAGTGGTCGGCATGACCCATCGAAACCACTGAAAGTTCTGAACCATATCTGTATCAGTCAGAGAGGGTAGTAGGGCAACGACTCGGATATTATGTGCTGCAAGTTCGCCCCGCAACGCTTGAGTGAATCCCAAAATCGCAAACTTGGTCGCGGAATACGTTGCCATTGTCGGGGCAGCAATTTTTCCCATGAGACTCGACACATTCACGATCGTTCCTTGTCGTTGCACTGCCATCCGTCGCGCAATCAGCCGAGTAATGGTGTACATCCCCATAAGATTAAGGGCAATCTCTTCTTGCACCTTCGGCAGTTGGGATTGCAAAAAGGGCGCTTGGTGGGCAACGCCCGCACAGTTAACGAGAAGATGAATGGGTCCGTAATCGCGCCAAGCTTGAGCGACAGCAATATTGACTTCTACAGAGTGAGCTAGATTTAAAGCCAGAGGAACAGCTTCAACTCCTAGGGCTTCGATTTCAGTTGCCACCTCGATTAATCGTTCATGCGTTCGTGCAACTAAAATCAGTCGTTGCGCTCCTTGTCGAGCAAATTCCAGCGCGATCGCTCGTCCAATGCCACGAGAAGCGCCCGTGATCAGAACGGTCTTTCCTTGAATATTCATGTTAAAGCCTCCAAGTATTGAGGTTTTAGGTGTTCTCAGCCTTTGTTGAACTGATAGAGGATGCAAAGAACTGAGGGAAATTTTTGAGTGGGGCTTTATTTTTGAGTGGGGCTTTAAGTGAGCACCTGCTGCTAGAGCGATCTACATTTCGTTACGCTCCACTCCCACAGACAATTCTGGACTTTAGAGGATGGGGTTAGAGCCGAGAGTGAGGTAAAGCATGAGATGCAACTCCTAAATACAAGAATCAATCTGTAATCGTTTGACCTGCATACCTTAACAAAGGAATCAAGTAGTCGCAACACTTATTAATGAAAAGTGGGAATTGTGACATTCCGATACAAAACACTCAGAAATTGACCGATCGCAGAAACCTAGGTTAGGCTTACTTTCGCTGCACGATCGCTAGATTCCCATACAGTTCTATGGATATTACTTCAACTTGCTGAAAGATAAGGAAGCTTCAAATCTGAGAAGCGATCTGAGTCAAGTGATAAGAGATGGAACATTTCAAAGCTATCCTCCTGCCGTAGCAAAATTTCAAACAGCACGGCGCAAATAGCTTGCTCTAGGAGTGAGCAAGGTTCATGTGTTGGCGCTTTACCCGCGTCAGTTTAGTGAGATGAGTTTGATTAGATAAAAAACGGTGCCAAAGCTAGAGTCGAATCGGTAGAAGGTAATGTTCTAGATATGAGGATCAACATCAAATCGCTTGTCCAAATCCATGACGATTCTCACTAGCCAATGACAACGTCATGCAGCCATTCCGATTTGGAAGAATAGATTTTACAAGCTAAGCGCTCTGTACTCGGACTGAGCGTGAGATGCTTACGCTCAATCGTCTGAGTATGCTCATGGTCATGCCAGAAAAACAGCTTCTTCTCTTAACCCGCTTTCATCTCTCATCCTTGCTGTTGCCACTCTGACGCTGAAAATCAGCAGCTCTAGCAATCCGAATTGTCCCTTTTGGAGAGACATAGGCAATTTCTGGATGGTATTGTGCGGGCGGATTTTCGGGAGCGCGAGCAACAAAATCAGCGATCCGAATTTGAGTTGGTTCGAGTTGCAGTGCCATGATCAGGCAACGACTATTGCCTTTACACCCTGCGTGCGCCACGCCGCGCAATCGTCCCCAAACTAAAATGTCTCCTCCCGCAATCACAGAACTGCCAGGATTGAGATCACCCAACACGACCACAGTTCCGTTATGACGAATTTCGGTGCCCGATCGCAGGGTCATCTGCACGTAAAGCGGCTCTTCCAGCCCAGAGGAGGTGCCCACCGGTTTTGCTCCTGGAGCGACAGCGGTTTGCTGCTCGACAGAATACCCAGCCGTGGCAGCAACCACGGCAGTTTGGCGACGGCTCGTGTAAACCCACCGCAGTTGGAGTTGCAGTTCGGCGAGTTCGTCTGCGATCGCTTGAAGTTGGCGAGTGTCGAGCAAGCGATCGCCCACTACTAAATGCACTGCCGTGTTGGGTTGCCAAAATCGCTCACGGCCAAGCAACTGTTGCTTAAACTGTTGCCAAATCTCGTTCCAAGAGAAGCCAACAGGCGATTTGGTCTGTTCTGCATCGGGGGGCAAAATCAGCAATAGCTTTCCGTCCTCATTTTTCAGACGGACTTGCATACTCTGAGGAATATCGAGGAGCTTCGGCAATTCCTCCATTACAGGTTCTACTGGACTAGACGACGTTAAAGAAGTCTCAGATGGAGAAGCCTCAGATGGAGAAACCTCAACAGGGGGCTTTGAAGGGCTAGAAGATGTCTCAGTCGGAGGTGGGGGATCAGACGGAGTAGAAACAGATGTGTCAGAAGTCATGCCGGAACTCAGGGCTTTAACGGACTAAATCATATTGATTCGCGGAGCTTATTGCAAGGGTAGAGATCAGGAGGATAGGTGGCTGTTGAGATATTTGAAAATCACAAGGAATCTAGCTAAAACGGTAAATGTTCTCTTTCAACCCTAAAGATATTTGAAATGTCTACATTAGGAGACAGAGTCGCAAGCTCAAAGCAGATAAAGGCTTGAGTCTAATTGAACCATTTTAGCCTTTGGACTTTAAAGGCAATACTGGCATCTTTAGTTACATATGTCCTTTACACTCTAGTTGGATCACTGAAAAAGGAGTCACAATGTCGGAGCTAATTCAAGCCGTTCTGAGCAGCAACGAAAGAATAGATTATCGGGAGTTTGCGAGTCTTTTACGAGCATCAGACAAGCGCTATTTCTTAAGAAACGAAATTCTGCAAGCCTTTGGAGACTATTGCCAACGTAACGAAAAGTCTCAGCAATTTTATACATCTTCGCAATTAGGAAAATTAATTTATTTTACTCAAGAAATCATTCTGGATGATGAGAGTTTGTATCTGATTATCCGTCCGCGAATTGCTCAACAAGAGGCGTATCGGCTGCTTGACGATCTCTCGGTTGAGCCGATCACTATCCAAGAATTGCTAGATTTGCGCGATCGCTTTGTCAATCACTACAATCCGCAAGATGGTGACACCTTTGAAATCGATTTTCAGCCGTTCTACGACTATTCGCCCTCACTTCGCGATCCAAAAAATATTGGTAAGGGCGTAGACTATCTGAATCGATTTTTGTCGAGCAAACTATTTAATGACCCGCGTCAGGGGCAAGACTTACTGTTTAATTTTTTGCGGCTGCATTGCTATGACGGCTCTCAACTGCTGATTAACGAGCGGATTCAGACCCAGCAGCAGCTATCGGAGCGAGTGAAACAGGCACTAGAGATGGTCAGCCGTTTTAGCCCCGATCAGGCATATGAAACCTTTCGCTTTGATTTACAGAACCTCGGATTTGAGCCGGGATGGGGCAACACAGCGCAGCGAGTGCAGCAGACGCTAGAGATTTTAGATGGCTTAATCGATTCGCCCGATCACCAAGCGTTGGAAGCGTTCATTTCGCGCATTCCGATGATCTTTCGAGTGGTGTTAGTTTCAGTTCACGGCTGGTTTGGGCAAGAAGGCGTGTTAGGTAGACCGGACACGGGCGGTCAAGTTGTCTATGTGTTGGATCAAGTTAAAAGTCTAGAGAAGCAGCTTCAGGAAGATTTGCACTTGGCTGGGCTGGGAGTTTTGAACGTTTCTCCCAAAGTGATGGTGCTGACGCGATTAATTCCTAACAGTGATGGAACTACGTGTAATCAGCGTTTAGAAAAAATTCATGGCACTCATGATGCTTGGATTTTGCGAGTTCCGTTCCGCGAGTTTAACCCGAAACTGACGCAAGAATGGATTTCTCGCTTTGAAATTTGGCCCTATCTCGAAACCTTTGCCGTGGATGCAGAACGAGAACTCAGAGCAGAGTTTCGAGGAGCGCCAGATTTGATTGTGGGCAACTATTCTGACGGCAACTTAGTCGCATTCTTATTAGCTCGCCGTTTGAAAGTGACGCATTGCATTGTTGCCCATGCGTTAGAGAAATCGAAATATTTGTTTAGTAATCTCTATTGGCAAGATTTAGAAGAACAGTATCATTTCTCGCTGCAATTTACCGTTGATCTCATTGCCATGAATGCAGCTAATTTTGTGATTGGCAGCACCTATCAGGAAATTGTCGGGACCTCTGAAAGTGTGGGACAGTATGAGTCCTACAAGTCGTTTACGATGCCAGAGCTGTATCACGTTGTGAGCGGCGTTGATTTGTTTAGTCCTAAATTTAACGTTGTGCCGCCGGGAGTCAACGAAGTCGTATTTTTCCCCTTCACGCGAGACGAAGAGCGGTTGAACACTGAGCGCGATCGCTTAGAAAATCTTCTGTTTAACGATGATGATCCAGGGCAAATTTTTGGCAAGTTAGACGATCCGAACAAGCGCCCGTTGTTTTCAATGGCGCGGCTGGATCGAATTAAAAATTTGACTGGACTGGTCGAAGCGTATGGCAAGAGCAGCGAACTGCAAGAGCGCTGCAATTTGATCCTCATCGCAGGTAAACTCCGCACAGAGGATTCAACCGATCACGAAGAAATTAGCGAAATCGAGAAGTTATACCATTTGATTGATCAATACAATCTGCATGGAAAGATTCGCTGGCTTGGAGTGCGGCTAACGAAGAGCGATACGGGAGAGGTTTATCGAGTCATTGCCGATCGCAAGGGCATTTTTGTGCAGCCAGCATTGTTTGAAGCGTTCGGATTAACGATTCTCGAATCGATGATTACCGGATTGCCAACCTTTGCTACACGCTTTGGCGGCCCGTTAGAAATTATTCAGAACAAAGTCAATGGGTTTTACATTAACCCAACCGATCACGAAGAGGTTGCATCGGTTGTTGTAGAATTTCTTGAGCAGTGCGATCGCACTCCGAATTATTGGGATCAAATTTCTCAGAAGAGTATCGATCGCGTCTACAGCACATACACCTGGAAGATTCATACAAGTCGCTTGCTGTCGCTGGCTAAGATCTACGGCTTCTGGAATTATTCCTCGCAAGAGAATCGAGAGGACATGCTGCGCTATATCGAATCGTTGTTTTATCTGTTGTACAAGCCTAGGGCACAGCGGTTGTTGCAGGAACACATGAATCGATAATTTGAATCGATGATTATTGGTCGGTGATGGTGTTGTGCCAATTTGTCCTGGAATTTCAGGTTGTTGGCATACCGTCGGGTAAAGGCGCGACAATTCGCGCCTCTACAATGGATATCGCCACCTGACTGATTGCATCTGCACCGTCATTTCTACCGTTAACCTGCGTTCCCCAATCTACAAATTATTTTATGCATCGTTTAGCGGCAATTCCCGGCGGTTGGAATCCTGACACAGAAGGCGTTGTGTTTATCGAACAAACGCCCGCTCCGATCGTTATCTTGACTGCTGCCGATACCGAAATTCAAACCCTAGCCAAAGCGGTTTCTGACTTGCCAAAGGGCTTTCCGGCGGTGCGTGTTGCGAACTTGTTGAATCTGCAACAACAGCTAACGATCGATATCTACGCTGAAGACGTTCTAGACCATGCAAAAGTAATTGTGTTGCGATTGTTGGGCGGACGATCGTACTGGTCATACGGCTTAGAAGTCGTTAAAGAAACATGCGATCGCAGTGGGGCGGCGCTGATCGTGTTGCCAGGGGACGATCGACCTGATCCAGATTTGATGAGCCATTCTACGCTGCCACTGTCGGTGACCAATCAGATTTGGCAGTATTTTACAGAGGGCGGCATTCAAAATAGTCAGAATGCGCTTAAATTTCTTGCTAATGCTTGTTTGAACCGGGATTACGAAGTCGTTTCTCCTAGCGTTGTACCAAAGGTTGGACTATATCAATGGCAAGAGGCTAAAACCACATTAATAAGTTGTCCTAAAGCTGGAATTTTATTTTATCGAGCGCATTATCTTTCTGGAAACACAGATGTAATCGATGCATT
Organism: Myxacorys chilensis ATA2-1-KO14; assembly: GCA_019359275.1. Classification (GTDB taxonomy): domain Bacteria; phylum Cyanobacteriota; class Cyanobacteriia; order Leptolyngbyales; family Leptolyngbyaceae; genus Myxacorys; species Myxacorys chilensis. The sequence goes on along the minus strand of JAHHHP010000014.1, from coordinate 12,508 downwards.
GTGTCAGGCATTAGTAAATTGTGGTTTAACTCCAGTTCCAGTGTTTGTGTCGTCGTTGCGTGATCCCGACGTTCAAGCCGAACTGCTAACTTATTTTCAATCAAGTATTTATGTCTTGCTCAACACCACCAGTTTCTCAATTTCTTCTCCATCATCCCCATCCGATTTTTGGAAAATGCTTGATGTTCCCGTACTTCAAGTCATTCTAAGCGGCGGTACGCTTGAACAATGGCAATCGAACTTTCAGGGGCTTTCACCACGGGATACCGCGATGAACGTAGCGCTTCCCGAAGTGGATGGACGAATTATTAGTCGAGCGGTTTCGTTTAAGACGGTGCAAGCTCGTCACCCCGAACTGCAAACGGATGTTGTCACCTATGAGCCTGTGCGCGATCGCATCCAATTTGTTGCTGATCTAGCTGCTCATTGGACTCGACTCCGCCAAACTCCTGTTTCTGACCGAAAAATCGCGCTAATTCTAGCGAACTATCCCACTCGTGACGGTCGCCTTGCAAACGGTGTTGGATTAGATACTCCTCAAAGTTGCGTAGAGATTCTAAAATCGTTAGAACAAGCGGGCTATACCGTTGAGAACATACCAGAGACATCAGATGAGCTAATCAAACGATTAACACAGGGAATTACAAACGATGTAGAAGCAAGAGAATTAAGAGAAATACAGCAACGAGTATCGGTAGAAGAGTATCAAGAATATTTTGCAACGTTACCCGACTTGGTTCAAAAAGGCATTTCAAATCGCTGGAATGATTTAACTGATCAAGAATTTCCAATCGCAGGCATTCAGTTAGGGAATGTGTTTGTTGGCATCCAACCCGCACGTGGCTATGATCTTGATCCATCGTTAAATTATCACGCTCCAGATTTAGAACCCACACATTCATATTTGGCATTTTATTACTGGGTGCGATCGCATTTTCACGCGAACGCCATTGTGCATGTAGGCAAACACGGAAACCTAGAATGGTTGCCGGGTAAAAGCATTGCGCTTTCTGAGAATTGCTATCCCGAAGTTGCAATCGCCGCCCTTCCTCATCTCTATCCGTTTATCGTCAATGATCCGGGTGAAGGTGCTCAAGCCAAACGTCGTGCTCAAGCCGTGATTATTGATCATCTAACGCCACCCATGACTCGCGCGGAACTGTACGGCGGCTTGCAAAAGTTAGAAGCGTTAATTGACGAATACTACGAAGCGCAAAGTTTAGATCCAACACGATTGCCCGTGATTCGCGATCGCATCATTGCTTTAGTGCAGCAAGAAAACTTAGTCCAAGAATTCGCGATCGAATCCGTCGATGATCTGATTACAAATTTAGATCGCTATCTTTGCGAACTCAAAGAAGCCCAGATCCGCGATGGATTACATATTTTTGGCAAATGCCCAGAAGGGCGACAACTGCGGGATTTAATCATTGCGATCGCTCGTCATCCTCAACCTGGACGCCTGGGATTCACCCGCGCTTTAGCAAAAGATTGGAACCTAGACTTCGATCCGCTAACGGCTGATCCAGCAGAAGCGTCAACAGAGGTAATGTTGGATCGCGACTGGAGAACGGTTGGAGACGCGATCGCCGCGTTGGAAGACCAAGCGGCTAACATCATTGAAAGATTGTTAGCCGATCCTCAACTCAAATCCGTACCGCCTCACTTCCAGCATCTTCATCCTGAACTCCACTGGATTCAAACTACACTTCTTCCTGCCCTCCAAAATACCTCCCAAGAACTCACCAATCTCCTCCACGGCTTAGACGGCGGCTACATCCCTGCTGCTCCTTCTGGCGCACCTACACGCGGACGCCCGGACGTTCTTCCAACCGGACGTAACTTCTACTCTGTGGACATTCGAGCCATTCCTACTGAAAGCGCTTGGGATGTCGGACGCAAAGCCGCAGAAGCCCTAATCGAGCGGTACACGCAAGAACACGGCGACTATCCCAAAACTCTTGGACTTTCCATGTGGGGCACATCGACGATGCGAACAGGTGGCGATGACCTCGCTGAAGCCCTAGCATTATTAGGCGTTCAACCTGTTTGGGATGGCGCATCTCGTCGCGTCATTGACTTTGAGATTTTGCCTCTATCGCTTTTAGGTCGTCCTAGAGTCGATGTGACGCTGAGAATTTCTGGATTTTTTCGAGACGCTTTTCCTAACCTGATTAGTTTGTTCGATCAAGCCATAATCGCGGTTTCTAACTTAGACGAACCTGCTGAACAGAATCCACTCGCTGCAACCGTTCAACAAGAAGTTCAAAATTGGCAAAAACTGGGACTCACTCAAGACCAAGCGGAGGAGCGATCGCGCTTCCGGATGTTTGGCTCAAAGCCTGGAGCTTACGGTGCTGGACTGCAAGGACTGATTGAGGCGCAAAACTGGACAGACGATCACGATCTTGCTCGTGCATATATTAACTGGAGCAGTTACGCTTATGTTGGCTCTGGTGTTGCTCATTCTGCTTCAGAAGCATTTGAAAATCGGTTGCGAGATATGCAAATTGTTTTACACAATCAGGATAACAGAGAGCATGATCTATTAGATTCCGACGACTATTACCAATTTCAAGGCGGGTTGACGGTTGCCGTGCGATCGCTTCAAGGTAAAAATCCTGCAACGTATTTTGGCGATCATGCCTTGCCAGAAAATCCAAAAGTGCGATCGCTCAAAGACGAAATCGCCCGCGTTTATCGCTCTCGTGTGGTCAACCCCAAATGGATTGCGGGAGTCATGCGCCACGGTTACAAAGGCGCATTTGAAATGGCAGCAACAGTGGATTATTTATTTGCTTACGATGCCACAACGCAATGTGTTGAAGATTATATGTATCAAGGTGTAGCTGAAGCGTACGTTTTCGATTCGACTGTGCAAGCCTTTGTGCAGCAGAAAAACCCGTGGGCACTGCGAGACATGTCAGAGCGATTGCTAGAAGCCAACCAGCGAGGCTTATGGCAACACGTGGATCAACAAACGCTAGATCACCTTAGAGCGATCGCGCTGCAAGCTGAAGGCGAAATCGAAAGCGCGACCAATCCCCAGTGATTCTGTCCGGAGAACCTCAGGATCGCTCGATTAATTGAATAAGGTGAATTCAACTACCATCAGTTGTCTCAACGCAGGACATGAAACACGGGGAACGGCTTCAAAACGGGATGTTAACGATCGTACTGGGTGCAAGCGTTCTTGCGATCGCAAAAACCTTTATACCAACCGATACTTTATCAACCCAAACATCAACCTACGCCTTTCCAGCAAACGTCTCAATTCCAGGCTGGCAGATCCTTCAGAGTGATCCAATCGCTGTGCAGCGAACCATCAGCCCCGCTTTGGTGTCTCGATTGGATGAATTCACGATCGCGGGTCGTCACTACCAATACTTGCGTCAGGACATCCCAATTTCAGTTGAGACACGGTATCTGATGAGAGGCTATGTAGACGTGCCTTCGATCCTTCAAGAGTCTACCCTTACGCTAAATCAACCCGAATTTTTGATCCGCGATCGCGCAGGGGTCGGCACCTATGTTTTGTTTTATGAGCAAGGAATTCCGCACCTCAGCACTTGTATTGCATCCCACGGTAAAACTTTAGTCCGAGACAGCGAGTTTCGCCGCCATGAAACCTATCCATCAGTGGTGATAAAGCGTTTACTTCCGTGGGTGCTAGGACAAGCTCCTCTACGCGATACCCGTTGCCTGTGGATTAATATTTCAACGACTGCTCAAGGTGCAAAACAAGGTTCTAGTGCGTCTTCGGGGAAATCGATCGCAGTCTCTCAGAACTCTGCACCGCCTGAGCTAGAAGCGGCTTTGGCAGAATGGGTGCAGAAATGGCAGAATCATTTTCCAAATCCTGATTAGCAGCATCACTATCACTAAATCTGCTAACTGACAGTGTTGTAGACCTAATGAATCAGCTTCAATTCCGGTCGTAAAGACACGATTAATAGAGTCTTTACAAGGTTAGGAGGATTATGTTTAATCCTCCTAACCTCAACTTTTTACAGTGCGTTGTTGTATCGATCCTCTGTAAGCAAAGAAATTGGGTAGGAATCAAAGAGCCTGGGAAAGAGGTATTGCCCCACTAGACTCAGCAAACATAGACTGCTCTAACTCCTAACTCCTGATGTTTTAACCCTGCCTACTACTCTTGACCGCCAGGAGTGATCCGATCCACCGCCTCAACCACGCGATCGACGATGTTCGGTTTTTTGGTCGCAGTTTTCTGGATATCCTCTGGCTTCATGGGCGTACCATGCAAGCGCGGATCAGGCTGTGGTGGTTCGGGTTGTGGACCTATAGGCTGCGGATCGGCCACATATTGGAACTCACCTTTGCCATCCATAGAAGGTCCTTTTGCCCAACGACCTTCGGCGCTTTCTTGTCCTTCAGAGTGGTTCCAGAACTGATAAGCATGCTCGTTTTTCCCGTATTCGTAAGCGATGCTAGGAACAACGGTCTCCCCAAATCCTTCACTTTGCAGATCTTCGATCGCGGCCAACCACTGGTTTTGGTGCATCGTGTCGCGGGCAATCATGAAACTGAGATGGTCTTTCACACCTGGGTCATCGGTCATTTCATACAACCGTACAGCCTGCATGAGACCTTGAGATTCCGCATGAAGATTAGAACGAAAGTCTGCTAACAAGTTGCCGCTAGCAACAATAAAGCGACCATTCCAGGGGAAACCAACGCTATCAGCAGGCATGGCACCACCACCAGCAACAATTTCGTGCTGGGGGTTCATTGCCGCCATAATCACGTCTCGTGGGTTTGTGCCTCCCATAACCGCCCCGACTACAGGATCTTTTGCACCTTCTTCTTGCATTTTGATCGGTGCTTTGTCCAGTAGATGGGCGATCATCGTGGAGAGCATCTCCACGTGACCAATTTCCTCAGTCCCAATGTCCAGCAACATATCTCGGTACTTAGCAGGTCCGCGACAGTTCCAGCCCTGGAATAGGTACTGCATCATCACGGTCATTTCCCCGAAGCTACCGCCGATGAGTTCTTGCAGCCTCTTGGCATAAACCGGATCGGGATTCGTTGGTGGAGTAAAGTATTGTAAACGTTTTGTGTGATAAAACATTAAAATCTCCTTGACTTAAATTTCTGCGTTTGATATGCTGCCAGACGAGAATAAAAAGCGTCTGTAGCAACACTTAGCGCGCCACTTTATTTGGCTTGGCGTCTGTTTCATTCCTTCTTCCTAGGTAACTAGCTAGACGTTTTTTGTGCGTCACTCTTCAGTAAGACAAGAGCGCACCTAATTTGATGTAGAGCATCGTCTTTAATCTGTTGTTAGCGATACGTTGAACAACGCTTCAGGACAAGATTAGGCAGCAATGACGCTGCAACAGCGCAAGCTTTCACAAGTAGATTTAATCAACGGTGATGATTCAGTAGATTTGCAAATTCTCAATGTGCGATCGCACCTAGTTGAGGGGCAATGCCTGCTGATAGTGTTCGCTTTCGATTGCGTCGAGCATTTTGTGTTTTCAACAAATTGCGTTACAGAGTTTTACAGTATTTCCACCTTATGAAGCTCAACCCGCTAGACTATCATCACCCGCTTACTTATCTGCCAAGATCGATATGATTGGCTCGTAACACGATTAATGATCATCTCCGATTCCGTCCTGGATGCCCTGCTCAAAGCGCTTCCTCAGATGCATCCCCAAATGTATTTCAAATCTTCCATGACGGCTCTCTCTCATGCCATGGAAGACCAAGTCTTGGCGGGAGACGATCATCCACTGGTCATTGCGAGCTTTCAGCGAGAACGGTTTTATCGGCAAGAGGCACATCGCTACTTACGCATTTCTGAACGAACGGATCAAGTCTACGTTCTAGCTGCTCCAGAAACCGATTTCACAAATCAATCGAATCACTATGAAACGATCGCTTTTGAGCCAAAAGACGCGCTCAGCAAGGAGTGGCACCTGGTCGTTTTAGGACAGCAGTACGCCTCGTGTTTAATTTGCAAAGAGCGAGAATTGCCAGAACTGCGGACTGACACTCCTGAATTACATGTCGATCAGGCTCGGCGCTTTGAAGGAATTTGGACGTTCGATCGCGCAATGGTTTGCAAAGCAGCCGAATTGTTACTGCACCGAATTGCCCAGTACCGCCCGGAATTAAAATCTAAAACAGATGGCATTCTTGAGCACATTGAAACCGAAGCGCGCTCAGGTGGCATTCATGTTGACCCGGCTCCCTTTGCGCAGCGATTGGTGACGTATCTTCAGGCAGGACAGTACAAACTGACAAAAGCCTACCGCTCGATCGCGGAGCAAGAACGAAAAGAGCGATTGGTTAACCTGATTACAGCCGCTGTGCGGCGATCGCTCAACCCCAACGAGATTCTCCAAGTAGCAGCGACGGAACTCGGACAGGTATTAGGCGTAGGTCGGTGTTTGATTTATCGCTGTAAAGCGATCGACACCAGCGCCACGCTTGATCATGAATATCTCGGTTCTGTCTGCGATGAGCCTGTGCCGTCCTTGGCAGGTCGAACTTGGACGCTGCAAGGCAATCCGCTGTTTGAGCAAGTGGTGCAGGAGCAAGAACCCGTCTACATTCAAGACACTCAAGCCGATGACCGACTCTCGGTGATTAAAGACGGAGAATTCACGATTCAAGCCCTAGCGCAAAGGTGGCATATTCGCTCGTGGTTGATGGTTCCGGTACTGCATCAAAATCAACTTCTGGGCATGGTAGAGCTGCATTTCTGCAACCCAACACCCCACGAACTAAATGAGCATGAACTAGAGATGATCGAAGCGATCGCAAGTCAAATTGGCGTCGCTTTAATCCAAGCCGAAGCGTTCGAGAATCTAGAAGACCTCAACCAGCAGCTAGAAGCCCTCGATCGCACGCGCAGCAATTTGATCGCCATCACCGGACACGAACTCCGTACCCCCTTATCGACCATCCAGGTTTGTTTAGAAAGTCTTGCCAGTGAGCCTGACATGTCGCCTGATCTGCGGCAAGTGCTGTTAAATTCCGCTCTGACGGACGGGGAGCGAATGCGGAAGCTCATTCAAGACTTCCTAACGCTCTCACGCCTAGAGAGCGGACGCGTCGAATGGAGAATGGAGCCTTTGCCCCTTTGGGAATGTGTTGATCTCGCCCTGAGCAGCGTTCAAGCCCGCCGATTTGCCGATCCAATTCCACAAATTGTGACCCAACTTTCGACCGAGCTACCTTTAGTGAAGGTCGATGGAGAATGGCTTGTAGAAGTGTTGACCAAGCTGTTAGACAATGCCTGTAAATTCACCGATCCTGACGGCAGAATTACGATCGCAGCAAAGCGCATCGGCAGCAAGATGCTAGAAGTCACCGTCTCCGATACAGGACGAGGAATTGAAGCCAACCGGCTGGAGACCGTCTTTGATCGCTTTTATCAAGAAGAAGGCGCACTGCGTCGCACAACCGGAGGAACCGGACTTGGACTGGCGATTTGCCGTCAAATTATTACCAATTGGGGCGGACGAATTTGGGCAGAATCGGGGGGTAAAGATCGTGGCAGTCAGTTTCACTTCACCATTCCCACGGTGTCGCTCGAAGAACAGCAGTCAATGTCCACTCGCCGAAGACGCAATCACTAGAGCACTCGGCATTCCTCTCCTATTAACAACTATTACAGTTTCGACATTGAAGTAAACCCTCGGTGATAGGATGCCTAAAAACGTTTAGAGCGAGACCTTATGTCAGAAACTCTTAAAGGACAAGCTCCATTGTTTGGTGGCAGCACAGGCGGACTGCTTACCAAAGCCCTAGTAGAAGAAAGATATGCCATTACCTGGTCTAGTCCCAAAGAACAGGTTTTTGAGATGCCGATCAGTGGCGCTGCAAAAATGCGTCAAGGTGACAACTTACTGTATTTAGCTCGCAAGGAACACTGTCTTGCCCTCGGTGGACAACTTCGCACGAAGTTCAAAATCACCGATTACAAGATCTATCGTGAATTCCCCAATGGCGAATTGCAGTATTTGCACCCTGCAGATGGTGTATTCCCCGAAAAGGTAAATCCTGGTCGCGTTGCGGTCAACAGCGTACCGCGCAACATCGGTGCTAATGGAGAACCCGTTAGACTGAAGTTCAGCAGCAAGAAAACCTACGATCCCTAAATCACACGTTTTCTAGTTGACATCATTTTAGGAGCCATCTCAGAGTTTCTGCTCTGGAGTTTGGCTCCTAATTTTTAGGGATGAGGGATGAGAGATGAAACAGGACGTTTGAGTTCTGTTAGGGGTGTGTTATACCCTAAACTTTGCAACTTCTATTTTTCATCCCTCATCCCTCCTTGCGTCAGCGTTGCCGTAAGGCGTCCCTCATCCCTCCAAAAATGTTATGATCTTTCCAGACTTGTCTCAATTCGCAGAACTTGCGAATCAGGGAAATTTTGTTCCGGTCTATCAAGAATGGGTGGCGGATCTAGATACCCCAGTGTCGGCCTGGTATCGAGTTTGTGCAGGACAGCCCTACAGCTTTTTGTTGGAATCAGTGGAAGGCGGAGAAACGCTTGGTCGCTACAGCTTTTTGGGCTGCGATCCGCTTTGGGTATTAGAAGCACGAGGCGATCGCACGACTCAAACTCAGCGGGACGGAACGCAGCAGGTCTACCAAGGTGATCCGTTTGATGCGTTGTCTCAATGCCTTGAGTCGGTTCACCCCGTGAAGTTACCACAGCTACCGCCTGGAATTGGCGGGCTGTTTGGGTTTTGGGGCTATGAATTGATTCAATGGATGGAGCCACGAGTTCCGGTTTATTCTGCGACTGAGAATGACGTGCCAGATGGGTTGTGGATGCAGATCGATAACCTGCTGATTTTTGACCAGGTGAAACGGAAGATTTGGGCGATCGCATATGCCGATTTGCGCGATCCGAACGTGAATCTAGAGACGGCATACGGGCAAGCCTGCGATCGCGTCTCTCAACTTGTGGGCAAACTCCAGTCTCCCCTATCCGAGCAAGCCCATCTGCTGCCGTGGAAAGCCCCAACGCCTGAAACAGCAGCACTTCAGTGGACAAGCAACACTACGAAAGAGCAATTTTGCGCCAACGTCGAGAAGGCGAAGGATCACATTCGAGCAGGTGATATTTTTCAGGTGGTCATCTCTCAGCAGCTATCGGCAGAGTATAGCGGTGAGCCGTTTGGACTGTATCGATCGCTGCGGTTGGTCAATCCTTCACCGTACATGGCGTACTTCCACTTTGGCGACTGGCAGATTATTGGATCGAGTCCTGAAGTGATGGTAAAAGCAGAGTTAGCCAGCGATCCAACTCAGCCGAAAATTGCGACCGTCCGCCCGATCGCGGGCACACGTCGTCGCGGCAAAACTCACGCAGAAGATGTGGCGTTAGAAAAGGATTTGTTGGCTGATCCAAAAGAAGTCGCGGAACATGTGATGCTGATTGATCTCGGTCGTAATGATTTGGGTCGAGTTTGCATCAACGGTTCGGTTCAGGTAGACGAACTCATGGTGATTGAGCGCTATTCTCACGTGATGCACATTGTCAGTAACGTCGTCGGTCAACTATCGCCAAGTAAAACCGCTTGGGACTTGCTCAAAGCCTGTTTTCCAGCAGGAACGGTGAGCGGAGCGCCGAAGATTCGGGCAATGGAAATTATTCATGATCTCGAACCCTGTCGCCGGGGCGTTTATTCTGGCGTCTATGGCTATTACGATTTCGAGGGACAGTTGAACAGCGCGATCGCGATTCGTACTATGGTGGTTCGATCGTTAGGCAATGGCAAACATACGGTCAGCGTTCAGGCGGGAGCAGGTCTAGTTGCCGATTCTGTACCCGAAACGGAATACGAAGAAACGCTGAGTAAAGCGCGAGGCGTTCTAGAAGCGATTCGTAGTTTGATGCATTAGAACAGATCTGCTGCATTGGAATTAGATCTGGTTTCAGCCAGATCTAATTCCAATGCAGCAGTCTTGTAGAATTTTGGGCATGAATTTAACGCGATCGCGCTCAGCGTTCCGATCGCGACACTCCGATCAGCGGCACTGTTTGAGAATCGATCGATTCAAGTAGAGACCATACTTGACTCACTTAAGCGACGGACGATTGACGCGCATGTTTAACATAAGCCGCGATCGCTAGTACCGCGAAAGGAGATATTTACTGCAATGGCCTCCGAACAGAAGCAGAAGCTTTTTGTGAATCAGAATTTGATTGCACTAGCCGATAATTAACAGCAATTCTGTAGATGTGGTTAAAATGATTCCAACAGAAGTCAAAAAAACAAACGAGGAAGATCGCTCAGCAACTCAACTCTCCAAACCGGAATTGTCCAGTCTGAACTGCTAAAGCATCCACTGTTGCCAACAATACAGAAAGAATTTGATTGGCACCAAATCCAAATCGGGAGAGATTGCTGTGGAGAACTTAAAAGTCATCATCATTGGTGCAGGAATGGGAGGACTCACGGCTGGAATCGCGCTTCAGCAAGCAGGATATAGCGTTGAGATCTACGATCGCGTCAAAGAACTCCGTCCCGCAGGTGCAGCAATTTCGCTGTGGTCAAATGGCGTTAAAGTTCTCAACCGACTCGGATTGGGTCACGCGATCGCACAGGTCGGCGGACAAATGGATCGAACAGCGTACTACAGTTCCACCGGTGAACCGCTGACTGATTTTAGTTTGCAGCCGCTAATTGACCAAGTTGGGCAACGCCCTTACCCAGTCACCCGAACCGAGCTACAACAACTATTACTCCGTGCGGTTGGAGTGGAGACGGTGCGACTCAATTCTAAATGCCTAAACGTTGAGCAAGATGAGAAGGGAGTCACCGCGTTCTTTGAAGACGGGCATCAAACCACAGGTGACGTGCTAATTGCAGCCGATGGAACCCATTCGGTATTGCGTAGCTATGTTTTGGGCTATCCAATTGAGCGTAATTATGTCGGTTACGTTAACTGGAATGGATTAGTCCCCGCAAGTGAAGATCTTGCCCCTAAGAACAGTTGGGTGCTGTATGTGGGTGAACACAAACGAGCCTCGCTGATGCCTGTTGGACGCGATCCTTCGGAGCTTGGCGGAGGCGATCGCTTTTACTTTTTCCTTGATGTTCCGCTCCCCAAAGGTACGGTGAGCCGGCCTGAAACCTATCAAGAAGAACTGTTCAGCTTCTTCAAAGGATGGGCATCTCCCGTTCAAACCTTGATTGAACGACTCGATCCGACGACAACCAGCCGGGTCGAAATCCATGATGTTGATCCGTTACCGACGTTAGTGCGGGGTCGAGTTGCGTTGCTCGGAGATGCCGCCCACGGCACTGCACCCGATGTAGGACAAGGAGGCTGTCAGGCACTGGAAGATGCGTTGGTTTTAGCAAATTATCTACAAACTACCAATGTGAGCGTAGAGGATGCACTCAAGCGATATGAAGCGGCTCGAATTGATCGGGTCGCTGACATCATTCAACGTGCTCGCAAACGGTCTGATATGACCCACGGTAAACAGCCAGAAAAAACGCAGCAATGGTATGAAGAACTAAAGCGGGAAGATGGCTCTAATATTATGGCTGCGATCGCCAACACAATTCTAGGTGGGCCGCTAAACTGATGGGCAAACTTACCACTCACGTTTTAGACACGGCTTGCGGATGCCCGGCGGCTGACCTGAGGATCGAACTCTGGTGGATCGATGAATCATCGGGCGAGAGAACCCGCCTAACAACCACGACGACAAACTCGGATGGACGCACCGAGCAACCCCTGCTCGTTGATGACGCCTTCCAGCCCGGAACCTATGAGTTGGTTTTTGCGATCGGAGATTATTTTGCTAAAGGAAGCCATGACTTGCCGCATCCACCGTTTCTAAATCGGGTTCCGATTCAGTTTAGTGTTGCCGATGCCACGGCTCACTACCATATTCCATTGCTGGCTTCTCCTTGGGCTTACAGCACCTACCGAGGCAGTTGATTTGCCTTTGTCCTGCGGCGGCGCAGATGACCATTGGCAGAACGGACATCGATCCGGTTAATCCAGCTTGCGCTGGGGACAATGTTAGGGTTCAATCAACGGGATGAATCATTTCGTTTCACCCTATTTTTTCTGCTTGTGTCGCTCCAATCCGGCCTTCTATGAAACTTTATCAGCCTGTTGTCACTCAGTGAGAAATTCGACCCTTTGCAACCAGAATTATGATTCAGCGCAGCGTCTAGTTTCCGCAGGTCAATGTTCCTTCTTTCGTTCCGTTTGGTTTGGCTTGCACCACGACTTTGGGCTGTTGTCCTGGATAGCAACGCACTAACACTTTATCGCCACTACGAGTCATGTTCAAAACATAAACGGGTTGACCGTTCAGCGTTGCTGGAATGATTTGTGGGGCAATCGGTGCGGTCGCAATTGCAGGCACTAAGGAACGTGGATTAAATAAGACCGGCGGAAAAGGGAAAGGTGATAGGCTTGGAAGCAGCCATCTCACTGCTGTGCTGCTATGCAACCATACTCCCCTAAAGTCGAGCAACAGATGCAACGG
>JAHHHP010000013.1 GCA_019359275.1 Myxacorys chilensis ATA2-1-KO14 | reverse complement strand
CCTTCATCAGTTGACGACCCCGGTTCCTGATTCACTATGCCGTAGTCGTGAACACAGGTGCGGTGCAATTCGCGTGGCTTGCGGTTGTTTTCTTCTGTTCTCTCAACTTAACCCGCAACTTGGATTAAAAGCTGTATATAACCAGGTTGAGATTCGTATTGAAAAGTACTTTTTGGAGGCTGCGTACCTCCCTGAATATCGAATACATTCATGAACTTGGATAGTATCCAATTCTGAGGAAGTTCGCTCACGCTTCTACCTCCCAATCCTCAATCTGCAACCCATCTACACGATCGAATTCTCGCGTATTGTGCGTCACCAATATTAGATTGTTTGCTAGAGCGATCGCCGCAATTTGCAAATCGTAAGCACCGATTGGAGTTCCAGCACTGGCAAGACGCGCCCGAATTTCACCACATATGATCGCCGCCTCATCTCCGAACGGAAGCGAGACAAACCGCCCTAAAAATTCTTGCTGCCGTTCCAGAGTTCGAGATGGGTTATTGCTTCGCATTGCACCGTAGAAAAGCTCGGTTTTGACAACCGAACACACAGCTATCTCTTGAGTGAGGGTAGAAAATAGGCGATCGCGCACCAGAATCGAACGACCATTTAAATACACCACACAAACATTTGTATCTAACAGGTAACGCATTCTCAATCAAACGCCCCAGCCAACTCATCGTCAAGGCTGTCTGAGATTCCTCGATCGTCAAGAATAATGGGATCGTCAGCACAGATACCATAAAACTGTTCTAGCGATCGCCCAGTTGCGGTTGACGATGGAACAGGCTGATAAACCACCATGACTTCCACATCCTGTTCGGTTATCCCAACGGGAATATTGAGATGGAGAATGCCATCTCGTCCAACACGCTGAGACATCTTAACACTCTCCATCGTCGCTGGCTCCGTGCTTACAAACTGATTTCCTCACCCAATTCTTGCAGAATTCCCCGTAATTCTGCCAGTGCTGCTTCTAGTTCACTCATCGCCTCCTGTGCGAGAATTGCAGGCTCAGGTAAGTCACCATTACCATCTTTGCGTTCGTCCTTGAGCCAAGCAATGTCTAGATTATCGCCACGCTCAGCAATCCACTTACGGGAAAATCTTCTGAATCGCCCTTCCTCGCCAGTATCAGTGCGCTGTGCAAGGCCTGCGGAACCGCCCAATGGATCATCTCCAAAGGCAGCTTCAAACTCAGCAAAATGGTCACGCATCAATGATGTGCGCTTACCAAACTGAGGTGTGTTGGCGCGTAAGTCATAAATCCAAACTTCTTTAGTATTGTCCTTGTCTCTCTTGCCACGGGCAAAAAACAGCACGTTTGTCTTAACACCTTGAGCATAGAAAATACCTGTCGGTAAACGCAAAATGGTGTGAAGATTGCATTTATCCATTAAGTCAACACGGATTTGCCTTCCTACATTGCTTTCAAACAGGACATTGTCTGGAAACACTGCGGCAGCGCGACCGCCAACCTCAAGCCCAAGATAGATATGCTGTAAAAAGCAGAATTGTTTATTGCTAGTGGGGAACTTGAAATCTGAGCGGCTAGGTAAGCCTCCACCTTTTTTACTTCCGAAGGGTGGATTTGTGAGAATTAGCGTTGCTTTCGGTAATGCTTCTCCGTCTGGTGAAAGCGTATCGCCATAAAAAATTCCCGCACCTTGGGGATCAAACTCTAATCCATGCAGCATTAAATTCATTAACGCTAAACGGTGTGTATCTTGTACATGCTCCATGCCGTAGAAGGTATTACCGCAGTACTTTCGTTTTTGTTTCTCAGTCCAACTCTCTGGAGCGCTGTGTTCGCGTATGTATCGATTAGCAGAAACCAAAAAACCGCCCGTGCCTGCCGCAGGATCTTGAATGATATCATCCAGTGTAGGATGCATAACATGCACCATGCTATCAATCAGCGATCGTGGTGTAAAGTACTGACCCGCACCCGCTTTCTTTTCATTTGCGTTCTTTTCTAGCAGCCCTTCATACACGTCGCCTAAACCTTCTTTCCGGGCGTTATACCAATCGAGTTTGTCAATTTCCGTCACCAACACAGAAAGCGTGGAGGGCTTTTTGATTAGGGAAACGGCATCGGCGAAAATTTCTTTAACTAATGTGGAGCCGTGGCTACCCAAATAGCTCAGAAGACTTTTGTAGGAATTCAGTCGATCGAGTACCGCGTGCTTCTCCAAATCATCCCAACGATAGCCCACCGGAAGCTGGCTCTCTGTTTGAGTTTCCTTAGCCATCTTTAGGAATAGCAGGTACGTGAGTTCGATGACGTACTGGTGATACGTCACCCCGTCATCCTTGAGAACGTTACAAAGATTCCAAAGTTTAGCAACAGTGTCTTGGGTAGTACTCATAAGCAAAGATTTTACCCTTTGCTCAGCTCAAGCTCTAGTGAAATTGCCCGTTAAAGTGGATAGAGGCAAAAGCAGTACGATCTAACTTCATTCAATCCGTGAGTTTCGTTGGCATTTGCTTCAAGTTATATCAGAAGCTTTAATTTTCAAGGGCATTGGCTGGAGCAAACTTGTTTTCGTGGGTTGTGACGGGGTTCACTAAACCATCTTTGACATGAATAATGCGCTGAGTTTGTTCAGCAACATCTGGTTCGTGCGTCACAATCACGATCGTGATGCCTTGTCGGTTTAGCTCGCTCAGCAAATTCATCACTTCTTGAGAGGTTTGAGTATCGAGCGCTCCTGTCGGTTCGTCTGCCAAAACGAGTGCAGGACGGTTGACCAGCGCCCGAGCGATCGCGACTCGCTGCTGCTGTCCACCCGAAAGCTGATTGGGGCGATTAAGCATCCGGTCTGCCAAGCCAACGCGAGTTAAGGCTTCTTCTGCTCGTTGGCGTCGTTGGGATTTGGAAACACCTGCATAGACCATTGGCAGCATCACATTTTCTAACGCCGTGGAGCGAGCCAGCAAATTAAACTGCTGAAACACAAAGCCAAGGCGCTGATTGCGAATGAATGCCAATTCGTCATCGCTCAGCGTCGTCAAGTTTCTGCCCTCTAGAACATAATGTCCAGAGGTGGGGCGATCGAGACAACCAATGATGTTCATCAACGTCGATTTTCCCGAACCGGACATGCCCATAATGGCGACATATTCGCCTTCTTCAATCGACAAGTCAATGCCTTTGAGGACGGGAACTTCGACTTCACCAAGCCGATATGTTTTCTGAATGTCTTCCATCCAGATCATGGTTGCCATGTTTGTTTCTCCTAATCACTTCTTAAGGCTGCGATCGGGTCGAGGTGAGCCGCATTGCGAGCCGGAATGACCCCTGCTACTAAGCCAATCACAAACGTCAATCCAAAGCCAAGTCCAATTGACCAGAGTGAAATTACAACGGGAAAGGCGAATAGATTTGCAGCGGCAAACGCGATCGCAACTCCCAGTCCAATCCCAATCATGCCTCCCAATGCCGCAATCACAACTGCTTCGGCTAAAAATTGGCTCAGGATTGCCGTGCTAGTCGCGCCGATCGCTTTGCGAATACCAATTTCGCGGGTGCGCTCGACCACTGAAACCAGCATGATATTGGCAATGCCGATGCCACCAACAATTAGGGAAATTGCCGCGATCGCAACAACCATCACGGTCAGCAACTTCGAGGTACTGGTCAACGTTTCGATGATGTCAGCAGAATTCGACAGCCTAAAATCATCCACATCTCCTTTTTCGGGAAAAATGCCGTGACGTACCCGCAAAAGATTTGTGATTTGATACTCGGCAGCGTCTAGCTGATCCTGGCTTTTGGCTTTGACATAAATTCCTCTTACAGCCAGCCCTTTGACGGCATTGTTGCCGACCAGTCGGGCAGACATGTTGGTAAGTGGAATGTAGATTTGTTCATCCGGGTTCTGCGGGCCTTGCGTTCCTTTGGTCTCCATGACGCCAACTACGTCGTAGGTTTGTCCCTGAATTCGGATTTGAGCCCCCTCTGCGCGGTTTTCTGCACCGAGCAGCTCATTCCGCGCCGTTGGACCCAAGACTGCTACAGATGCTGCGGCATCCAATTCGTCTTGGCTGAAAAATCTGCCAGTTTGGGGGTGCGTGTTGCGGACATCGGGGTAATTAATATCGGTTCCAATAATGGTCAGGGAGTCGTTATTCTGGCCATAGACGACTTGGGCCGTTTGCTGCAAGACAGCGGATACTCGGGCAACACCTAAAACCTGTTGCCTGATCGCTTGGGCATCTTCTAACGTCAAGGTGGTCGCCGTTCCACTCCCTTGCCGCACGCCTCCACTTCTAGCTGCACCCGACTGCACTTGCAGAATATCAGTTCCCAGCGATTGTAGCCGTTGCTCGGTTGACTTTTGCGTTCCTTGACCAATGGCAGTGACCGCAATCACAGCGGTGATGCCAATGACAATACCAAGCATCGTGAGCATCGTGCGGAGTTTATTGCTCCACAGTGCCTCGATCGCCATGGTCAGAATTTCAACGACGGATACTGGGGAACGTCCGATTGGATTAGGAACTTGTTTTATGGGCGGTGTGCGATCTCGTCGGGCCGGTTTTGCGCCCCTGAGTGATTTCATCATGACTAAATTTCGCTGGAAACACTAAATCTGAAGACAAACCTAGAACCCACCGCGAGTACCACTCCCACGAGGAAAACCACCACCGGGAGCACCCGCTGCGCCGCCGAGGGGATTGCCCCTGTTGCCAGAATTTTGAGCGCGATTCGTCGGTCTAGATGGCGCACTCACTAGCACTTTTTCATTGCCCTGAAGCCCAGAACGCACCTCGGTTTTGTCATTCACAGTCAGTCCAGTTTGGATCGGAACAAATCGGGGGCGACCATCTGTCCCAAGTACCTGTACTCCAGTACCGTTCTGCTGACGTGCGATCGCGACAGTCGGTACGACCAGCACGTTGCTCAATTCGCCCGCATCAAACCTGGCATCAACATTCATGCTCGGCAACAAGAGCCTTTGGGGATCGTCAAGGCTCACTTTTACCTTGACGCTGGTGACATTAGAAGTCACGGTTGCTGCTGCCCCAACTTGAGCGACCTTTCCTTTAAAGGTTCTGTCGGGATAAGCATCAGCGGTGATTGTGACCGATTGCCCGACCTTAATTTTGCTAATGTCAGTTTCAGCAACGTTTGCCACAACCTGATAAGTGGATGCTAATGACAGAATTGACGAAGACGTTGCAGAGGAAACATCGCTCCCAGATGTGGTGGGTGTGACGAAATCTCCCGGATCGGCGTACTTCGCTGTCACAATGCCACTAAACGGAGCGCGAATCACGGTGTCTTCGATCTGCGACTGAACCGTTTTCAGGTTGCCCTCTTGCTGAATTACCTGAGCGCGGGCAGCCTCAACATCTTCCGGGCGGCTACCCACTTGAAGCAACTTCAGCGCCTGCCGCGCTTTGTCTACCTCTGCCTGATTCGTGTTGCGGGTGGTGCGATATTGGCTGACGGCTTGGGCAGAAATGGCTCCCGACTTGTACAGTTGGTCATAGCGGTTGAGATCTGATTCTGACTGCCGCAAGTTGGCTTCAGCGCTCGCTACCGTTGCCTGGGCTTGAGCAACCTCTTCTGGGCGATTCCCAGTTTCAACTTTCTTCAAGTTTGCTTGGGCCGCCTCCAGCGATCCCTGCGCCCCAAGCAATTGACCTCGCAGGCTTGAGTCGTCCATGTACGCCACAACTTGCCCCGCCTGCACAGCGTCCCCTTCATCCACCAATAGGCTCTTCAGCCGTCCAGAGCTTTTGGGGCTAACGTTGGTCGATTGTTTGGCTTCAATGATGCCATTGGCTGCGATCGTAATCGGAATGGTCTGCCGCCCGACCGGAACCGTCTGGATTCTGCTTCTGGCGGCCTGGTTAGAGGAAGCCACCGTCTGGCGGTACACAAGATATCCACCTCCTGACAGTGAACTCAGAATAAATATTCCAATCAGCCAGTTTCTCAGCTTGGGTTTGAGCCAACCTTTTTCTGTCGGCTTGAATGGAATCGGTTGGGGAGAGTTGAGGGTCATAGGCTCCTTTGCACCTTGACTGTACATAGAATAACGATAGATTTTGCGATCGCTCTTGCTGGTTGAATTACAGTTTTGTAATTTGCACAGTTTTGTAGTTTGCTGTGTAAGGTTGATTTGAACGCTGTTTTCAAGGTTTACAGATAAAATTTATCTTTGTTAGACATCCTGAATTAGTGTGATGGTTCAATCCAATACTGGATCTACCTCTTTAGATAGAGAACAAGTCGCTCTACTGGATTGCTCATGAAGCAGACAAGCCGCAAGCGTTTAGCTTCTACGAGATTGAACGATTGAAGGGCTACTGATACCATCAAAGCGCCAAACTCAAAGCATCAGACAACCGTTGCCGTCCTGAGACCAGATTATGAACAGAAGATATTTTATTGCAGTCGCGATCGCGATCGCAGCTTGCATCATAGCCTTGCGTTTCGTACTATTCCCTACAACAGCGCAATCTAACAAGCTGATCATCTCTGCGGCGGCTAGTTTAAAGGATGCTTTAGAAGACATTAAGCCCCTCTATCAACGCAGTAAAACAACCGCCGATCTAATCTACAACTTTGGAGCGTCAGGCACATTGTTACAACAAATTGAACAGGGTGCGCCCGCCGATGTCTTTCTCTCAGCGGCAAAACGTCAAATGGATACGCTCGATCAAGCTAGCAAACTGGTGGCTGGAACTCGAAAAGACATTGCCCGAAATCGGCTCGTCTTGATCGTGCCCAAGTCCTCTAGGGGAGTGCAAAGCTTCGATCGGTTGACGCAACCTGACATTAAGCGCATTGCGATCGGAGAGCCGCGCAGCGTTCCCGCTGGACAATACGCGGAACAAGTTTTGAGAAAGCTGAAGCTCTACGACACTCTCAAACCTAAATTTGTATTTGGCAACAATGTGCGTCAAGTGTTAGCCGCCGTTCAATCTGGGAATGCAGAGGCAGGGTTTGTCTACTTTACAGATGCCAAGATCTCAGATCAGGTGAAGATTGCTGTCACCGCAGACGAGACAGATCATTCCCCAATTGTGTATCCGGTAGCGGTGCTGAGGAGTAGTAAAAACGTTGAAGCAGCAAAAGAGTTTGTGCAGTACTTGTCGAGTACCGACGCTAAAACCGTGTTAAGCAAGTACGGATTTGTTGTGCCAGCCTCGTGAGTACCAACCTCGTGACGTGATGCCCCCTGATCTTTCTCCTCTATGGATCTCGCTTAAAACTGCCCTGCTTGCCACCGTGATTACCTTCTTCCTGGGTGTTGCAGCGGCATATTGGATGCTGAACTACCGAGGCAAGGGAAAGGCACTAATTGAGAGCATCTTTGTCGCTCCCTTGATTTTGCCGCCCACGGTAGTAGGCTTTATTTTGTTGGTCTTATTTGGCAAAAATGGAGCAATCGGACAGTTTCTAAATTCGATTGACTTTAGCGTTGTATTTACTTGGTATGGTTCTGTTGTAGCGGCGATTGTTGTTTCGTTTCCGTTGATGTATCGTACTGCATTAGGCACATTTGAGCAGATCGATCACAATCTATTAGCCGTTGCTAAAACATTAGGCGCGTCTGATTGGACTATTTTTAGATCTATTCTATTGCCACTCTCAACCTCAGGAATTTTGGCAGGCATCACGCTTGCGTTTGCTCGTGCGTTGGGAGAGTTCGGTGCAACCCTGATGCTGGCAGGGAATATTCCCAAAGAAACGCAAACGATTCCGATGGCGATTTATTTTGCAGTCGAAGCGGGAGCTACGAATGAAGCGTGGTTTTGGGCGATCGCAATCATGGGAATATCACTCTCTAGCATTGCAGCAGTCAATCTTTGGCAAGATAAACGTAAGCTGCCATCTGTCAAACGCGAGCCGTTCTCTCCAGTTCTCAGACCTGTTCTGTCTCCGCTTCTTGATCTTGCAGATTCTCCAAATCGCGGGCTAAGCGTAGAGATTGGTAAACAGCTTAGCGGATTTCGAGTCGAGATTGCGTTTCATGCCGACGCACCGTTAGGCGTATTGGGTGCATCTGGGGCTGGAAAAAGTCTGATGTTGCGCTGCATTGCCGGAATTGAAACGCCAACCTCTGGGCGGATTGTACTCAACGGGCGCGTGCTGTTTGATGCTGATCGCGGCATTAATCTAGCGAGCCGCGATCGCCGTATTGGATTTTTGGTGCAAAACTACGCGCTCTTTCCCCACATGACGGTGGCGCAAAACATTGCATTTGGTTTACCGAAAGGGCTGTCTCGCGCTGATGTGCGGCAGCAGGTTGAGTCGCAGTTAATGGCAGTGCAGCTAGAGGAGATGCGCGATCGCTACCCGGCTCAACTCTCTGGCGGACAGCAGCAACGTGTCGCCCTCGCAAGAGCATTGGCAAGTCAACCGGAAGCGCTGCTGCTTGATGAACCGTTTTCAGCCCTCGATACGCATCTCCGCAGCCAACTGGAACAGCAGTTGATTGCGCGTCTCGCCAGTTATCCCGGTGCGGTGCTGTTTGTCACGCACAATTTAGAAGAAGCGTATCGCGTTTGTCCAAACTTGCTGGTGATGCATGCAGGACGCGCGATCGCGTCCGGGTCTAAGCGGTCGATTTTTGAGCATCCGGCGACAGTAACAGTGGCTCAACTAACGGGATGTAAAAACTTCTCGACGGCAGTTGCAACGGCAGATGATCAAATTCATGCGATCGAGTGGGGCATTGGCTTACAGATTGCCGAACCTCTACCCGAACAGTTTGCTTATGTTGGCATTCGCGCTCATCAAATCCTCTTTCCTCAAGACGCTCAGCAGCCTAATACGTTTCCCTGCTGGGTCGCGGCGACGAGTGAAACGCCGCATCGCATGACGGTTTTTCTAAAGTTCAATGCTCCTCCGACGAGTCCGCAAGACTATCACCTTCAAGCGGAGGTTTTTAAGGAGAAATGGTTCGCGCTGAAAGCGCAACCGTTGCCTTGGCGGGTCTGTCTCGATTCGCTGCGGCTAATGCTGCTGTCAGCAGCATGACTTTAGAACTGTTATCTAAGCACTCTCGATGCATCAAACTGTTTTCTTTACCACTTGAATGATACTCACGATCGCTGGGTGTGTTCTATGTAAAGCAGGAGTCGGAGTCAGGAACATGCGATCGTAACTCAATAACAAGGAGTGGGAACTAAGGAACGAAGGCGGGAACTAAGAAACGAAGGTGAGAACTAAGGAAGATGCGATCGTAACTCAATAACAAAGGGTGGGAACTAAGGAACGTGCGATCGCAACTCAATAACAAGGAGTGGGAACTAAGAAACGTGCGATCGTAACTAAGCGTACAAGCAGGTGTTAAGGCTCTACTAGCCGTGAATTTCTCTGCATCAAAAGATGGATTTGTCCCTGCGCCATGTCTTTGTGTAGCAATCTCTACCGATTTCACAGAGCAGATTGAATAGTCTGTCGAGGAAGAACGCTGTCTTAATCTGATATCGCGATTAGCGCAGTGCGCAACTCCGAAGGAAACGCGGCTCTTAGTTAAAGCAATTTTAAAAACAGCAGTTAACACTATGACAGAGACATCAGAAGTACAAACTGCCAGTGCAGTCGGCTCTCAGATTGATGCGGAAGCCGTTAGCATCAACACCTCTCCATCTGAGAATGCGCCTGCTAAAACGCTAAATAAGTTTGAAAGAATCAAAGCTGAGAAAGATGGTCTAGTCCTAAAGCAAGAGCTAGATTACTTTGCAGAAATTGGTTGGGAAGCGCTAGATGAAGCCGATCGCGACTTTCGCCTGCGCGTTTTAGGCTTGTTCTATCGCAGCGTTACGCCGGGTCGGTTTATGCTGCGAATGCGAACTGCGAATGGTATTCTTCCCAGCAGTCATCTGCGCGTGTTAGCCGAGATCGTGCAGCGCTACGGCGACGATGGCAATGCCGACATTACCACTCGTCAGAACATCCAACTGCGAGGAGTCCGCATTGAAGACGCGGCTGATATCTTCCGCCGATTTGAGCAGGCGGGGATGACCAGTGTGCAAACGGGAGTTGATAACGTACGGAACGTCACAGGATCACCCGTGGCAGGGCTAGAAGCTGATGAGTTGATTGATACTCGTGGGTTAACTCGTGCGGTGCAGGACATGATCACCAACATGGGAGCAGGCAACCCAGCGTTTACAAATCTGCCGCGTAAATTTAACATTGCGATCGCGGGCTGTCGCGATAATTCTGTCCACGCAGAAACCAATGACCTCGCCTTCATTCCCGCCTACAAGGAGGGTGCGATCGGGTTTAATGTCATCGTTGGTGGCATGTTCTCGCCCAAGCGTTACGTAGAAGCCATTCCGCTCGATGCTTGGGTATTGCCAGAATCGGTCGTCCCCGTGTGTGAAGCGGTGCTGTTGCTCTATCGCAATCATGGGTTGAGAGCCAATCGCCAGAAGTCGAGATTGATGTATTTGGTTGATGCCTGGGGTATTGAAAAGTTTCGCTCAGAACTCGAAACTCAGCTAGGTCAAAGCCTACAACCTGCGGCTGAAACAGACGAAATCACCTTTGACAAACGCGATCACATCGGCGTCTATCCGCAAAAGCAACCAGGACTTCACTATGTTGGTCTCCTAATTCCGATCGGTCGCCTCTACGCCCACGAGATGTTTGACCTCGCCCGCATTGCCGACACTTATGGCAGTGGCGAGATTCGCCTGACTGTAGAACAAAACCTGATCATTCCCAACGTTCCCAGCAGTCGATTGCAGGCAATGCTCAACGAACCGCTGCTGCAAGAGCGCTTTTTGACCAATCCCGATAATATGTCGCGCTGGTTAGTGTCTTGCACAGGCAATCAGTTTTGCGGCTTTGCGTTGATCGAGACCAAAAATCGGGCTTTGGCGATGATTAAAGCATTGGAAGCTGAACTGACCGTATCGCGACCAATCCGCATTCACTGGACGGGCTGCCCTAACTCGTGCGGGCAACCGCAAGTCGCAGATATCGGCATGATGGGGACAAAAGGACGCAAGAATGGTCAGGTCGTAGAAGCCGTTGATATTTGGATGGGTGGCAAAGTCGGTAAAGAGGCACATCTCGGTGAGCGAGTCATGCAAGGCATTCCATGCGATGATCTCAAGCCCGTGCTGCACACTTTGCTGGTCGAACAGTTTGGTGCACGGCCCAGACAAACCAGCTACTTTGTGCCGCCTGAACTTGCGGCTCCTTAACTGGCTATACTTCAGTTTTTGATTTTACCTGCTCAGATAGAACAAAAACGAAGGTAGTCATTGCACTCATGACTATCATTTCACCCCCATCTTCTAAAAGTCCCAATTTACCCGAGAATTCGACAGGAGCCATGATATGGATCAAGTCGAGCAAAACTCCGAAGGCTGCGAGTGCGAAAAGCATTGCGATTAGATATTTAGATGCCTTTCTAAATAAGTGATCGCCCAAACGATAAGCAATAGCGATATAACCCAGCAAAAATAGACTAACTGAGGCTGTTACAAGCACCTCTCCAAAATCTTGTCCTCGTAGCCCGAACAGGGGAATAAATCCAAGAGAATTGCTGATGTACAACCCCACTTCTTCATGAAAACTAGTGGAATCATCAATCAGTAAATAAAGAAATAAAAGCATCCAGCTTAGGTAAAGAGGTGAACGTTTCTTCACTACAATCAAACCCAACAAAAGGACGCACCAATACTCCTTCATATACTGAAAAAATTCAGCAAATCCTCTGTCTGTTTCGATCGAGTAGGGATTTGAAGAGGGATCTGGATACAGGTCGCTCCAAACATCCAATAAGAAGAAAATGTGCAAAACAATAAAACAAATATCCGTCAACAGAAGTAGACAAAGTAGTTTACTTACCCAACTGCTTACCCTGATCTTCACTACAATATCTCCTTCGATCTAGCTACTCATATTGTGTAAAGCCTCTAATGACTAGAGAAGGTGGAAACTGCTCTCTACCTAAGTACTTGCCTTAGCCGTCTTTAGATGCACTCTGCTGTTCTTTTAGCTGAAACTTGAAAACATATTCACTGCACCTACCACTCCAAATAAACTTGTAGTTTTTCTATTTGCTGCATTGCAGAGCAATCTCGTTTAACGAACTAAGATTGATGGTAAAGCTCATGTTCAGAACCACAGCATAACCTAGATTTAACCAAAATACTACCTGTACTTAATCAACCTGATCGTTCTTTCAAAACAACTAATAGATTGAATCAGGTGATAGGTTGAACGAGGTAATAGATTGAATCAGGGATCTCAAAGAGATGAGTTTTCTGACGTCAACGGATCGTTGGTTGAAGTGACAACAACTTCTGAGGTTGGAGAACGGCGTCGAAGCAGCCAACTGCCAATGATCAGAACTGCGATCGGCAGTCCAATCGAGACAAAACTCTTGATGCTGCTATTACTCGCGAGTACATACTGTGCGCTGCTTGATAGACCAAACGCTAAACTGGTTAGCCCAAACAATCGCGCTCTCGGAAGTAAAGCGGCAAAGGTGATCAAAATTGAGCTATACCAAGGCATTAGCCAAGGTGTTGCTATTAGCAACAACACTAGCGTGACCCATCCCATTTCCTCTAGTAGCTTCTGGGGTGTGTTATCCCAGTAGCGATCGCTACGCCATAATCGCCACGCATAAAAGCCAATGAAGCCAAGAATGGTGAGCCGAACCAGGCCCAATAAAATAGCTTGCCCCGTTTCGAATGACAGCCATTCTGGAGCTATAAAAATACGAGTTATATCCAACAGAAACCGCGCGATCGCAAGCAGAGACGACTGAAACTGTCCTTCTACTCCTGGATTCAGCAAGCTACGCCACGCGGAAACATTAGGCAGGATCGTAAGGGTTAGCACACCCACGATCGCGATGGAGGCTGAGATCATTCTAAACAACTGTTTCCCCTGTCCGCGACGCAGCACCGCGATCGCCATTAACGGAACCCAAATCAGAGGCAGAGTTTTAGCTAACAGACCCATCCATAGCGCCGTAAATGCTGTCCAATAGCGCCATTTTGCATAACTAATCGCAAAGGCAATGAGGCTGGTTGATACTAACAGATCGACATGCCCTGAACTAACTTGCTCCATTAGTAGTAGAGGATGCAAAAGATATGCGATCGCAACTCGATGTCGCTCCGTATGCGGCAACCATTTCCAAATCAGAAATCCATTCAGAGTGTGCAATGCTAAACAAATGGCTTTATACACATAAACGGCAACAAGCGGATGCACAGCTACAAACGCTGCCGACACGGTAAATATGGCTTGTGAAACGAGTCCATAGGTTGAAGTCTGCCCCCAATCCACGTAAGGAGATAACTCTGTTGAAAACGCAGCGGCTCTCACAACAAATGGGTTGACCCGGTTCAGATTCATCAACCCAGAATGTAGGTAAATATAGATGTCGTTGCCCAAAGGATAGGCAATAAACGCTAGAACTAGAAACGGCGAAGCAGATTTCAATACATCCCTAAAGCGACTTGTAACCGCTGGCGGCGTATCTTGAAAGTGCTTGCCGATCCAAATTAAATAGAGAATAGAGATGAAAACGTAGCTCAGACCAATTCCCAGTTGAATGCGGAGGTCTGGAAACGTAGCAAACTTTTTTCCGCCTACTAGAATATAATAGAACTTATCAATTCCCAAATGCAGAAGCGTTACGCTCAGATAGGTTGATACCAGCAACGCCAGCACAAATAGTAGTCTATTCTTATTCACATATTCGGTTCAGATGAACTTTCTTTAAGATACCATTTGGATCAGTTTCTGCGATCCCGACCACAGAACTTTTGACTAGCTCCAATGGCGTAAAGAATTTTGGTGTAAAGGATCTGTGAAGCACAAACGACTAATGGTGACGGCGAGTATTGGGAGCGTCCTGACGATCGCGCTAATCGTAGGTCTCCACATCCTGCTGCGCAATGCGATCGCGGCTCGATTACCGAGCCAGGTCTGCCTGCCAATGTACGCAGCTGAGATCGTGTGTTATGCCCAACCCGAAACTCTACTGAGTCGTAAACAAAGCGCGATCGCGGTTGATCCGGCGGGCGTACTATTAGCCACCGGAGACGGCAACATTATTCAACGGTGGGATCTCAAAACTCGTCAATTGCTGCCGCCGCTAGTGGGTCACTCTAATTCAATTACAGCGTTAGCCATCAGTCCCGATGGACGAATACTCGCCAGTAGTAGTCTCGATCGCACGATCAAGCTCTGGGATATGCAAACAAGCCGCTTACTCGGAACAATGCCATCAGGTCGGGCGTCGGTGCTAGTCTTTAGTCCCGACGGACGGACGTTAGCCAGTGGAAGCCGGGTTCAGCGTTGGGCAGATGGAGTAGAAGCTTTGCCCGGAGTGCAGTTTTGGGATGTATCGACTCAGCAGTTCCGGTACAGATTAGGAGAACGACCTGCCCGCGCGATCGCTTTTAGTCAAGACGGACAGCTCTTAGCCACCGGAGACACCAAAACAGAGGTATGGCTTGCTAAAGCAGGAGAACTTCTGCACACACTCAATTCAGGAGATGTGACAGGATTATCCTTTGGGCAAGCGGGGCAGACGTTGATTACAGGCAGCAGCAAAATCAAAATTTGGAATCTTGCTACTGGAGAACCCGTGCGGGTAATGGAGACGGGAACATCAGATTTGGTGGTTAGCCCCGATGGTCAGATTCTAGCCACAACGGTTGGCGGTACGGTGCGGTTCTGGCAACTACAAAGCGATCGCTATTTAGGTCTGCTGCGAACCTCGTGGTACAGCAGTTTATTTGTACAATTTGCGCTTGAAGGACACGCGATCGTTGTAGCGAATAGCGAAGGAGTAAAAATCTGGCAAAGCCCTGAAAACTAGGAGGTTACGGAGCAAAATCCGAAGGAGCGCTTCTGAAAAACGATTTAAGTGCCGTTCACATGGCTGATGACATTAGAGATATTCGTTTTAGCGACACCTGATGCCTAATTCTCTAGATAGAGGAGAATTTGTTAATTTCTGCTTTAGAGTGTGAGCGTCTTTTAATCTATCTTCCCCTTTAAGGATAGTTTCGTGATGCGTTATCCAGTCAGTTCCCGTTTGCGATCGTTGGCTTTTCTATCAGCATTTCTGATGGCGTTGACAGGGGTTTCGGTTTCTGCCCAAAGTCCTACACCTACGCCTTCAACCACTCCGACTCCTTTGGACAGCCCCACTCCTTCAACTACCCCCACTCCTTCAGACAGCCCGACTCCTTCTCCGATTCCTTCTGAAAGCCCAGTTCCTTTGCCGTCACCAACGGCGCAGCCTAGCCCTTCTACGCCTGCTGATACTAGCGACAGTTCAGCGTCTGAGCTGCTGAGACAGGCTTCCAGTGCGGGTTCCTTTACCACATTAGCGAGAATTGTCCAAACTGCCGGACTCACGAATGCCTTGCAAAGCCGAGGTGGACGCTACACAATTTTTGCGCCGACCGATGCTGCATTTGCGGCGCTTCCGGCAGGTACACTCGAAAAGCTGCTGCAACCCAGAAATCGACAATTGCTAACTCGCATCCTGGCTTACCATGTTGCTCCTGGCGAATACAGATCTAGTGCGCTCAAGACAGGCGGAGTTAAGACACTTGGCGGCGGCCTTGCGATCGAGGTGACGCCTCAGCGGGTGATTGTTAATAATGGCAGTGTTGTGCAGGCGGACATTCAAGCTTCCAATGGCGTGATTCATGCTGTCAATCGGGTTATGATTTCTCGCGAACTTCGTCAGCAACTTGGTGCGCTGTAGTCGCGGTTAAATGGCAGCGGATTTAGTAGCGATGTAAGCGGCTGATCCGCTGCTGCAATTGTTGATGCGATCGCTTTGCCGAACTCCAAACCATATCTACAGAGTTGCGCTTTGTACTCATTGCGCAGTAGGTTTCGGGCGGTTGTTCTGCTTCAAGATTAGCAAGATTAGATTGATGTCTTAGGATTTTTGATCTAGCCGGATGGCTTGCTCTAACGCCGCTTTTTCTCTCGCTCGTTGGGCGTAGGGTTCGAGTTGGTTGGGTCTCCAACCCGTGAGAATTTGCATCTGGTCTAACGTCATGCCCCGTAGAAATAGTTCTACACACCACGTTTGCTGAGCTTGCGCGATCATTGGGGCCTGTCCGTCTGGGGTAATCACGCCCAAAGTCAACTCTTGCCACCATTGTTGAAGCTCGGCTTCTGTAAAAGGCTGATACTCTGCGTTTAAGAATAGAGCAGATGCATTATCTTTGCGGCTTTTGAGCCATTGAACTAAGGGATTTTTTAGGTATGCCCCATACCGCTTGCCCATGATCCATTGATTGATGGGCACTTGGCGAGGAACACCAGTTGTAATTTGGAGGAATTGCTGAGAGCGATCGCTAAAATAGTGCGATCGCTCTAGCGCTACAAGCTCTGCTAGATTCAAACCAGCACCAAACAGCACATACATTAGGGCATAGTCCTGTAATCCTTGCTTCTTCGTCCGCTGCAACAGAGTGTGAACCACGCTTGCGGGTAAATCAGTTACTAGCGATCGCGATGCGGCGCTCTGGTTAACCTGAATCGGCTTATTGGAGACTGCCCCTTGCAGAAATAGAGTAACGAGACTGTCCAGAAAATCCTCTCGATTTTGCCACAAATCGTGAAATTCGCTCGTGAATTCGATCACGGCGTAGCCGAGCAACATACCATTGAGTAAACTTGCAAGTTTACTTGCCGATAAATGAGTGTCGAGTTGACCGCGATCGATTACCGTCTCAAAATATTCCGCTACATAGCGATTGGCTTGCGAAAACCCCCGTCCTAGCGCCTCACGGTTCTCCGCTGGGTACTGTCCCGCTTCTCCCACGACCGAGCGCACCATTTCAGGAACGCGCTCCAATGCTTGTAAACTAGCGTTGGCGTATTCTTTCAGGGCTTCATCCAGGCTACTGGTTTGGTTCCCCTGTTGGACTAAGGTTTGCCCAATGTGGGTAAACACAGCGGCTTCTTCAATCACTGCCAGCAACAGCCCGTGCTTGTTGCCAAACTGCCGAAACAGAGTGACTTCGTTGACTTCGGCTAATTCTGCAATTTGTCTAGTCGTGGTGTCAGTTACGCCCTGATGAGCGAAAAGTTCTAATGCCGCGTCAATTAGACGGTGTCGAGTCGGGTTTCGCGGAGTTGACATAGAAACGATGCAAGTGCCACTTGCACGAATAAACAAAGGTTGTTAAGCTAGAATTGCAAGCGACACTTGCATCTTCTCATCTACTGTATCTGGATTCTGTAGTGGCGTCCAACAAGAGGTGTGAAGGAGGAGAACTATCAGCACAGTGGATTGATCCTTTGTTTTACGATTGGTTTTATGATCGATTGCGGTGCTGATGAAAGTTGATCCACTCAGTAGATCCATTCAGTAAAGGATGTTCATGACTTCTATTTCTCATCAAACAGTTCCTTCGTGTGAGCCAGCGTTATCGATACGTTGGTTAAATGTGGCGTTCTTTGGCGCATTTCACGCGCTGGCATTGTTAGCTCCGTGGTTTTTTTCCTGGTCGGCGTTGGGCGTCGCGATCGCACTACATTGGCTAACGGGCAGTATTGGAATTTGTTTGGGCTATCACCGCCTGCTTACGCATCGTAGCTTACAAGTTCCAAAATGGCTGGAATACATCATTGTATTTATTGGCGCAATCGCCATGCAGGGCGGACCGATTTTTTGGGTCGCTGGACACCGGATGCACCACTTGCACACAGAAGACATAGACAACGACCCGTACTCGTCAAAGCGCGGATTTTGGTGGAGTCATATGCTTTGGGTACTCTACCCGCGACCGAAGTTTTTTGACTACGATTCTTACAAAAAATTTGCACCCGATTTGGAGCGAGATGGCTTCTATCGGTGGCTCGATCGTTACTTCTTGCTGCTACAGATTCCGTTGGGCGTAGTTCTCTACTTGCTGGGTGGCTGGTCGTTTGTTGTCTACGGTTTAGTCCTACGCGCCGTGTTTCTGTGGCACAGCACCTGGCTGATCAACTCGGCAACCCATATGACGGGCTACCGCACGTTTGACTCAGACGATAATTCTCGAAACCTTTGGTGGGCGGCGCTTTTGACCTACGGTGAAGGCTGGCACAATAATCATCATGCCCATCCCAATGTGGCGAAAGCGGGCTGGAAATGGTGGGAAATCGACGTGACGTGGTGGGCAATTCAGGTTCTGCGATCGTTAGGTTTAGCGAAGCGAGTCGTGTTGCCACCGGATTCGGTTTAGGTTGGATGCGATCGTTGGTAAAGACATCATGTGTATGTTTTCACCAACGATCGCAGGTTTATTCATTATGAATAGTTCATTGGTGCTAATAGCGCATATTTCCTATCACAAACATGATTAGCAAGGAAACGGCTGAGCATTACGTTTGGGGTAATCAATGCGATGGCTGGCATTTAGTGAGCTGCGATCAGTTAAGCGTTATTCACGAGCGAATGCCTCCTGGAACGTCTGAAGTCCGGCATTTTCACCATCACGCTCATCAGTTCTTCTTCGTCCTACGCGGAACTGCAACTCTTGACATTGACGGAAAACGTGAAATTCTACAAGCACAGCAAGGGGCAGAAGTTCCGAGCAATTGTCTGCATCAATTGCTGAATGAGTCTGACCAGGAGTTAGAATTTCTCGTGATTTCCCAACCGCCAAGTCATGGCGATCGCGTCGAGCTTCGCTAAGCGAATCGTTTTGAGCCACGCTAGGCGAATCGTATCACACGGTGAATTCTGCAAATTCGCTATCGGTTTCAACCTGCGGGCCTTTGGTCGCAGGTTTTGTAGTTTGAAAGCTTTGGCTGTTGAGCAATTCGTTCAAGGTGAGATTAGGATTTTGGTGCAGAACGTTTAGCACTGCCATGAAGTCTCGAACTACTTCACCAGGAGTCAGGTAAGTTTCTGCTCCAGCGCGATCTCGTAATACCTTAACAAACGTCTGCAAGTCTGGCGTCGTTACTGTCCAAGTGTACTCATGGTGGTCTCGGTGGAGCGCAGCAAGACGTCTCAGCAGTTCGATCACATCCTCATCTTGCAATGGTTCTAAACGAATCACAGGCGCAATAGCATCCGCTACGCCAGCTTGGGTTGTAAATCGGCTTTGTGCGGTGCGGCGTTGCCATGCCGGATCGCTGTAAAGTCCTCGCCGGGGATCTTCCAGAAACTGAGGCGTCCCTCCGATCAAGGTTCCTAAATACTTTACTTTGCCTTGCATCGCGTCATTAAACATCGCGAGCAATTTATCGTAATTATTCTGGCGAGAAACGGTCGTCGAAATTTTAAACAGGTGAATCACTTCATCCAGAATAATCAGCAGCCCTTTGTAGTCGAGATCGGCGACAAATCTTGCGAATAATTTAATGTAGTCGTACCAAGTGTCATCATCGATAATTGCTCGTACGCCTAACGCCGCTTTCGCTTCTGTCTTTGTCGAAAACTCGCCTCGCAGCCAGCGCAACGCCGCTTCTTTCTTGTCGTCGTTACCCGTCCGATACCCTGACCAATAGGCAATGATTACCGTCGCAAAGTCAAAGCCATTGACGAGATCTGAAACATCTTGAGTGACTTCACGAATGCGATCCTCAACGTGCTGATCAAAGCCCTCATCGTTGGGCTTTTTGCCTGTGTCCTGCGCGACTTGGGTTTGAATGGCAGCAATCCAGCGCTCCAGAATTGTGGCTAACGCGCCGCCATCGGGTCGGCTTTTAGTTGCAAGATGATGCATGAGTTCACGGTAAGTGGCTACTCCTGCACCATTGCTCCCAGAAAGGCGACGCTCTGACGTAATATCGGCATCGGCGACGACAAAGCCTTGCTCCATCGCTGCACTCCGAATCAGTTGTAGAGTAAAGCTTTTTCCTGCGCCGTAGCGTCCTACCACAAATCGAAACGAGGCTCCGCCTGCTGCTACATGCTCCAAATCTTGCAGGATCGTGGCGAGTTCCTGCTCTCGACCCACGGCAAGATGTTCTAGTCCCGATCGCGGAACAACGCCTGCACCGAGGGCGTTGATTAAAGCTGTAGAGATGCGTTTGGGAAGTTTAGGCATAGTGCAATGAGGCGTCAATAATAGGAGCGATTTTGGTTCCGATCTGGTTCCAAATAGACGTTAGGGTAGCACTGTTCGATGAGGTTTGATCAACGAGGGTGAGGAATTCTCAATTTGCCCTCTAAATCGTCTATTCAATAAATAGTTTATTTTTTATGGCTTTTATTCCTTCTCATGAAGCATTGCCAAAAGCATGATTCACTCGATTAACATGATTCACCTGACTACATTGAATTGCATATTGAATTGCATTAAGCATCACTATCAATTCATATAATTAAAAGTAAGATCAGCAGGACCGTATGAGTATATAAGTAAAGAATGCTTCAATGATTCTCAACGCTTACTTAGGTGTTACTTCTCTACGGTCCTAAATATCAGGATTCTTTGAAAAATAGCTTGATTTTGCTACGTAACACTTATTACTTCGGTAGAATGACCTAGAGCATTTAAAAAGCTTTATGAAGCCTCGGTGAAATTGCTTGTATAAACTTACAATTCCTCCGGAAATTTCGCCAGTATGTTCGTAATACTGAATGCCTTCTTGAAAACTAGGTCACTGTGCTTGGGAGAATGTAGCTTCATGATTCAGCGATTTGCCAGTACGTTAGCGCCCTTAAGCCGCTTTGCTCATCTGAGAACGGTTCTTTTTGAGCCTGTGCTAGGGGTGATGACTACCGCGATCGTACTGACTGCATCTGGCGCTCAGGCTTCAGTGCTATATCAACTTGACGATGGACAAAGCGAATCAGGTGTGGGCATCTCAGACACGAACTGTACGTTAAACAATGGTGCTCCAATTTCAGATTTCATCTGGCTGAATCAATTCGATGTGATTGATAGCGCTAACCTAATTGATTCGGTGTCGATCGCTTGGGGAACGCCTGCCGCAACCGATCCCTGCACAAAGCAAAAGTTGCCCCAAAGCGGCTTAACTGAAGGATTGATGGCTAAGGTGCTGATCTATGAAGAAAATGGGGATGGCAAGCTCAACCTTCTGACACAGCAAGACGCTCAGATTAGCGCTCCAGGAACGGATTCTTTTTTCGATATTAAATTCGACACTCCAGCCCAAATTCAGGGCAAGAAGTTTTATGTCGGAGCGCTGTTGCCAGGGCAACTCCAAGGACAGTTTCCGGCAGCGCTAGATAAACTCGATCGCGATAACCAACCCAATTCCAAAAATCAGTCTTACATTGCGTTTAATCCGTTCTTTCCGCAACGTACTGACTACAACTACAGTGTGCTCACACCCACGCTCTACAGCGATGGAAACTTTTTGATCCGGGCATCGGGACAAGTCGTAGAGCGAGAGCAGGTTCCAGAGCCGTCTGCCGCGATCGCGCTTCTAACGGTCGGGGCAGGAGCGCTGCTATTGAAGAAGCGCTTGTAACTTCCGTGTAACTGACGTTAGGACTTTCGTAGACTTTCTAGCAAATAGTGAATCGTCTCTACATATTCTGGAGCAACGATCGGAGTGTTAGCACTGGGATCGATGACCAAATCTCCAACCGTATCCATTGCTCGCTCGTTGATCGAGTCGATCAGTAGCTCTGGCATCGTCAGGTGATCTTCCGAAATTTGCTTGAGGGCAGGGCTAGGGTTGGAGTGCTCTGCGATCGCAATCAAGGCTTTAAATTCAGGATCGGGGAGTTGATTGAAAAAATTCATCCAATCCATTGTTGGCAAACCGGCTTCAGGAATTTGGCTAGTTTGAGGTTCGGGTGAATCGGCGGCTATCACTTTTTCTGAAGTACTTAGTTCTCCTTTGAGCGCGGCTAACTCTTGATCGAGCATGTCTTTCTGGTCGCGCCGTTCTAAAATCTGGGTTTCGAGTTGACCCAATTCGCCGTGCAGCGACGAAATTTGCACTTGCAGTTGCTCAATCGCGCCTTGAAGCGATCGCGAACTATTTTCAACCTGTTGCCGCTTTGGTTCGGCAGAGGCTAAAAACTGGTTCAGCTCGGTGCGGTAGCGCTCTAGATCGATCACTCTCGGTTGCAGGGAGACGAGTTCTACTTCTAGCTGCTGCTTTTGAGCGGTCAAGGCCGCGATTTCTTTGGCAAGGCTGTCTTTGCGGTTGGCATGTTCGAGCAGTTGGGCTTGGAGTTGGTTTAGTTCTGCTTGGTTTGTTTTGAGGGCAAGCTCGGCGCGTTGTTTGGCAGAAAGCGTGGCAGAGAGAGAATGATTCAACTCTGCTTCTTTTTGTTCAAGTTCTTTGATTCTGACTTGCAGCCCATACATTTGATTCGCCGTGGGCGACGGTTCGGATGTGCCAAGATTCCAACTGAGTTCTTCTTTTTGCTTCCACAGGTTAGAGCTTTGGATCTGCAAATTGCGTAGCTGCGTTTGCATCGAGTTGAGGCTATTAGCAATTTGATCGCGTTCTGATGTCATGATCACCAGCGCTTCGTAAGCCTCTGCGCGTCTGCGTTGGAGTGCCCGAATGTGAGATTTTAATTCCTCGCCGCGTTGACTTAAAGCATTGCGGTAACGTCCTTCTGTGGCGGCAGCACCGATTAAACTAGCAACAACGGTGATGCCTCCCGTGAGCAAGGCTTTGTTAAAGTCTCTCGCCGTGAGCAGACCGATGAAGAAGCTAATGATGAAGGCAGTTAGGCTGAGAAGCAAGCGGCTTTTGAACATTTTTTGAACATGGCGCGTTAGAAGATTAAATAGGCTCTGCTAAATCTCAAGAGGATTGCAAAGCTTTGAATTCATCCTAATTAATTTGTACTGGAATTTTCGCTGTTGCGAATCATCATTGTATCCAACGATCGCAAAATTCCGACCGCGATCGCAACGCTGCCCATCAACACTAACCAGTATCCATTGGCAATAGTGCGGGTTTGATCGAGTGCCCAACCGCCGAGGGGAGGCCCGATCAGATAACCTGCTGCCCAGCACTGAGAGTTGATGCCGAGGTAAACGCCGCGTAAGGATTCGGGAGCTAACTCAACGACGAGAGACGATGCAGAGGGCGTGTAAGTAACGATCGCACAGGCTAATACACTAAGCGAGATCGCGGCCCACACTAAATTTCCTTGGGTTGAAACTCCGGTGAGCCAAATCAGCAGAAATCCAGCACTCCAAAAGGTGGCGGATATGATAAGCACTTGCGATCGTCGCCAGCGGTTGAGGATACGAGCAATGGGAAGCTGCACTAAAACCGACAGCGCTAGATGCCACGTAAACAAAGCGCTAATGGTTGAGGGTTCAAATCCTCGATCAGTGCCGTTAACCCGAACGAAGTTACTAAAGTAGAGCGGCAACGCGCTATCGATCTGCACAATGTATGTCGTAAACATCGTATTGGCAATCGCATAAATCAACAGCCTGCGATCGCTCAGCGCAATTTTCCAACCACTCAGTTGAGATTCTTTGCTAAAGGTGCGATTCGTTTCTGCGATCGCAAAATAGATGACGCCTAGAAACACAATAAATGAAATGCCATCGATCACAAACAGTAATCGATAGAGTCCGGTAGAGCTGATTAGTGCTCCACCGAGGACAACGCCAATGCCTAACCCCAACGAATCGCATAAACGAGTAATTGAGTAAGCTTCATTGCGCTGATCGGGTGTTGTCAGGTCTGCAACAACCGCTTCGGTCGCGGGCCAATAGATTCCGGTTCCAAGTCCAACTAAAAGATTACCGAGAACAAAAGTGGGAAAATTGTAAGCCGCCGCGAGTGAGAATGATGCGATCGCAGAAAT
Source organism: Myxacorys chilensis ATA2-1-KO14 (assembly GCA_019359275.1). Classification (GTDB taxonomy): domain Bacteria; phylum Cyanobacteriota; class Cyanobacteriia; order Leptolyngbyales; family Leptolyngbyaceae; genus Myxacorys; species Myxacorys chilensis. Next base: position 68,548 of record JAHHHP010000013.1, on the reverse strand, counting down.
CGCTGCTGACAGTAGTAACGTGCGTCTGCGCCCCCAAAATTTTGAGTCGGCAAAGCTGCCGCCGAGTGCCCGTCCAACCATGCCAGAGATGGAAGCGCTGCCAATGCCGAGACCAACAGCGGTTGCCGAGAGACCGACTTGGTTGACAAAGAAAATTGGCGCATAGAAGAGCGTGAATCCTGTACCGATTTGAGAGAGGAGCCGACCAAACGCAAGCAGCCAAACCTGACGCTGTAGACGCGGGAGAAATGACACAGTGATAAAGAAAGCAAAACGTTACGCCTGAAAGAATACCAGTCTTGCCGCTCGGTAGACTTCTGCACTTGGGCGGTTTGTGGTGGTTGAATTTGCGCGATCGTTTCTCTGTAGCGCTTGCAATCAAATGATGAGGCGCAGGAATTACAGCAAGTCATGGAGGTTTAGTTTGAAGCCTCCTTGTTCGGACGGCAATTCAGAACTGTCCAGGTTCAGAGCTTGACCTTCCGAGTTCAGAACTTGAAACTCCGAGATCAGAGCTTGACCTTTCGAGTTCAAAACCTGGAACTTCGAGATCAGAAGCCGGAACTCCGAGTTCAAAACCTGGAACTCCGAGTTCAAAACCTGGAACTCCGAGTTCAAAACCTGGAACTTCGAGATCAGAACCTGGAACTCCGCGATCAGAACCTGGAACTCCGCGATCAGAACTCGAAACTCCGAGGTCACAACCCCATCCTTAAAGAAAATGCCGAGGCTTAGAGTGTTCTAAGCCTCGGCAATGACTCTATAACAACGTGACTAGCTCAATTAGCGCTGTTGCTGTTGCATGAACTCGCGCACCTCTTTACCCGGCACATAGCCGTAACCGTAAGTAGAGCGATCGCTGTCATCCATAATTCTTGGCGTCAGCATTACAATCACTTCTTGACGCTGCTTGTTGCGATTCGTGCTTCTAAATAGAGAACCTAGAATCGGGATATCACCAAGAATCGGAACCTTGCTGACCGTTGCGCGATCGGTTTCCTGAATGATTCCAGACAGAATCAGTGTCTGACCGTCCCGGACTCGAATCGCCCCAGATTGCACACTTCGACCATTGATTAATGTGATTTGACCTTGAGGAGTTTGGACAGTCGATCCCGGTGAGGAAACCACTGGATTAACACGCATGGTAACGAAGCCGTTATCATCAATTCGATCAATTTGCATATTGAGAATTAATCCTGCTTCCTTGATGATTGGTTCATCGATAGTTGCACTTTGCGTACCGTTGACCTGAGCGCTTCTCTTGAATCCTGCAAAAACTTCACTCGTTAAACGCACACTTGATGATTCGCCATCTTGAACCACAACTGTTGGATCTGATAGCACCTTTGCATTACCGCTAATAACTTGAGCCTGTAAGCGAGACAAGAATTTCGAAGGGAACTGAAACAAAGAAGGTAAGCCGTAAGTAACTGTGCCTGGTGCAGTAACAATTCCTGTTGTGCCATCGATCGTGGGTGGACTAATTGCAGTTGGACCAGGTGCAAAGGGATTGCCATTCGTACCAAAGGGAGCACGTGCCCCAGTTCCAGGATTACCAAAAGGAGAATTGCTGTTCTCTTGAACAAAGGGACTTAAGGTTGTACCAGACGGGAACAAGTTTCCAGTAACGGGGGCAGAAGTCAATCCATTACGAACTTCTGCATTGGTTGGCGGTCTGACAGAGCCAAAATTAAATACTGCTGCTCCTTGGTCTACGCTAAAGAAGTTGTTACCAACGCCAAACGAGAAACTAGTATTAAAGTCCTCCGTTTTCAGTAGATTAATATCTACAATCTTGACGTTAACTGACACCTGACGTTTACGGGCATCAAGCTGAGTCAGAAGGTTTGTAGCAATTTCTACTTTCTTGGGCGCTCCAGTTAGGGTGATTGAATTGAGACGGTCGTTAGTCGAAACCGACAGTCCTCTTAACACCAATGCACCCGTTCCCTCAGTTGGTCTCAGTGCCAAAATCGTTGGCGTCCGCGTCTCAATCGTTCTTGCTGCCGCTCCCTCTCCAACCGTCTGAATCTGAATTTGTTCAAATGGACGTTGAGTTTCAGCGCCTTGAGTCGTCAAAAACGCCGCTGCATCAGTTGTATTTACCTGATTGAGACGAATGGTTCGAGAAACCAAATTCCGCGCTTCATCCGGGAGGCGAGTTCCTACAAAAACAGTTCGTCCGACTCGGTTTGCTTCGAGTGCTGCACACTGTCCGCCTCCGCCTGCGGCTCCGCCCTGTGCACTTACAGGAACGCAAGTAATCCGCAGCACATAGTTAAAGACATCCTGAACGGCTTCATTCTCAATATCAAGTGAAATGGTTGGACCGCCAGATTTTGCTGCTGCTCCGTTCGCTCCTGGTGCGGCTCCACTCGACCCTTCACTGTATGCCAAGTTTAAGCCTGCTGCTTTTGCTAGCAATGCTAACACCTCTCTTACCGGAGCATCGCGCAGGACAAGGCGAGGAATTCTTTCATTCGTTCCAAGGTCGATCGCGGATGGAGACGCATCGATGTTTGCAACCGATTGATCGCCCACGGGAGGCGCGATCGCACGTGGCAACAAGGGAGGAACGGGTGCAGTCGGCACAAACGGTGCGCCACTCGGCTGAACTTGAGCAGTCGGCACAAACGGCGTAACTGGCGTACCTGACGGCGGACGAGGCGTAATTTGCATCATCACTGCGCCCGGAGCTTTAGCCGGAGCGGCTTGAGCCACAGTCGGAGTCACTTGAGCGACGCTGCCGTTTCCAGCCGTTGCCACACCGCCCGTACTCGCCACACTCAGAATCACGCCTTGGGCATTGCGGCTTGCCACCTGACCTGTTGGTGTTCCTGCCTTACCCACCACCACGACTTGAATTCCATTACCCCCGATCGCGTTCACCGAAACCGAAGCAATTCCCGGTGCAGGATTGGCTTGCTGAAACGGTTGAGCAATTTGAGTATTAAAAACGTAAGCCGTCCACGTATTGCCCCGATTGACATTAAACACTTGCGGCGCTTTGTTGCCACCTTGCGTTTCTAGCACAACATCCACCCCTGATCCCGTCGGATTCAGCCGGACATTGCTCACTTGGGTCGGGGCAGCCGATGCGGGCTGACTGGCAAATAGTGCGATCGTAGCGGCGGTCATTACGCCGATAGCTCGAAGCTCTTTCACGGGTTCACTCCTCTAGGGATAGGGATTTGGGGGATAAAAAGGAAGAAAGACATTGCGCTTACTTCCGGTCTGGAATTACTCGCTGTCAGGTTACTTTGCGGCTCCGGGTGAAGGAGTGGGCACTGCTGCGATCGCCTTGCGATCGACATCCGTTAAGGGCAACAACGCCTGCATCTGGAACGAGGTCGTAATCTTTGTATCCGGCTGACAGTTTGTGAGATAGCGAATTCGCCCATCCGGTTCAAATTCCACTAGCTGCGTTCCTGTCTTGGCTCCGTCGCCCACCTTCACATCTAGATTTCTGACCAGCAGCAACGGTTGCAGCCGCTCGATCGTTCTAAAAATTGATTGGGTTTGGTTGAAATTGCCCTGAAACTCCACATTGATCGATTGCCGCTTTAGCTTGTTGTCAACCGCTGCGCCTAACGAGCCGTCATTCACAATTTCGGCTCCCTTTTCGCTGGGCTTAAACTTGTTTAGCTGCGCTTGGGCAACCAACGCCCCAAACTTTTGCGTAAACTGATCTGCGCCATCGCTACTGGCAAACGCCTCCCGCACATAGATTGGACAAGCGTTGAGCTTTGATTGTTTTGCAGCGAGCAATCCAACGTTATTTTTTTCAATTTGTTGGTTTAGATCAAGCAACAGCGTATCCATCGATTTTTCATTAGCAAACAAGGCATAAACCTGTTCGCGCTGTTGTTTCGATTTCTCTAATCTAACTTTCGCCGCTTTGATCTGCTGACGAATTGCATCTTGTTGTTTAACTTGTTCACTCTTCTCTTTCACTTTGGCATCGAGTGCTTGGTAGGTCTCCCACGTTGGGCTAACCAAGTACACCATCATGGCCCCACACGCAATCACTCCGCCTAAACCAAACAAGACGCCCTGTACTACCGGAGTCATTGTTAGCCCAAATACTGTTGGGTAGTTGGGTGTCTCAAACTCTGAGTCTTGAATAAAATCCCCATTCGTCATGGTTTCTTCGCTCCCTTGTCTTGGCTCGTTGCCTTCATATCTGCTGCGCTCTTCGCAGGCTGAGTCGAAGCCGTTTGAATCACGCCCCGATCCTGCAACGCTTCGATCCGAGTGACTAGCCCGACCGCGCCTTTGCGATCGAGTTCTCGAATCAAGTCAGACGCCGGAACTTCGCTCACCGCCGTCACGATCGAAAACTGAACCTGCTTTGGCAGCTTGATTGCCCCTCCACTACGCTTAAACGGGACATTCGGCATGTCAGGCGTTTGCAGTGTCCGATCTTCTCCCAAATGAGCATCCACAATCTTGGTGATCTCAGGTTTCAGAAAGTTAGACTGTTGCAGCGTCAGCAGAAAATCGTTGACATCGTTAAAGGAATTAGCAAAGCCCTCAATTTGTACGGTGTTCGACACTTTGGCACTTCCAGCCGGGGCGCTCGCCTGATCTTTAGCCTCCAGTTGTTTGATCGCGAGAAGTTGTACATTAGCCGGCAAGCGATCGCGGATGTCTTGTGCCATCGCTGACCACGGCTTAATTTGGTTAAACACCGTTGCGAGCGCCTGCGCTTCGTCCGTCGCTTGCTTGGCTTGTGCCTCAATCGTCGCTAAGTTTTTCTTCTCTATTTCTAGGTTGCCTAACTGGCTGTCCAAAGCTGCCTGCTGTTGCTCTAAGTCTCCAGTCCTCCAAGCCAGAACACCATAAATGGCTCCAGCAAACACCGGAAAGGCAATCAGAGCCGCTAACCCGATGTACATCGGGCGCTTGTCAGCGCTAGAAATTACAAGCTTTGGAGACCGACCTAACCGACGGCTATTCGGTTTGAGTTCGGGTCGATCGTTGAGAAAATTGACATCTAAACTATACATTTCACCATGCCTCCCGCAGTCCTAATCCCAACACCACGCCCAATCCAGGCCTAGCGGCCTCAGAAATTTCTGCCGCTTCGAGCGACAGTGCCGCTACTGGATCGATCTGGCTACAGGGCAAACTCAAGCGCTGGGTAAAGAATTCGTCAAGTTGCCCGATCGCGGCTCCTGGTCCTGCCAGTAGAAGCTGTGCGACTTCCAAGTTGTCGCCCTGGTTGAGATAGAAATCAATCGAGCGGCGCAGCTCGTCCGCCAGTTCTCCCAAAACCCTCATCATTGCGGCGGCTCCGGGACTCGTGCCCCCGCCTCCGCCTCCGCCACGGGGTGCACCGACAGTCTCCATCGTATTGAGGGGAACCGTCATGCCTTGCAGCAAATCTGCGTTGCGGGACGGCGGCAAATTCATCGCCCGCGACAGTGCCCCTTGAATTTGAAACGTCCCAATCGGCACTGTCCGCGAAAATTGCGGTACACCATCTACTGCGATCGAGATCTCTGTACTCTCAAATTCGATATCGACTAATGCCACCGCTTCTTGCGGCGCAAACTGTCGCAATTGTTCTCGAATGGTGCGAATTAGCGAGAAACTACTAATTTCTAAAACATCAACTTCCAATCCAGCCTGTTGGAAGGTTGCGAGATAGCTGTCAGTAATTTCTTTACGAGTAGCAACTAACAAGACTTGAACTTTTTCGATGCCGTCTTCATCAATAAACAATCCAAGTTTTTGATAATCGACATCGGCTTCTTCGCGAGGAAACGGTAGATAAAGTCCGGCTTCTTGATTCAGCACCATTTCGCGCAGTTCTCGATCGTCGAGTTCTGCCGGAACTGGAATAATTCGAGTGACAGTATCCCGCCCTCCTGGAATAGCAGTCGCTGCCCGCTTTACCTTAATTTTGTTTTCTGCTAAGGCAGTTTGGATCAGTTCAGCCATTGCAGATGGATCAACGATTTCACCCTCCTTAAATACTCCTTCTGGAACCGGAACCGTAATGTAGTTTGCTAGCTTGAACCCTTGTCCATGCTTGCGTAACTGCACGATATTGATGCGATCGGGGGCGAGTTCTATACCAACCCCCTTGGACTTTCTTGAAACCAGATTCTTTAGACCGTTAACCACAGCTTTGTTAGCCCACTAAAAGATAGTTTGATGACCAGGTTTAGCATCAAAAATAGTGGCAATGGTGCCGATGCTAACGCACAGTACTCAATTTAATTCACGTTCAGATGTTTGATCATTAAAGCTCAAACATTTAAGTGTTAACACAGAGGAAACTATTGATTCTCAATAATTCTTCTGAGGTTCAACGAGTTTAGCCTACCCAAAATTTATGAAAGATACACAAATCAATTTAATAAATGAAGTCTTATTTTTTAGCTCTAAAAATTGAATTTACAACAGAACAAGTCTTCGATTTGAACTGAATTAGTTCGATCGAAGACTGCCTTGAGATTTCTTTATTTAGAGTCTTATTTCTAATTTATTTTTGAGGTTTATGCTGTAGATGGATTGGTACGGGTAAAGCTGCTCCAGTAGAGTTTGGACAACTTATCAAATGCATCGTATACGCAATATTCATAAATGAGCGATCGTTTTTATCTGCGTCCGAATTAATACTTAAACTGTAGGCACGAATTGTAGGCGTAATAGTACTGAGGCGCTTTTTTGATGCAATTTCCAGTGCTATTACGGAAAAGCGTTGCTGAATGATCTGAGTTCTAGCGAATTGCAAATTTGCAAGATTTGTTTCAAAGTGAACAGGCGCGTTTCTTTGGGTCGGCTACTACTTATGCATGATTGGATTGTCATTGGTGCAGGAATTACAGGTGCAGCACTTGCTTATGAACTAGCCAAGCAAAATTCCGTCCTCTTACTTGACCAAGCCGCGCAGCCGCACTCGGCGACTCGCTTTAGCTACGGCGGGATTGCTTACTGGTCAGGCACAACAGAGTTAACGAACCAACTGTGCGCCGAAGGCATCGAAATTCATCGATCGCTCTCTGCTGAACTCGACGCCGATACTCAGTTTCGAGAAGTGGATTTGCTGCTCACGATTTCGGCGCAACATGATCCAGCAGAAATCGCGAAAAACTATACATATTTCGCGATTCCGCCCACGCTTCTGACGGTGCAAGAAGCGTGTCAGCTAGAGCCTTTATTAAATGCCGACGCGATCGCAGGTGTGCTAACAGTCAAACATGGACACATTGAAACCGAGCGCACGACTCAAGCATACATTCAAGCCTTTGAGAGGCTGGGCGGAGAGTTGAAAATTGCTCAAGTGGTACACCTGCAAAAAGACAGCGTAGGAACCATTACAGGAGCGGTCACGCCCACTCAAACGTTCTCCGCAAAAAACGTTGCCCTTTGCACTGGAGGGGTGACTCGGCACTTCCTCAAAGACGCTGGAATTGCTGTCAAGCAATACTTTACCCACGCGGAACTTATCGAAACTCCGCCTGTTGATTTACGTTTAAGTACGCTTGTGATGCCTGCCGCCGCCGAGCGCTTTGCCTTAGAAGCCGATGCGACTCGTTCAGAGGTGGAAGCGCTGTGGGATGCGCCCGACAACGAGCCTGCGCCCGCCATTCTAGATGCTGGAGCCGTTCAATTGTTGGATGGCAGAATTCGCATTGGTCAAATTAGTCGCACCCTTACCAGCGAGAACGCAGTAATTAATGCGGCTCAAAGTGAGGCAGCACTGCGGCACAACATTGGCCATGTTTTACCGAAGCTAGAAGACATTCCAGGGAAATGGCATCACTGTCTGATTGCGTTTAGTCGCGATCGCTTACCGCTGATCGGCACGGTGCCGGGACACGAAGGGCTTCATCTCTTCTCAGGCTTTAGCAATCCCCTAGCGATCGTACCTCCATTAGCGAAGCGATTCGCCGTTCACGTCACGAGTGAACGCGATCCACTCCTCGATTCCCTATCTCCCGCCAGATTTACCTAAAAGTCCTCCACACTCCCCTTGTCCATACTTCTTGCCATTCCGCTTATCTCTCCTGCGTTTGCGGCAACGCAGGCGTGCCTACCTCGCCTTCGCCTCCAAGGTTTCTAACCGACTCTTGAGGTCTTGATTCTCTTTCTTCATCTGATCAAGTTCTTCTCGCAATTGCTTCACAGCTTTATCAGACCCTGCATTTTTCTGAACCGTTTGAATCGACTCTTCGGCAATGCGACGCACGCGACCATCAGGCGTTTGGTCTGCCAGCGATTGCAGCACTCTGACAGCTTTGATTGTTTCCATTTGTCCCAACGCGATCGCGACCGCGACCTGAGTCAAGAAAAACGTTTCTCGCGATAGGACGTTTAGCCGCTCTAAAATGCGCTCAACGTTGACGTTGGTTTGCCCAGTGGAGATTGCGCCCAAGGAGCGAATCGAGGCTAAGCGCAACGGTTGTGGTACTCCGGGCTGTGTGTATTCCAAAATTAGGTTGAGAGCGGCTTCAGAGGTTTTGAGTTGACTGAGGGCCGCGATCGCGCCCGATCGCACCACTTCATTCCAGCCTTGACGCTCTTTCAAAACGCAGTTAATCACCTGCAATACATCCGCTTCTCGTGTATCACTACCCGTTGCCGCCACTCGCCCTAAACTCCGCAACGCCGCCGCTTCTACGTAGTAACTCGCGTCACCTTGCTCTACTAGAGACTTAAGCGCCGTGTAGCTGTCATCGGCAGAAATTTGTCCCAAGCTCTCCACAGTTGCCCGTCGAACTTTAGCATGAGGATCGCGCAATCCAGCCAGTACGCCTTCGACGGCTTGATCGAGTTTGATGGTGGCAAGACTGCGTATCGCATAGGCGCGAATGCCCCAAAATCGTGCAGTCTGGGCGGTATGGGATAACACATTCACCGCTTCTAATCCGCCTTTCTTAGCGATCGCGGCGGCGGCCTGCATCTGAGAGATCGGATCAGGATCAGCCTGCAGTTGTGCTTTTAGTTCTGGAAATGGATACTCTAATTCAACCGTTTTGAGATAATGATTTCCTACATCAAAGCTGACAAAATCAGGTTTCTTTTCTAATGGAAAATAGAAACTTTGCTCTTTCTCATGAATTCTGACATTAAACGTTTTTAATGTTGGCTCAGCATTTTCCTGAATGTAACCTACGGCAATTGGAATTTTGAGATCAAAAAGTTCTGCTTGCGTTTGCGTCACTGTAATTTTTGCAAGACTACTTTCTGCATCCCAAGCATAAGCAATTTTATAATCAGGATGTCCACCGCGATAGACATACTGATCGAACAGAAACATCAAATTACGTCCTGTTGTTTTCTCGATCGCACGTAGCAGATCGACTGTTTCAACAGTGCGGTGAGCATTGTCATTTAAGAAGGTTGCGATCGCTTTATAAAATAGTTCGTCGCCAAGCTGCCGACGAATCATGTGATAAACACACGATCCCTTTTCGTAGATATGGCGATCGTAGAGTTCGATCGCTTCGCGATACACGTGCGTCACTAGTGATCGCCGATAGCGCGACGAGTCTTCATCTAAATATTCCTGCGCTTGACCGAGCAAATAATAAGCCGCATCGTTCGCTCCGTACTCTTTTTCGACCCACATCACTTCGGCGTAAGATGCCATGCCTTCTTTGACCCAAGCATGCGACCAATGTTTGATGACGACCAAATCGCCGAACCATTGATGCGCCAGTTCGTGAGCGACGAGCATTTCGGTATTGAGGTTATCGATCGCCGCGCGTTCGTCTAGCAAACAGCGATCGGTAAGCAGCGTGGTAGACGTATTCTCCATGCCGCCAAAGATAAAGTCATCGACACAGACCTGAGCATATTTTGGAAACGGATAGGGATAACCATATTTCTGGCTAAAAAACTGGATCATCTGTGGCGTTTTGCTCATGCTCAGCCGCGCTTGTTGTTCCCGTCCTCGCTCAACATAATAGGTCACAGGTTTACCGTTCCACTCATCCTGCAATGCGGCAAAGTCACCCACTGCCAGCGTAATTAGATAGGAAGGATGTACTTCATTTTGCCGCCAGTGATAGAGCTTGAAATCGCCGTCTGCCTGCGTTTCAATCAGTTCACCATTCGAGATTGCTAGGTACTGCTTGGGCACACGGACACGAATTTCGGAGGTTGCTAGTTGTCCAGGATAGTCAAAGCACGGAAACCAAAACCGCGAGTCTTCGTCCTCTCCTTGCGTCCAAACTTGAACGGGTTTGTTGGGGTAATGTTCTTCGGGTGCAATGAAGTACATGCCGCGTTGGGGGTGGTCAGCCCGGTATGCGATCGCAAGCTCGAAGCTCACGCCTGCTTGAGTCGGTTGTTGCAGACACACTTGCACCTGTTCGCCATCATAGTCAAACGGTTGATCGGTGTTGCCAATTTTGACGGATTCAATGTTTAGATTGACCGCATCGAGAGTTAAGCGATCGATGCGATCGCGTATCGGCTTCAGTCGGGTTGTACACGTGCCTGCAAAGGACTGATTCGGAATGTCGAGCCTCAAGTCTAGAAAAATATGCTCAACCTGACCCGGACGATCGGGATTGTAGTGAGGACGCGCTCCTGGTAGTTCAAACTGCTTGTGACCATTTTCCGAATCAAACCCGTTAGAGTGCAACATCGCTTTCAACTGACCCTTTGTGACACTAGACTGGAACTACTTAACGCAAACTCATTCCGATTATGAACAATAACAGAGAATTTGCCTACCGAGCTTAATTATTTTATCTAGCCAAAATTAGAGTTTAAAGGCTTTAATCTTGCACGCGTTCAAAGAGTTATGTAGCAGCAAATTAAGGTTAGGAGAAAAGGCGAGCGTGAGGGCGAAGGAACCTTGCTAAAGATAAATTACCTCGCTTAATCAAATCTCATCCTTTAAGCAACATCAGTGCCGTTCCTGGGATAGAGATTCCGTTGAAAGGCAACCGTTACGGTAATTGATGGAAGTAGTTGATGGAGATCGCCTCAATTGTCACTCTATATCTTTACTGCTAAGTAGAGCGAGAGGAGTTTAAGGTGGCGCTAGGACAATCGGATTGCCCTTGTCAAAGACGGGATTAATCGGTTTCTAGGACACGGCATCGAAGCTGTCGGCAGATCCATAACACGATCAAAGCAGCGATCGCTGTCATGATTTGACAATTTCTAGGTAAGTATTGGGCTAGGGTGAAGATGAATAACGTGAAACCAGCAATTATTGTTCATGGTGGAGCAAAAGAAATTTCAGAAGACAAAGTAGTGGCGAATCACGCAGGATGTCGAGCAGCGGCAGAAGCGGGTTGGCACGTGCTTCAGAGTAGCGGTAGTGCGGCAGAAGCGGTTGAGGCAGCCATTCGTGTTCTCGAATCTGACCAAACGTTTAATGCGAGCTTGGGTTCAACTCTCAACAGTGAGGGCGGAGTGGAACTGGATGCCGCGATCATGGAGGGTGCAACCTTAGGCTGGGGAGCGGTGGGAGCCGTGCAGGGAGTCCGCCATCCCATCAGTGCCGCTCACAAAGTTATGGCAGACAAACCCCGATTGCTGGTGGCACGAGGCGCAGAACGCTTTGCCCTCGAACATGGGCTGGAAATGTGTGCCAGAAAAGCCCTAATTAGCGAAGAACAGTATCAAGAGTGGAAAGAGGAAGCTGAAGTTGTAGACCGTCCCAATACGGTTGGCTGTGTGGCACTGGATGCAAATGGCAATCTCGTTGCTGGCACCTCAACGGGCGGGGTAACTGGGCAGTCTCAAGGTCGGATCGGGGACACGGCATTGGTAGGCTGCGGTTTGTATGCAGACAATCGGTTGGGGGCTTGCTCGACCACAGGAGATGGCGAGTCGATTATTCCAGTCGTGCTAGCAAAGACGGCAATTGATGCGTTAGCTGATGGCAGTCATCCCGATAAAGCCGCCCAACATGCGATTGACACCTTAATGAAGCGGGTGGAAGGAGAAGCGGGTTGTATTGTGCTCGATCGGCAAGGACGAATTGGCTGGGCATATAATTCGCAGGATATGGCGGTTGCCTATATGACAGCAGATTTGTCAGAACCCACTGTCTTTACTCGCAAGGATAGAGATCTTGTTCATGCAGGCAAAGCCAAACAATAAGACCAAGCGCAATTCCTCTCTTCAAGAATCAGGGTAGCCAAAAATAATAGTTCAGCACTTTAAAGAACCTGCGTGAAAATCTTGTACTGCTTTACCGCAATTGATAAAACAGTCAAATGACCGGAGGTGGAAAGCAATGTCTCAAAAGACGATTTCTCAATCAATTGATGCAATACGGAAGTTTGCTCATCCGTTAACGGGAGCAGCGAAAGACTACGATCCGTTGATGCAGTTGATAGACAATGCTCAGTTTGTACTGATTGGGGAAGCATCTCACGGGACTCATGAGTTTTATCAGCAACGAGCGGAAATCACAAAACGGTTGATTCAGGAAAAAGGGTTTACGGCAGTCGCGGTAGAAGCTGATTTTCCTGATGCCGATCGCATCGATCGCTTTGTGCGAGGCATTAGCAAAGATGCTACCGCTGCTGATGCGTTAGCAGATTTCCAGGATTTTCCCCTGTGGATGTGGCGGAATACGGATGTGTTGAACTTCATCACTTGGTTGCGCCAGTATAACGATACTCTGCTCAACTATGGCGCAAAAGTAGGATTCTACGGGTTAGATCTCTACAGCATGTATGCCTCAATGCAAGCCGTATTGAAGTACTTAGAACAGGTTGATCCAGAAGCGGCAGCGCAAGCACGTCATCGTTATTCCTGCTTTGAACACGCTGGAGAAGACTCAAAAAGCTATGGGTATGCCACAACCTTTGGACTTAGCAATTCTTGCGAAGATGAAGCGGTTAATCAATTAATGGAACTGCAACGACGCATGGGAGAGTACGCCCAACGGGATAGCAGCGTGGCAGAAGATGATTTTTTTGACGCTGAACAAAATGCTCGTTTGGTGAAGAATGCAGAAGCGTATTATCGAGCTATGTTTCAGGGGCGGGGGTCATCCTGGAATGTACGTGATGCTCACATGGCGGAGACATTAGACCATCTTGTTGCTCACTTTAAACGACAGGGCAAACAACCCAAGATTGTTGTCTGGGCACATAATTCTCACTTGGGCGACGCACGGGCAACCCAAATGGGCAAAGCAGGTGAATGGAATGTAGGACAACTTGTTCGAGAACGCTACGGACAAAAGGCTGTGCTGGTTGGTTTTACCACGTACAGTGGGACGGTAACGGCTGCATCCCATTGGGGTGATCCAGCAGAGATTAAGCAGGTTCGTCCGGCTTTACCAGAAAGCTATGAAGCTGTATTTCATCAGGTTGGGCTGCCGCAATTTTGGTTAAATCTACGTGAGGAAAACTCAGCCACAACAGGACTGCAAAAATCACGATTAGAACGAGCGATCGGGGTTATTTATTCACCCCGAACTGAGCGCAGTAGTCATTACTTTCAGGCTAAAATCCTGGCTCAATTTGATGCGGTGATTCATATTGACAATACCCAGGCAGTAGAGCCGCTCGATCGCCCTGATGAACCCGAAGCAACAGAAATACCAGAAACGTTTCCAACAGGTCTATAGCTGTTCTGTAGCTAGCAATTACCAGCACAATTCGGCTTTCAAAATTGAGCGCTTCAGACGGTAAATCCATCTTCTGATTAGTATTGTCTGCCGTCTCCTAATGTTAGCCTCGAACTAAGAGGAGAGTGCGATGGCTCCGTTTCCACCCACACGACGACAGTTTGTTCAAGCGGTTGGAGGAGCAAGTGTCCTAGCTCTCTTGGGCTGTAACCCACGTGAACAAACACGTGAACAAACACGTGAACAAGCAATGGTGACACTCTACACATTTGGCGACTCGATTTTGGATTGCGGACGATACAACGAGTTTGGTGTTCATCCGGGGCAACTCCTCGTTCAGAACGACGATCGCTTGTTTCCCCAATTTCAGGGTCAGGATCTTGAATCCCGTGGATCTGCTCGCCTCGAACATCGTGCCCGTGATGGGGCGACCGTCGATGGGTTGCCCTCTCAAACACAGGGATTGAGAGTTAAAGAAAGGGCGATTGCATTAATCACAGTTGGTGGCAATGATCTGCTACGTGGACTAATTCAGGACAAAGACGCAGGGATTAAGACCTTTGCCAATGCTCTCAATACATTTGTGCAACAGTTGCCAATCCGCCCCGTTCTGCTGGGGAATGTGTACGATCCGACGTTGGGCGATGACAACCGCAACTTCTTAGGGGTTGACCCAGCGATCGCTCGCAAAAATCTTCAGCGCATGAACACTACGATTCAAGAAGTTGCCGATCGCTATGGTCAACTCGTCGACCTCCATGCTCACTTTCTAACGGGCGATTCATCTTGGTTCACAGCTACGATCGAGCCGAGCTTGAAGGGTGCATCAGAAGTACGACGGGCCTTTCTCCCCCATGTTCTTAACAAAGTCTAATAGACATCTTCAGGAATAAGGGGTAGTGCGGAAGGTTAAAGAAAAACAGACCAAAACGGGAAAGTAAATCTTTCTCCTGATCTTGCCTAATTCCCCTCTATCCTTTTCAAACTAGGATTACCCTTGCCTACTGCCCTGTTGTCGGTTCTTCAACCGGGCGAATGATTGTGGCATCTGGAGTAACTTGGGGTCTGAAAATAGCTTGTAGCGCTTCTTCTAACGTGGGTGCCATTACAATCCGATTCTCATAGGCAACAATGACACGCACTAGCGTTGGCAAGCTATTTTGAGCCGCCTCCAGATAAAGCGGTTCTACATACAGCAGGGACTGTTCGATCGGAATAATCAGCAAATTACCTTGAACTGCTCGTGACCCCTGACGATTCCAGAGAGAAATTTGCTGAGAAATCACTGGATCTTGATTGATTCGGGCCTCAATTTGTTCGGGACCATAGACCAACCGTTCTTTGGGAAACGTGTACAGCAACAACTTGCCATAGTTTTCACCATCCGATCGAGCAGCTAACCAGGCGATCAAATTTGTCCGTTGCCGAGGAGTGTAGGGCAGTAACAGAATAAACTCTTCAAACGGCACAGTGGGCAAACTGGTAATCAGGTAATACGGCTCGACAGGGCGAGACTCATCACCATACACCTCATTCGGAATCTGCCACTGGTCTTCCCGGTTATAAAACACCTGTGGGTCAGTCATGTGATAAGTCATTAACCGCTCTGATTGCAGTTTGAAAAAGTCTACGGGATAGCGGAGGTGGCTTCGTAGACTGGCAGGCATAGTATTGAGCGGTTTGAACAGGCTGGGAAAGATTTTTGACCAAGTAGTAATAATCGGATCACTGGGATCAGCTACATAAAAGTCAACAGAACCGTGATAAGCGTCAATCACAACTTTGACTGAATTGCGGATGTAATTGATGCCTTCACCGCCTAAATCGGAGTAGGGATAGCGATCGCTTGTCGTATAGGCATCGACAATCCAGTAAAGGTAATTCTGCTCCTGCTCCCCTGTTTTTTGCACACCTGTTGTTTGCGCATTGGCTGTTACTAGATAGGGGTCGCTGTCGTAGCGCAGAAACGGCGCGATCGCTTGAATGCGATGTTTGATATTGCGGCGAAACAGCACCTTCGTTTCTGGCAAAAAATCGCGAGTGACAAATAAACGCCAGTCGCGCAGGTAAACGGCAAACATGCTCCGTCGCCACCAGGAGCCGATGTTGATGCCGCCTTGCCCATCGTAAACGTTGTAAGCGTTGTCGCGCCCGCTGGGATAATCCAACTCCTGCGTCCGGGTTTGAGTCATGACATAGGTGTTGGCAATCTCGCCATAGTAGATTCGGGGCTGCCCGATCGGAATGCTGGCACGAATGGCAGGACTAGATGTTGTCAGCGCTCCGGCTTCACCACCCGTAATATCTTTAACAAAATACTCTGGCAGCCCACCTGCACCGATTGTATTGACCGGACTAAGCGTGAAACCGTACCCATGCGTGTAGATCAAATGACGGTTGATCCAGGTCTGAGCTTCTTGGGGAACCGCACTATAATCGAGTTCTCGTGCCGTAATCAAAACTTGTCGTTGTTCAGTGCGAGCAGGCGGGGTTGGTGCGGGACGCTTGGAGGGAGTTACAGGCGGGCGAGCAGGCACATCGGTTTGGAGGGTGTAGCGATCGATGTCCGCATCGGGAAAGCGGTAGTAGGGACGAATTTGCTGCAATTGACGATTCGTTTGCAGCAGAGGGCGCTGATCCCACAGGCGAATGTTGCGGATGGCCAAGTCATTGGCTTTCAAATCGGTTTCTGTAAGTTGTCCCTGGGGATTGAAGTTGGTGGCATCAATGGTTTCCAATCCAAATGCCTGCCGAGTGAATGCGATCGTGCGTTGGATAAAGGGACGCTCCTGCGCCAGCTCATTTGGCTGCACAACGATATACTGAATGGCTTCGGGAACGACGATTCCGGCGACAACTAGGAGGCCAAACAGCCCTAGTCCCAGGTTGACCCAATGCCGATGGGGTGACTTGGACTGCCAAAAGACGGTGCGCCACAAAAGATAGAGTGCGATCGCCAGTGACAGAAGGCTCAAGCCAGTGTAGAAAGGAAGCTGCGCGGTCACATCGGTATAGCTAGCACCAAATGTTACCCCACGCAGCGAATACAGCAATTCGTAGCGGCTCAACCCGTAACTCAACGCAATGGAAGCCATTAGCCCGCTGCCAACTCCACAGAGATGCCGTTTCTGGGCGGGTGAAAAGCCTGGAAAACTGCCTTGACTGAGGCTACTTCCCGACAGCAAATAGGTCAGTGCAATCTCAATAAAAGCGTAGGAAAACAGCCCAAGCAGCCATAAATCCAGCAATTCCCAGAGCGGTAAAGTAAAGATGTAGAAGCTGATATCTCGCCCAAACAAGGGATCAGCATTATTGAACGAGGTGGGATGTAACCATTGCAGGACGACGGCCCATTGTTTGGATAGCAACCAGCCAAACAAGATGCTGAGCGCGATCGCGATTGTCTTGAGCAAAACTCGGGAATAAACCAACAGAGCGATCGCGATGCCCAACACTCCGCCTAACCACGCAATCTGCCCCGTCAACTGGGTTCCAACCTGCCAAAGGTTCTTGAGGTTGAAGCGAGAAACAAATGTTCCAGAAAGGGTCGGCCCTGACTGCCAGTAGCCAAAGGCAAGCTGACCATAATAAATTAGCAAACAACCCGCGAGCAAACTTAGCCCTAGCGTTAGGAAGAGCAGTAACGGTAGCCTCAACGCAGGAGTTGATCGGGGCAGTGAGGCAGAACGCTGAAGCTTGACTTGATATGGTGATCCAAAAACGGACTGTCTATTGTTAATTTCCTTGTCCTGGTTCACCTCGTCAGGAACATGAGAATATTTCAATCGTTGAGCTAACGCCAGATTCCCTAACAAATAACCTGCCGTACACCCTGACACAATTCCCACTAGAATCAGTCGAACCTGAAATTTGAGCAGGAATACAGAGAGGTAATGAACTTCCTGAAACCAAATAATTTCCGCTCCGAGACGCGACGCTACATCAAGGAGTAGCCCCACTCCCAAGAGAACTGTAATGAGTTGAAATAGCCGTTTCTGGATCACAGAAGTCTACCCGTCGATTGAGTGGAATGAGTTTAACGAAGAGAGAGATCAAAGAAGCCCTTGTTTCATATTGTTGATCCTGTAATCATCTACGCTTGCCTAAAGATAAACCAGCATGAGTATTTACAATGATTTAGCAACACTAAAATCATTGTGACGCACTTGTAGTAATGCACGAAATACTAAATTGCTCCAATGTGATTCTCTGAAGAGGCACAAATAGGGCAGGCAGCCAGCTACAGACGGAAATCCCACGGTACACAGGGCATTCAAATCAACGGGTCGAGTACGGTCTTTCCAATCAATGACGCGATCGCGAAAAAATCCAAAGAGCATCATGCTATCCCGTCTCGATTAATCTTCACAACGTTTGAGCGCAGTCGCGATCGCAGAGAAAAAGCTTGGGAACCTGTTGCGTAAGGCAAAATTACCAACTGAAAACAATTTTGAGCCTTGTATCGTGATCGCCTCCTAAAGCTATACGGTGCAGAAGGATTCGCGAAGCAAGCTGTTTTTTGAGGGTTAGCGTTCACGATCGCTCTATTCTCAAGGTGCGATCGTGAATGATCAATAAAACTGAACATCAATTTATTTAGATTTGAGAAGTTCTCAAAATCGCGGTTTTTATCGCTTGACACAAGAAACTAAAGCAATATACTAATTTAAATTGAAATATAAAAACCGTTCACAGGTAAAATCTATGCCCGTCCGAGTTGGCATTAATGTTGGCTTTTGTTACATGGCGAATTCGGGAGGACGGTTAGCGGAAACGGTGATATCTGGATTGGTGTATCGGTTTTATGGCTTGGTGGCTGCTTGTAGCTTTTGACCGTTTTGGTCTTAGCGACGGTAATTACTCGCAAGCGGCCTGATCCTCCACCGAGTAAAGAGATTGCTTGGACAGAAGGCGGTGATTGGAGTTTCTGCCTGATTAACGTTTAACGAACAACTGATATATTTAACGGTCTACCTCATGAGCCTAAAACCTTCCAACTTAAATTCATCATCCGCACCAGCGACCGGAACGCTCAGCTTTTTTGAGCAATACCTTACTCTATGGGTCTTTCTATGTATTGGCGTGGGAATTGTATTAGGACGATCGTTTCCAAGGGTTGCGACGGCTTTAGATGCGATGAGCTTCTATCAAGTGTCGATTCCCATTGCCATTTGTCTGTTTTTCATGATGTATCCCATCATGGTCAAAATTGACTTCTCACAAGCTAAGCAAGCCGTTCGAGCTCCGAAGCCTGTGATTTTGACGCTGGTGGTGAACTGGTTGATCAAGCCGTTTACGATGCTGGTATTTGCTCAAGCATTTCTCGGTAGTGTGTTTCGTCCACTGATTACTGGAACTGAGATCATTCGCGGCAGCGAAGTGGCACTATTCAACTCCTACATTGCGGGAACAATTTTGCTAGGGATTGCCCCTTGTACTGCAATGGTGTTGATGTGGGGTTATCTGTCATATGGCAATCAGGGACATACGTTGGTGATGGTCGCGGTCAACTCCCTCGCCATGTTGTTGCTGTACGCGCCATTAGGACGGTGGTTGCTTGCTGCTAATGATTTGACTGTTCCTTGGGAAACGATCGCGCTATCTGTCGTGATTTATGTGGGCTTTCCGTTGATTGCTGGAATGTATTCGCGATACTGGATTTTGCGACATAAAGGACGAGATTGGTTTGAGCAAAAATTCCTCAAATATCTTAATCCTGTCGCAATTTCTGCATTACTCATTACATTGGTTTTACTGTTTGCGTTTAAGGGAGAATTAATCGTCAATAATCCATTGCACATCTTATTGATTGCAGTGCCATTGTTCATTCAAACCAATTTCATTTTCTTAATCTCATACGTTGCCGCATTGAAGTTGGGGCTATCGTATGAAGATGCTGCTCCTGCTGCTTTGATCGGGGCCAGCAATCATTTTGAAGTCGCGATCGCTACCGCTGTAGTGTTATTTGGCTTAAACTCTGGAGCCGCACTCGCGACGGTCGTAGGCGTACTGATCGAAGTTCCAGTTATGCTAATGCTAGTCGAAGTCTGTAAACGCACGGCAGCTTGGTTTCCGCGTGATCCCGAAAAAGCAACCCTACGCGATCCGCGCTGTTTGAGGGTTCACCGTTAGCCTTGATGACTTCTCCTACGATTAACACTGTGATGGAGGTTTGAGTGAATGGAGCAGCAAATTGTTCAGCCCATTGAGAAGAACTTATGGTGGGTTGTTCCTGCTAAGCTTGCAGGCGTTCGTAAGCCAACTAAGGAAGAACTCACCAATCTACAAACAGCCGGAATTGGTGCGATCGTTTCCGTTCTAGATGACCCATCCAATCTAGCTTTATATGACGAAGCGAATATTCCTCATTTGTGGCTTCCTACTCCAGGAGGCACTGCACCAAGTCGAGAACAGGTTCAGAACTTACAAGGCTTTGTTGACCAGCAAAATCAGCTTGGCAACGCCGTTGCCATTCACTGCACCAATGGACGGCGACGAACAGCAACGATGCTCGCTGCCTATCTGATTAGTTCTGGTTCATCCTACGACGAAGCTATGCAGATGATTCAGAGCGCGAATTCTGATGTTGATCTGCGAGAAGCTCAAACAACATTCTTGCAAGTGTTAGCAGAACAATAAACTATGTCTCATTTAGAGCAAATAATGAGCAACGTTATACCGTTCACTTATAAGCAACCGCTATGAGTTCTGTCGAGCGGTCTAAATCACTAATTCTTAGAACCTATTTCTAGAACGTTGCCCGAAATTAAACTGATCGAGATCGGGATATTCGTTGTGCCAACTTAAAACCGATTATTGGTGAAAGCATCGACTTTCAAAAAAATGGTTTTGTTTGAAAAATGATTTGGCAAGCGATCCAAAGCACAGTGGCTATTAGAATTACTCATTAGATTATTCTTCGCGACATGTCCGAGTCGGTAGAATCGGGCTAAAGCGACGGTACTCTGCAAGATACTGCTCTAACACAACCATCTGAGACAAGTTCAATCGGTAATAGATCCAACGACCTTCTTGGCGAGTTTGCACAAGTTGAGCTTCTTTGAGAGTTTTGAGGTGAAAAGAGAGTTTAGATTGGGTCGCACCGATTGCTTCGCAGAGGTCGCATACGCAAAGCTCGCGATCGCGCAATAGCTCAATGACTTGAATCCGTAATGGATCTGAGAGGGCGTGAAACCCAGAGATAATCAAAGTTGATGGAAGAGAAGTCGTTTCCGGCACAATTTTCTCGTAATAACTTTTATTGAATTAACATTTCATTGTAAAGGTAACTTAGGCGGATGGCATAGGTTGTCGAACTATATGTCGAACTATCTATTGACACAGTGTTGACAAAAATTTCACTGCCGAACGTACACTCAGACGCCCTCTAGTAAACGTTTGGGCAAGCTGTAGCAGTTTCTAGTCTGCCATGTGGTGACGAATCGGATCGCGGCTTCTAGGGCATACTTAAAGAGCACAGTGTTAGTCAGAGTGTTGGTCAGAGTATGTTCGTTTTGATAGAACTTTATTTTGATGGAACTTTAGTTTGTGCAAATGTTCTTGAACTTTGCAACTCTGTTTGAGGCATGAAGGGATCGCTCCTTTAGAGTTCGGCAGAGCCAATCGCAGCTTCGAGAATCACGACTATGAACCAGCCGTCCGCCTCTGACTCAATCGACCCGTCCGCGTCAATTGCATCGACAGAATCGACCATCGAAAATGTGCTTCAAAAGCTTCCTCCTGAAGCAAAGCAGTGGGCGGAGAGTTTGCCTTGGAACGAGCGACGCTATGTTTTATCGCTGTGTCATTTGCTGTGTGCAGCGACGCCCGATGTGCAAGCCGAATTTCTAGATGAATATACGGCGAATGGGTTAATTGCAAGACTCGTCAATAACCGTGAGATCAAACAAAAAGTTAGAGATAATTTGAAGCGGTTTCGGATTTCAACAGAATTAACCGAAGCGTTTGTCAGAGGTTACATCCGACAGTTTTACATTCATTCGGCTCAGGATGCGCGGCGGCAACCCGATCTGTTTCTCGAATCGGCACTGCGAATTGTGGCAAGTACCGAGGAACGCAACAATATTTTTAACTACATTTTGGGATTTGAACTGATCAAAATGATGTTTGGAATGAGTTGGCTACAACACGAACGTCTCTACCGACTTCAACGCAATCAGGAAGACTTCGTTGAGATGTACATCAAGCCGATTCAACATACGCATCGCCTCAATCAGATCATCACACCTAGAGACGAAAAGCTATTCTTTGCGCGGCGCGACTATTTTGTACAAAAGCCAGACATTTCTGACAAAAAATTGGTTGAGCTTGCGATCGCAACCTTTACAACTGCTGCTACAACAAGCTTTGGCTTCTCAGTCATCCGCCATCCCAAAGCGCTCTCGTTTAACTACGACTTCATTTATGAACTCGATCAAGACGCTATTTTCTCTTAATCTTTTCTATTAATCTTTCAAAAAGCAGTTCTAAAAGACTTAGGGCTAACCCACTCAAATGAAATTCGAGCGAGTTAGCCCCAAGAGGATTAAGTTGTCCAACAATTGACTATCCAACAATTGAGTTGTTCAACAATTATCCCAACAGATAGGCTGATCGCATTGCCCAAATAATCAACACGGCAATACTTCCCAAAATCATAACGGCAGAAGCCGTAACAACAACTGGGCTATCTGCTCCATCAAACTTCATGATTCCACGGTTTAGGTCTGACATGATGGTTTGCAACTCCTCAAGCAGTGATAACGGTAGGTGACTGGTTTTAAGGTAGCCAACAATTCGCGTTGACTAACTCATTCTGAAGCATTATTTTAGCTTTTGCCTTCTATTAGCGGCAGTAATTGATCAAAATTTGTCAAAACTTTTTGTACTGAAATGCTCTACACCAGACAAGATAGGAAAGCACAAGTGCAAACGTTGACTGAATGAAATGGTTTTTACTGATTAGCGCGGCGCTGATTGCCGTCTTGATTTTGGTCGAGATGGGGCTGCGATCGCGCTTTGGGTTTGGCAATCCGTTGCTTTATGTACCGGATGCTGAGATCGGATATCTGCTTGCACCTAATCAAACCGTGCGTCGCTTTGGTAACCGAATCTCGATCAATCAATACTCCATGCGGAGTGCCGAACTTCGCGATCGCCCCTCCAACCTCACGCGAGTGCTGATGATTGGGGACTCGATTGTGAATGGCGGCTGGTGGACAGATCAGCCCGACATTTTATCTGAACTGGTGGCAAGACCTTGGAACGGCAAGCTGGAGGTATTGAATGCATCCGCAAATTCTTGGGGTCCGCGTAACGAGTTAGCGTATCTAAGGCGATTTGGGGTGTTTGAGACGCAAGCGATCGTACTGGTGATCAACACCGATGATCTGTTTGCTACGACTCCATCGCCTTTAGGGGTTGGGCGCGATCGCAACTATCCCGATCGCAGGCCGCTCCTCGCCCTGACTGAAGTTTTCACTCGGTACGTTCTGCCCGCTCCACCACTGCCTTTGGAGTTGCAGAAACTTCAGGCGGAGGGAGGCGATCGCGTTAGGGCTAACTTGGAGGCGATCGAGCAAATTTATGCGATCGCAACTCAAGCTAATGCTCAATTTTTGCTGCTGATGACGCCTCTGCTTAGAGAAATTGGTCAACCCGGTTCCCGCGATTATGAAATAACGGCTCGCAAGCGTCTTCTAGAATTTACTCAAGCACATCGCATAGCTTATATCGACGTTCTGCCGATTTTTAACCAAGCGCCTACCCCTAAAGATCTCTATCAAGATCATATCCATCTCAGTGCTCGCGGCAATGCGCTTTTAAGTACTGAGATTAATCAATGGCTGAAAAAGCAGTTGAAAGAATAAACGGTCGCCAAGAGCTCAAGGATCGTTTATCTTTTTCTCTGCGTCTATTTATTGGGAATCCTGAAACTCGTTAGTGAATTATTCATGTACTAGCGTTTCGGAGCTAAAACAGTATGGCTTTAACTGGAATTGATGTCTCGGCTTATCAGGAAAACGTAGATTGGGCAACCGTTGCCAGTCAAGGAATTTATTATGCCTTTGCGAAAGCAACCGAAGGGGCAACAAGTAATGATCCCTTGTTTGCTCGAAACTGGAATAGCATTCGCTCTGTGGGCATCGTTCGAGGCGCGTACCATTTTTTCCGCCCCGGACGCGATCCTGCTGTGCAAGCGGCCAACTTCATGCAAACCGTTGGCAAAATTGAGCCGTTTGATTTACCGCCTGTGTTGGACTTAGAAATTACGGACGGTTTAGATACGAGAACCATCATCGATCGCGCCCTCAAATGGATGTCCATCATTGAGGACAAAACGGGGCGCAAACCTTTGCTCTACACGTTTCCCAGCTTTTGGGAAGATAAGCTTGGCAATCCCGCTAGCTTTGCAGAATATCCTCTATGGGTCGCAAATTTTGGAACCCGAACGCCCTTTGTGCCCAGAACCTGGAAAACCTGGACGTTTCACCAGTATTCTGAAACAGGTGTTCTTCGCGGCATTGTGGGTAACGTTGACCTGAACCAGTTTGCTGGTACTCTAGACAACCTGCAAGCCTTGCTCAAGGGTCGGATTCCGCTCCGTCAAACCTATGCTGGAAATGTAGTGAAAGATTTGCAGCAGCTGCTCAAGGGAAAAGGGTTTGATGTCGGGACGATAGATGGTGATTTTGGCTCTAAAACGAAAACTGCTGTAATCGCCTTTCAAAAGTCTAAAAATTTAGTGGCAGATGGCATTGTTGGAGCGGCCACGTGGGCAGCACTAGAGGGCGCAACTCCCGCTCCAACGCCCACTCCAACGCCGACCCCGACTCCAACGCCCACTCCTGCTCCAGTTCCTGCGCTGTCGCCGCTGACACTAGTTAATGTTTGCAAGTACTATCAATCCCTGCCTAGCCAAGATCAAGCGCTCAACTGGCTACAAGGTCAAATTCCCAAAGAAACCTTGGAGGAATTTACGCGACGGTGGAGACAGTGAATCGACTATTCAGGCTGAGCAGAGACATTTCGTTAGCAACGAATAGGCAGCAGATATAGCGGATGAGCTTTCTGCTGCCTATATATCTGCTGCCTACATAAATTATTAGCTTTCGTTGTCGTGCAAAACTTAGCAGCCGATATCGCACTCCAATTCAACCACTAACCCAGAGTTTGGCAGGGCGATCGGTTGGTTGAAATACACCATTGTTGTGGTTGCATTTTCCTCGAAGCCAATCCGCTTGTAAAACTCTTGCTGATTGGTCGTCATCAGATAGACGCGCTCTACCCGACAGACATGAGGATGGCTCAGCACGGTTTGTACAAGTTTGCGTCCGAGTCCTGCACCCTGATAGTCTGGATGAACCACAACGTCCCAAATTGTGGCGCGATAAATGCCGTCTGACGTAGCTCTAGCAAAGCCGATCAGTTGATCATGATCCCAAGCTGAAATGACGGGATTACTGTTTGCGATCGCGAGTGCTAAATCTTCTCGCTTGCGATCGCGTGCCCAAAACGCCGCAACCTGAAATAATGCTTGAAGTTGATCGATATGAAGTTCTGAGCCGCGATTCGCGTTAGGCTCAATGCAGGCATTCTGCAATCTTGTAGAATCGCGAAACTGAATATGACGACAATCCATGCTCAACGCATCCTGTTCTGACAACTAAACCAAGGCAACTAAGCGATTACCTTTCCTTGGTTTTACCCAACTTTAAGCGAAGAATCGGTATCAAAATTCTCACTTTAGATCTAAATAATTTCTTTATATCGTTGATCGAAGCAAATAGTGGAAAGTTAGCCGATTCCTATGAAGTTGTGCTCTGCGCTAATCGCCCTCCTGCTAGCGAAACTTCCTGCTTATTTTCTTGGTCAAACCTTTTCGGTGCTTTGCTCAAAACCCTCTCATCTGTCTTTTCTCAATCGTCTTTGTAGGTGTCCATGCCCATGTCAAACTCTGCTAACGGTTCGCTACAGTCTCGCCGCCTGAGGCTCCGCAAACGTCCTATGATTTTGATCGGCTTGCTCTTGGCATGGAGTTTGGCATTAGGTCTAGGGTTTGCAACCGTCATTGCTCCGTCACCGTCTGTCGCGGCTGACCCTGTTGCAGCAAGCGCAACGCCCAGCTCAGTTGGAACCGTAGACATCATTCCTCAGCGTTATCAGCTTGGACAACAGCTTTACCTAGAAAACTGTGCGACCTGTCATATCGGAGTTCCGCCTGCGCTTTTGCCAACCCAAACCTGGCGAGAATTGCTGCGCGATCCTCAGCATTACGGAGCCGAGCTTCAGCCCTTGGTTGACCCACCTCGTTACCTGGTTTGGAATTACTTACAGTTCGCCTCTCGGCTAGTGGCGGCAGATGAAAAAGTGCCTTACCGAGTTGCCGACTCAAAATATTTCAAAGTCTTGCACCCAAAAGTAGAGCTACCCCAAAAAGCGACGCTTGCAACCTGTATCACTTGTCATCCAGGCACAAATCAGTTCAATTTTAGAAGCCTAACTCCAAATTGGGAGAACGCGCCATGAACTTTAGAATCGAAACAGAGCAAGAAACAGACGGTAGATGGATTGCTGAAGTCTCTGGCATTCCTGGCGCTCTAGCTTATGGTGAGAGCCGAGAGCGAGCGATTGCAAACGTTCAGGCACTTGCCTTGAGAGTTCTAGCCGATCGCATTGAGCAAAGCGAAGCTTCGCCTGAGCCTGTCATCATCTCTTTTCTTGCCGCATGAATCAATGGTCATCAGCTAAGGGGCGAAAAGTCTTGTCAGCGCTTTTACGAATCGGTTGGAGCATTGATCGACAGACGGGTTCACATATCGTTTTAGTGCGTGAAGGCTATGATAATTTTGTCTTTGCCTTTCGACCTAATGATGAAATTGGTCCCCGTATGCTGGCTCGAATCAGCAAATCAACTGGGCTAACGCCAAACGATTTATAAATCAATTTAACTCCTCTTGCCAAGTCCACATTTTATGCAGCGATCGCGCCGACCAGTTTGTATTCTCGCTGCTCCATTTCGGTAATACGTACCATCTCGTCGCCGCTTCGATCGGATGGGCTTAAGCCAAAATGATAAGATTGGTATACCTTAGATGAGTTCTAAGGGTCGGATATCATTAGCCTGTGGCACGTTACTAATAGCCGCAGCCGAAGATTCGATTCCCTACCCTGATTCAAACCCGCTAACTTCCTCTCATGCTTAAAACTCTGCTGGGCGACCCCAATGCTCGTAAAGTCAAGAAATATCAGCCATTAGTGGCTGAGATTAATCTTTTAGAAGAAGAGATTAAACCGCTCTCGGATGACGAATTGGCGGCAAAAACCGCAGAATTTAAGCAACGGCTGACAAAAGCAAAAAACGAGAACGAAGAGAAGCAAATTCTCGAAGATATCTTGCCAGAAGCTTTTGCGGTAGTGCGAGAGGCAGGGATTCGGGTGTTAGGCATGCGGCACTTTGATGTGCAGCTAATCGGCGGTATGGTGCTGCACGATGGTCAGATTGCAGAGATGAAAACTGGGGAAGGAAAAACGCTGGTTTCGACGCTGCCTGCCTACCTCAATGCGCTCTTGGGTCGCGGGGTTCACGTTGTCACCGTAAACGATTATCTTGCCCGTCGTGACGCCGAATGGATGGGACAGATTCACCGCTTTTTGGGGTTGAGCGTGGGGCTGATTCAGCAAAATATGAGTCCTCCCGAACGCAAGCGTAACTACGCCTGTGACATCACCTACGCCACCAACAGCGAACTGGGATTTGATTATCTGCGCGACAACATGGCAACCTCAATGGAGGAAGTGGTGCAGCGATCGTTCCAATATTGCGTCATCGACGAAGTAGACTCGGTGCTAATCGATGAAGCCCGGACACCGCTTATCATCTCAGGTCAGGTGGAGCGTCCGACCGAGAAATATATGCAGGCCGCCGCGATCGCGCGTGCCCTCAACAAAGAAGACCACTACGAAGTCGATGAGAAACAGCGCAACATTCTTGTCACTGACGAAGGCTTTATCCAAGCTGAGCAACTGCTTGGCGTCACCGATCTCTTCGATCCACAAGATCCGTGGGCGCACTACATTTTCAATGCGATCAAAGCGAAAGAACTCTTTATCAAAGACGTGAACTATATCGTTCGCGGTGACGAAGTCGTGATCGTCGATGAATTTACGGGTCGAGTTATGCCCGGACGCCGTTGGAGCGATGGACTCCATCAGGCGATCGAAGCCAAAGAAAATGTCGATATTCAAAACGAAACCCAAACGCTCGCCACAATTACCTATCAAAATTTCTTCTTGCTCTATCCCAAACTGGCGGGAATGACGGGAACCGCCAAGACTGAAGAAGCGGAATTCGAGAAAATTTACAAGCTGGAAGTGACGATCGTTCCCACTAACCGGAAGACGCAGCGTAAAGACATTTCCGACCAAGTCTACAAAACCGAAGAAGCAAAGTGGAACGCGATCGCGCTAGAGTGCGCCGAGATGCACCAAGTCGGTCGCCCCGTTCTGGTTGGAACCACCAGCGTTGAAAAATCAGAACTCCTGTCAGGACTACTCGCGGCGCAAGACGTCCCTCACAACCTGCTCAATGCGAAGCCAGAAAACGTCGAGCGAGAATCTGAAATCGTCGCTCAAGCCGGGCGGAAAGGTAAAGTGACGATCGCAACCAACATGGCAGGGCGCGGAACGGACATCATCTTGGGCGGTAACTCCGACTACATGGCACGGCTCAAGATTCGGGAATACTTCATGCCCCGCATCGTACAGCCCGAGGATGAAGATGAATTTTCGGCAGGTCAGGGCTTTGCCGATCCGCGTACAGGCGGACAAGGCTTTGCCACCACGAAAAAGGTCAAAACCTGGAAAGTCACTTCGGATATCTATCCAACAGCGCTGTCACGAGAGACGGAACAAGCCCTCAAAGATGCGGTGATGCTGGCGGTGCAGCAGTACGGAGAGCGCAGCCTACCGGAACTCGAAGCCGAAGACAAGATCGCAACGGCGGCAGAAAAAGCGCCGACGATCGATCCGGCCATTCAGCGATTGCGCGAAGTGTATCGGATGATTCGCAAGGAGTACGATGCCTTCACCGATACGGAACACGCAGAAGTCGTCAATTTAGGTGGCTTGCATGTGATTGGAACGGAGCGTCATGAGTCTCGCCGAATCGATAACCAATTGCGCGGACGGGCAGGACGGCAAGGGGATCCGGGTTCGACTCGATTCTTCCTCAGTTTGCAGGATAATTTGCTGCGAATCTTTGGCGGCGATCGCGTGGCAGGCTTGATGAATGCCTTCCGCGTCGAAGAAGATATGCCAATCGAGTCGGGGATGCTGACGCGATCGCTTGAAGGCGCTCAAAAGAAAGTCGAAACCTACTACTACGACATCCGTAAGCAGGTGTTTGAGTATGACGAAGTGATGAACAATCAGCGTCGTGCCATCTATGCTGAGCGTCGTCGTGTGCTTGAAGGCCAAGACCTCAAAGAACAGGTGGTGAAGTATGGCGAACTAACGATGGACGACATCGTGACCGCCTATGTCAATCCTGAGCTGCCGCCCGAAGAGTGGGAACTCGATAAGCTCGTTAGCAAAGTCCAAGAGTTTGTCTACCTGCTAAGCGATTTGGAAGCCGATCAAATGGCAGATATGAGCGTTGGCGAAATTAGAACCTTTTTACACGAACAAGCCCGGATTGCCTATGACCTGAAAGAAGCTGAAGTCGATGCGCTTCAACCTGGCTTGATGCGTCAGGCAGAGCGTTTCTTCATTCTCAACCGCATTGACACGCTCTGGCGCGAACATCTCCAATCCATGGATGGGCTGCGTGAGTCGGTCGGTTTGCGCGGATATGGACAAAAAGATCCGCTGATCGAGTACAAGAGCGAAGGCTATGAACTGTTCCTCGAAATGATGATTAACATTCGTCGAGATGTGGTCTACTCGCTGTTTCAGTTTCAACCGCAACCGCAACCGCAATTAGAGGTCGAGGTGCTTTAAGTCCGTCGGTTTCAAACCCTTCTTCAGAGATTGAAGAAGGGTTTTTTAGAACTCAATGCAAAATCATCCCTACAACCTGTTGATCTGAAAGGCATGGTCTTGCCTCTACGATCGCAGATCCTTTAGTTCTTGGTCTGCCACCGCTCTCAGTTTGCTGTGAAAGTCTGAGGTGTCAGGCGTGGGCGTGAATTGGTGGATTGGTAAGTGACTCTCGTCTACAACCTCTGCCTCATCCAACAAAAATTCTTCTGTACTAGAGGCGCTAACGCCATTTTCTGTAGAACTATCTGGCTCGAAACTGACTTGAGATCTAGAAGGCGCAGTTGGTACATGACGTTCTGAGATCGACGCATCATGCAACTCTGACGAAACCGCACGATGCCGCGCGTCTTCCATCAGCAATTTTGTTCCCGCTTCTGAAGAAGCATTCAGGTGAGAAGTTGCTTGATTGATCAGCGCTTCCATCCCTTCTTGCACTTGAGCTAGCGATCGTAACGGTAATGCTTCAGCGGGAGCTAACGGACGGTCTTGCTCTAGGGCAGGAGCGGGTAACTCCAATTCGACTTCTTCTATTGGATCATCATAAAGCGGCTCATCGTGCTGTTGCTCTGCCAAAGCAGACCAGGCGAGCGGCCTGAATGGCTCAACTTCGGGAGGTAGGCTAGGCGCAGGCAGTGCAGGCAGCGTTGCTTCTTCTGGAAACGGGGCAACGGGAGTCACCGCTTTGCGAGGCGACTGAGCCAAATTGCGGGGAAATTTGTGACAAACGAGCCGTTCAAACTCATAGCTAAAGTGATAGCAAGGCTGCTTGCGCCGTTGCCATAGTTTCAAAATCTGCTCGACCGAAACGGCTTTGTAGCGTCCTTGGTACAACGCTTCGATCACCGCCCATCGAATCCAGCCTGCCGAATAGTCCTTGAGCCATTGATCCAGCAGTTGCGGTGCTGTCCGACTGCCCAAATCAAAACTGTAATAGGTCAGGAGATCGATCGCATGGGCGGTTGCAGTCTTATCTTCAAATGTTCCTTTTGCCGGGTTTGTCATAAGCGTTTTTGAAAAGGCAAAAGGTCGAAGGAGAACAGTAGCGTTCTTCTTTTTCCCTTTACTTAATTTTAATTAAGTCAGTACTCCTAGAATAAGCAATCTTGAAGCGCGCGATCGCAGCGTTTCTTGATTTCCTATCTAAAGTCTGATTGGGGTCTTATTCTGGTAATTGTTGCACACCTCCCTGCACAGGTCTCACGCCGCTTCCTTGAAACGGCTCGGTACCGCCACCTGTCCAGTTAAAGTCGCTAATTTGCAAATTGACCGAACCGAGTTGCAAAACCGGGTTATAGCGCAAACCAACACTGTAAGTGCGGCGACTGTATTCCAAAATGTAGTCGGTGCTAATTTCTCGCCCGCTTTGAACGTTATAACTGGTCTGAAATCCAATCCGAAGCGGGCCGTAGAGTTGTTGAGTGATTCCGGCAGAGAGAATGCGATCGTCGGCAATGCGATCAAATAAGAAAGGCGATGACCCATCACGGAAGGCTTGGGTATAGGAGATGTTAAATGCGGTGTAATCTAAAAAGTTTCGAGAGAAATGGCCAAATTGACCAAGTAAACTAACGGTCGCATTTACGCTATTTTGCACATCACCATTGCTGTATGCGGAGGTCACACCTGTCACGCCCGTTCCCAAAGCAAGGTAGGGCACAATGGGTACAGGCGAGTAGCGCAGCCCTTCGGTTGCGGTGGCGGGTAAGCCTTTTCCTTGCCACAGTAGAAAGCCTCGGCTGAGCGCGGCACTAGCTTGAAACCGGCTCAAGCTGACTCGATTGTTGCGGCGGTCGGCAGAGAGTAACTCCGGGCGATCGGTGTCTGCATTAACAAACTGATAGCCGACTTGGTAACTCGCATTAATGCCTGTGTTGCCAATCGCGATCGTTGGGGAGTAGAACAATGCGCCGATGCTGCTTTGGACATCTTGAAACCCGAGCGAATTGTTGAATAAGCGATTGCGATAACTCGCTTCTAAACTGAGCGTGTGGGTTCCAATCAGTTGCTGTGCCCGCAGACTGCCCCGTAGATTATCTTCAATTTTGCCAAAGTCAAAGCTGGTTAAGACTACATCGCCTCGAATTGCCGTCCGCGACGAGAGCGGAGCGGTCAACCGCGTTCTCAAGCCAAACAAATCGGCGAGTCCATTGCCGCCTTGAATGGCGCGTTGCACAAAAAACTGAGGCGTAACCGTAAATTGAATCGGGCCAGGCGGAAACACCTCGACACTGCGCTCAACGAATACGCCGCCGCGATCGTCGCCATCTATTCCAAGGTTAATTCCGGTGGCTTGACGCTGATTGCGATCTAAGATAACTCGATTTCGCAGCAGCGGTAGGGAGAAGCGTTGATCGAACACGAGGCGGGCGCGTGAGGCTCGCAGTTCATCCCGCAGCGGAGAAAGCCGGGTTAGTGTTGCCAGATCGGTGCGAAGCTCAAGTTCGGGCGGCGAGAAGGGATCGTTAGTAATGCGGACATTTCGCGCTTGCCATCCTTCCGGGTAAAACTCAATTTGCTCGGCTTCAAACCGCAGTCGGCTGACGGTTCCGTTGCTTTCAGGAATGGTTGCGACCCCTCCTGAGGTACGTCTTCTTGACCCTAGCGCAATGCCGACCGATCCTTGGCGACTGACTCCCTGAGGAGGTTGGTTGACCGTCAAGCGATCGCCGACTGACCCCGGCGGAATGGAGCCTGCGGTAATGTCAGTGGGCAGGTTGGGGTTAAAGTCTGTCTGGGTCGAAGGTAAATAGATTTCACCACTGGCTTGCTCGACCGTGCCTTCTTCTTGAATCAAGTTGTAGCGGAAGCGTTGTCCTCGCAGCACTTGGTCGCCGCGCGTTAAGGTGACGTTTCCCTCGGCAACGGTGAGCCGATTGACGAGATTGGCTTGCAGTCGATCAGCAGTCAATAGCGCTCCTCGAAATCTAAGCGAAACCCTTCCTTCGGCAGTAAAGATTTGGCGTCGTTCGTCGTAGTCTTGTCGGTCGGCTCTTAGCTCCAAATATCCCTGGTTGTTAAGTTGCTGCGTTGGGACGTTGGGTGCAGGCGTAGTTGGAGCCGGACTCGGTACAGGAGCAGGCGTAGGCGTGATCGGACTTGGGGTTGTCGGCGCAGGAGTAGACGGGGTTGAAGGAGGTAGGGGTGTTGTCGGTTGAGGAACTTGAGACGGCGGTAAAGGCGTAGAAGGAGACGGCACAGATTGGGCGCTTCTCTGTTCGCTTGGTTCAAGCCCAACGGCATTTAGAGATGTGACTGGCGGGGTTAACGCTTTCGCTCTCCGCAGCACTTTTGCGCTTTTCCACTGAGAGAGCGACAGGGGAGATGATTCTGGCGGTGTCGGTTGAGCAAGCCTTTCCTCTAAAGCTGTGCTTTGCGCCAATCGCACAATGTCTGATGAGTGGGGTAGAGAGGCAATTGGCTTAGAGGGACGCTCAGAAGTTCGGACGATCGCAGGAGGCTCAGGAGGCGGAACCGGGTAGGGCATAGAGTAATTTGTAAGTCGTAAGTCGTAAATGTATTAGCTATGACGGTGCAGTGAGAAACCGAATAAGTTGTAATCCGTAATTGGTAATTTGTCTATAGGAGCGGCGGGGTTAAAAATTTAGAGTTAAAAATTTAGAGACTATCCATGTCAACTGAAGTTCCAACTGTCATTTATCATTCACCAAAGCGTGTGGACTGAAGCTTAGCTTTACTTGCAAACTAAACGTTCAGAGCAAATTAAACGTTCAAGCTCTGAATGATCACTCCATAAAAAGAGGGCAGATAAACTGCCCCCAAAACCTCGCACACGAGGATGAATTACTCTAAGTCTCGGCGGTTAGGATTCCGCGAGGGGTCATTCGATAGGAAGCCGAAAACAAATAGACCCACAAAAAATGCCACAGTGATGTAAACAATGACCTTGAGCGTGATCATAACTGAATAACTCCAGGGGTTATGAAAGGCGTTGATAAATTCCGTCTGAACGGCAAGCGTGTTTCTATCTTACAGGAGTGCTGTACCGTTTTTAAGCGCCTACGACTCTCGCGCTGTTAACCAATTCCAAACGGCAATGAGTTTTGCTTCAACCCAAGAAACGAGATGATCTAGCCAACTCATCACTCTCTGCACGGGGGATTTGACGTAGCCTGCCGCGATCGCGTCTGTCTCGATCCAATCTGGTGTATGAGTAGCCGAATGGGACGTGTAAGTGGCTAAGCTCTCTTCAACCTCAGAGGGAGTCGGATTGATGGATGCGGGCGCAGTGATTTCGACGTGACTAGGCTGACGATCGCGGATGGTGAGATTACCCTTTTCAATCGGGTCATCTACCTTCAACTCGATGGGTTGATGCACGACAACTGACGTTCGAGCGTTGAAGTAGCGCTGCAACCATTGCTTAAACGAGCGACCGAGCAAAATTTTAGAGCGGGGGGCAAGGCGGGGTTGAGTCCGAGAAGTCACTTCTGGGCGTAAACCGTCTTGAGCGATTAGCGCAGAGCGCAACTTCAAAGAAACCGGATCTGCTAAAGTTCCAGCGATCGCAATTTCTGGAGCCGAGGTTGGGTAAGCAGGTGGACGACCAAACAAATCTGACCACGATAACCAGTTAGACTTTGCGGTGAGTTGAGGATCAGAGGCTTCTGTTGTGCCACCAAGATCTTCTGTTGTGCTACCAAGATAGGGATAGGACGGGGCAAAGCGTCGATCTTGTCCGCCGAAGAAGTAGTGAATGGCTGCCCAAACCAAGGCTTCTAGGTCTGTCCATCTCGGAAGTTGACCGAACGCGGTCTTTAAGTCTCCGGCGCTAGGAAGTTTTGGCGGAGTCACGTTCCAACTAATGTCTGACCCGCTGATATTTGGAACAAACCAATCTAGCCCAGTTGGAGATTGAATGACGGTTCCATCGGAGCCGTACGTTGTGGCTAAGGCGGATTCTTGAAATAGGTTAGTGGCGATCGCAATAGGTCCAGTCTGCACCCATGCCATGAGTTGCCGGAAGATGCGGACGGGAGGCAAGATCGTCGGGCGATCGTCGGGAAGCGGTAGCGGTGAGGACGCGCCCAAGGATTGCTGCTTGCACCAATGGCGGTAGAGGGCAAGCTCGAAAATAATGCGCTGCTGAATCTGGTGCTGTTGGTCGGGCGTGAGCGTGTCGAGAATAACGTTGCCGTTTAGGATCAGCACGAGGTTTCGCGTATCGAGCAGGGATGCGATCGCTTGAATCGGCAAGCGCGGCTTAACGATCGCGGTTTCAGAGGCTTGAGCCGCGATCGACGTTGAAGACGCTGAGGTGATCGGGGCGGGGGAAACGTCTGCTAGAGCATCGGAGAGGTTGACCGAAGCTGGTGATAAGAAGCGGCGAACGACGGTGACGGGCAGTAAAAGGAAGTCCAGAATTCTGCGGGGTTGCTCGACCGTAACTTGAGGTTCATGGAGTTCAGGCTGGACGGCTTGCGCAACTGCCGATAACACTCGCTGAATCGATGTGTCACTTTCAAGACGCTCTGGCGGTGCTGAATGAGGAGAGCCTTGATCAACCTTCAGGCTGAAAGTCGCTCGTTGTGCGGTCTGCTTCAGTTGGCGTCCGACTAGTCGTGTCGTTTGGTAAACGGCATACACCGGATAGAGTAAAATCTGAGCGCTCCAGAGCGTGGTGAGTTTTGCTTGTCTCAGCAACACACTCGTTTTGTCCGCAATCTTCTGTCGTTGACGAGACAGAAAACTGAGGAGATGACTTTGATAGCGACCGTTAGAAGCCATAGACTTAGGGAGCGGTGAAGTCGTCACTGTAGCGCTCCCCTATCATATTCGACTTTATGCTGGACTCTGCGAATCAATCTATTATTTCTGGTGTCATCCATCACTTGCGTCAACTGACTCAACGAGACGTGCAGAGCGATTGGCAGATCTGCACTCGCGATTGTGACATTACAGCGTTACCGGCTCAATCCTTCGAGACGGGCGAACTGAATGAGAAGGGCTATCTCGTCTGGGAGAAAGGGCGCAAGGTGCGCTGGTTTTACCAAGAATTTCGGTTGCCGGAAGATGTGCAGGGCTATCCGGTAGATGGGCTAACGCTGCGACTCGCGCTGACGTGGTGGGCAGAGGTTGCCCAAGTTTTTGTCAATGATGAAAAAGTTCAGGAAGGCGATTTGTTTGATCACTCCTGCCGAGTGGTGTTAAGTCAGCAGGTGGTTCCGGGGGAAGTCGTCCGCGTCGGAATTCGGCTTGTGAGTCCGGGGCACGATATCGGCGGACTGATGAAGTCGCGGCTAATGTACGAATCGGACTATGACGATATTGATCCGGGCTTCGTTGCTGATGAACTGGCGGTGTTGCAAAGTTATTTAGAAACGTTTGCGCCAGAGGAGTTGGCAACCGTTGAAGCGCAAGTCGGGCAGTTTGATTGGTTAGACGTAAGCGATCGCTCCAAATTACACGGCGCGTTGCAAAAATTGCGCGATCGCCTCCACTCTTTCAGTCCGCGACTCAAACAGCACACCGTCTTTATGGTGGGTCACGCGCATCTAGATATGGCTTGGCTCTGGGATGTAGAGGAAACCTGGAAAGCCGCCGAACGCACGTTCAATTCGGTGTTGAACTTGCAAAATGACTTTCCAGACCTCACATTCTGTCACTCGACGCCTGCTCTGTACCAATGGATTGAGCAAAACCGTCCAGAGCTATTCGCGCAGATTAAAGAGCGGGTGGAGGATGGACGCTGGGAAGTGATCGGCGGGCTGTGGGTTGAGCCAGAGATGAACCTGATCAGCGGCGAAGCGATCGCGCGTCACATCCTCTATGGTCAGCGCTACTACCAAGAAAAGTTTGGCGACATTAACCGAATCGCGTGGTTGCCTGACACATTTGGATTTAACTGGCAGCTACCCCAACTCCTGAAGCAGGGAGGAATGGATTACTTCGTTACCCAAAAATTCCGCTGGAACGATACCAACAAATACCCCTACGAAATGTTCCAGTGGCAAGCTCCAGATGGAAGCACGGTGTTTAGTCTGATGTCTTCTCCGATTGGTGAGGGCATCGACCCGATCGCACTGTCTACCTATGCCTGGGAATGGTTTACCCGAACTGGCTCAACCGATTGTCTTTGGCTTCCAGGCGTGGGAGATCATGGAGGAGGCCCAACTCGTGACATGCTGACGATCGCAAAACGATGGGAGAAGTCTCCGTTTTTCCCGACGTTGAAATTTATAACCGCGTTGAAGTATTTGGAATCGTTGGAGAACCGAAGTGCTGAATCGCTGAACTCAAAAGGTGGGTTGTCCCACCTCGAACATTCATCAACCCACCTCGAACATTCGGTGATGAATGATCAACATTCAAGCGCGATGCTTTTAGATTCAACGACGAATGATCAACCTTCAACCGCGAAGCTCGAACATTCAACGACGAAGCTCAAACATTCAGCCGTGAAGCTCGAAGGTTCAACGACGAAGCCCGGAGCTTCAACGACGAATGATCAACATTCAGCCGCGAAGCTCGAAGGTTCAACGACGAAGCTCAAACATTCAGCCGCGAAGCTCGAAGGTTCAACGACGAAGCTCGGAGGTTCAACGACGAATGATCAACCTTCAAGCGAGATGGATCAGGAACTGAACCCGATTCCACTTTGGAACGACGAGCTTTATTTAGAATTCCATCGTGGCTGTTACACCACCCACGGCGATCAAAAACGCTTCAATCGGGACTGTGAAGCCTTGCTATATCAGGCAGAACTGTTCGCATCCTTGGCCACCCTCTCAACCCAAGCCCCTTATCCAAAAGACGCTCTAGAAGCCGCTTGGAAAAAGGTTCTCTTTAACCAATTCCATGACATTCTGCCTGGTTCATCTATCACTCAAGTCTTCGTCGATGCCAATCGAGAGTGGGAAGACGCAAAGCGCATCTGCTCAGACATTCGCGAAACCGCACTCGGCGCGATCGCGGCTCAAATTGCCTTTCCTCCACCCCCTCATCCCGACGCACAAGCGATCGTCGTGTTTAATCCGCTCGGCTGGGCACGATCCGAAATCATCGAACTGTTTGTGCCACAGACAGAGACCGTGAAGCATTGGGGAGTCTATGACCTGCATGGACACGAGATTCACGACCAGAATTATTACGCCTATCGTCACAACTCCAAACTCGACGGGCATTCCATCGCCTTCTTAGCAGACCAAATCCCAGCGATCGGCTATCGCTGCTTTTGGCTTTGCCCAACCGAAGCCGAGCCAAAAAAACTCACCGTCCAGCAACCCGAATACATTTTAGAAAATGAGTTTCTGCGCGTCAGCGTCGATCCAAACACAGGCGATCTGGCGAGTATATTTGACAAGCAACATCAGCGCGAAATCCTCAGCCATCCTGGAAACCAACTCCAAGCCTTTCGCGACGAAGGGCAATATTGGGATGCTTGGAATATCGATCCAGACTACGCCCAACATCCTCTCCCTCCTGCAAAACTTCTAGACATTAGCCGCGATCGCGATGATCTGGGGAGCCATCACATTCATCCCGACGGAAAACTATTTGAATCGCGAATTCGAGTCACTCGACAAATCGGACAATCTATTTTTAATCAGGTCTACCGTCTTAAACACAATTCGCCTGCTCTAGAAATCACCACGACTGTAGATTGGCAAGAACGCCATGTCGTTGTGAAAGCCGCGTTTCCGTTAACAGTCAGTGCCGACCAAGCTACTTACGAGATTGCTTGCGGTGCGATTACCCGCAAGGGGAACTGCGAAGCAAATGAGCGCACCACAACACCAAAAACCGCACAAGAAAAAGCCCAATGGGAAGTCTCGGCATTAGGCTGGGCAGATTTAAGCGACAAAAACTACGGCGTGAGTTTGCTGAGCGACTGCAAACACGGCTACGACTGCCAACCCAATCAAATTCGGCTCACCTTACTTCGAGGGTCTGAATTTCCCGATCCAGAAGCAGACCTTGGTTATCACCAATTTACCTACGCGATCTATCCTCACGCTGGCGACTGGCAATCGGCGCAAACGGTGCGAAAAAGCCATGAACTAAAACAACCACTACACGCTGTACGACTCGATCCTAATCCTGAAGGCACGCTTCCGCCCGTTGCCTCGCTCCTCGATCTGCAATCCGAAAATCTAATGCTGACCGCTCTCAAGCAATCCGAAGACAATCCTAATGTCTGGATTCTCCGCTGTTACGAGTGTCACGGCAAACCTACCGATCTCAAGCTCAAAAGCGACCTTGGCCTTACAATTGGCTCTGCCAAGCCCCTGATCACGCACTCCGTCGATCTCCTCGAACGCCCCAATCCACGATCCGCTACATCCGCGACTCAATCCGCAGACACCCAAATCCAGCCTTGGCAAATCCGTACCTTCGCCCTAAACATGTCACCCTAAACCCACACTGACAAAGAACCGACAAAAAAAGGGTGCGCCGAAACACACCCACACTCTTAGTCCTCATGATCCTCAAACGGATCATCTAACGCCTGAGACGGCGGACCAAACGCTGTATAGACCGCATACCCCGTGATACCAATCACCACCGCGCAGATCGAAATGTTAAGAGCTATTGCAGGTTCCATAACGCGATTCAATTTATGAGAAGGATTCCTCTATACTATTACAAAGAATTTACAAATTCTGTCGAGACTATCGTTTTAAGGTGAGCCAATGGCACAACGCACTCGGTTGGGAGATGTTCTAAAACCCCTTAATTCCGAATACGGAAAAGTCGTTCCGGGCTGGGGAACTACGCCTCTAATGGGCGTTTTCATGGCATTGTTTCTCGTCTTTTTGCTGATTATTCTGCAAATCTACAACTCCTCGCTGATCTTGAACGACTTCAGCGTTGACTGGAGAAGCTTAGGCGGCTAAGGTTGTCATCACTGCTTGAATTTGCTAGTGCATGTTGAAATCCCAGCTAGTCTGGGATTTTTTTGTGAGGAATATCAGTTGGTGTCACGCTGCGAAGGGGGTCGAGAAACCCTTAGATCGCTCATTTGATGTTGGACGGAGGATCGCCTTGCGAATCGCCCAAAGATCGCGCGTCGAGTTGACCGGATGAAATGGCGATTATCCTTTCAGGAACAGCGAAGCGATCGCGCGAAGCGCTAAAATCTCGATACTCTCTCCCCTGCTGCTCCATGCCTCAGTACATTCTGAAACGGCTTCTCGGTCTTGTTCCGGTTTTATTTGGCATTACACTGGCCGTTTTTCTACTACTGCGCTTAATTCCTGGCGATCCCGCAATCGTGCTTGCTGGAGAACGAGCGACACCAGACCAAGTTGAAGCGCTACGCAACCAGTTAGGACTGAATCAGCCTCTGGTGTTTCAGTATTTCGCGTTTTTAGGGAATCTGCTGCGGCTGAATCTCGGCAATAGTTTGATCAGCGGAATTCCGATTTTAGAAGAGATTCGATCGCGGTGGACAGCCACCTTTGAGCTGGCGATCGCAGCTATGATTGTTGCTGTTCTGTTAGGCATTCCATTAGGCGTTTTAGCCGCTGTCAACAAAAATCGCTGGCTCGATCAACTCACGATGGGCAGCTCGCTGGTCGGAGTGTCGCTACCCGTGTATTGGTTGGGACTGCTACTGATCTATCTATTCTCGATCACGTTGCAATGGTTGCCTCCAAGCGGACGCATTGGAGTTGAAAGCGGATTAAGCTTTCAGCCAATAACTGGATTCTATGTTTTAGATGCCTTGCTCAGATTCAACCTGCCCGTCTTGGCAGATGTCCTCGCGCATCTGATCTTGCCTGCCTTGACCTTAGGCACTATCCCGCTCGCGATCGTAGCTCGCATTACCCGCAGCACAATGCTAGATGTGCTAGGTCAAGACTACATCCGCACCGCAAAAGCAAAAGGCTTGCCCGATCGATTAGTCGTGTTTCGTCATGCACTCAAGAATGCCTTGCTCCCGATCAACACCACGATTGGACTCCAGTTCGGAACGCTTCTGGGTGGCGCAATTCTGACCGAAACAATTTTTTCTTGGTCAGGCATCGGGTCTTGGATTTACGAAGGAATTTTGGCGCGAGATTATCCCGTTGTGCAGGGCGGAGTTGTGTTTGTCGCGATCGTCTTTGTGTTCATCAATTTGTTGGTCGATCTCTCGTATGCGTTGGTTGATCCACGGGTTCAGTTCCGTTAATCCCTGCTTACATATAATTCTTGCTTGATCGAGCGGATGAAGGGATAACGTGAATCGTTCATCTGCTACATCCGCTATGAATCCGTTGTCAATCAAGAATAGAACACAATAAATGAGACGCAATAAATGAGACGCAATAATTTGAGTGAACGCTAGTCAGCAATGAGACGCAATAATTTGAGTGAACGCTAGTCAGCGTCAATCAGATAACAGCCCCGAAGCAACGCGGCACTCTCAGGAATCAGAACGTCTTGCAACTTATAGACCTCCTGTAAAATCGCTAATTCGCGACCATACTCCTGCTGAACCGTGGAAAGCATAGAGTTCTCATTCGCCGCCGATTTCAGTAGATGCAGCGCCATGTTAATGCTAGAGAGCGGATTGCGTAACTCTTGATAAAAATGATTGAGCAAACCATCGCGCGTGCCAGAAGTTTGTGTCGCTTCCGGCGCTTGACTCAATTCTGAGCGATCGCGCTGATTTGTAACAGCAGGTTTACCCAATTGACTGTAGCGTTGAAGCAAGGCTTGGTGCTTCGCGAGGCGTCCAGAAATTGCTCCCAACAGTTCAACGGCGGTACAAGGTTTCGTCAGGTAGTCATCTGCCCCCAACTCCATGCCTTGGCGAATGTCAACCTTTGTCGTTCTAGCACTGAGAAAAATAAAGGGAATACTGGCGGTATCAGACGATTGCCGAAGATTGGTGAGCACACCATAGCCATCTAACTCAGGCATCTGAATATCACACAAAATCAAATCAGGATGGTACTCATGCGCGAGGTTGACCCCAGCAGTGCCGTTCTCACCTCCAATGCTATGAAAGCCTTCTGCCTCTAACAGATCGAGAATTGACTCCCGGACAGCTTGCTCATCTTCAATGACGAGGATTGTTTTCATGCGCTGTGTCTAACGGTAGCGTTACAGTAAATAGTGTTCCCTGACCTTCGGCGCTTTCAACAGAAATTGTGCCCAAGTGTAGATCAACGCACTGTTTTACAATTGACAACCCCAAACCAGTGCCTGGAATGGTCTTGGCATTGCTCGCTCGGTAGAAGGACTGAAAAAGATTGGCATGGTCAGCTTGAGGAATACCAATGCCCTGATCTTGAATGCGGAACGTGACCGATTTAGGATCGCGGCTGAGCGTAAAGTCGATCGGCTCGCCTGGGGTCGAGTATTTAATCGCATTCGACAGTAAATTGACCAAAATGTGGCGCAAGAGACGCTCGTCTAGACAGGGCAAGTCTGAAGGCGGTTGAGATGGCAAATCATCGAGGTGGCTCAATTGAATCGGGCAAACCTGTTCAGCAGGCTGAATCTCATCTACGATGTCTTGGCAGAATTGGAGGACATCGAGTTCGTGAGGAGAATAGCTCAACTTGCCCGCTTCGGTCTCTGCCAGCGTTAGAACATCGGTGAGAAGTTGGTTCATCCGCTTGACCGACAGTTGAATTCGCTCTAAATAAACATCTCGTTTTTCGGGTGTCAGTTGAGCGCTGTATCGTTGAATTAATTCGGTAGAAAACAGAATGGCGTTGAGCGGATTGCGAAACTCATGGGAAACGACCGAGACAAAGCGGGATTTCAGTTCATTCAGTTCTTTTTCTCGCTTCAGCGCCGCCTGAATCGCGGCTTCTGCTTGATGGCGAGATAGGGCAATTTCGATTGTTGTAATCAGTTCTCGATCTTCAAACGGTTTGAGAATATAGCCAAATGGCTCTGATATTTTGGCGCGGCGAAGCGTGTTCTCGTCGGCGTGGGCAGTGAGATACACGACAGGAACCTGAAATTCGGCGCGAATTTGTTCGGCGGTCTCGACCCCATCGCGATCGCCGCGAATCCGAATATCCATCAGCACGATGTCTGGGTTCAGCGTGGCTACCGCCTCTAGCGCTTCGGTGGCAGATGTTGCGATCGCAGCAACTTGGTAGCCTGCGGTTTGTAAGCTAATTTGAATATCTAGCGCAATAATACTTTCGTCTTCGACGATGAGAACAGTTGAAAATGGCATGATCACCCTTTAGGTTTCGACTCCGCAAACGCGATCGTAAAGCGGGTTCCTTGGCTCTGATCAAGGTAGATAACACCGTGTATCTGCTTGGTTAAGTTGCAAACTAACTGCAAACCAAGAGACTTTGTTTTGCGAAAATCTACATAGTCAGGAAAGCCAACTCCAGTATCTTCAACGACTAAAATGT
Source organism: Myxacorys chilensis ATA2-1-KO14 (assembly GCA_019359275.1). Lineage (GTDB taxonomy): Bacteria > Cyanobacteriota > Cyanobacteriia > Leptolyngbyales > Leptolyngbyaceae > Myxacorys > Myxacorys chilensis. The sequence goes on along the minus strand of JAHHHP010000013.1, from coordinate 25,609 downwards.
ACTGATTTTCAGGCTCGGCGCGTAAGTGAATTATGATTTTACCAGGTTGTGATTCTGAGAAAGCATACTTCAATGAATTGGAAACCAACTCGTTGATAATCAGCCCGCAGGGAATAGCAGTATCAATGCTAAGACGGACTTCGTCTATTTGAAGATCGAGTTCAACCACCCGCGAATTCATGGAGTAAGACCGGAGCAAGTCAGTGACTAAATTACGAATATACTCGGCAAAGTCGGTCTTGGCTAAATCTTCAGACTGGTATAATTTTTCATGAATCAGCGCCATCGCCCGCACTCGATTTTGACTGACCTTAAAGACCTCCAGCGTTTGCTCATCGTTAATGTAACCCGCTTGCAGTTTTAGCAGACTTGAGATCACCTGCAAATTGTTTTTAACGCGATGATGAATTTCCTTCAGCATCACTTCTTTTTCATCCAGTGAGGCGCGAATTTGATCTTCTGCCCACTTGCGATCGCTGATGTCTACGACTGACCCAATGATCTCCACTGGGTTGTTGTTGCGATCGCGAAACAGTTTCATCCCGTCGCGTAACCAGCGGTAGGAGCCGTCTTGATGCAGAAAGCGGTATTCACAGGTTAATTCACCCGTCTCTAGGAGCCGAGGCAGCGTGTTGACTACCTGGGGCAAATCGTCGGGATGAATGTGATCTACCCAGAAATGTGAATCTTTGAGATATTGCCAAATCTCGTATCCAAGCTGTTGAGTAACATTTTCACTCACAAACGTACAAGGCCGATTGGGAGTAGGCTGACAGGTGTAGATCACCGATGGATTAGATGACAGCAGATATTTCAGCCGTGACTGGGCGGCCATGAGCGTTCGTTCTGACCACTTGCGATCGTTGATATCGCGCTGCAACGCGACAAAGTGAGTTACGTTGTCCTCAGTATCAATAATCGGCACGATCGTTAAATCTACCCAAAACTCTGTTTTATCTTTGCGATAGTTAATCAGTTCGACTTGCACTGATTTTCGTTGCGATAAGAGCGTCCGAATCCGAGCTAACTGGGCGCGGTTGGTTTTGGGTCCTTGTAAAATTCGTGGGGTTTCACCGAGGATTTCTTCCGACTCAAACCCTGTGATATGGGTGAACGCGGCATTCACATACGTGATGATCGGATTGTCCAAGTCCGCCTGAGTAATAACCACCGCATCGCTGCCGTTAACCACGACCGACTCAAACAGCCGCAAGCGATCTTCTGCTCGTTGGCGCTCTTGCTGTGCCTGCGCCTCTTGCAAAACGATCGACAAATAATCTGCCAGCTCAGTCAAGGTTGCAATTTCATGAGTACTCCACTGGCGGGGCTGAGGCGCACTCAAGCTAAGTAGCCCAGTTTGAGTGCCTGAATGCTGGAGCGGAACGGTCAGCAGAGACCGCGTTTTTCGGGCGACCATGCGATCGCAGATCGCCTGCAACAGTGGCTCTTCTTGCACATTTTCAATACTGATTGACTGCCGATGCTCCAGCAGCTTGAGATAGTCAGACACCCCCAAATATTCGTCGATTTGGCCCTTGAGCGAGGGCATTGTTTCAGGTTGAGCCGAGTGAAGCACCTCGACGCGATCGCGCTCAATTACGCTATACAGCACCCGCACATCGCTGAAATGGAGTGCGATTTCTTCCACCGTTGCTTCGATCAATTGCATTACCGAGAGTCCGGCGGTGGCTCCTGTGGAAATGCTGTTCATCAATCGTAGGCAAACTTGGCTTTCTCGTAAGCTTTGCTCGATCTGCTTGCGTTGGGTAATTTCTTGCTGGAGTTGCTGGTTGATTGCCTGCAATTCTGAAGTGCGTTCTTCGACACGGCATTCTAATTCGGCTTTAGCGCGGCGCAAGGCTTCTTCTGCCTGAAGCTGAGCCGTGATATCCGTTGCCACACCGACTAATTCCAGGAGTTCGCCCTGCTCGTTGTAAAGGGGCGTCAGGCGATTGTCGAAGAACATGCCCTTTACTTCTAATGTGGAATTAAAGGCTTCTTCAGTCTCTAGGACTTGTTGGAGGTCAGCCAGAACCTCTGGGTAGTCGCGATAAAGCTCAAAGGCAGTCTGCCCAACTGCCTGACGTGGCTGTAATCCAATCGCTTCTAGTCCTTTCCCCTCAACCAAGGTGAATGTACCGTCTCGATTGAGCGCATACAAAATGGTGGGTGTATTGGTGACAACCGTTCTTAGCAGCGCTTCACTCTCTGCCAGCGCCGCTTCTGCTCGTTTTTGCTCGGTTACATCTCGGCAGCTAATTACTCTGCCAATCACGCTATCTCCCAGCATCAGGGGCTTAGAGTAGCGCTCAATGACGCGATCGTCCTTCAATTCAAGAATAATGTAGCTTTCTAAATCGGGACGTTCGGACTCTGTTTGAAGCTGTTCTAGAAACAGATCGGGCTGTCTGAGTTGCGCGATCGTATAGTCTAGAATCTGCTGATAATTCTTAAAAGAAAGCGCCGTTTCTGGCAACTGCCATTGTTGAATGAATCGGCGATTGAGATTTAAAATATTGTTGAATACATCGAGGCTGAGAATGCCATCTGCTGTCGATTCGAGGGTCGTCTGTAGCAGACAAAGCGAGTACTCTAGCGTGGTTTGAGTGTGTTTGCGCTCGGTGATATCGGTCGTCATGACCAAGATGCCCGTGTACTGTCCTTGAGTATCCAGAATTGGGCTGGCAGACACGATCGCCCACAAGTCTTGTCTAGACGGGTGGAGAAGCTTCAAATCCTGCTGTTCTTGAATGCCATAGCGGACGCGATCGAGACTTTTTTGGGCGAGTGCTTTGCTCCCCACATCCACAAAATCTAGAAACGGTTGCCCAATCAACGCTTCAACCGATTGACCCAACATTTGGGCTAATCGATCATTGGCAAACTGGGTTTTTCCCATCGCATCTAGCACCCAGATTCCTTCTGTTGCCGTTTCCATTAAGCGACGGTAGCGAGCTTCGCTTTCTTGCAGCGCCGCTTCTGCTCTTGCACAAGCTAGAAGGGGAAGCGGGTTGGGGGAGTCAACATCAGCAGACAACTGAGCCAGCCGTTCTTGCTGCACCTGAGCCTGCAGCCTCAGAGAGTTGCATTCTGCGGCAATCGTGGCTTCAAGGTCAATCTCGGCTTCAAGGTTCTCGGTTTGAGAAGGCGGATTGTGAGGGCTAATTGCCTCGGAAGGCCGTTGGTTTTGCGAGTTCTTCCGAGCCTGTTGTGTGGTAGATGAGTCCATTGGTTGCATGGCGGTTCCTTAGGAATGACCCTTGCGCGAATCGCGGGCAGCTTGCAGTTTGAATGGGATTGAGGAAATGTCGAGGTCTTCCCCGATAATGAAAATATCTCTGCGATCGTGCCATAGAAATTCCCAAATTTCTCTAGGTAAAATTATCGTAGAGTGAGCTTTGCGTAAGGCTCAAGGTTCGATAATTTGCGTAATTTTACGAATGGAAGCAGTTGCTCAACAGTTAGAACAGTTGGTCAGTCCCGCAGCATTGCTGGCGTGGAATGACGTAGAGGCGTCTCGGCAGCAGGCAATTCTACGATCGCTCCGTCCGGGGGCTGCGCCAGACTATGTAGTTTCTCCGAACACCGAAGCAGAATTGGCATCGGTAATGAGGTTTGCTCACCAACATCAGTGGCGCGTGTTGCCAATGGGCAGTGGCAGTAAGCTGCATTGGGGTGGATTGGTGTCAGGCATAACCTTGGTGATTAGCACCGAGCGGCTCAATCGGCTCGTTGATCATGCGATCGGAGATCTCACCGTCACCGCAGAGGCAGGGCTGACCTTCGCCAAATTGCAACAAATTCTCGGTGAAGCCGGACAGTTTCTCGCAATCGATCCCACCGTTTCTTCGGCACACGCTACATTAGGCGGCATTGTCGCCACTGGGGATGCCGGCTCGCTGCGTCATCGCTACCACAGTGTACGAGACATGCTGTTGGGCGTTACCTTTGTCCGCCATGATGGGCAGATCGTGAAAGCTGGCGGACGGGTTGTTAAAAACGTCGCAGGCTATGACCTGATGAAATTGCTGACGGGTTCTTACGGAACGTTAGGCATCATTACGCAAGTGACATTTCGGGTCTACCCGATTCCGCCTGCCTCTCAAACGGTTGTCTTGAAAGATACAACGGGTACAAAGCGCCGCCCAGACGCAATTGCGCAAGCCTTGCAAGCCTTACTTGGTTCTGCCCTGAGTCCATCTGTCTTGGATTTGAGGTTAGAGCAAGGACTTCGTTTAGTGGTTCAGTTTCAGAGCATCTCTGAAAGTGTGAAATTGCAGGTGATGCGGCTAGGTGAAATAGCATCTGCGTTAGACTTATCTGTAGAAAGTTATGCTAACGATGCAGAAGCGGATCTGTGGCAGACATCGAGAGGTTTAATGAGTGAAGCATCGCAGAGCCATGCAATTCTATGCAAAATTGGAGTAAAGCCTTCTAACGCTGTGGAAGCGCTTTGTGAGATAGAACGTTTAATGCCAACTGCAATGGCTGTAATTCATGCTGGAAGTGGCTTAGGTCAATTTGTAGTAGAGGGAGTGCGCTCTGTTCAGATTCAAGAGGTACGATCGCGGCTCCAAGCGTTGGGCGGGTATCTGTCCGTTTTGCAAGCGCCAACACAGCTTAAACAAACCATTGATGTCTGGGGTTACACGGGCAATGCTCTAGAGTTGATGACGCAAGTTAAAAATCAATTTGATTCAGAACACCGATTAAGCCCTCACCGTTTTGTAGGCAATATTTAAGATTTAAAATGCAACCCTCCAACGATTCAGCCACTTCTAAACCGCTGACAGCCCTCTTGGCTGAAGGAACAGGTTTTGATGCTCACCATCCTCCCGATCCGTCGGTGATCGATTCTTGCGTTCACTGTGGATTTTGTCTCTCAACCTGTCCGAGCTACCGGGTCATTGGCAAAGAAATGGATTCGCCACGGGGACGGATCTATTTGATGGATAGCATCAACGAAGGAGAAAGCTCGCTCTCCAACGCGACCGTGCCGCATTTTGATTCCTGTTTAGGCTGTTTGGCCTGTGTCACCACTTGTCCGTCTGGTGTGCAATATGATCAGTTAATCGCCGCTACTCGTCCGCAGATCGAGCGGAATTATGAGCGATCGCTGAGCGAAAAAGCATTACGACAGCTCATTTTCTCGGTTTTTCCCTACCCAAATCGAATGAGATCGCTGCTGCGTCCGTTGGGACTGTACCAAAAAACAGGATTGCAGAAGTTAGTGCGATCGCTCGGATTTCTGAAACGAATTTCTGCTCAACTCGCCGCCATGGAAGGAATGCTACCGGAAATTCCACCGCAAGCGTTTAAGGACACAATCCCGGCATTGATTCCGGCTCAGGGAGAGAAACGCTATCGTGTCGGTATGATTCTCGGTTGCGTACAACGGTTGTTCAATCCAGAGGTGAATGATGCAACTGTGAGAGTGTTAACGGCAAATGGCTGTGAAGTGGTTGTGCCACAAACACAAGGCTGTTGTGGGGCGCTGTCTCATCACCAAGGACAAGCAGAACAGGCAAAGATGTTTGCCCGCCAGATGATTGATAGCTTTGCTGACCTGAATGTAGATGCTGTTTTAATCAATGCTTCAGGTTGCGGGCACACGTTGAAAGAGTATGGTCATATTTTGGAGGATGATCGCGAGTACTGCACGCGAGCCAAGGAATTTGTGAGCAAGGTTAAAGATGTGCAGGAATTTCTCGCTGAGGTTGGACTAACAGCGCAGCGATCGCCACTTCAAGATGAGCCGCTAACCGTGGTGTATCAAGATGCCTGCCACATGCTGCACGGGCAGAAAATTAGTGTGCAACCGCGCCAATTGCTGCGACAAATTCCGGGAGTGAAACTGCGAGAGCCAATCGATGCAGCGATTTGTTGTGGGAGCGCTGGGGTCTACAACATTCTTCAACCTGAGGTGGCAGAAGAGTTAGGACGACAAAAGGTTGACAATCTTACGAATACTGGAGCAGACATAATTGCGTCCGCCAATATTGGCTGCTATGTACAGATTTCAAAACATCTGAAGTTACAGAGTAAAACTGTTCCGGTGCTCCATCCGATGCAGTTGCTAGATTATTCAATTCGAGGCGTGAAGCTACCGATGGGGCAAACGCCTGAAAAAAGTGGCGTAGGCTAAGAGCAGTCCCGCGATCACATGAATCTAGTTCGAGCGCAGGTAGAGAACGAACATGACTAGGTGAGAGATTAATTCTATGACCAGCGATTCTTTAGAACGCCAACCCGCTCGGTTGCCAAAATTACCCAAGCAAGCGATCTTAGCTAAAACCTTTCACTGGATTAATGTTGTTAGCGTATTTATTATGCTGACCAGTGGATTACAAATCTACAACGCTAATCCTGTTTTTGGTGGACGACAAGGGATGCATATTTTTCCGTTGTTCACCTTGGGAGGTTGGCTGGCAGGCGGACGCGACTGGCACTTTGCTGCGATGACGCTGTTCGCGCTCAACCTGCTTTGGTATGGAGTTTACATCCTAGTGACTCGGCGTTGGAGACATCGGTTTGTGGGGGGCAATGATGTAAAAGCGTTGCAAGTGGGACGCAGCGAAAAACGCAAAGCTTACGCGTGGCATCGCATTATTTACACCGCGATCGTACCCATCCTTCTCCTTGCAATCTTCACTGGAATTGGCATGTATAAACCCGCGCAGTTTTACTGGATCGTCGATGCGTTCGGCAGCTGGGAAGCCTTGCGAATTGTGCATTTTATCACCGTTCCGGCCGTCATCGGGTTTGCGATCGCGCACTCCCTCCTCGCCCTCAAAGTTGGCGGCACACAGCTTCTAGAATCGATGTTCTGGTAACTCTATGTTCCAATAACACAGTTCTGGCAAAGTAAATCTTCATCCCTCATCCCTCATCCCTCATCCCTCATCCCTCATCCCTCATCCATGCTCCGTCGCCAATTTCTTCACCTCACCGGACTTTCCAGCACAGGGCTTCTTCTGTCGGGCTGCGGCGCAAGCTATCTTGCCGATGTCGCCGGAACGTTAACCGAGCCATTTAATCAGAAGATTGAAGAGCTGCTGCTCAAGCCACAGACGCCTGTTCCAGAACTGCCGATCAGCCAAATTGAGCCAGAACAGCTGCTGATCAATACGTTTGGATTTACGCCCGAAATCGATCCAGCGAAATACCGGCTCACGATTGATGGCGACGTGAATCATCCAATGCAGCTTAGCTTGAATGAAATTTACAAACTACCGTTTCGCTCGATGGTGATTCGGCATGTGTGTGTCGAAGGTTGGGCAGCGATCGTCCAGTGGGGCGGCGTTCCGCTCCGAGAATTAATTCAACTAGCGCAGCCCAAAGATGGCGCAAAGTATGTTTATTTTCAATCTGCCGATCGCTATTACGAAAGTTGGGACATGGCATCGTGTTTGCATCCACAAACGCTCATGGCATACCAAAAAAACGGCGAGCCATTGCCGATTGACAATGGCGCACCTTTAAGACTCGCTGCACCGATTAAATTGGGTTACAAACAAAGCAAATGGGTCACTCGAATCACGGTGAGAAGCCAACTGCTAAGGAATCAGGGATATTGGGAAGATCAAGGCTATGAGTGGTTTGCTGGATTGTAACGGGATGAATAGCGTTAACTAGAACAATCATTCCAGCGTTAATGAATGCTGCTGAGAGCCGATTCAATCCTGCAACACACAATTTAATTCACTCTTTAACCAGGTTTGAAACCGTTGATTCAAAAGTTCTTGTCGCAATTCGGGCGTTAGTTCTGCGGATAAAATCTTTTCTACCCTGATTAAATGGTAGCCTTGCTCGATTTCGACAGGTTCTAAAACCTGCCCGATTTGCTGATCGAAAACGCTGGCTGCAATTTTAGGATTCAGCATCCAACGGTAAACCTGTGTATAGCCGCAGCATAGGTGTTGCTTATCCCGACCATAGCGGGAGGCAGCTTCGTAAAAACTGATTTCAGAATTTTTGATTTGGTAGAACACGTCTTGTGCTAATTGTTCATCAGAAAACATAATTTGGTAGAGCACCACCCGATCGAACTGGAACCGATTCTTGGCAAAATACTGTTCGACTTCTTGATCAAACAAGGTCTTGGTTAACTTTTGAACGAGCAAGCGATCGCAGATACCCGACTCCCAGTCATCGGGCGTCATTTGCTGGTCAGCAAGCCAAGCTAAGGTATCTGCCGACTGCTGTAGCCGATAGCGCTGTCGAAATTGGTCTGCCTCATACTGAATCTCTTGCAAAGAGACGCAGATTCCGCGATCGCGGGCCACTTTTTGGACAATCCGCTGATACACAATCTGTTGACAAACCTCTTTGTACTGAACGTTTTTTCTCAAAAATTTAACGATCTCGTCAGGCGCAGGAGAAGCTGCAATGCGATCATCCATTGGTAAAAGTCTGAACTGCTTAACAACAATGCACCGTCTAATGGGTGGGCTGAGGAAGACCGTAATCCTGATGAATTTCCAAATTTCCGACTCCTTGAAAGAATTGGAGATTTGGCACTCTGCTTAAGTAGATAGATCTAACAGCGCATTCGTTTTGCATCAGGAATTTTTTGGAGTAAACGCCGATAAAAGTTAGCGCATCGCTGCTCTACTAGCGGATTCTACGTGTTCTAATGTTGCAAATCGCACAAGACACAATGGGGTTTTAGCGACTGGGTTTCTAGCGACTCAACCGATCCTTAAAAAAAGTCTGAGTAGCGCTTTACTGAATAAATTGTTGAACCGAGAAGTGGGCAAGCAGCGTTAGAATTTAATCCATTGGCGATTCGAGATCAGAACGCCTGATCTCCTCTAGAATCAACTCATGGAAATTCTCTCGGTCAGCCTCAAAAACTTCAAGTCTCACAGCGATCGCCACTTTCCGTTTCAGCCCGGAACCAACGCTATCTGCGGCGAAAACGGGGCGGGCAAAACGAGCATTCTCGAAGCGATCGCATGGGTCTTATTTGACTACAAAGGCGATTACAAGATTGAAGATCTGATCCGCAATGGGGCCAATAGTGCCCAAGCACGTGTCAGCTTTGTGTCGAGCCGAGATCAGCGAACCTATGAGGTGCAGCGCTGCACGCGATCGGGCTATACATTATTTGATCCGCAATTGGGCGAGAAACTCGGCTACAGTCGCATCAAAGAAGAAGTGTTGCCGTGGCTGAGAGAGAATTTGGGCGTTCCGGCAGGAACGGATTTAGCAAAACTGTTCTCCAATACAGTCGGCGTTCCGCAGGGTACATTTACCGCCGATTTTCTACAAACCGCCGAAAAGCGTAAACCCATTTTCGATGCAATTCTGAAAGTTGAAGAATATCGCCAAGTCAATCAGCAAATGCTATCTCTAGAGAAATATGCAAAAGCTGAGACAGAACGATTAGACCGGGAAATTACACAGTACGATGAATTGCTGCAAGAATGGGAGCCGCTCACCCAGCAACGCACAGAAGTCACCGATGAAATTACACAAATTGAAATCGATCTCACCCACTGGCAACAACGATTAGAAGAACTTCAGAAAGAGCAAGACGATTACAGCAAAGTTGCTGCTCAAGTCCAGACGCTAACCTCACAACTCGAAAACCTTAGCACTCGCATTCAGGCCGATCGCCTCAACTCCGAACGGCTTCAAGCTGATTTTGTAACCGCAGAAAAAGCCGTTGAAATTTGTACGGCTCGTCGAGAGCATTATCAAACTGTTTTGCAAGCAGAAGCAACGCTAAAAGAACTAGAGCAGCATCGCTCTACTCAACAAGACCTCCTGCAAAAACGGCAAGACTTGACCGAAACCCTCGGTGGGTATCGAACTCAACTCGCCACCTTACAGCAACAAATCGAGCGGCGATCACAGGTTGAGGCTGAACTCAAGCGACTGGAGCCACTGATCCAACAACAGACCGAACTTGAAACGCAACAACAAACCGTGAACCAGCAGTTACAGAATTGTCAAAGCTGGCGGCAAACCATAACGCGAGATCAGAAGCGGCTTGTTCAGCTTGAACAACGTCAGAAACAGTTAAGTAACGAAATCGAGCGGCTAGAAGCGCTGGGCGCGATCGTTCATCAAATTCCTCATCTTGAACAGCAGCTTCAACGCTATGGACAACAGCTTAGTCGCATTGAGGCAGCGACTCAATTTGAATCAGATTTACGCCAAATCGTCACGCAAGCCCAAACGCGAGAGACAATTCACAGCAATCAAATTCAAGCCGCTACTGCAACGTTAAAAGAACTCCAGCAAGCCACACCGCTTTGGTCAACTCAGATCGAGGACGTGCTTACGGCGTTGGGTAACGGCTCTAAATCTCAGGGTCAACTCATGCGCGACTTACAAGGCATTTTGGATGATTTGTCTGAACAACTGCTAGCTGACCGATTGAGACAATCGATCGCAGAAACCCAAACCCATTTAGAAACTGCCCGGCATCAGCAGGCGCAATACCTCACACTCGACGCTAAGTTTGATGATGAAGAAAAGCTTGCCGCCGAAGTGGATGAGGTGCGATCGCAGCTGACCCAAGCTCAAGCGCACCTTGCCTCAGAACCCGGACTGAAGCAGCAGTTAGCCCATCTTGTGGGACAGCTTCAAACATTGGATAATCCTCGTGGACGCACCCAGATTTTGCACCGAGACCTGAAGCAGCAGATAACTTTAGAATCTGAGCAGCAACATCTTGAGCGAGCCGTTGCAGAAGTTGGGAGTACGATCGCAGATCTCAATGGTCAATTAGAAGGCTTTGCCGACCTCGCGGCTCAAATTCGTTATCAGCAGGAATTACGCGAACAGTATCGCGAGGATTATCAGGTTTATTTAGAACACCAGCAATCTGCAAATAGCTACAAAGGTCGTAAAAAACAGCTTGAAGAGGCAACCGATCAGTTACAAGTTCTGGATCAACAACTGGTCGAGCTTACTAATCAAAAAGCAACGCTAGCAGAAACTTATGACCCCGAAAAAGTGGCAGAAGTACAGCGAATTTATCAAGAGGCACAAAAACAACAGATTACACTAGGAGCGATGCTGCCTGAAAAGCGAAAACGCCTAGAAGAATACGAAGTCCGACTCTCAAAACTTCAGCTTATTCAAGAAAAACGGACTCAGGCGCAAGCTGAGCAAAAACGCAAACAAAAAACAGAGCGATTCATTAAGTTTGCTCGTAAAGCCTACAAAGAAGCTGGACCTAGAATCACAGAACGCTACGTTCAGAGCATTTCGCGGGAAGCTGATAAACTATTTCGGGAATTAATGAATCGTCCCAATGTTGCCCTAGACTGGACGCGCGATTATGAAATTGTGATTCAAGAAGGCGCTCATCCGCGTCGATTCATTAACCTTTCGGGCGGAGAGCAAATGTGTGCCGCATTAGCGGTTCGACTGGCGTTGCTGAAAGTATTAGCCGATATTAACATCGCCTTTTTTGACGAGCCGACCACTAATATGGACAAGCCCCGCCGCGAAAGTTTGGCAGAAGCGATCGCTAACATCAAAACCTTTCGTCAACTGTTTGTCATTAGCCACGACGACACGTTTGAGAAGGTGACAGAGAATGTCATTCTGGTTCAACGAGAAGCATAGTTGAGGCAGCCCAATCTACTCAATCTACTGCATCGAGAGCAGCGCCACCGGGCACTCAGCGTTATTTAAGATGGTGTCCACTCGATGACCAAAGAACACCCGTCCTGTCATGATCCGAATGTTAGTGCCTAGCACAATCAGATCGACCTCTTCGGCTTGCGCATACTCCAGCACCGTTCGCTCTGGACTCTTGCCTTCAAGGATTTTAAACATCACTTTCGCACCTAACAACTCTCCAATTTGTGCCTGGTTCTTCACGACCTGATAGGCAATATCGCGGGCTGGCTCAAGAGGCTGGTCATACAAAGCATAGTCAGATTGGGAGGGAGTGACCACATGAATTAAGCTCACCAATGCTCCGGTTTGGGCCGCGATCGTACTGGCAAGTTCGATCGCATTCCTGCTGTACTCTGAGCCAGCCGTTGGGACTAAAATATGACGAATCGTCTGCAATTGAATTTGGTAAATCTCGCCCTGCGCGGCTGTCAGATGCGACTTGACCACCAGCGTTGCACAAGGCGCTTCTTGTACCACCTGATCGACCAGCATATTAAAAACGATTCCCCTCCGTTGCTTCTGCTCAGATGCCCCCATCACGATCAAGTCATAGCCTTTGCGAGCCTCATTTAGAATGACCTCTGCCTTAGTGCGCCCTGATTCTACTTTGCTTTGCAAGATGCTGTTCTCTGGCAGATTCATCGCCGACAGAACGGCGTTCAAGGCGATCTCGGACTGATTATCTCTCGCGATCGCAGCTTTTCTCTCTTCTCTGCGTTGAGGCGGCTTCCTATCCAATGCGTAGAGAGCTGTTACTTCAATCTCGTTCTGCTGCCCCAAGTAGCTGACAAGTTGTGCAGCGAGCTGAACATTTGCTCCTCCGCTTGTTGGCATCAAAATGCGGCGAATCTGTTTAATGAAACTTTGGCTCTCATGTTCTTCACGCTGGAGACGCTGCGCTTCTTCTTCGCCAATGACAACATTCGAGAGTGTCCACCGTAATAATGGCGGAGCCATCAACGACGTGACGATCGCGACCATCACAATGATCGAGTACATCGATTGGTTCAGCACCCCTAGCGACAGCCCGATTGTGGCAACAATAATCTCCATGGCCCCACGAGCATTCATCCCGGAGCCTATTGCCAGCCCCTCCCAGTGGGACAACCCGCCTACCCGAGAGCCAATATAGGCTCCAACGAATTTACCGACGCAAGCAACAGCTAATACAACTAGCCCAATGATGAAGGTTTGAGGAACCAAAAGTTGGACTAGATTCACCTTCAAACCAGCAGACGCAAAGAAAATCGGAGCTAGAAATCCGGCAGTAACTACCTCTAAAATATGTCCCGCTTCTCGGCTAAAGCGCCGCGACTGCCCGGCCAGAATGCCCAACACAAATGCCCCTAGCGCGGCTTCGATCCCTAGACTATGAGTCAAGGCCGCCATGCCGAGAGCCAAAATTAGCACAATCGATAAACTGGCAGTGGCTCCTCCAATCGTGTTATCCACCCATCGAAGTAGCCGATCTACGACGGTACGCCCCAGCGTAAAGGCAACTCCCAAAAAGATGACGGCTCCACTGATCGACCCGACTACTGCTCGTAAATCAAATGTGCCACTCGTCGCCAACCCAGACACAACCGAGAGCAAGATCCAGCCCAGAGTGTCATCTGTCATTCCTGCTGCCAGCGTAACTTGTCCGATATCTCGCCGGATTAATTGCAAGTCCATCAATACTTTGGCAATCACGGGGACGGCGGAGATACTCATTGCTGTTGCGATGAATAAGCTAAACACAAATCGCTGGGATGGATTAGCTAAAAAGTCATCTGGCAACACCCAACCTAGGCTTAAGCCCGTTATGAAAGGCACAATAATGCCGCCTAACGAAATGACCAGCGCTGTGCGCCCTTTCCGCACAATCAGATTGAGATCTGTTTCTAACCCCGTGACGATCAGTAGAAATAGAACGCCCAACCAGGAAATGGCACTCAGCAGATCCGACTGTGTTTGACTTTTGGGAAAGACCGCTGCCTGAACCGCAGGCAAAACGAGTCCAAAGATGGACGGGCCGAGTAATACGCCTGCCAACAACTCCCCAACAACGGGCGGTAAGCTGACTCGGCGCATGAGTTCGCCAAGCCCTCGTGACGCGAGCAGCAGCAAGGACAGTTGCAACAGCAGCAACAGAAGTTCGTGATGACCTAACGGTTTAATAATGTTTGAAGCACTCGTTTCTGCTAAAAGAACGGGTGCTAGTAGTTGAAGCGAATTAATCATGCACGCGCCGTGATTGGGTTGAGGATTGAGCTTAAAAGATTATTACCGGAAAAACTGGAAATTTCTAACTCGCTACAGATATTAATGTTACTCTTCAAGTCCTATCTGGCTCATACAACCAAGGGCTTACGCAGTGGCAGCGGATTTGGTAACAGGTGTATTCAGAATGAAATGTTGCTCTCTGAAATGAGAACGTTTTGGTCTTGGAGTGGAGCGATCGCTCTCACAACTGCAATTGATTTGCGCCAATCAGCAACATTGTCTTTGAATGTCCATCGAGTGAAACATAAGAAACTACTCAGCAGACTAGTTTAGCCAATCAATTGTCTGCTTGATAGGACATCCTGCTCTTGCACATCTCTTCCTTCAGTTAATCGACGGACATACCGCCTTATCCGCAGAATGTTGCAAGAACATACGGCAAAGGGGTGAAAGCAGTAGAATGAAATTACACATTTTGGAGAATTGTGATGATAATAGTGGAGTTTCAGGCAAAAGTTGAGAATGGAGAAATCGTAATTCCTGATGAACATAAGCAAGAAATCGTAGGAGCAAACACCGTCAAGATTACTGTAGTGAAGCAATCGACAAAGCAAATTTCACGACCTGACTTTATGGATGAATTAGCAAAAAATCCGATCAAGATCGATCAATTTCTTACAAGAAACGAAAGTCATGATCGAAATATATGAGTAATCAACTATGTTTTTTAGACTCAAACATATGGTTGTATTATCTTCTCGAAAACCAATCATCAACGATTCAAGAAAGCAAAAGAAAGCGCAACATTGCACAAAGTTTGACCAATTCAGAAAATCTTATTGTTAGCACACAGGTTATTAACGAAGTTTGCGTCAACGCTTTAAAGAAAGCAAATTTTACTGAGGCACAAATTAAGCTGCTCATTCAAACCTTTGAGAATCGCTGTACGGTTATTGCTCCAAGGATTGAAATTCTCAACAAAGCTTCTGATTTACGATCGCAGCATTACTTTTCTTTTTGGGATAGCTTGATTGTTGCCAGTGCTTTGTTCGCTAACGCCGAGATTCTGTACTCAGAAGATATGCAAGACAATTTGATCTTGGAACAGCGACTGATGATTGTTAATCCTTTCAAGTGAAACCTCGCAGTCACAAACTGCCGCAGGAACATTTTCTACAGCAGAGTTGTAGAATGAGCGCTAAAGATAGTCATGCTGTTATGAATCGAATTGAGGTTGCGATCGCGATTCTTTACCAAAACGATCAGTTCCTGATGCAGTTGCGGGAAAATATTCCAACGATTGTTTATCCCGGATTTTGGGGTTTATTCGGCGGGCACATTGAACCGGGGGAAACGCCGGAAGTAGCAGTTGAGCGAGAATTGCTCGAAGAAATTGGCTACCAAATTCCTAGCATTGCAAAATTTGGCGTGTATCAAGACGAGAAAGTAGTGCGTCATGTGTTTCAAGCTCCGCTAACCGTCGAGGTGAGCGAACTAGTGCTGATGGAAGGATGGGATCTCGGATTGCTCAGCGTTGATGATATTGTCAGGGGCGATCGCTATTCTAAGAATGCCGATCAGACTCGACCGCTTGGCGCGACGCATCAACAAATTTTGCTAACCTTCATCGAGTCAAGTCACACTAAAATGAAGTAGTGCCTATCCGGTTAACGTATGGATTTGGTGCGGTTGCAGAAAGCGCTCTCAGTTGAGGCAGAACGTGGGTTTAATGACCTGGAGGGGAATCAGTACCGCTTCAGTGAGTTTTTGTGTCTAACGTTGGGACAGCCTTCGGAAACAGTGAAGGGGCGCGATCGCACTAAATGCCAAGAAATTGCCGACCAATTTGCCAGCTATCCTGACCTGACGTTTTCCCAGCGACAGCATTTGGTGGCAGAAACGCGGCGGTTCTTACACCAAATCAAGAAAACGATAGAATCTGAATCCACTCGGTCGGACGAGCCTCCCGCGAAATATAGCGTTGATGGCACTCCATCTGCACCCCTCAGTGCGGTTGCCTCAAAAACGCCAAGTACCACCCCAGTCGTTTCCGCCTCCGCTGCCCCGGTCGCTCTCGATCAGGCAATTACTTATTTATCGGGAATTGGCCCGAAGAGCGCTGAAAGATTGGCAAAACTGGGCCTATTCTGTGTTCGGGATGTGCTGTATTACTATCCGCGAGATTATATCGATTACGCCCGTCAAGTGAAAATTTGCGATCTGGAAGCGGGCGAAACTGTGACGATCGTTGGCACGATTAAAAGCTGCAATTGTTTCACCAGTCCGCGCAACACAAAGCTGACGATTTTGGAACTGACGATTCGTGATTCTAGCGCTCAGATGAAACTGAGCCGCTTCTACATGGGAAGCCGATTCGCCAGTCGGGGTTGGCAAGAGCAACAAAAGCGGCTCTATCCGACCGGAGCCGCGATCGCAGCGTCTGGATTGGTGAAAGAAAGCAAATTCGGGATCACGCTCGACAATCCTGACATTGAGGTATTGGGTGACTCGGCGGATGCGATCGAGTCGTTAACGGTGGGTCGCGTTGTACCAATCTATCCCCTGACCGAAGGCGTTACCGCTGAGCTAGTCCGACGAGCAGTGCTAGCCTCCCTGCCTGCGGTCGTGCATTTGCAGGAAGCCTTGCCGAAAGGATTGCTGAAAGAATACGGCATGATTGGGGTACAAGATGCGATCGCGAGCATTCATTTTCCTCAAAACGGCGATGCCCTCGATGCCGCTCGTCGCCGCCTGGTTTTCGATGAGTTTTTCTATCTCCAGTTGGGGATGCTGAAGCGGCGTCAAACTCAACAGCAGACCCAAGCGAGCGCCGCGCTTGCTCCGACCGGGCGCTTGGTTGACGAATTCTACAATGTCTTACCTTTCAAACTCACGAATGCTCAAGTTAGGGTGACGAATGATATCCTCAATGACATTCAAAAAACCGTTCCGATGAATCGACTGGTGCAAGGCGATGTCGGTTCAGGTAAAACAGTCGTCGCTGTGATCTCGATTTTGGCAGCAATTCAATCGGGCTTTCAGGCCGCCTTCATGGCTCCGACTGAAGTGTTAGCGGAACAGCATTATCGAAAACTGGTCACTTGGTTTAATCAATTGCATTTGCCTGTTGAGTTATTAACCGGATCGACAAAAGCGGCTAAGCGTCGAGAGATTCATGCTCAACTTGAAACGGGAGAATTGCCGCTGCTCGTGGGCACTCATGCGCTGATTCAAGACACGGTGAACTTCGAGCGGTTGGGCTTAGTTGTGATTGATGAACAACATCGATTTGGCGTTCAGCAGCGTGCTAGACTCCAGCAAAAAGGTGAACATCCTCACGTTCTCACCATGACCGCAACTCCGATTCCTCGAACGTTGGCGTTAACGTTGCACGGCGATTTAGATGTGAGTCAAATTGATGAGTTGCCGCCCGGACGAAAACCGATTCAAACGACGGCTTTAACAGGGCGCGATCGCCAGCAGGCGTATGAACTGATGCGCCGTGAAATTGCTCAAGGACGGCAGGTTTACATTGTGTTGCCGTTGGTTGAAGAGTCTGAGAAATTAGATCTCAAGTCTGCGATCGACGAACATCAGAACCTCCAAGAAGTCTTTCCTGACTTTACAATTGGCTTGCTGCATGGTCGTCTCAGTTCTGCTGAAAAAGACGAAGCGATCACCGCGTTTCGAGATGGCAAAACGCAAATTTTAGTCTCAACTACCGTTGTCGAAGTTGGTGTTGACGTACCGAACGCAACGGTGATGATGATTGAGCATGCCGAGCGGTTTGGATTGTCTCAACTCCATCAGCTTCGGGGTCGAGTCGGTCGAGGCGGGTCACAGTCGTTCTGTCTACTCATGAGCAGTTCTAAAAGCGAGACCTCGCGCCAACGATTGAAAGTGTTAGAACAATCGCAAGACGGCTTCTTTATTTCGGAGATGGATATGCGCTTCCGAGGTCCTGGTGAAGTGTTGGGTACTCGCCAGTCGGGGTTGCCGGATTTTGCGTTAGCCAGTTTAGTTGAAGATCAAGACGTGCTGGAACTGGCGCGAGGGGCAGCAGAAAAAGCGATGGAGAAAGATCCCACCCTCGATCGCTGGGCAGCGATGAAAGCCGAATTGGAGTATCGCTATCAGCGGCTCATGGGTGGCGCAATTTTGACCTAGCGATTAGGACAAGGAGGAACGCTCGTTGTTCGAGAATGCTCTAAGGCTTGCCAATCAAAGCGCACCGTTTCTAGAAAAATTGACCGCGATTATTTTAACAGACAATAATTTTCAGAGAAGAAATATGGAAGCTGTCTGTTCAAAATTCTTGTGAGAGATATTTGCAGAAATAGTGTCAGGCTAAGTGCCCCAAACGGGGATCTTAGGCAGAAAGTTTCAGGCTATTAAGTAATAGTTAGGCAGACGAGGCAAAAGTACTAACGGCATATTCTGTCAAAATTCTAGATTGAGGCATAAAAATCGTGTTTACACCTTAGTAAAATACACAGTCCACAAATTTATACGCTATATATAGAATTATTAGCGTCTCAAGACTATATATAGTAGTATGCCAGTTGAAGCCAAGTTATACCGTGTTCTGATCGCCAGCCCAGGCGATGTAGCTGAGGAGCGAGCCATAGTCAGAGAGGAAGTTGCTCGTTGGAATTCGATGCATAGCGAGTCTATGAAAATAGTCTTGCTCCCCATTGGATGGGAAACAGATGCTACACCGGATCTGAGAGAACGTGGACAAGCTGTTATTAATCGGCAACTTGTAGATAATTGTGATCTCTTGATTGGTGTTTTCTGGACTCGTATTGGTACTCCAACTCCTGAAGCTGAATCAGGGACTGTAGAAGAAATTGAGAGAGCTGCGGCTGAAGGGAAGAGATGTATTGTTTACTTTTCTGATCAACCTGTTTCGTTATCGAGTGTTGATCAAAAGCAGTATGAACAGCTTAAGCAGTATAAAAAAGAACTTAATCAGAGGGGGCTAACTTGTTTATATAGGAATACTCCAGAATTCAAAGAAAAGGTTTTTCGCCATATCACAACAGTCATTCAAGAGGTCGCAAGAGAGGATGTAGAGAGAAGGGCAGCAGAGAAGGAAGCAAGAGTTACTGAGCAGGCAATTGGATTGGATATTCAACCAGGTCAACGACCCACTACCTTTAGCATTGCGTTGATAACTTTAGCTGATGCTCAGACTACTGTTAAGCAGCTACTCGATTCTCGGTTTGGTGTACAGGATTTGGAAGATGTAAAGGAAAGAGAAATAGCTGAAATTCAAAGCGCTCTCAATTCTCCTGATTTGTCTACTCTGTTCAATCAACAACCAACTACTGAGAATATCTCGGCAATTGCTCAGGTCATTGAGACCATTTCCACTCCTTCTATATTTGCTATTTCATCCATTGGCAAGTATGGAGACAATACTTCAATTGATTGGGCGGAAATTGTTGGTGATTGGGTTGAGCAATTAAGTACAAGGAAGCTTGAAAATGGTTATCAGTGGGTAAGTTATATCAAGACATATCCTGGATTACTCACATTTTACTCGATTGGGATTTCTGCATTGCGCTCAGGCAAAATCAATTTTCTAAAAGAGGTGATTGAGCGACAAGTTTATTCGCGAGAATATGATAGAGAATTGCAATTAGTAGAGGCAGTGGATCCAAGATATGTTTTTTATCACAATATACAAAAGCTCATAGAACCTGGGTTTGATAGAAGATACACCCCTGTTAGTGACCACCTTGCTCCGCTCCTTAAAAACAAACTATATCCGAATGAAGTAGAAGCAAGATATTTAGATTGGTTTGACCTTTTTGAGTTTTTGGTTTCTCTCAAATCTGTTCAACTAAATAGAGAACATCCCTACTGTGGCTCATTCACTTGGCGTACAGAGACTAATAGGTTTATTGTCAAAGCTGTTCAAGAAGCAGTTTTAGAGCAAGGCAGGCTAGGAAGAGTTATATCAAGCCTTTTTAATGGAACCCAAGAACTTGAGGCAGTTGCCCAGAGATATGATGAGATTGCCAGCCAAATACGTTGGGACTTTGGTCGCGGTGGTGCTCCTGCATATATTAGCAAGATAGTTCAACTTGCAAAGACTGGGCAGAAGGTAATAAGTTATCGGGAGCTGCTTAATCGTTTCAATCAACCAACCTAGCTCTCTAAATACAAAGCAATGAAAAACAGCATCTACCTTAATCTTTTTAAGAAAGTTGGACTTAAGCGACTAGGCAGTTCATTCATTAATAATTTTGGTTTATTATGGCTACTAACTGAACCAGGCGCGCTTTTCTTTCCAGAGAAATTGAGTTTTGGGTGGGCAGGATATCTATGGCTTGCTACCTTAGCATTAGGTATTGCTTTTATTCAACGATTTCCACGTATCTCAGTTTGTAGAGCTTTATCTTCTCCTGATTCAGAAATTGAGATTAAAATAGGCAATCTTTTTAACCAGCCAGGGCATTTAGTTATCGGATTCAATGATGTGTTCGATACGGAATTAGGGGAAATTATTAAACCTTCTAGTATTCAAGGACAATTTCTTCAAAGAATTTATGGCAGTGATCGTTCAAGAATTGATGCAGATACTGAAAATGCTCTCCAAACCTATAACCATTTACGTACTAAGGAACCCAATAAAAGTTTAGGTAAAACTTGGCGCTACCCTATCGGAACTACCATTACTCTGGGTTCCCATGACAAACGTTATTTCCTGACTGCTTATGGATATATGAGCAATGACATGACTGTTCAATCCAACGTAGACTTTGTTTGGCAATCGCTCAGTAAGCTTTGGCAAGAAATTCGCTTGAAAGGGCATAGTATTGATGTTTCTATCCCAATTATTGGAGCAGACTTGGCTCGTACAGGTCTTCCCCGGATGGCGTTAGTAAAATTAATTATTACTTCGTTCATTGTTGCTTCAAAAGAAAAATTCATTACCAGAAAGCTCACGGTAATGATTTATCCTAACGATGTAGAATCTATTGATTTCTATGAACTTGAAGAGTTTTTAACATCAGCGTGTTTCTAGTTCATCCTGTTGTGAACTTGCCTAACATGCCACGGCAGCGGACGAAAGCCGTTGATGCTGAGTTCAAGGATATCTTCCGCCGCTGCGTTTCTCCGTTATGGCAACTGACGTTAATAAAAATTCCAACTGAGATACACCGACTTTCTCACCCTCATAGGCATTTTCCCCGAAACTTTTCAATATCATCATAGCGATCGCGCTACCTTTGCATGATCGAGCAATACCAAATCAGCACCAGCAATTGCTCAGTAACAATGAAGAATTGATTGATATGACAGTTTAGGTCAAACATGGCAGTCAAATTCGCAAGCAGTCAATTAAGTTTTTGCAGAAGGTAAACCCTGAAGGCGTTGCTAAATTCAAAGTCAACTCAGTCAACTTATCTCCTTAAAGAACAAGTTCCCAAGCTGTAATGAGCCTGGGAACTAGAACTATTTTCGATAAGAGGCGAAAGGGACAAGATACTTAGAAATCTCTTCCTCGTACCTTGTACCTACTCCTTTCGCTAAACTGCCGCAAAAAATTCTTTCGACTTCACCGGGTCAGGATTCATCGTCTGAGCACCAGGCTGCCAGCCTGCGGGGCAGACTTCATCCGGGTGAGATTGAACGTGCTGAATTGCTTGCAGAGTGCGAAGCGTTTCATCTACACTGCGACCAAACGAAAGATTGTTGACCGTCGAGTGTTGAATCACGCCATCTTTGTCAATGATGAATAAGCCACGCAAAGCGACTCCAGCATCCGGATCAAGCACATTGTAGGCAGTGCTGATCTCTTTCTTGATATCTGAAACAAGCGGGTAGGCAATATCACCAATACCACCTGCTTTACGATCGGTCTGAATCCAGGCGAGGTGAGAAAATTCGCTATCGACCGAGGCACCCAACACTTCTGTATTGAGAGACTTGAATTCGTCGTAGCGATCGCTAAAGGCAATGATCTCAGTCGGACAAACAAACGTAAAATCCAACGGGTAGAAGAATAGAACCGTGTATTTGCCGCGATAGTCAGACAACTTGATTGTTTTAAATTCTTGGTCAACCACAGCGGTTGCAGTAAAGTCAGGGGCAGCCTGACCGACGCGCAAACATCCTTCTTGAGCCATGAAAAACGTTCTCCTTAACAATGCATCTACGGTTGCGTAGGCACAGCAGACAAACATGCCACTATGCACATCTCAGCTTATCGCCGTAATTCGATATTTAACGAACTGTTACGACTATATCATAGTCATAACGATTTTGACATAAAAATTAGGGATAGGGGATGAAGAAACTATGAGAATAGAGACTGAGAGCCAAAAACACGGTATAGCTAGTGAACAGAACGGTTTTGGCATCTACCTTTGTCTTCTCTACCCGACCCTAATTCGTCTACCGACCTTACATCTTCTCTAAACACTCGCGAGTGGCTCCTCACCAATGGGCTCGGCAGTTTTGCCAGTGGAACCCTCTGTGATGCCCGAACGCGCAGTGCCCAAGGCTGGTTAGTCGCTGCCCTCGACCCGCCCAATCGTTGCACCCTGCTGCTATCTCACTTAGATGCCAGCTTAGAAATTGCTGGATCTGTCTATCCACTCGGAACAAATGTGTGGCGCGATGGGAACGTTTCGCCTAAAGGATACCAGTTTCTAAACTCCTTTACGCTTGCTCCCACTCCAATCTGGCAGTGGCAAACAAACGCTTGGTCGCTGAGCCGCCAGCTCCTCATGCCCTACGGCCTAACCGATAACGGTTCATCCGTGCCCCAGCTAGATCACCGTCTCCTGATTCGATACAGCTACAGCGGCAACTCTGTTGCAATCCTCCGATTGCGGCTTGTAATCGGCGATCGCGGCTTAAACCAGTTACACCAAGCGGCTTCAAAGATGCAGGTGTTGCAGATTGTGAGAGATCAAGAGGTGCGGCTACAAGCTCAACCAGGTGGATATGCCGGAACGCCTTGGTCAGTGCGTTGGAGTCGGGGACACTATTGCACTGACGGAACATGGTACTGGAATTTTGACTACTCTAAAGCAGCACCCGATTGGCTCCATCAATCTTCAAGAAAGGGTGGGATTTCTGAAGATCTCTACAGTCCGGGATATCTGACGGTGCAGCTACAGCCAGGAGAAACGGTAACGCTAGAAGCCAGAGTCGGTTGGGCTGAAGCAGGCGCGCCCCGCTTAGATTCTGACGTGTTTGATCAGACACTTCAAATGGAGCAAGCCCGGTTGCAGGAACAATTTTCACTGTCAAGTCTGGGAGAGGGGGCTTCTTTTCACCAAAAGCTGCTGCAAGCGAGCGATCGCTTCTTAGCCTTTCGGGCCGTCGCTGCGAGTCCTACGCTGCTTGAGGCTTATCCAAGCGGACACGGCTCCTGCGGCGTTGCGCCTTGCGCGAATCGCGGACGCTACATGCTGATCGCCCTTCCTGGTATGGCGCTCACCCCTCGCCGTTTTTCTCTTGCCCGCAGTATTCTCACAATGTTGAGTAACTATTGCTATCAAGGCTTGATTCCGAACGGATTTGCAGAAATTGACGGTAAACCAATTTATAGCAGTATTGATACATCGCTTTGGTGGATTGAAACTCTGGGGTTATACCTCGAAGCGAGTCAGGATTGGGATTTTTTGGTGCAGCAGTACCCAGTGGTGAATCAGATCTATAAGTCCTTTACAGTTGGAACGCTGCACAACATCCGTGTAGATGCCTCGGATGGGTTGTTGACGTGGAGCAATTACTCTCAGGGGGAACTACGAACCTACACGGCTGCGCTGACCTGGATGGATGCAGTGATTGATCATCAGCCTGTTACCCCACGATGCGGTAAACCCATTGAGGTTAATTCATTGTGGTATTCGTCGTTATGTTGGGCGAGGGAGTGGGCAGAGCGGTTGAGCCAGCAAGAGCAAGATAATCTTGCCTTAGCCAACCAAGCCCGTCGCTATGGTCAGCAAGCCGAGCAGGTTAAAGAGTCGCTTCAACGATTTTGGAATGCAGACTGTGGCTATCTATTTGATGGCATTGAGCCAGACGATCGCTGCGATCCAGCAATTCGCCCCAATGCGGTGTTGGCGCTTTCGCTGCGGCATTGTGCCTTTTCGCCGCAGTACTCGCGGCGAGTGTTGCAGGTTGCTCGCGATCGCTTGCTCACTCCTTATGGGCTGCGATCGCTTGATCCCACTCATCCAGACTACATCGGATGTTACGATGGCACGCCGAAGTCTGCCCATCAAGGAGTCGTTTGGAGTTGGCTTCTAGGCTCTTTCTTTCGAGCGTGGTCTCGCTTCTGCTTGGATCTACCGTTGGGGTTTGATTTGCAGCCGTTAATTGCTCATTTTGAGAATGAAGGCTGTCTCAATGCTATTTCAGAAGCGTTTGATGGTGAGGCTCCCCATACTCCACGAGGATCGGTGGCGATGGGCGTCAGCGTTGCTGAGTTGCTGCGGAGTGGGTGGATCTATTGAAGCGGGAGATCAACACTGAAATCAGGTGAAGGCATAGAATAAAGGCAGCATAGATGCGATCGCTTCAAAATATCTGCTTCAGCAGATCGAGGGTCACTCTGGAAATATAAATGATGCAAACTCTCACTTTGATTGGTCAGATTGACGCCAACGGGCATCTTCGGCTCAATGTACCAACGCAATTACCACTCGGTGAGGTTGAATTAGTTTTGGTGATCAATCCCGCTTCATCCACACCTACTGCATCTCATAAGTATGACTTTTCGGATCTAGCAGGGACATTGCAATGGCGGGGAGATGCGATCGCCATCCAACGGGTATTAAGAGATGAGTGGTAATCGTTACCTGCTTGATACAAATGTGACTATTGCTTTGCTTCGACGCATCAACAGGTACTTCAAGAGCTTCAAACGAAGACTGAATATCGTTGGGAATAAACTGATCCAGAAGGTTAAATCATGCTCACGCTCAATATTCAACTTCCTGAAGACAAGCTGGTTGAATTCTGCCAACGCTGGAAGATCAGTGAGTTTGGCCTGTTTGGTTCTGTTCTGCGAGACGATTTCTGTCCCGACAGTGATATTGACATCCTTGTCACCTTTGCCCCAGATGCAAAACGGGGACTAATGGCATTAGCAAAAATGAAATACGAGTTGGAAGATCTGCTGGGGCGCGAAGTCGACCTAGTTAGCAAACATGCGATTGAGACGAGCCATAACTGGATTCGTCGCAAAGAGATTTTGGAGACGGCTCAGGTAATCTATGTTACGAGATAGCGCCTCGTTACTGGATATTGCCAAGGCTGCCCAACTGATCCTGCAATTTTCTCAAGGCTTAGAGAAGACAGAACTGGCGGCAAATCTAGAGAAGCAGTCTGCCATCCTCTATCAAATTGTTGTGATTGGAGAAGCTGTTAAGCGGCTATCTGCTGACTTCCGTAATCAGCATCCCGCAGTTCCTTGGCGGGAAATTGCCGGAATGCGAGACATCCTGACTCATCAATACGATCGTGTCGAGGTCGATGAAATTTGGGGCGTAATTCAGGACGATATCCCTCAGCTACTGTCTATGATCGAGCCTCTGCTACCTGCTCAGGAACGCTGAATCTCTCATCATTGAACGAGAAGCATTCGCCTCTGAGCATGTAAAAAATCCAAGTTGCGGGTTAAGTTGAGAGAACAGAAGAAAACAACCGCAAGCCACGCGAATTGCACCGCACCTGTGTTCACGACTACGGCATAGTGAATCAGGAACCGGGGTCGTCAACTGATGAAGGC
>JAHHHP010000011.1 GCA_019359275.1 Myxacorys chilensis ATA2-1-KO14 | reverse complement strand
TTACAGCCTGCTGCAAGTTTGATGGTCAGTCCAATTTTAGCCCCACGCAATCTTGAGAGCGATTGTCTCAGAAGGGGACAGCCCTTCAACCTGCCAATGAACGATCTACAACTGTAGTATATTGCACCCTACACGATGACAGTTCTTTCGCTCCATCAACAAATTTTGCATCAAACGTATAGAAATCAGAACATAGCTGGCATTGGGCAAGATGAAAAGCATCCGCAAAATCTAAGCCACGCTCATGCCATTGCAAGACCTGCTCAGTTAATCTAGCGTTGCTTAAGTGAACATTTGGCAGCCCAAAGAGATTTTTGAATGCTGTGCGGATCTCATGAGACTGGCGCTTGTACGAAAACCGCAATACCCACTCTGTTTCAAGTAATGACTGTGTTGGGAATGAAAACAGCCTCAGATTGAAAAAGCTGATAACTTCTTTCGTACTGAAAGGCATCGTCTTGGGTCAGCAATCGAACCACAATATTTGTGTCAACGGCGATCATGCCATGTCTCCTCTACTCCGCGACGGATTGCATCTTCCATCTCCTCCAAACTGACGGGCGTTCCATCGTGTTTGAGACATCCCGCGACAGTATCTAAAGTCGTCTCTACAAATGGCGGTTTAGGTTTAAAGAGAACTCCGTCTCCAGTATCGATTGCGACGAATTCCTGTCCCACTTTCCACTGATGCATCTCACGCAGTACTTGAGGAATGGTGACTTGACCGTCGCTAGATAATTTTGTCGTTTCCATAAGCCGCAGGTAAACACGTCAGATTTTAGCAAGACTGCCGAGTCGCCTACACCAAAGCAAGTTCCGGTAAAGCCCCCTGCATTCGACCCAGCCAATCGATTAGATTCGACAATTGCTGATCGGCGCTCAGCATTCCCAGTCCTCGCACCGTCACTTTTCCTGGCATGAAGACGAAGCGCGATCGCAGATGATCGGGTAAGTTTTCTTTCAGCAAGTTCCACGCGGGTTCTTCCATTGGCGTTTCTAAAATGACGTGCTGTTTGCCTTCGGGCTTGATGCGAGAGAAACCAAGTTTTTTCGCGACTTGTTTGAGTTCCATCACGCGCAAGAGTTGTTGAGATGCTCCTGGAATTGTGCCATAGCGATCGTTCCAATCTGCCGCGATTTGCGTCAGTTCTTGCTTCGATTGAGCGGTGGCAACGGCACGGTAGGCACTCATCTTTTGATCAAGATCGGGAATGTAATCGGCAGGAATAAAGGCTGTGAGTTGCAGATCGATTTGTGTATCGTCCACTTGCGGAATCTCTTGACCCCGAATTTCTTTGATCGCGTCTTGCAGCATTTCCATATACAAATCAAACCCGATCGCGTCCATCTGTCCTGATTGTTCTGCACCGAGTAAGTTACCGACACCGCGAATTTCCATATCTCGAACTGCAAGCTGATAGCCAGAACCGAGTTGAGTAAACTCTTGAAGTGCCCGTAATCGCTGACGGGCCGCGTCTGAGAGTTGATGCTGTTTTGGATAGAACAGCCAAGCGTGCGCCTGAATGCCTGCCCGTCCCACTCGTCCCCGCAGTTGGTAAAGCTGCGACAGCCCAAATTTCTGAGAGTCTTCGATCAAAATCGTATTGACTCTGGGAATGTCCAATCCCGATTCGATGATCGTGGTGCAGAGGAGAATATCAGCATCGCCTGCGCCAAACGTGAGCATGACCGATTCGAGTTCCGATTCTGGCATTTGACCATGCGCGATCGCAATCCTTGCTCCCGGAACCATTTCGCGCAAGCGGGCTGAGATCTCTTCAATTCCCTCGACTCGCGGGACAACATAAAACACCTGTCCGCCGCGATCGAGTTCTTGCCGAATTGCCGATCGCATAATCTCTGGATCGTAAGACGATAAGTGCGTTTTAATCGGACGGCGCGAGGGCGGCGGCGTGGTGATCAAGCTCATTTCTCTCACGCCCGATAGCGCCATGTAGAGGGTTCTCGGAATCGGCGTTGCGCTGAGGGTCAGCACATCGACCTTTGTTCTGAGCGATTTAATCTTCTCCTTTTGATTGACGCCAAATCGCTGTTCTTCGTCCACCACGAGCAAACCCAGATCTTTGAAAGCGACGCCTTTTCCTAACAGTTGATGGGTTCCAACGACAATATCTAATTCGCCCGTACTCAAGCGGCGCTGAATGTCTTTGCGTTCTTCCGGCGATCGGAATCGGTTCAGCAATCCGACTTGAATTGGGTAGGGCGCAAACCGTTCTTTCAGCGTGTGATAGTGTTGCTGCGTCAGAATCGTGGTTGGAGCGAGGAGCGCGACTTGTTTTCCGGCAGTAACGGCTTTGAAAATCGCGCGAATTGCCACTTCCGTTTTCCCGAATCCAACATCACCGCAAACGAGGCGATCCATCGGGCGATCGCTTTCCATATCTTGCTTGACATCTTGCGTCGCTTTTAGCTGATCAGGAGTGGGCTGGTAGGGAAACGAGTCCTCCATTTCGGCTTGCCACGGCATATCCACGGGATAGGTAAAGCCTTGCTGCTGAGCGCGTTGAGCATAAAGCTGCAACAGATCGACCGCCACTTTCTTAACGGCTTTGCGAACCTTGCCCTTGGTTTTCTCCCACGCCTTGCTCGACATTTTATTGAGTTCGGGCTTGGCATCGCCCACGGCGCGAAATCGAGACAGCGATCCTAACTGATCGGCCGCGACCCGCAGCAGTCCGTCGGCGTACTTTAGAACCAGGTATTCCCGCGTTTCTTGATTGATCGTCAGGCTTTCGAGCTTGATAAATTGCCCAATTCCATGACTTTTATGAACGACATAATCTCCCGGCTGTAGCTTGTTAGGATCGACTTGTTTTGACGCGGCACGACGCCGCTTGCGAACATACGTCGGGGTTGCTAGCGTTTGCTGTCCAAAGAATTCTTTGTCGGTGATGACAACAATCCGAAACGTTGGCAGGATAAAGCCTTCAAGTTCTGCAAGACCCGAATATTTGACGGCAACGGGCACATGCTGAATCTGGAGTTTGTCGATCGCTAGATAATCTCGCGGATTCGGCACAAACTGCGCTGGACAGTCATGTTCTTGCAACAGCGCCACCGAGCGGGAAGGTTGCGCCGACACCAGCCAGATTGCAAAGTTGCGATCGCGTTCTCCTCTCAGGGTCTCAGCTAATCGAGCAAACTGATGCGGAATTGCCGGAACTGGGCGGCTCGCCAGATTCAATCCATTCTTTTCCTCCGCGAGTTCAGACAAGTAAAGCCGCTCAAATTGTTCGACTTGAACCAGAGAATCGGTGAACGCGCGATGAATTTTCGGCAATGGATGCTTGGCGCTGACGTCTTGCCACTGTTCTTCCACATGTTCGACCCAGCGATCGCTGTGCGCCTGCGTCATATCCGGTTCGTCGATCGCGATTAGCGTGTTTTCTGGCAAATAGTCCAACAGCGACGCCGGATGCCCAAACGCCAATCCTAAGAACCGTCGCATTCCTTCAAGCGGTTGTTCTTGCTCGAAGCGCTCTTGCTCTTCGGCGGAGAGATGAGGAACCAGATCGTCAGCCGTTAAAGCGGCTTGAATGATCGGTGAAAAACTGGTCGGCGTGAGCACAATTTTTTCGATGCGATCGAGCGAGCGTTGAGTAGACGGATCAAACTCTCGAATCTGATCCAACTCATCGCCAAACAATTCGAGGCGAATCGGCAGTTCTGACGCTACCGGAAACACATCAATAATGTCCCCCCGACGGCTCCACTGTCCCTCAGTTTCAACCAAATTGACCCGCTCATAGCCCAGCCGCGCTACTTCTTCACTCAACCGATTCAGATCTAGCTCTTGTCCTTTCTGAAGCGGCAGACAATAAGAGGCAAGAGCTTCGACGGGCGGAAGGTGGGGTTGGAGGGCACGTTCGGTGGCAACGATCGCTAGGGATGAGCGCGCGCTTTTTTGATCTCGTTTGTCAGCGTTGTTTAGGTTAGCGTCGCCATTAGGTGTCCCTCCATCGTCATCCCTCCTTGCGTCAGCGATGCTGTAAGGCGGAGGGACGCCTTCATCCCTATTCTTAACTAGCTCCGCCAGCACCTGAAGCTGTCCCCACGTCATCTCCGCTTCCGAGTCAAACGGCTCATAGGGCGATGTCTCTGATGTCGGGTAGAACTGCATCGTTTGCCAGCCCATCGCATCAAGTTGGGCGCTCCAGCGTCCTGCTTCTTCTAAGGTTGAGGTCACGATCAACAGGGGACGTGACTGAGCCTGAGCCAGCGTTGACGCGACTAAGCCCTTGGGTAGCCGAGCCAAGCCGCTCAGGTGCAATGCGCCTTGACTAGTCAGCTTGCTAAGTAACTCAGCCGTTAGAGGCAACCGACCGAGCGCACGAGTAATCGAAGAAAAAGCCATCAGACGCCTCTGGGGAGAACCCGAAGTATGGACTATAAATATGAACTATTTTTACATTCTAAAGACACTGCTCCAGAGTTGATCATTCCTCAAGGGTCATGAACTCATAAAACTTTTTGAGTCCTAACTCAGGATCAATGATGAACCTCTAGGGTCAGATACACTAAAACAGTCCGTTATACGTTTGCCAAGAAATTAGGCAGTCTCAGGAATGCAACCGCTCATCACCGACTTACTGATCATTCTGCTTTTAACGCTTGCTAATGGTTTATTTGTCACGTCTGAGTTGGCCGTGGTGTCTGCTCGTAAGATCCGCTTGCAGCAGCTTGCTAACCAAGGCGATAAAAAAGCCCAAGCGGCACTGAAATTAGCCGAAGAACCAAATAATTTCTTGGCGATCGTACAGGTTGGCATTACTCTGATTGGCATTGCATCGGGTGCTTTCGGTGAGAAAGCGCTCTCGACTCGGCTCGAACCCGTCTTTGCAGGCATCCCGGCTCTCAAATCTTACAGTCAAGCGATCGCGTTTGGCATTGCCGTTCTAAGCCTCACCTACTTGACGCTAATCATTGGGGAATTGGTGCCAAAACGAGTCGCTCTCAATTCACCAGAGCGGATTGCGTCTTGGGCCGCCTTTCCGATGACCCTGATGGCAAAAGCTGCCGCTCCGATCGTCTATCTGCTCAGTTCCTCCACCAATCTCGTTGTCAGACTCTTAGGCATCCGTCCGTCTGATGAGCCGCAAGTGACCGAAGAAGAAATCCGCGTCATGATCGAACAAGGCACAGAAGCAGGCATGTTCGAGCAGGCGGAAGAAGACATCATGAAGCGGGTGTTTCGGCTCGGCGATCGCCGCATTAGTTCTCTCATGACGCCGCGCTTAGAGATCGTTTGGCTTGATCTAGAAGACTCATTTGAGGAAAATCGTCGGTGCATGATGGAAAGCGCTCACGCCAAATTTCCCGTGTGTCATGGCGGGTTAGATAATTTGCTGGGCGTGGTGCACGTCTACGATTTGCTCATTAAAACTATGGAAGGACAACCGATCGACTTTACAACTTCCTTACAGCAACCCGTATTCGTGCCCGAAAGTACCCGTGCGCTGAAGGTGCTAGAACTGTTTAAGCAGACCGGAACGCAGCTCGCTTTTGTGGTCGATGAATATGGCGTGATTCAAGGATTGGTGACCCTGACGGATGTGTTGCAAGCGATCGTTGGCGATATTCCGTCCGTCGAAGAACTGGCAGAACCGCAAGCCGTGCAGCGCGAAGACGGCTCTTGGCTCCTCGATGGGATGCTGCCAGTTTATCAATTCAAAGAATTGCTTGACCTTGAAGAAAAAGAATTACCGGGAGAAGAGCGAGGCAGTTATCAAACCTTGGGTGGTTTTGTGGTGATGTATCTCGGTCGCATTCCCAAACCCGCCGATTTTTTTGAATGGGATTCTCTGCGGTTTGAGGTGATGGATATGGATGGCAACCGCGTTGATAAAGTCCTGGTCGCCCCTGGACAGGAAGAGGTTAAAGAGTAAATGCCGCATGGATGGCTAACCAAATGCAAGGCGGCTCGGGACTCGTGTAGGCAACTCGGTGCTTTTGGTGAGCAGGAATCAAGAGATAATCTCCTGGATGCAGGGAAACCTCATGTCCATCTTCATAGCCTATCCGCGCCTCTCCTTGCAACAGCACAACCCATTCGTCTCGCGCTTGGTCATACCATTCCCCGACAGGAGTTGTTTGTCCTGTGGAGATAATCCGCTCAATCAGAATCTGGTCGGTCTCGACCAACGGCTGGAACACTTCTTCTGTGAGCAGGTGAGCAGGCAAATCAAACAAATTGTTCATTGTGGTTTATCTAACTTGATTTTTTCACTCCATATTGTTTTCAATAATCCACCGCGAGAGTTCGGTGCGATTGGTAAGCAACGTTTTCTTAAGCATGTGGCTGATGTGACTTTCGATCGTGCGTTTACTTGTGTTTAAGCGCTGAGAAATTTCAATATTTGATAATCCCTGCGCTACCAGTTGAGCGACTAGCAATTCTGTAGCAGTCAATCGAACTCCCTCAGGCACTTGAATCCGAGCTTCGGATCGCCGCGCCTGGGTCTGCTGCATTAAATGCGACGATCGCAGCGACGATTCAATTTGCGCGACTAATTCATCTAAGTCAAACGGTTTGATCATATAAACATTCGCGCCTGCGCTCAAGCCCTGGACGCGATCGCTACTTTGATCTTTTGCAGAGACCATAATGATCGGCAACCAGCTAATCTCAGGGACTTGTCGAACCGTTTCGGCAAACAGGTAGCCATCCATCTCTGGCATCATAATGTCAGAAATAATCAGGTCAGGTTTAATGCGATCGAGCAGTTGCATTGCCTGCTTGCCACTGTCTGCTGACGTGACCTTAAAGCCCTTAAACGACAAAAATTCTGATATCAGCGCCACAAAGTTTTCGTCGTCATCTACTAGTAAGATTGAGCCTTTTTCAACACTAATTTTTTCCAGTACCAAGGTCATAGCTATAGCAGGTTAATCAAGTAGGTTCTTTCACGGAGATGAATCGCCTTACATCGTCGAATCTATCGCTCGTTCTGTCATCAGCACAAACGTCCGTCTTTTGACGGAACATCTATCCGTGAGATCGCGTGAACTGAGTTAGAGATTTACCGTAGTTGTGCGGATAGATGAAAAGGCGCACTATCAATTTCTTAGCCTATGTTTGAACGTGATGAACGGTAGCTCGATATTTGACCTGAGATGACTACTGATGACACTGTTGTTTTCCCTTCTCAGCGTTCACAGTATGGCTACCGAAAATTACTGAGGTTGCCTGAGCGCTTAAGTTTTCTAGACTGACACAGCGATCGTTTTAATCTTGATTCCAAACGGTAGTGGCACAAGCGACAAACTGCTAACAGAGTGTATGAATCGTCCGGAAAACCTGAAAACGATTAGAGAAATTGATAAGTGGATGAACTCATTAAACATAAGACGCCTTGCTCTTGTTAAATTCGCATGATTTCCTCGCGCTATACTCCGTTTCTGCTGCTCGGAATTGCAGTCGCCCTCACAACGCTTCAACTCCGGTTGGTGTGGAACACAGGACAACTCAAAGGCTTGGAGCCTTATATTCTCTGCTATACAACCGTTTACTTTATGGTTTGGCGAAAGCGTAATTCTCTAAAACTTGAGTGCGCTAGTTGGAGAAGATTTAAGCCTATAGCGATTGCAAATAGTATTGGTCTTATTAGCGTTCTTTGGGTGTTGTACAGAAGCACTTTGATCTCTAGTTACGATTCTGCTTTGCGCTTCTCACCAATTATCTCAGGATTGGGATTAGTATTTATCGGATTTGGCTTTTCTGGATTAAAATCCTGTTGGCGAGAGCTACTAGTTCTGAGTTTTCTAATGATTCCAACGACAACGCTAATAGAGTTGTTTGATATCTCTCACGCAACCGCAACTTTAGCCGGAAATTTTTTGTGGTATTCCGGTTTTCCTGTAGTTCAAGATGGCACAAAACTTGTATTGCCTACTGGATTTGTTGATGTTTATGTAGGCTGCTCTGGGATTCAATCCATTCTGCAATTACTGACCCTTGCGTTTCTATTTACGATGTTGTTTCCAATGGGTTGGTTTCAAACGTTGCTCATTGCGATCGCTGCGATCGCAGTTGCCTTTCTAGTCAATGGTGTTCGAGTAGCGCTAATGGCAGTTCTGTTTGCTCAAGCCAACGAAAGCGCGTTTGACTATTGGCACGTTGGAGACGGATCGCAACTCTTCTCAATGGTGGCTGTACTCCTGTTTGGAGGCGTTTGTTACTTCTGTCTAGAACGATTTGATGCAGAGGTAGACTCTCAACCCACAGAACAAGAAGGCTCCTGAAAATATCCCCGCCCTTGGAATTGGAGCGGGGAAGGCAGTGTGATGGAGGGAGCGAAACGAAACTGAATCTGAGTATCAAGCATAGAAATTACCTCTAACGCTCAAGCCAACGGAGCCTTACTTGCGTTTCTTAGAGCGTCGCCGTTGAGCTAGTGCTGCTAACCCGATCGCGGTGGTTGAACCGACGATCGTAAATGGTTCAGGAACAGACTTGCCAGGTGGTGGATCAGAACGGGTTCCAGGATTGATTCCAGGATTAATTCCAGGATTGATTCCAGGAGAAGTTCCATCACCTCCAATTGAATTCATTCTTTTTGAATTGTTGCCACCTCCATTTGGCAAGGCGGCTAATAATGCGGCTAGGGGAAGTAACGCAAACAGCCCGTTGCCAATTCGACTACCACCTACAGGAGGCACGGCTCCTCCAGAAGCAGTAGTAGCTTGCGGTTCAGAGGGTAGCAGTTCGCCACCGCCTACTGGGCAAGCAGTATTGCGAAGCTGTACAACAAAATCATCATAGTCACGGTCTTGCTGCTGACGGTCTCGCACCAAATTAGACCCTGTATCGTCCCAAGCTAGAACGCTACCGCCTTGGCACAAGCTAGTCATATCAGTGCCACTGAATCGCACCTGCCGCTCCTGATCAGGGTTTAACACATCGTTGGAATATACCGTTCCAACGGAGCGCCCATTATAGGAAGATTCCAAGTAGAAGGCATAGTTCGTCTTCGCTTTGAACGTGTACTTGGCGGAGGTTTGAGAAACAGTATTTCCAGGCGTTCCGCTAAAGTCGTTCGCGCTCTCAAGATCGCTAATCTTGCTCGACGGCTGAAAAATCGTGCCCTCTTGATCTGCGGCTTTAGATTCAACCAGTAAGGGCGTTTTCTCGTTGGTGTCTAGGTTCAGCACACCAAACGTCGATTGATAAGCCCCATGAGACTCTAGAAAGGACGACTCCAGTGTGGTATCTTCGCCAAATCGAATTTGACCGTTGCCAAACGACATGTCAGCCGCTAGCACAGGTGCAGCAAAGCCCTGCACAAACCACGCGATCGCAGCGCCAAGAGCAACCGTTGGCATAGACGGTTGCCCAACCATCTTAGCCCGCCGAACCCAGGGGATATGGGAGCTTAGGAAGGGGGTGAAGGGCTTTCCTAAGCGTTTTGAGCCAGTATTCTTTGATATCATCAGGACCAAACCTTGCAAGAAGAGATTAATGGTGGTAGAGCAGTCCTGAGTAAACTAACGTATGTGTAAAATCTACTACACTCATCTGCACACCGGAATTATACTCAAGGATGATCCTAAAACAGACTGCTCTTTACACAAACTAAATGTCTGCGAAGGCCATACTGTAGGCAATTTACCTAGATCTACTGGGCTAGATAGGTAGCATAGCGATCAGAACGCATTAAATCGCATTTAATATTGAGATGAAGCGCTATCTGTCTCAGTATGGTTTCTCAGGAAATGAGGATTACTGATCGCCCTCCACCGTGTTTTTTGGACTCACTCAGTAATTACCGAAAAACGGCAGGCTATATGTCCTAAATTTTCAGTAAATTTACGGCGTAGATTGGTAGAAGCGGCCAAGAGGTGTAAGAGAAACGGCATCTTTCTAATCTGCTTAAACCTTTACCCTGTAAGCTTTACGTCAATTTTCTCCAAGTTCTACTGTACTCGTAAGGTTACAGGAAGTGATCCCATCCAAATCCGTAATCTCCGTACCTAGGAGGAATCTCGGATTCGGTGCTGACTCGGTTTGCGAAGCTAAATTGCTTCAGCAGAATGGTATGTAGTGGAAAACCCAGAGTCAATAGGCACTCCGCGCGGAGTGCATTTGCAAACTTAGGGGATTTCACGGTTTTTTCATCAACATCAAGTTCAACCCATAAACCTTAATTCTTCCTGATTGCCGAGCTTTCCTAGGAAGTTTTATCTAGTCGACAACAGAAGATTAAATTTCTTTAAAGGAGTTAGGCTTCGATGGTCTCGTTTGATCTCAGCCTCTCCACCGTAACCTTCACCAGGATTCATCCATCAGGGAGGTCGAATTGCAGAAAAGGTGTGACCGAAATCGAAAGCGCTCTAAGCGACGGGCGATCTATTGCCCGATCCATAGCGGCTATGTGCATAGTGTGAGCCAAAAGTTTTCGCTCTATGCCGATCGCGCAGAACAACTTCAAGAACGCGGACTGGCGCGGCGATATGCTCTTCTAGCCGTTGCCACTCAAACGACAGTCACTCTGGTCGGGGAGTGGCTAGAAGCCTTCTGGTGTGACGAGTGCCAAACCACAACCTGGTATCACGTGCGTCGATTTGAGGGCAATCAGTATGAGGTGTCGATCGCGCCTCCAGAGCTATGGCAGCAAGCAATTGGGGTGATTCATCCCCAAGGCAACCCATCCGTCAGTGAGTTCACTCGCAAAAGTGCTCGTCTGACGCAATACCAAGGGGCTAAAGATTTTAACTGTGTAGGATGACGCGATGAGAAATAACACGCTTGTGAAATGAGACTCTCATGAAATGACTTAGTAGCTCAACTTGCTATTTCTAGCCGCGACTCTCTAGTACAAATAGCGGCTGAGTTACTATCCCTTTCAATCAGAGCTAGAACACATGGTAGAACGATTACACAATGCTCAGAATGACAAGTATGTTGCTCAAGATGCGCCAGGGACGCTCGAACTATCGATCGTGATGCCCTGTCTAAATGAAGCGGAAACACTAGAAGTTTGCATATGTAAAGCGCAATGGTATCTCAAACAGCATGGAATCGCAGGAGAAGTGGTAATTTCCGATAATGGAAGCACCGATGGATCACAAGCGATCGCGCGGCGCTTAGGAGCGCGAGTGATTGATATTCAAGAGAAAGGGTACGGAAGCGCCCTTCGAGGTGGCATCTGGGCGGCCCGCGGTCAGTATGTCATCATGGGCGATGCCGATGATAGCTATGACTTTACGCAGTTGTCGCCATTTTTGAAGAGACTGCGCGAAGGCTATGACCTGGTGATGGGAAATCGCTTTAAGGGCGGAATTGAACCGGGAGCGATGCCACCGCTACATCGGTATTTAGGAAATCCAGTCCTGACTTCGATCGGTAAAATGCTGTTCCCAAGTCCTTGTGGCGATTTTCACTGTGGCCTGCGGGGATTTAAGACCACCTCGATTCGATCGTTGGATCTTAGAACGACCGGGATGGAGTTTGCGAGTGAAATGGTCGTAAAAGCTTCACTCTATAAAATGCGAATTGCTGAAGTTCCGACCACGCTCTCACCCGATGGTCGAAGTCGTCCACCTCATTTGCGAAGCTGGCGGGATGGCTGGCGACACCTGCGATTTTTACTGCTGTACAGTCCTCGCTGGCTGTTTTTGTATCCCGGATTGATGTTGATGATAGTTGGAATGGTGGCAATGATTTGGTTGCTGCCAGGGGCGCGAGGCGTGTTTGACATTCATACGCTCCTATATGCTGCTGCCTCGATCATTGTCGGCTTTCAAACGGTCACCTTCTCGGTGTTTACGAAAGTATTTGCAATTAGCGAAGGACTGTTACCTGAGGATCGGCGGTTTAGCCAAACATTACGCTGCGTCAGCTTAGAGCTTGGACTAATTGTAGGTGGCATATTGCTGTTGATTGGACTGTCAGGATCAATTTGGGCATTGAATAGTTGGAGCACTCAACTATTTGGTGCGCTAAATCCTTCACAAACGATGCGAATTGTAATTCCATCGATTACCTGTCTTTCTCTGAGTTGCCAAATCATTTTTTCCAGTTTCTTCCTCAGCGTATTGTGGATGAAACGGTTGTAAGTCTCACGTAGCAGAGAACAATGTAGGATTGCTCTCTGCTACTTTTTAGACACAGAATGGCATGTCCTAATTTGCTTAATTTTATATGAAGTCTATCCCTTTAAAGTTTCCAAAAGTTAAAGTTAGCTTCAAAATTAATGTCATTGCAGTTTTTTGTGTTTCTGCTTGCGTTTTATCGATAATTAGAGCACTCAGCCCACTATTTATTGCTAGTGATTCTAGTGTTCAAATTGGAGCAGGTTTAGGGCTAGCGAGCATTGGAAAAATGGGCAATTATGCTTTAGGTGTCGATATTTCTCAACCACCGCAAACCGAGTGGTTAACTTGGTTCGCGCCAGCATTATCAATTTTTCTATTTTTATTAATGAAACTTGGTTTCACAACCGAAGTTTCTCTAAAAATCATTTATTCAACTGCCACGATCGCAGGTTGGTATGGATGGGGCTTATTGTTTCGCGAAGTCATGCTCCTCACCAATACTCGCAATCTATTTGCAACGCTAGTTGCGATCACACTGGGCATCACATTACCTCTTTACTTTACCTTTGACTGGTGCGGAACCGACCTTTTGCTCTGGGCAGGAATTCCATTTATTATCTATTACTTCTATTCAATCTACCGGCGAAGTGAGCCTCAACCTCTAAATTATGTGAAACTCGGTAGCTTAATTGGTTTTACTTATACAATTCGATATGCCGCGATTTCGTTACTAATTGGACAAGTTGCCTTTCTCGTAGCCGCTCGAAAGTTTAAACAGATTATCTATGTCGTCTTAGGCTTTTTAGTATTTTATGCTCCAGTTTCAATCTACCGTGCGATCGTAGGCAGCAATAAAGCTGATCACGTTGCAATTTCTTCGAATCTCCTTAATCCACGATTTCTATTGGGTCAAGCGAAGATTATATTCTCTAGTTTGAAAAATTCAGAGTATTTATTATTTAGCCATCTCTCTCATAAGATTCCAGTTGAAAAAGTTGCGGCTGGCCTACTCATCTTCGCGGTTGGGCTATCGATTGTCGTGCTAGCTAAAGGGCGGCAAGATGACAACTCTCCATCTGGAAATTTACTAATTTTATCGAAAGAAATTCTATTCATTAATTCCTCTCTGATCTTTTTCTTGGTTGTTGTTAGCCTTGCCTCATCAAATGATTTTCTTCATATCACAGAGATTCGCTACTATTACCCTTTGTTTCCTTCTTTGCTATTAGGGGCATATGGAGCAGTTTTCCACTTTAGTGAGTCAACCTCAGTTTTTTCAAAAATTGTTCGTGGTCTTGCAGGAATTTATCTTGGAATTTTCTTGCTTGGAACATTTAGAGGATTGATATTTAATTCTTCGGCTATGTTTGGATTCCACTATTTCTCGCCTTCTAAACATTTGGTTGAGTATCCTAGCCGTCAGATTTTGACTCGTCATCCACAAAGCTACAAAATGCTGATTGACTTGCTTGAAAAGAATCCTGATCGTCTTGCAATCTCATTTGCAGAAGACTTTGATTTTAGACACACACCTAGTCTCAATCTGCGGCAAAGAATTGTTCCTGCTTCTTCTACAACCGTACCTCAAAATACAACCAGCCAACCATTAGAAATTTATGCAATCTTCGCAGTTGATTCTGAGTGTCCGAGTTATTGTTACTATGAATATGGCAAAGAGGTTACCTTTCTTAAATCTTCCCCAGATGTGAAACAAGAGTACGTTAATCCACAAGAGAAGATTCAAATTGTTTCGGCGACCCTGGCAAAAGATTCTAAATTCAGACTTAACTACGTAGTTGGAAACTCGTAAAGCATTGTAGTAGTGTAAAGTACCCCATTGAAAATGCGAACCCATCGGCGACGATCGAGACAAAGAATAGAAACACGGCTCAAAACAGCGCGATCGATGTCGCAAGTGGTAGTCTACCGCCCGGACAGCCAAATGCGAAACCCATTGAAACTGTTTAGCGAAATGTGGCGTGATTTGTTGGCGTCGCGAGAGCTAGCGTGGCAATTGACCCGAAGGGATATTAGCGCCAAATATCGTCAATCATTTCTTGGAATTCTTTGGGCCTTTTTGCCTGCATTAATTACGGCAATCGGGTTTAGCTTTGCAAAAGGGAGCGGTGTTGTCAACATTGGCAATACCGATTTACCTTATCCCGCCTATATTATGTTTAGTATGGCGCTATGGCAAACCTTTGTCGAAGCGATAAACGCTCCTGTACAAGCCGTGGCAACCGCGAAATCGATGCTGTCTCGGATTAACTTCCCTCGCGAAGCCTTGATCTTGGCAAAGTTGGGTGAGATTGGCTTTAACTTTGGCATTAAATTAATTTTCATTGTTGCATTGTTCCTGGTGTTTCAAATTCCGGTAACTTGGAGTGTTTTTCTCGCTCCAGTTGCACTAATTCACCTAATCGCGCTAGGGACATTTCTAGGATTGCTGTTAGCCCCGATCGGCGCGCTCTACCAGGACATCTCAATGGGCTTGACTCTGGTCACTGGACTGTGGTTGTTTATTACGCCTGTCGTTTATCCGGTTCCTCAAGGCGGCGTGTTTGGACAAATTGTTCAACTCAATCCAGTGACGCCTTTGCTCGTTACTGTGCGAGAGTTAGCCACAACCGGAGTCGTATCGAACCCCACGGGCTTTTGGATTGCTAGTGCGATCGCGCTCGTCGGTCTAGCGTTCGCCTGGATTGTGTATCGGCTAGGAATGCCATTTGTTGTTGAGCGCATTAGTTCTTGAGAATTATGACTGTGATAAATCAAGTTTCTACTTCCATCTCATCAACTCAGAGCGAGGTCATTCTTTCGGTCGATGGGCTCTCGAAAAAATTCTGTCGCGATCTGAAGCAATCGCTGTTGTATGGCGTTCAAGATATGGCATCAGAACTCATAGGAGCGAAGCGCAAAGGCTCAACTTTGCGACCGAAAGAGTTTTGGGCATTACAAGACGTTAGCTTTCAACTGCGACGTGGAGAAGCGTTGGGGTTGGTGGGTAAGAATGGAAGCGGTAAATCGACGCTGCTACGGATTATTTCGGGCTTAATCAAGCCCGATATCGGTCAGGTAGAAGTTCGCGGACGAGTTGCACCCTTGATTGCGCTAGGAGCTGGGTTCAACCCTGTTCTAACCGGGCGAGAGAACATTTACGCCAACATGTCGATTTTAGGATTGACGCGACAGGAGATCGA
Organism: Myxacorys chilensis ATA2-1-KO14; assembly: GCA_019359275.1. Lineage (GTDB taxonomy): Bacteria > Cyanobacteriota > Cyanobacteriia > Leptolyngbyales > Leptolyngbyaceae > Myxacorys > Myxacorys chilensis. The sequence continues at coordinate 82,517 of JAHHHP010000011.1, read as the reverse complement.
GAACTGCTTTGATCGAGTGCTTGACTTTGCAGAAATTAGCGATGCGATCGATGCGCCTGTGCAGAGCTATAGTTCTGGAATGGCGGCAAGATTGGGCTTTGCCTGTGCCATTCATACCGAACCCGATATTTTGCTGATTGATGAAGTGTTGGCCGTGGGTGATCTCAAATTTAGAGCCAAGTGCTACCGTCGATTGGCAGAACTGAAAAGCCGGGGCGTGGCGTTTGTGTTGGTGTCGCATAGCTCCAACTCCATTCTCTCCAAGTGCGAGACCGCCATGTATTTGTCAAAAGGCAAACTGATTATGAGCGGGGACGCGGCTGTTGTAACGCGGCGCTATGAAAACGATCTGTTTTTGGAAGGAGCGCCGCCTGCCACTGGCGAACTTCAGCGACAGCAGCGATCGGTTCATGAAAGCCCTGGACTGGATGTGACGGGCGTTTCTTTTCGCGATCGTCGAGGTCACAAAGTGACGGTTCCGATTAGCGGAGAGAAGGCTGAGTTGTGTATTCAATGCAAGGTACGTCACCGGATTGCAGATACCAATATGGTGGTCTCAATTCGTGAGCGGGTAGGAGAGGGCGATAAAATTTTGGTGCTCAGTACGCTGCACGACAAAACTCCCTTTAGCGTCTCTGCTGGAGCGAACGAAATCCGCGTCGAGTTTCCCTACCTTGGATTAAAACCAGGATCATATTTATTAGATTTGCATATTTATCAGGGCAGCTATACGTTGCTCGATTCGGTTCAGGAATTTAGTTTTGCCGTGGAAGGGTTGGGCAGCATGAGCGAATGTGCGTTCTATCAACCCCGACGTTGGAATGCGGTTCAGTTGGTGAGCCAAACTGATTGAGAGCCGCGCTGAAATTAACCCTGATAATGCTTAAGCTAATGTGTTGCTATGGAGGATGTAATGCAATCGTTGTTTGATACGGTAGAAAAGTCTGAAGTGTTTGTCGAACCTTTTCCCCATGTTGTGATTCGGGATGCGCTAGATGAACGACTTTGCAATCAGTTAATCGATGAATTTCCAAATATCAATACGATTACTCAAAATACTCAGTTTGCGAGTAACGAGCGATTTAGCTACCCTGCACAAGATGTATTTGCGAATCCCGAAATTAGTGAGCTTTGGAAGTCTTTTATTCAACTTCATACCTCAGATCGGTTTCTGCACCAGTTTGCCACTCTGTTTGAAGATCAGATTCGTCAGTACTATCCAGAGTTTGAGCAAGAGATTGGTGAGATTGCCGCTCTCAAAGGGGGAGTGCGAAAGATGGATGATTTTTCCAAGGCGGATGTGTTGATGGATGCTCAGATTTGCATTAATGCTCCTGTGACGGCAAAGCCTGAGCCAATCAAGCAAGCGCATGTCGATCGCCGCCAAGTTTTATTTGCTGGGCTTTACTACTTGCGCCATCCTGACGATCACTCAACGGGTGGCAACTTAGAAATTTACCGGTTTAAGTCCGGCAACCCTTACGGGTTTGAGGGGCAGTTTATTGACGATCGCTATGTTGAACGGGTCAAAACCGTGAACTATGAGCGCAACGTACTCGTGCTGTTTCTCAACTCAATCCATTCGCTGCATGGTGTAACTCTAAGATCGGTGACGGATTCGCCCCGCTGCTTTGTCAACTTGATTGGAGAAGTGAAGCAACCGTTATTTGACTATCGACCATATGAAGAACGGAAGAATTTAATCCGTCGGTTTACCCAAAAGCTGCGCGATCGCGGTTTACTTGATAAGCGCTAACAAGCGGGCTAAAACCGACAAATTGCAGGCAATCATTCCTCGAACCGAGAATTGTCTAGTGAGCCGACCCTTCACCCGCTGTTAGAACAGAATACTCAGATTTGACGCAGATAGGCTGCATCCCTACCGCCAGATTTTTATGGCTCTAAACTCCATAGTCCATCTTGAGCCAGCTTTAGAGCCAGGTCAGGCATTTCCTATTCCTGTTATCAATTCAAGAAAATTCTGTTTAGATTTGCGTTATGGCGATTAGTTACAGTAACTTCTCAAGCACCAGTGGTCTGAAGCTAAATGGCAATGCGTCTCAAGCAGGAGACGCATTGCGGTTAACACCCGATGCTAAAGCCCAACTGGGAAGCGCCTTTTTGGATACTCCGTTCGCGATTGGTGGAAGCACCTCGTTTTCCACCAACTTTCAACTGCGAATTACAGGCAGTCAAGGCACAAACGGCGCAGACGGCATGACCTTCATGCTGCAAAACAGTAGTCGAGGCGCAGCAGCGATCGGAGACTCGGCAGGACAGTTAGGCTATGGAGCAGGACAAAACAATCCTGCGATCGACAAAAGCCTTGCAATTAAATTTGATACTTGGGCAAATTCAGGAGAATCCAGCAATAACTTTGTGGGAGTCAACCTGAATGGAGTTGCGATCGGGTCAGTTGCTGGGGCAAAAGCTCCAATCGATCTCAACAGCGGCAGCCTTGTGAACGTTTGGGTTGACTATAACGGAACGACTGATAACCTAGCCGTTTACTTATCGGGTAGCACCAGTAAGCCGACGACAGCTTTGATTAACTACACCGTTGATCTTGCAAGTATTGTCGGCACTCAAGCCTATGCGGGTTTTAGTGCTGCAACGGGCGGCGCACCCAACATTCACGACGTTCTCAAGTGGCAGTTAGACACGTCTACTCCAACCACGTCTACCCCAACTACGTCTACCCCAACTACGTCTCCAGCGCCAACGCCTCCACCAACGGGGTCAACCATTGATTACCGCGATTTTGCCAACACCAGTGGTTTAAAGCTGAACGGCAATGCGGCTCAGACTGGAAATGTGTTGCAATTGACACCTGATATCACTCAACAAGCAGGCTCGGCATTTTGGACAGCGCCGATCGGGCTCAATTCCGACACGTCTTTCTCAACCAACTTCCAATTTCGCATTCGCGGCGCTCAAGGCACCAACGGTACAGATGGCATGACCTTCATGCTGCAAAACAGTAGTGCGGGCATCAACGCTTTAGGTGGGATAGCCGGACAGTTGGGCTATGGGGCTGGATCAGGAACTGCGATTAACAAAAGCCTTGCGATTAAGTTTGATACTTGGGCAAATCCGGGTGAATCCAGCAATAATTTTGTGGGAGTCAACCTAAATGGAGTTGCGATCGGGTCAGTGGCGGGAGCCAATGCTCCGTTCGATATTAATAGCGGTGGGGTAGCCAATGTTTGGGTTGACTACAACGGAACGACTAATAATTTAGCGGTTTACGTGTCGAATGGAACGACTAAACCCACGGGTGCATTGATCAATTACACCGTTGATTTATCGAGCCTTCTGGGCAATCAGGCGTATGTTGGGTTCAGTGCTGCAACGGGCGGCGCAGCGAATATTCATGAAGTTCTAAATTGGCAGTTCAGTGCGTCAAACCCGACTGCCCCGCCGATTGAACCGCCACCGCCCCCAAGCTCTGGATACACAACCTCGATTAACTACAATGACTTCTCAAGCGCAAGCGGAATCAAGTTGAATGGCGCGGCGGCTCAAAACGAAAACGTACTCCGGTTAACTCCTGAGGTCAATGGAGTCGCGGGAAGCGCCTTTGCAACAGACCGGATCGCTCTCTACGGCGACACTTCATTCCAAACTAGCTTCCAACTTAAGCTCTCTGGAAGCCGAGGAACAAACGGTGCCGATGGCATCACATTCATGCTACAAAACAGCAGCGCTGGATTAAATGCACTCGGTGGTACTGGCGGTAGCCTAGGACTGAGTGGAATCAACAACAGCTTAGCGATCAAATTTGATACCTGGCAGAATGCAGGTGAATTGAGTAATAACTACGTTGGAGTGGTGCGCGATGGCAAAATGTCTGAACCGATCGCTCAAGCAAATGCCCCCTTTGATCTCAATGGTTCCAACACGATCTTGAACGCTTGGGTGGATTACAACGGCGTCACCGATAATTTGAAAGTGTATCTCTCGAATCAATCCACTAAACCCACGACTGCCCTCATTAACACGACCGTCAGATTGTCGAATGTTGTGGGATCAGAAGCATTTGTGGGATTCAGTGCTGGAACTGGGGGAGCGCCGAATTTACAAGATGTGTTGAGTTGGCAGATGACAACCTCAACGCCCCCACCTCCAGCTGTTCAACCCGGAATCGCTCGAATTCTGCCCCTTGGTGACTCAATTACTCTTGGCGTGACGTCCCGGACTGCCGATAAGAATCGCACAGATATTCCAGGCGGTTATCGCCGAGTGTTATGGAATAAATTCACTGATGCAGGTCTATCGGTTGATTTTGTCGGAAGCGAGACGGATGGAAGCGCGAGTGGATGGAATGGCACGGGCGATCGCAATCATCAAGGGTCAGGTGGTTGGACAATCGATAAAGTCAGTGCCAATGTGATGAACTATCTTAATCGAGAGAATCCAGACATTGTGACGCTAACGATCGGAACCAACAACTTCATTAAAGATACGGCAGACCAGATGATTAGCAAACTCAGTACTCTGATTGACCAGATTACAGGCTTCTCACCCAAGCTGAAATTACTGGTTGCTTCGATTCCGCCCATTCATCTCAATACTGATGAAAACGCGACGCTGGCTCAGCAACAGCAGCAGGTTCAGACCGTCACAGACTACAACAATGCAATGCCAGGGCTAATTGCGAACAAGCAAGCCCAAGGTAAAAATGTAGATTTTGTTGATATGCGGAGCCTCACGGTTAATGATCTGGCACCACGCAATGATGACAGTGGAGTACATCCTTCAATGACGGGTTACGACAAGATTGGCAACCTTTGGTATACCGCTTTGTTAGATAAAGTCGGCATTTCTGGAAACACGCTCAGCGTCGGGTAGTGTTTGTTTGCCGTTCGTGACCGTTCTCAATCTCGTAGCATCGACCCTCCGCGAGAAATAGCCTCGCGGAGGGCTTTTAACTATCTAGGCAGCCGCGTTAAGCGATTTTATCTGTCTAGCTTTGTCTCTCTAGCTGTGTTTTAGTTGGGTTCCTCTCTCAATGACTTATGACAGTGACTTATGACGTTTACCACACTCACGTTTATTCTGCTGCTTGCGATCGCATTCACCACTTACTGGTCAATCAAACAAAGATCCTATCAAAACATTTTTTTGATAATCGTTAGCTATATTTTTTATGGTTGGTGGGATTACCGCTTCTGTTTCTTACTGTTTTTCTCTAGCTTAGTCGATTACGTTGCAGGATATTATCTTGCTCGGCTTGAAGATCCAAAGTGGCGACGACTTTTATTGGGCCTTAGCCTCATATTCAACTTAGGAATACTAGGATTCTTCAAGTACTGGAACTTCTTTGCTGATAGCTTGAGTCGAGCATTGGGATCGGTCGGTTGGCAGGTCGATGCTTTTTCCCTCAATGTGATTTTGCCATTGGGGATCAGCTTCTACACCTTTCAAACGCTGACTTACACGATCGATATCTATCGAAGACAACTCCAGCCCGCTCGAAATTTAATTAACTATCTCTGCTATCTCTCATTCTTCCCGCAGTTAGTCGCAGGACCGATTGAGCGAGCCTCACACTTATTGCCACAGGTTGAGCGCGATCGCCAGTTTAACTATGCACGCTCCGTCGATGGTTGTCAGCAGATGCTGTGGGGCTTCTTCAAGAAAATGGCGATCGCAGATAATCTTGCCCCGATCGTCGAGCGAGCCTACGCTTCACCAGGCGGTATGTCAGGTCCTCAGCTTGCCTTTGCGACGGTACTATTTGCATTTCAGATCTATTGTGACTTCTCCGCTTACTCGGATATCGCCATCGGAACGGCTCGATTATTCGGCTTTGATCTAATGCAAAATTTTGCTTATCCCTACTTCTCACAATCGATCTCAGAGTTCTGGCGGCGCTGGCACATTTCCCTTTCAACCTGGCTCAAAGACTATGTGTACATTCCGTTGGGCGGGAGCCGAGTTGCACCAATTCGGCGATCGCTCAACGTCATGATCACGTTCCTGCTGAGCGGATTGTGGCACGGTGCCTCATTGAACTTTGTGATTTGGGGCGGCATTCATGGAGCATTAATTATTCTAGAGCCGCTGTGGGGTGCAAAGTCAGCCCTTAAAGCGACAGATATTCCAGGCGGCGAGCGACGCCTACCGAATTTCAGTACAGTGTTCCGAATCGTGCTGACGTTTACACTAACGTGCTTTGCATGGATCTTTTTCCGTGCTCAGTCTGGACAGACTGCCGCTTTGATTATTCGGAAAATCTTGACCGAACCGTTTCAATTAGCAGCGTATCAATCCTTTGGAACTATCTTTTCGACAAGTCCACTAGAACCGCAAATTTTGATCACCCTACTGATTGGGTTCATTGCAGCAGAGTGGATGCAGCGCCATAAAACCTACCCGTTACAAATTGAGAAATGGCACGCTCCGCTGCGCTGGCTGGTATATACCGCTTTGTTTTGGATCACCCTGTTTTGGGGTACGTGGAACACTGGAGAATTTGTTTATTTCCAATTTTGAACTATGTCTAATTTAAAGAGATTTGTACTTAGATTGGCTGGATTTTTCTCACTTCAAGCTGCGGTTGCAGGGGTAGTGTTGACGCCTTACATGATCAATTATCGGGATGTTGTTGCCAATGGATTTATGGCAGCTTCCATCGATAAACAAGCTGAGCTAAAGCAGCCTCAATCAAGGCCAAGACTAGTCTTAGTGGGTGGTTCGTCGGTTGCCTATGGCTATTCCTCACCCCTGCTTAAAGATCACCTCCAGTACGAGCCTGTGAATATGGGACTTCATGCTGGGTTAGGAGCAGAGTTCATGCTCAGAGAAGTAGAACCAGGCTTAAAGTCTGGTGACATTGTGGTGATCTCATTGGAGTATGAGAACTTTATTGGTTTTCCACCAGGCGCGAAAGATGTTTATGACGTGATCGAAGCGGACTGGCGAAATGTTCAATTCTTACCTCTGAGCTATTTGCCATCGTTGATGGATGAAGGGCTGGTCTTTCTTGGCGGGGTATTTCGTCGCTCGGTGGCATCTGCGACGGGTGACCTTGAGCGAAAACCCTACTATCAGCGCAATAGCTTCAACAATTACGGCGATGTCACCGGGCATTACGGGCTACCCCAAGTGACCGAAAAGATTGCTTCTGAAGGTAAAACGTTTAATTTCGACCCGCAGGATGTCCAGTATGTCATTCGATCGCTCAACGAGTTTAATCAACGCGCCAAAGCGAGAAATATTCGGGTGTTTTATAGCTACGCGCCCCTGATGAAGAAGGTGCTGACCGAAAACCAAACTCAGATTGAAAACGTCGCTCAAACCCTGTCTAAGTCCTTAGAATTTCCAATTCTTGATCGCCCTGAAGACGTTGCGTATCTAGATAGTGCCTACTTTGACTCTCGATACCATCTCAATCAGGATGCAGCGAGACAACGCACGATCGCATTAATTGATCGCCTATCTCCCCATCTTCCGATAGCACACCATGAAAACTCCCCTGATCGACCCTGAAGTAGAAAAAGCGCGGCACAAGAAGCGGCTCACTTTTGTTTCCTATGTGAAAGCGTTACGTCCGCATCAGTGGACTAAGAATTTAGTTGTTTTTGCGGCTCCGCTGTTTGCGTTTTCGATCACGCTCGATTCGTTTCTCGGTAGCATATTGGCGTTTGTGTTGTTCTGCTGCGTTTCAAGTAGTTTTTACTTAATCAATGACGTTGCCGATGTTAAAGACGATCGGCTTCACCCCGTCAAGCGTAACCGTCCAATCGCGGCTGGATTGGTGAGCATTCCAGTTGCGATCGCGATGGCATTTTGTCTGTTGAGTAGCGCTGTGTTCTTTGGATTCGCTCAATCGATGGGATTGGGCTTGACAATTGTGAGCTATGCCTGTTTACAGACGGCATACAATCTTCGGCTCAAACGCATGGTGATTTTAGACGTAATTGCGATCGCAATTGGGTTTGTGCTGCGGGCTTATGCGGGCGCAACGTCAACAGACATTAAGCTGTCGATTTGGTTTGTGTTGTGTACTGCAATGTTGGCTCTATTTTTAGGAATTGAGAAACGGAAAGCGGAACTGCGATTACTGCAACGTAAAGGAGGAAAAACTCGGTCGGTGTTACGCAAGTACTCAATGTCGTTGCTGACTCGAATGGAAAGTACCGTCGTTGCCGGAACGATCACATCCTATGCGCTGTGGAGTGCCGGACCTAAATTGAACGGGGCTTCCACGTCGTGGATGATGGCAACCCTGCCATTTGTTCTGTACGGTGTGTTCCGGTATCAGTTGCTAAGTGAAGTGATAAGTGAAGTGAGTTGTGATGACTCTGATCAGCAGCACAAAACTGAGCGACCTGAAGAAGTGCTGCTAACAGATTTGCCAATTTTGCTGACCGTATTGGCTTGGGTTGCGACGGTCTTCACAATTTTATTGCTTCAGTACAATGGTCTCATTGAATAAGAAATAAGAGTGAGTTTGCAAAAGCAGGTTGCAAAGGTTAGATCTTGTGAGGATTGAATGATTCACAGCTTCACAGGTTTTAAGAGTGATCTTCTGCCTCATTGCTCATGTCGCCGCAATCGTCAGCTTTAGATGCCAACTATTGAGCAATCTAAATTGAGCAATTAAATATCAAATGTTAACTCTAGCTTGGGTGGACGCGCTTGTTGTATCTTGCATTAATTCTCATAACAGTTGGGCTAAATACGGCGGCTCAACTGCTGCTAAAACTGGGTTCTGGTCAAGGATTAATTAATCTATACCTCCTCGGTGGTGTGACCTGCTATGGTCTGAGTACGATTTGCTATGTTTTCATTCTTGGTAAATTTAACGTCTCATTCGCTTATCCATTGTTAATCGGATTAAGCGTAATTGCGACTACGTTTGCGGGAGCCACTTACTTTCATGAAAAAATTCCATTTCTAAGTCTGTTAGGCGTCGGACTCATGCTGAGCGGAATTTGCGCGATCGCGTTCGGTAAGGCCCTCAACTAACTCAATTCTTAATTCCGAATTTACCTGTAAGTGACTATGAAGTGCGTTTCAGAACTCTACAACCGCTATCCTGGCAGCGACATTTATGTAATTGGTACAGGAGCAAGTCTACGTGTTTTTCCGCTCTCGCTACTCGAAAACAAAATTACAATCGGACTTAACCAAACCTGGAAAACGCTTCCCGTTCGCTACAGCATTACAATCCATCCGGATCTCAGTATTCCAGAATTTATCCCTGATCAATCACCTCATCCAGAAATCACCTGGATCACCAAGTATGAAAAAACTAAAAGCTTGGTTACACCCGAACAACTGAAATACGCTGAAGAACACTTCTACTTCTTTGAGATGATTGGGCGTCCCAACACGCAACCGCCGAACAAACCCCCAGACACGGGGCGAGTTCTGGACTGGGTTCGCAAAGCGACAGATGACAAGCTATATCTATGGACTTCGATCGCGCAAGCTGGAGTCAACTTAGCCGCTAACATGGGTGCTAAAAACATCTTTCTCATTGGCTGCGACAACTGCGCTCTACTGGGCAACAATCACGCCCACAAACAACATACCCGTTGGCGCGATGCCTCGGCAGACAGCCGCTATCGCGAATACTATGAAGGACTGGCTGAAATGCGTCCTGTGTTGCGACAGCGCGGCGTCAACTTAGTCAGCCTCACTCCATTCCTGAGTCTAGAAGCCCCTGAGCAAGATTTCGAGCGGCTCTGTGAAGAACTTGACCAGCCCACCCTGATTCAAAGCGCCCCAGATATTTCTCCGAAACTCGACTATACCGGACATTATCTCAATCGCTTTAAGCAGTTTGCACGCAAAGTGATCTCTGTCCGATGAGTACTTCCATGAAAGCTAGACTTAGGCTCGCATTCGATCCCACTTCGCTTGGTTTGTTTCGTGCTGACTTGATTATTTTAGTGTTGCTGTTAGTGTTCACTAGCCTAATCGCGTATGCAAGTGGCCAGCTGGTCGATTCAGTGATACTTCAAGATTACACCGAGGATGTCTGGTTTGGGTCTGATATCGAGCGCGTGTTCTCGAACATGAGTTCTCGCACTGCACCAAATTTCCGCGCGAAAGTGCATCCGTTGTTTTCGTTACTGGCGTTTCCACTTGTAAAAGTCGTACGCGCGATCGCGCGTACGACACCTGCCACTGCCGTCATGATCCTGGTTGCCGGAACGACGGCAGCTTGGGTCGGTTTGCTGTTTGTGACGCTGCGATTAATGGGCTGTCGTCGCTTTGACGCTACTGTATTTAGCGTATTGGCCTTGTCGAGTGCAGCATTGATCTTTTGGACGACCGTTCCAGAGACCTATCTGTTTGGGTCACTGAGTATGCTGGCTGCCCTTTTCCTCGTGGCGCTTTCGCAAACTACAGTGCTACCGATTTGGAGTTACATTTTGATGAGTGCATTCACGCTCAGCATTACGACGACAAATTGGATGGTTGGCATCGCAGCAACAGTAATAAGTCATACCTGGAAGCGAACAATCGCAATTACTGGGATAGCGCTGGCGATCGTGGTGGTGTTGTGGGGCGTTCAGAGCCGAATTTTTCCAGGAACAACTTTTATCACTGACCTTTCGGAAGAGACAAACTACCTGTTGCCAAAAACGTCAGGCGGTTCGATTCGAGTGTTACTCGGATTTATATTTCATCCGATGATTGTTCCTGCGCTTCAAGTCATTCCAAGCAATCGCAATCAGATCGAGTGGCCCCTGCTTAGCGTTCAGCAGTCATTTCCTGGTTCGGGGGGTATCTGGGGCATGATTGCGGTACTGTTGTGGACAGCGCTACTAATTTTTGGTGTGCTAGCGTGTTGGCAAGTTAGAAAAAATCGAAAACTAAGCTTTGTGATTGGCGTTGGATTGCTGGGGCAGCTTGCATTGCATTTAGTGTATGGCGAGGAGACATTTTTGTATGCAATTCATCTCATTCCATTTTTGATTCTGATGTGCGCAATGGCGACGTTAACCCGATGGCGAACGATCGTCTTAGGATTGGCTATTCCTCTAATTGTGTTTGCAGGATTAAATAATGGCAATCAGTTTTTCCTAGCCACTGAATTTCTCAAGCACCGTGGCAGCCTCCGCGAGCAGATTCCAATCCTTCGCTCGAACATGCCAACGATTCAAGTACCGCTTGGCGCGATCGTACTTGGTTCTCCCCTCCATTCTACTGACCCATCATCATGACACCCAGGGAAAATTTTCTGTTCAATGTGCCGTTCACTCAGGTTTGGTTTCGGCTAAAACATGGCGTTCCTCAAAAGCTGAGCGCGTTAAGAAAGCAGGCGTTCCATCGCCTGCAGTGGGCGGTTACGCCTGCACGATATGATTTGGTGTTTGTGATCTGCGAAGGAAATAAAGGCTGGATCTTAGACGCGCTCTGCAAGGAAATCGCGACCTATTTTCCAGGCAAGTGTCACTTTCACTATTCAGAAGCGTTCCTGCCGCCCGCCAAGGCTTATTTCTTCTCGCATTATTCACTGTATCCGTCGGGTCTAGCCCAGAATCCGCAGATTGCCCAGGCAAAATTGCTCGTGTTCTACACCCACAAAAAATCGATTGGCATGAGTGAGTCAGCGCTAATTGCGGCTTTGAATCAGGCGACAACCACGATTTTTGTGAATTCACGATCGTGCAACGAACTACGTGCGGCAGGACTTGAGCCAGCGAAATCGACCTATATTCTCCAAGCGGCTGATCCTGACCTATTTCAACCGCACGAGCGTGTAAACGGAGCAGTCGGATTTTGTACAGCTTACTACGAGCGCAAAGATCCCGATCGGATCTTTGAAATCATCAAAGCTATGCCGCATCGTCAGTTCATCCTGTTGGGTCGAAATTGGCAACAGTACGATCGCTTTGAGGAACTGCGGAACCTAGCCAACTTCAAGTATGTCGAAGCTCCCTATCGCGACTACCCGATGTACTATGCTCAAATGGACGTGTTTGTGTCTCCATCTCGTTTAGAAGGAGGTCCAATTCCCGTAATTGAAGCCATGATGTGCAATATCTTTCCGGTAGTAAGCAATACCGGACACAATCCTGATTTAATCAACTCTGGAGAAAACGGCTTTATTTTCGATACCGATGCGTCGATCGACACGATTTGTGAATTGATCGATCGAGCCTTCACCATGACGACCAATGTTCGCAAAACGGTTGAGCATTTAAGCTGGAAAAATTTTTCGTTGGCAGTTCAAGCGTTGTTGCAACCAACGAAGTGACTCTCAAATCAGTGTGACTTTAAAGCGAGCGTGATTCTTAAATGAGTACTCAAACTTCTTCTCACCCGATTCGGATTTTTATTGGATCAAGCCCAAAAAATTTGATCGAAGAACGGGTTTTTTGCTACAGCCTGTTGAAATCTGCAAGCCAGTCGATGGAGATTTACATCATTGACGGGGTAACCGGATCGGCAAAAAATATTGTCACAGGTGATGTAAAAACGCTGCCAGCAGACATTGCCGGGCGCATTAAAGGCGCAACTGCATTTTCTCTAGCCCGTTGGGCAATTCCAGAATGGTGTAACTATCAAGGTCGCGCAATCTATTGCGATTCTGATCAATTGGTAATGTCAGACGTGGCGGAACTGTGGAATTATGATTTAGTCGATAGTGTTTTTGCTGCTGTTCCTGTTAAACAGGCAAAGTGCTACAAGCATTACATTGAGGATTCGATGAACGGATTCCTAAACACGGAAGAAGTTTTTTATCTTGCCAGCGTTATGTTAATAGACTGCGCCAAAGTTAAATGGAGCATTAACGAGCTTGTTGAACTATTGGATCGCAATGCATTCTCCTTACCGAGTTTGATGTACTTGGGAGAGCATTTCAGAAAACATTTTAATTTATCTGTTACAGCAATACCGAGCGAATGGAATCACCTCGATTACGTCGATCGTGATTCTAAAATCGTTCATTTTACCGATCTCACCAGTCAACCTTGGCGATTCCATCACAATCCGATTAGTGATTTGTGGGAGCAATTTTTCTTAGCGGCACTCGACGAGAACGCAGTGACGCAAGACGAAATCGATACTGCCTATGCAAATGGCTGGATTACAGGCAGAATCAAAGCACTAGCTCACATGCCTAAGATAGTTCGCCGTCCGCTCAATCGGATCTGGAGAAGTTGGAGCGCCGCAATCTTTAACTTGAGTACTGTTCTAAAGCAGCAAAAACGGTGGCTTAGAGCAGGGTGGTTTAAATTAACAAGCTGGACAAGCATTCGCGCTTAATTGATTCTGATGTCCCTTGAACTTCAATCGCTCACATCTCAATCTGCTGCGGCTCTTGATCGCTTTGCTTGGAATGCAATTTGCAATTGGTCGAAACACACTAGTGTTGTCACAATCTATAACGGTATTGATTATGCAGAATTAACGCGGTGTTTTTTGTGGGATAAGGTCGCACGTGCGATCCGTCAACAAACCAATTCAGATCAGTTTGAATTTGATCGCGTCTTACCGCCTACGCCCCTCACCCCGCATCCTAATCGGCTCAAATTTTGGCTGAAGCGATCGCTAAAATTGCTCCAGATGTGGCAAGATGTGCGATCGCTTCAGTCTTCGCAGGTTCTCTACGTTCCTTGCGCTCATCCGACTCTACAGTCTGTGGTGAAAGTGATCGCTCAATCTGAATCCATTACTGTAGTTGCTCCTCAAGGCGCATTTGACTCGGCTCTAAATATTCAAACGATTAGACCGCCACTGCTTTTAGATCTGCCAAATCTAGCTCACGTTGAAGCGCTGCACCAAGGCATCCTTGAAGGACTCGGAGCGCTCGGCGTCGAACTGCTTGAACCTGATGTCATCGTGCTTCGACATCAAATTGCTCAACTCCTGCTCCGAACAGAGCAAATTGAAACCGAGTTATCGATTCTGCGTCCTAATGCAATTCTTGTGTTCGCTGACAATCACTTTCCGGTTCAGAGCTACGTTTTTGTTGCGCGAAAATATGCGATTCCATCCATCATGCTGCAACATGGTCTAGATTGCGAACAGCACTGTTTAGATGAGGCTTACGCAGACGTTATCAGCGTTTGGGGAGATGCCCGTCTCCAACGATATCAGCAAGATTCTACTTGGCAACCGAGCCGCTTGCAGGCAAATGGAAACCCTGAATACGATGGCTTAATGTTTCCCAATCAGCTTGATCGTGGGGGTGAATATTGGCTATGGACAACTCGCCCCCACTGTCCTGAAAAGTGCTACATTCCCTCGCGCACGCCTCAAGAAGGCATTCAAATTTTACAGGCTTTACTGACTGCACTTGAGCAGTCGCCCACCGCGCATTTAGTGATTAAACCGCATCCTTTAGATGACATTGCCTTATACCAGACTTACATCAATGCTCATCCCTTAAGCGATCGCGTCACACTATCAACCGGACTCGTGCGATCGCTGATTCCAAACGCTAGTGTTGTCATCTCCGAAGATTCGACGGTTGGCTTAGAGGCAATGTTCTTTGGCAAAGTCGTGATTCACGCCCATTTTGCTGTGTCTGATCCAGTGCTGCCCTTTGTAAAATACAATGCAGCGCTTCCTGGATTTTCTCCTGAAACACTACAGACATCACTACAGCAAATCGAACAGCTATCAGAAAAACAGCAGCAAGACCTCCTTGAAGGGCAACGACAGTTTTTGCAACAGTATGCGGGCGTCTGTGATGGAAAGGCACAGGAACGGGTGACATCAATGATCCAGACAATTTTAGAACAATGAAAAAAATTGCATTCATTTCGCTTAATGCTACTACTTCGTGGGGGGGGAGTGAAGAACTTTGGGCGCAAACTGCAACCCGGATGGCGTGCTCTGGATACAAGGTTAGTGTCAGCGTCAAGGGGTGGAATCCAAAACCAAAACAGATGCAGGCCGTAGAAGCTGATTGTTCAGTTACCTACCGCTGGTATGATCAAACGTTATTTCAAAAAGTGGCATTTATGGCACACCGAGGGCAAGGATTTTATCGCTGGCTTGATCGCGTTCGTCCTACTCTCGCTGTGATTAATCAATCTTCTAATAATGATGGTCTATTTTGGATGGAAGCGTGTTGGCAGCGCAGCATTCCTTATGTGACGATCTCACACGTTGCGTCGGAGAATTATTGGTATCCTGATGAGCTTAATGCACGCTTAGCACACGCATATCGTCGAGCAAAGAAATGCTATTTTGTTTCTCAAAAGAATCTAGAATTAACCGTTAAGCAAATTGCAGCAGAGATACCCCACGCGCAAATTGTGCGAAATCCATTTAACGTGTCTTACAATGCTGTGTCTACCTGGAAGCAAACGGATGAAGGATTCAAACTGGCCTGTGTGGGACGGCTCAATCCGGTCAGTAAAGGACAGGATATTTTGTTTGAAGTTCTGCGCTCAGACAAATGGAGAAATCGCCCAATCACAGTGACGCTATTTGGAGAAGGGGGTCATGCTGAAACTCTAAAGCGACTGCGCGATTTATGGGGAATTCAGAATGTTGAGTTTGGGCAGTTTACACCTGATGTCGAGTCGATCTGGTCAACGCATCACGCGCTGATTTTGCCATCTCGCTATGAAGGATTACCATTGGTCGTGGTCGAAGCGATGCTGTGTGGGCGCATCTGTATCGTTACTGATGTTGCAGGCAATACTGAATTAGTGGATGACAATGTGAATGGATTTGTTGCAAAAGCACCGACGCCGGAATTTGTGGACGAAGCACTAGAGCGGGCTTGGCAGCAGAGAGACTCTTGGTACGAGATGGGAAAAGCCGCTGCTTGTAAAGTTCGTGAGGTGATTCCGCCTGACCCGATCGCAGTTTTTACTCAAGATCTCGAAACGCTACTTTAAGTAAGACCGTCTTCCCTTTCCGCGTCTTCTCCGTATGATTCCGGATGTTTGTCCGCTTTTTCACTGAGAATTGACATAGATCAAGATTCTTCGCAAATTTACCGAGTTTTCCCTGAACGGCAACTTTACCCTCGAATGGATGAGAGGTAATTGAATCCTACTTTAGCTGTCTGGAGTTGAGCTTTGACGGTCGCTTTTGATCTCAGTTCCTCCCCTATCTTCTTCTGAGACTGTGGCTCGAAGAAGGCTTTGACAGATGACGTGTGCCTGCTTAATTTTGCATACAAAGATTTTCTAACTTAATTTCTTCAACCTGTTCTTTTCTGAAGGCTCCAATCATGCAACTGATTCCAGCAGAGCTTCATTGGTCTCATGTCCGATCGCTGCTGCAACTCGAAGCAGATGCGATCGCAAGAACTGCTCAGCAACTTGACCCCGAAGCGGTAGATTACGCAGTTAATTTACTTCTAACCTGTCGCGGAAAAGTCGTGCTATCCGGTGTTGGGAAGTCAGGGATTGTGGCTCAAAAAATCGCGGCAACCTTGAATAGTATCGGTACAATCGCGGTGTTTTTACATCCTTGCGATGCGCTACACGGAGATTTGGGGATTGTCAATTCTGCCGATGTCGGACTGATTTTAAGCAACAGTGGTGAGACGGATGAGTTGATCCAAATGATGCCGCATCTCAAGCATCGGAACGTGCCAACGATCGCGATTTTAGGAAACTTGAATTCGACCCTGGCTCAACAAGCGACGATCGCGCTCGATGCGTCGGTCGATCGCGAAGCCTGTCCATTAAATCTAGCGCCCACAACAAGTACCACGGTGGCGTTAGCGATCGGGGATGCGCTAGCGATGAGTTTGATGCAGTTGAAGCAAATCACCCCCGAAGAATTCGCCTTCAACCATCCCGCAGGCAGGCTAGGTAAACGCCTGACGCTCACTGTGAAAGATTT
The DNA here is from genome assembly GCA_019359275.1 of Myxacorys chilensis ATA2-1-KO14. Classification (GTDB taxonomy): domain Bacteria; phylum Cyanobacteriota; class Cyanobacteriia; order Leptolyngbyales; family Leptolyngbyaceae; genus Myxacorys; species Myxacorys chilensis. The sequence continues at coordinate 65,732 of JAHHHP010000011.1, read as the reverse complement.
GCTGCACCTAGAAAGCCCCACTCTGACTCCCGATGCCTCTTGGCTAGAAGTATTAGGTGCAATCAGCCAAGGGGGACTCGGCGCGGTCAATATTGTCAATGACAAAGGTTATCTGCTGGGGTTGATTACGGATGGCGATTTGCGACGCTGGATTCAAAAGTTAGAATTGGCCGAATTAGCCACATTAACGGCGGCGCAAGTGATGACGCCAAACCCAGTTCTGGTCACTGCTGAAGCACTGGCTTACGATGCCTTGAAGCTCATGGAAGAGCGGTCTTCGCAGATTTCGGTGCTGCCTGTGGTGGATGATGAGCAGCGGTGTTTAGGCTTAATTCGGTTGCATGATATTGTGCGGAGTGGATTGTAATGGTGAAGATTTTGGCGGTGATCCCGGCGCGCTATGGTTCTCAGCGACTGCCAGGAAAAGTGTTGCTTAACATTGGTAATCGACCAATGGTGCAATGGGTCTATGATGCGGCGATTCAATGTCCAGCCTTTGCGAATGTAGTTGTGGCCACTGATAGCGAGGAGGTTGCCACCTGTGTGCGAAGATTTGGCGGTCGGGTAGAAATGACGTCAAGCGCCCATGAAACTGGAACCGATCGTGTTGCAGAAGTGGCACATCGCTATCCAGATATGGATGTGGTTGTGAATGTTCAAGGCGATCAGCCGTTTGTCACGTCAGAGATGTTGATGCGATTGGTGCAGCCTTACATTGAGGGCGAGACGCCAGAGATGACAACGCTGGCTTGCCCACTGAATCAGGAAGCGGGCTATACCGATCCCAACGTGGTGAAAGTGTTATGCGATCGCAATCATCACGCGCTGTATTTTTCTCGGTCTCCGATTCCTTATTTTCGCAATCCGGGAACGGTTCCAGTACATCACCATTTGGGATTGTACGCCTTCCGTCGGGATTTCCTCGCGAACTATGCTCAACTCGCTTCAACCCCATTTGAGCAATGCGAAGCGTTGGAGCAATTGCGAGTGTTAGAGCATGGCTTTAAGATTCGAGTTTGCTACTCAGAAAAAATGGTTTTGGAAGTCAATACGTCTGAAGATCTTGATGCTGCAAAAGCATTAGCAGTTCATTAGTAAAAATGGCAATTCCAATCATTACAATCCACCATGGATATGTTCCATATTTGCTTCACGTCCTAGCACAAGCAAAGGCAACTAATCCAAGATCGGAAATTATTCTATTAGGAGATTCAAGCAACTCGATCATCAGTTTTGTCACTCATCGAAATACGTCAGACTATTTTGAAGAAGCGCAGAAATTTGAGGAGTTTTATCAAGATAAACATAGAAGTCCCAACCCATACAAGTATGAGCTAACTTGCTTTCAAAGATGGTTTATTCTCAAAGAGTTTATGGAGAAAAACCACATTGAAAGAGCAGTTCATATCGATTCGGATTTGATGCTCTATGCGGATATGACCAAAGAATCGACGAAGTTTGAGGACTGCGAATTTACCATTCAAAACCAAGGCTGTGGTCATAATTCGTTTATCCGCCTTAGCGGAATTCGTAAGTTCTGCAAGCTAATCATGGATACCTACTCTGATCCAGATCTGTTTGCAATTATTGAACAGCAGCAGAAAGAGCGCGAAGAGCAGCGAAAAGGTCATTCGGTGATGCAAATAGGCGGTATTTCTGATATGAGCTTGCTGCGACGGTTCTATCAAATTAATGGCGATAACATTTGCTCAACATCTCAAATTCTGGACGACTCGGTTTTTGATCTCAAAATTGATTCTGCAAGCGGTGGTTTTGAAATGCAGAATAGCTTAAAGAAGATTCAGTGGATGAATCAGCAGCCGTTCTGCAAAAATCTTGAATTAAATCGATTGATCAAGTTTAATTCTCTCCATTTTCAAGGCGATTCAAAACGGCATATTCATCGCTATTTCACGGGCAACCCGCTTCAGATTATCTACCACAAGATTAAGATTAGACTGTTGTGGAAACTAAACCTCATCAAACTATGACTTCTATCCAAGTTACACAAACTTTGCACATTGGCGATGGTCACCCTCTAGCCTTGATCGGCGGGCCTTGCGTGATCGAGTCGGAAGACTTCACGCTGAAGATGGCAGACCAAATTCGTCAAGTTTGCGATCGCTTGTCCATTCCATTCATTTTCAAATCCTCGTTTGACAAAGCCAATCGCACCTCGATTAACTCCTTTCGCGGACAGCCGATCGACGATGGCTTAGAGATTCTTCAGAAAGTAAAAGACAAGATTGGTGTTCCCGTTCTCACTGACATTCACGAAAGTTCTCAAGCTGCGATCGCAGCGGAAGTCGTAGATATCCTACAAATTCCCGCATTTCTCTGTCGGCAAACCGATTTACTAATGGCGGCGGCGGAAACGGGGCGCACCGTAAATGTCAAGAAGGGACAATTTCTAGCGCCTTGGGACATGAAAAATGTGGTTCGCAAACTCGAAACAAGTGGCGCTAGAAACATTCTGTTGACCGAGCGGGGCACGAGTTTTGGGTATAACGCGCTGGTGGTGGACTTCCGATCGCTGCCGCAAATGCGTGAGTTTGGCTATCCGATCGTGTTTGATGCCACGCACAGTGTTCAAATGCCAGGAGGCCAAGGCGACAAATCGGGTGGACAGCGGCACTTTGTTCCGTACTTGGCGAAAGCAGCGGCAGCTGTCGGAATCGATGCCTTGTTTATGGAGGTTCACGAAGACCCTGACAATGCCCCAAGCGATGGACCCAACATGATCCCGTTGGCGCAGCTAGAAGCCGTATTAAAGCCAATTCTACGAGTCCGAGATAGTTTGGCGGGTTCTGACTAATGGCAGCACTTTCTCAGGCAGAATTTGAAGCACGATTAGCCGAGGTTCGGTTACTCGCGCTTGATGTGGATGGCGTTCTCACCGATGGGGGGCTGTACTACACCGAAACGGGCGAGGAACTGAAAAAATTCAACGTCAAAGATGGCTTGGGCATTCAGCGTGTGATGAACTGCGGGGTTGAAGTGGCGATTTTTTCGGCTGGGTCGTCTCCAGCCACTCTGCATCGTGCGAAGCGGCTAGGAATTAATCACGTTTATATTCGTGTTCCAGATAAGTTGGTTGCGCTGAATCAACTGTGCGAAACGTTAAATGTGTCTCCTGATCAGGTTGCCTATATGGGAGACGACCTCGTTGATATTCCAGCAATGAATAGCGTTGGCGTTCCGATTGCCGTTGCTGATGCAATGCCCGAAAATCAAGCCGTTGCAGTCTATGTAACTCAGAAATCTGGCGGTCAAGGGGCTGTCCGAGAAATCTGTGATCTAATTGCCAAGCACTATCCGTTGTCCTCTACCACTCATCTCTATGCGGGTTCTCCATATCAATCAATCTGATACGTCTGGAGGTGCTGCGATCGCAGGCTATCGTCTGCATCAAGGATTATTAGGTCGCGGGATTGATTCTCGATTACTTGTAGGTCGTGCGGTAAGTACGAGCGATCAAGTGGCTAAAGTTTATCCTGCGTCTTCTTCGGAAATGAGGCTGAAGCGGCTGACGCAGCGCTTTGGCTTGAATCATGTTCATCTTCTTTCAACTTCCAAGTTGGCTCAACACCCGTTCTATGAGCAAGCTGATATTCTCAACTTGCACAACTTACACACAGGCTACTTCAACTATTTAGCGATCGCGGCGCTAACCGCAACCAAACCAGCAGTATTTACGCTTCATGATATGTGGAGCTTTACCGGACACTGCGCCTATAGTTACGACTGCGATCGCTGGAAAATAGGCTGTGGTCACTGTCCTTATCCTGATACGTATCCTGCCATTCGACGAGATAGCACCTCCTGGGAATGGAAGCTCAAAGAACGAACTTATAAGCACTCGAATCTAACTATTGTTGCACCCAGTCAGTGGTTAGCTGAGCAAGCTCAATCGAGCATGCTGAATCGATTTCCAATTCACTGCATTCCTTACGGGATTGATGTTGATGTCTACCAGCCTGTTGAGCAGGATCTCTGTCGCGCCGTGCTGGAGATTCCGCGAGACAAGAAGGTGATTCTATTTGGCGCTCAAAGTCTTCAGGAAACGCGCAAAGGCGGAGACATTTTGTTAAACGCCTTGCGAGATTTGCCAGAATCGCTAAAAGCAGAAACGCTACTGCTCACCTTTGGAGAAACTAACACTGAACTTGCAACCGCGATCAGGATTCCTACGTTAAGCCTAGGCTACATTAGCAGCGATCGCCTCAAAGCGATCGCATATTCGGCGGCTGACGTATTTGTGTTTCCGACCCGCGCTGATAATCTACCGCTTGTGCTGCAAGAGAGTATGGCCTGTGGAACCCCAATGATTTCCTTCAAGATTGGAGGAGTTCCCGATTTGGTGCGACCTGGAGTGACCGGATATTTAGCCGAGCCAGAAGACGCTGCCGACCTCAGCAGCGGCATTGTGAAACTGTTAGACGATGACGTGCTTCGAGAGCAACTGGGAAAAAATTGCCGTGCGATCGCGCTGGAGGAATATCCTCTGCACCTCCAAGCCAGTCGTTATGCCGATTTGTATGATCAAATCTTGCAGAACTAGTTCATTCCGATCCGAGCTTGTATGAACTGAAATCTTGCCCAATTACAATTCTGAACCAAGCCTTCAAGGCCGTAGTTACTTTAAGACACCAATTCTAAATGGACGCTGAACCGTTGTCTCATGCGATCGCACTTAGCATTATTACTCCGGTTTATAACGGAGAGAAATTTATTGAATCTTGCCTTCAAAATGTGATTGAGCAACACTGTTTAGAAGCAGAACATCTCATTATTGATGGCAAGTCTAGTGATAGAACAATTGAGATTGTTCAACAGTATGCTGAACGTTACCCTCACATTCGCTGGATCTCAGAAAAAGATCAGGGGCAATCTGATGCGATGAATAAGGGAATATCAAACGCAAAGGGAGAAATTGTAAGTTTCCTCAATGTTGATGATTACTATGAACCAAATGTTCTCAATCGTGTTGTAGATATCTTTCGATTGCTACCAAAACCTAGCTTTGTTGCAGGAAATTGTAATATTTGGAATGATGCGGGCGAGTTAAAGAAATTTAATCGCCCAGCGAAGCTTAAACTAGCAGATTTATTACTTGGGGGCGACGTGAATCCTCCTCCTATCAATCCGTCTGCTTACTTCTATCACAAGTGTTTACATCAAGAAATTGGCCTCTACAAATTAGATGAACACTATGCGATGGATATTGATTTCATTTTTAGAGCCGTCCAAGTTGCCCACACAAAGCATGTTGATCAAACTTGGGGAAACTATCGTGAAATTGAGGGAACCAAGACGGTTATGGATTGGCGAACAGGTGAAGGCTCTCGTCGAGCAGAAGTGCTGCTGAGAACTTACCGAAATCAGCTTCCTCTCCTTTCGCAACTTCAAATTGCTATGCTCTACTTCTTTCTCAACACACCCATAAAGTTGACCAAGTGGGCAAAGCGGAGTGCTGGTCGAGTATGGCGCGTTTTACCCAAGTTCTCGCAAGCCTAGCGCTAGTTCATGATTTGAGGCAGCACAGGATGCAAATCGGCTACTTACACATCGGCTCTGCTGAGCATGGCATTGCTCGCTATGGACGTCTATTGGCAACCGAAGCACGGCGGAGATCATCTCTTTCTATGATCGAAGCAGAGGTCGTTTTGACGGAACGAAAGGGCAATCCTTCGGAGCTTCGCCAAGCGAATCACGCCTCCCTAATTCGCGCTGCTCAAACGCTCAGGTCAGCCGAGATTGTTCACCTCCAATACAATCGCTTAATTTGGGGCGATGGCTGGTCTCAGTTAGGCTATCTCGATACCTTCATGCGGCACTGCACTTGCCCCTTAGTCGTCACGTTGCACGATATTTTTTATCCACCATCGAGCGCGGCCCTCGCTCAACAATATTTTTCTAAAGCGTCTGGTTCGATTACATTGCGAGACTTAGTAAAAGCAGCTTTAAGAGATCGACTGTCGCCCCATACTTTAGCACTGCAAAAAGTGATGGCGCGATCGCGCCTTGCCTTTGTTTGTACTCAAGAAGAAGCTCGTCGACTGAGCGATCGCGTCTCGATGCAAACAGTTCGGGTGATTCCGCATTTTGTGGAAACAAGAGCAATTCAAATTAGTCGGGCGGAGGCGCGTCAAGCGTTAGGGTTAGCAGACGATGCAGTAATCACATTGCTAGGATTTATTTACAGTGGGAAAGGGCACCAACTGTTAGTCCAGGCGTTGGCGCAGTTGCCGCCTACCGTTAAAGTTGTCTTTGCTGGAGGCGTCAGTTCAGGCCATGAAGCGTTTTATCAGGATTTAATGGCACTGGCGGAGAAGGAGGGAGTGCGCGATCGCATTCGGGTCACAGGTTATCTATCGGAGTCGGAGTTGGAACAGTATTTAGTCGCGACCGATTTGGCGGTCTGCCCATTCCAGCAAACTTCTGCTTCTGGTTCACTCTCAACCTGGATTTCGGCGGCACGTCCGATTCTCGCCTCTAACATTCCTCAAGTCGCAGAATACAACGAGCTAAAGCCTGGTGCAATTAAAACCTTTGATTCCTACACAGTTGAGGCGTTAACAACAGCGATTCAAAATTTGATTCCTCTACGCAGCGAATTTAATGATTCTAAAGTGTTATTTCTAAGTCAGAATCTCTCTCTGCCGTCCGTGTTCGATCAACATCTTCAGAGTTACAACTCAGTGTTAGAAAAATCTCTTCAAACGGCTTGATATTCGTAGAGAATCTGTTAGCGATCGCGATCTGTATTATGAAACTTAACTCCAGCAAATCCGACATTTGTAGCAAGTACTTTTACCTGAGTTCAAGTGATATGCAGTTTATGCCAGAGAACTTAGAAGAGCGAAAATTGAAGCTGAATTGAACTCTAAATGAATATCCTAGTTGACACCTTTTTTACAACTGATCCCAACGGACATGGCGGTGATCATCGCACAGCACAAATTGCTGAACTGATTAAGAAGGCGAGTATTAATAGTTCTCCCTTCGATCGAACCCTGCTCACCACCCGCTTTAGCCGCTACTTAGCAGGCGTCAGCGCTATTCTCAATCCCACCACACTTCAATTCATTACAAAACATCGGTTAAAAGTGGGTTACTCCACGGTTGCATTAGCGTTTTGCGGTTTTCAACGGCAGCTTTATCAATCCAAATTGCGACAGCATAACGGAATCAAACTCCTGCTGTGGGAAGCTACAAAAAATTATGTAGCCCCTTATGTTGCGGCAGATAACGGGTTTAAAGTGATTGCCTTGCCTCACAACCTAGAATCTCTTGTGCTAGATCAAGGAGCCTTTTTCGCGGGGTTTGAAACAGAGGTTCGTGCTCTTGTAAAAGCAGATACAGTCTTCTGCATTTCTCGCGAAGAAGAATGGTTATTAAGAATCAAAGGAGCCAACGCCTATTTTTTACCGTATTATCCGCCAGAAGCTGTTCTGCAACGCTTATTGAAAGTCCGTGAAGCAAGAGCAACTTCTACAAAACGCGGGTTCCTGATTCTTGGCAACGCCAACAACCCACCGACTCGAAACGGTATGATTGAGCAATTAGAACGGTTGCGAGAAGTTGAAAAAACGTTAGATTTTTATGTAGATATTGCAGGCTACGGAACCGAGCGACTAGCGGAGTATTGCGACGGCAAAACCTATACAATCCACGGTGCCATTACCAATGAAAAGCTTGATGAGTTATTAATTGGTACTCAAGCTGCGTTGATACACCAGAAACCAACTTCTGGTGCGCTCACTCGAATTCCTGAACTACTGATCAGTGGAGTTCCGGTGGTTGCAAATACCAATGCTTGTAGAAGTACTTCTGAGTATTCAGGAGTTTACCGCTATGAAAGTTGGATTGAGCTTGCAGATTGGATGAGCCAATCATTACCAATGCCAAAAATGTTAAATCACCCTGTTGCAGCAGAGAAACGATTTGTGGAATGCATTCGGCAATTTCTGTAGAAGCGTTCTACAGGTCTGTCCTCAACTTGCTTTGTTCTCTAACGACTACTCTTAAACCCAAAAGCTTTGCCGGAACCGATGACCACGTTAAATTCGCACTCTACAAAGCCCAATTTGCTCAATGAGGCTCCAAGAAGTGAGAATCTCCGTACTACTCTACTTGTATTCGATCTTCTCTCTCAAGGGCACCACGCCGCCTACATTCGCCATCTTGTAGAGTATTGGTGCAGCACTCAATGCCCAGATTCACTAACCTGTGTTGTCACTCCTGAGTTTCTAGAATTCCATCCTGATCTGATCAATTTTGCATCTGAACATGGTCAACCCAACGTCCAGTTCTTTCCAATTTCTGAAGAAGACTTTATCCACCTAAAAGCTCAAGTATCGTTCACGGCCAAAGTTTTTACTGAATGGAACTTGTTTTGTAGATATGCTGGTGAGCTAAATGCAAGCCAAGCATTGCTAATGTATTTTGATCATCTACAACTGCCAATCTTGTTTGGAAGAAAGGCTCCTTGTCCTGTTTCCGGCATTTACTTCAGACCCACATTTCATTACACCACGTTCTTTGGTTATCGTTCAACCTGGAAAGATTTAATCCGTCGCTGGCGGCAGAAAGTGCTATTAGCGTTAGTGTTACAAAGATCTAACCTAAAGTGTTTATTTAGCCTTGATCCCTTTGCAGTTTCTCATATTGCTAAATTCACTTCCAAAACGCAGGTCCTTTGTTTACCCGATCCAATCACTCCAGAGAAGATAAATTCAGGACAGGCCATTAAACTTAAGGAGACGCTGAAGATTGACAACGCTCGGCAAATCTTTCTCATGTTTGGTATGTTGTCGGGCCGAAAAGGAATTTTCCAAGTTCTAGACGCAATTCAACAGTTAGATCCGGATTCGTGCCAAAAAATTTGTTTATTGTTAGTAGGTTCGATCCAGCCATCCCAAAAGTCCAAAATTCAGTCACTCATCCTAGAAGTCTCACAGTCACGACCTATTCAAATTGTTGTTCAGGATGACTTTGTTCCAGAGTCTGATGTTGCGCTTTACTATCACATTGCTGATGTTGTTCTCGCAACCTATCAACGGCACGTGGGCATGAGTGGCATTCTTTTAGCGGCAGCAGCGGCGCAAAAGCCTGTTATCTCTTCAGATTTTGGGTTAATGGGTGAACTCGTAAAACGCTATTGTCTCGGACTCGCGATCGATTCTACGAATCCGAGTGCGATCGCGCAAGCCATTCTAGAGGCGCTTGATGGAGTAAATGAAAGCTGCGATCGTCAGAAGATGGAGCAATTTGTAAATCAAAACTTAGCTGAAAATTTTGTTAAAACCCTTGTTAAAACCCTGACTGGCCAATTGCCGAACCAAGCTCATATCTGAGGCGGCGTTATCGTTCCCTATGGCTCACTAGCAAGTTATGAAACAAAAATCAAAATGGGCGGCCATACTACTGGGTGTATATGCGCATGGCTTGACCCTTTATTTTACTCTTACAAGTCTGATTGGAGTTAGCTCCAGCATCTTGACAGGTATTTTTCAAGTTGCTCTTATTTCTATTCCTCTTATACTTATAATCACCGATAAACAATCAAAACGAAAACTATTCCGGATTGGAATTGTTGATGCGCTATATATCGCTTTTGTAGCGATGTTTGTTTACGACTTGATCTTTCCTTCTCCAACTGCGATATTTCCAGCAAACTTAGCGATTTACTTTTGTGTTTACTGGCTTGCTTTAACATTGATCAGAAGTCTTACCTTCAATCAGTTTAAAGTTTTTTGCTATGCAGCTAATGTAGCCGCCTCAGTGACATCGCTCATTCTCTTCGTTCAGGTTAGTACTGGAAGTGCAGCTTTAGTGAATAACGGTGAGCGATTAGCCGCAGGTGCATCTAGCAATCCTATTCTGGTTGGATACACCGGAGCCTTTGCGTTTCTCTCCAGTTTGATTTTGTGGATCACTGGAAAAACATCTGGAAAGGCGATTTGGCTTCTAGTGGGTGTTCCTGGATTGTTTGTTTGCACTTTGTCTGGAACCCGCAGCGCAACGCTATCGATGTTGGCGAGTGGATTTCTTCTTGGCGTCTATGTTCTTTTCATTCTGCTGAGTTCTAACAAAACCTCATCCAGATTTTTCTCAAATTTAACTTTAGTGGCTGGAATCTTCTTGTTTGGCTTGCTGACTTTAGATCCGGTGATGGCACTGATGTCACCCGGAAAACCTTCAGATAAGCCATCTCTGATTTCTACTGCGATCGAGAAGGGAATCGGTAGAATCGATATTCTTTTTCGAGTAGCAGATGGAGGAAGTGGAGATATGTCGATTCAAGGAAGACAAGCGATATATCAACAGGCGTGGGAGACGTTCTTAAAAAACCCGGTTTGGGGGAATGGGTTGTACTCTAGTGGCTCTGCCCACAATGCTTTTCTGCAAGTTGCGACCGAGTTTGGGATGTTTGGTACTTTAGCGTTTACGTTGCCGCTTCTCTATTTGGCCTATCAGCTTTTCAAGACGGTCGTGGCAAACGCGATGCAGATTGATCCAAGAAAATCTTTTCTAGGCCCTCAGCGATTTCTGAGGAGCGACTATGCCATGATGACAGGCTTTAGCATTGTCTTTTTTATTCAAGCGCTTTGTATGTTTTCGTTTCACGGTGATCCCTATCGGAGTTACCTTCCTGTGTGTTCTATTGGCGTGATTATTGCTTTTGTTCGGTTGAGTAAACGTGAGATTCGAGCCAACATCAGTTCTAGTTGAGCGCCAGGAGACTAAATCGAAACAGACTCGTTGAAGTCAACGATCGCGGTTGACGCATAGATAGAAATTATGACTCACATTGCTCTGCTATTCACAAATTACGGTCCCTATCATCTGGCGCGTCTCAATGCGATGCATCAACTTTGCCAAGACTTAAATTGGCAGGTAACGGCAATCGAACTCGCGCGAGCGGAAGCAGACTACGAGTGGAGGACTAGCGTTGAGCATCTTCCCTACCCGTTTATTACGATCACTGAAAATCAACAGCTTGAAGCGGTCAATCCTATTAAGTTAGGTCAATCCCTGATTAAAACGTTGGAGCGGGTTCAACCGGATGCGATCGCCATTATGGGGTACTTTCGCCCGTCTATGCTGATGGCGCTAATGTGGGGAGCATGGACGGGAAAAGCCAGAATTCTATTTTCAGCGACCAAAGAAGATGATGCTCCACGACGGTGGTGGCAAGAGCAGGTTAAGCGAACAATCCTTAAACAGTTCCAAGCCGCATTGGTGGGCGGAAACCCTCAAAAACGCTACCTCACTAAGCTGGGAATGCTGCCGGAGCAAATTGTAGTGGGGTATAACGTGGTAGGCAATGACGCCTTTCACCCGTCTAAGATTCGATCGCTACCACCACCAATTGCTCGACCCTTCTTTCTGTCCATCAATCGCTTTATTCCTAAAAAAAATCTGTCAAATCTTATTTCTGCTTATGCTGCTTATAGTCAGCAAGCGGGTTCACAAGCTTGGGATCTGGTCTTGTGCGGTGATGGTCAGCTTCGCCCTCAGCTTGAGCAGCAAATTGCGGAACTGGGTTTAAGCGATCGCATTCATTTACCAGGCTTCCTTCAGCAGGACGAACTACTACCATATTTTGCTCACGCGGGTTGTTTTGTTCATGCTAGTACTCAAGAGCAGTGGGGATTGGTAGTCAATGAGGCAATGGCAGCGGGACTACCTGTGCTGGTATCGAATCGCTGTGGATGTTTTGAAGATCTAGTGATTGAAGGGATAAATGGTTGGGGATTTGATCCCGATAATATCGAACAGATGACTGGATTGATGGTCAAGATGAGTTCAGAGATGGTAGATGCTGAAGCAATGGGGACAGCAGCGTTAAGTCATATTCAAAAATTTTCGCCTGCTCACTTTGCTCAAGGCTTGAGTCAAGCTGTAAGGGTTGCGTTAAGCGAAGCTCAGCCTAATTTGATTGTATAAAAAATTACTTGTATGAAAATTCTTCATGTCATCCCTTCTGTTGGATTATCTCGGGGAGGCACAAGCCAAGCAGTTTTGGGATTACTACAAGCTTTAAGGTTGCAAGGAGCCGATGTGGAACTTGCCACTACAAATGATGATGGAGAAGCACTGTTGGATGTTCCACTGGAGCAAAAGGTTGAGTACCAGCACATTCCAACCTGGTTTTTCCCCCGCTTTTCTCCACCTCAGTCTGCCATCCGCGAATTTGCCTTTTCCAAGGCACTCACAGCTTGGTTGTGGAAACATATTGCTGAGTACGACTTAGTTCATGTTCATGCACTGTTCTCGTATCCATCGACGATCGCGATGACGATCGCGCGACTAAAGCGAGTTCCCTATATTCATCAACCACATGGATTACTATGCAACTGGTCGCTTCAGCAAAGCAAACTAAAAAAACAACTCTACCTATCGCTCATTGAGCGGGACAATATTCGACAAAGCCGATTTTTGCAGTTGACTTCTGTGATGGAAGAACGGGAGATGAAGCAATTGGCACTAAATGTTCCCAGTGTTGTCTTGCCGCTTGGAGTTTCTGTTGCTGATCCAATTCCTGATGCTCGTGTACGACTACGCAAGCAACTCAAGCTACCAGAAGAGCAGCCAATTATTCTATTTATGTCTCGGCTACATCACAAGAAAGGCTTAGAGTACCTCGTTCCGGCACTAGGACAACTGGCTAATCTGCCATTTACTTTTGTGTTAGCAGGAAATGGAACTCCAGAATATGAACAGGAAGTAGACCTGTTGCTAAACAAAGCTGGAATTCAAACGCGCACCTATCGCCCTGGCTTTGTAACCGGGGAATTTAAGGATCTGTTGCTTCAAGGATCAGACTTCTTTGCCCTCACTTCTTGTTCTGAGAATTTTGGAATGGTTGTGCTAGAAGCAATGGCAGCAGGGCTGACGACAATTTTGACACCTGGTGTTGCTCTTGCCTCTGTCCTTGAAGAGCAGCAACTTGGTTACGTGCCTGCCTTAGACACAAACGAGATCAGAGAGACGATTCGATACTGTTTAGAATCTCCTGACATTGCGAGAGCCGTCGGCGATCGCGCTCGTCGGTTTATCTTCGAGCATTACACCTGGGATCAAATTGCGGCGACATTAGCCGAAACCTATCAAGCAGTTCTCAAGCCTACGACTTATGCTGATAAACATCACACCGCTAATTCTCACGTTTAATGAAGCTCCAAATCTCGATCGGGTGCTTCAACACCTGACGTGGGCAAGCCGAATTGTGGTGATCGACAGCTATAGCACCGATGAAACGCTCGATATTCTCCGCGCTTATCCACAAGTCGAAATTTTCCAACGGCGGTTTGATACGCACGCTAACCAGTGGAATTTTGGGCTGTCGCATGTTCAAACGGAATGGGCACTGTCACTAGATGCAGATTATGTTGTCACCGATGATCTTGTCTCTGAAATTAAAGCATTGCCGTTGGAAACAGACGTTGACGGATACTACATTCCCTTTAAATACTGTGTGTTTGGCAAACCTCTGCGCGGCACGCTATTACCACCTCGGCAAGCTCTGTTTCGCTGCCAGAAATCCACTTATATCGATGATGGACATACGCAACGGCTGCAGGTCTCTGGCAAAGCAGCAATGCTGAATTCTTGTATTTATCATGACGATCGGAAAGCGCTGAGCCGCTGGCTCTGGGCGCAAGATCGCTACATGGTGTTAGAAGTAAAAAAGCTGTTGGCAACGCCAAAACGCGAGTTGAGCCTGGGCGATCGCATTCGCAAAACGAAAATCCTCGCACCATTCGTGATCTTGTTCTATTGTCTAATCCTTAAAGGTGGAATCTTGGATGGGTGGGCAGGTTGGTACTACACCTTTCAGCGAGTCTTAGCTGAAATTCTCTTATCAATTCACTTAATTCAGGCGGAATGGGGTTCGCAAAAGAGCTAAACGGGCTAAACTAACACCAGGGATTCTACCAGTGTTCATTTCTTACCGTGTTTACTCGCGTCCGGCTGCTTCGGTGCATCACCTCCAGTCTTATTGTGTTGAGCTTGGGTTATATTCCAGCTCAGCTTGCGATCGCGCGGCAACAATCCCCCAACCCCGAAATGATTCTGATTTTAGGGGGAAGTTCTGATCGTGAAGCATACGCGGTGAAACTCGCTCAAAAGCATCCATCGCTCAATATCTGGGTCTCTGCAGGTTCGCCTGATGCCGTTCGCATTTTTGAGGCGGCTGGCATTCCAAAGTCGCGTCTGTATTTCGATCCGCGTGCGACAGATACAGTAACAAATTTTACAACCGTTGTTCCAGACTTTAAGCGGCGCGGTATTCAGCATGTGTATATTGTGACTTCTGACTATCACATGCGCCGGGCAGAAGCGATCGCAACTTTTGTATTTGGCAGTCAGGGGATTGCTTTTACCCCAATTGAAGTGTCTGGTCAGCATCGCCAAGAGTCGAAACTGCGCGTTCTGCGAGATGTGGGACGTTCTGCGATGTGGCTGATGACAGGGCGAACTGGCGCGAGTCTGCGATATCGATCGACATTTTTCAAATCAGCCCATCCAAATTAGGCTGCAGCGACAGCCCACTCAATCGCTCTCAGCACAAGCTTAGCGCGCACAAAATGCTTAGATTCACGGAGTGGTTCTCTTTACTTAGAATCTCTGCATTCATGCAAATGTTTCCTCATTTTGGGCAATTGAGCCGAGGTGCAGTTTTGCGCGTTATTGCTATTGCAACAGGGGTTGAGCCGTCATGGAGACCTACGTTGAAAGTCTCTAGAACAGGGGAAGAATTCAGCTTTATTTTCGACTCCACAATTCACTAAGTCCAAGATAGGAGATCTTCTCAAATGCCAAACCTTTGGAACCGTAGACAGTTTCTCACGCTTCTGGGTGGAACTGCCCTTCTTCCGAGTGCCTGTCAGAAGGTCGAGTCTCTCCCTGTTCGACGAGCCGCCTCTTTTACGATCTTCGACGGTCTCATCTACGATCAAAAGCCTGATGTCGGACTGACGCCCATGCGAATCGATGGGAGTGGATTTTGGAAAAACAACGATCGATCTCAGCCCAATCGAGAAGCTTGCCAAAAAACTGCCCGTGACGCCGCAGAGAAGTTTTCGCATTTTGCGATCGACATCGAGCATTGGAAGACCAACATCGACAAAGACCCAAAAGCTGAGGTGCAAGAAAGCGTTGATAAGCTTGTCCAAGTCATTCAATGGATGCGCGAAGCGGCTCCATCGCTTAAACTTAGCGTCTATAGCATCCCGCCGATTCGCGACTACTGGACACCCGTGCGAAACCTTCCCGGCGGACGCCCAAGCTGGAGGGCTGCAAACCAATTCCTTAAACCGATCGCCGACGCTTCTGATTTTCTCACACCCTCCCTCTATACCTTTTACGAAGATGTTCCCGGATGGGTAACTTACGCGAGTGCAAACATCGAAGAAGCACAGCAGTTTGGTAAACCCGTTTACCCGTTTCTCTGGTGCCGGTATCACAACAGCAACCGTGAGCGTCGCAATCAATTTGTTGAAGGAGACTACTGGCGAACCCAGTTACAAACCGTCCGCGATCGCGGAGCCAATGGCTTAGTTCTATGGGATTGGGCTGGACACGACAACCCTAGAACAAACATCTTAGATACTAAACAAGCTTGGTGGCAGGAAACCGCCAAGTTCAAGGCTGCTCTTTAAGTTCAACCCCCAAGTTCAACCCCTAAGTTCAACCGCCAAGTTCAATCACTAAGTTTAACCCTTGTTCTAAAGCACTGTGAGCTTCAACTTCATTCGTCTTGACCAATATACGATCGGAGATTATACCCCCGGCGCATCCATCTGGAAACAGCTTCTCTGGTTCTTCATCGGAGATCAATTCGTTAGGAGTCGCTTGATTCCTATCTCAGCCCTCAAAGTGTGGGTACTGCGGTCGTTTGGAGCCAGTATCGGGCAAGGAGTCCGGATTAAGCCAGAGGTTAAGGTTAAATTTCCGTGGCGCTTGAGCATTGGAAATCACTGCTGGATTGGTGAAGGTGTTTGGTTTGATAACGTCGCTCCCATTACGCTTGAAGATCACGTTTGCGTTTCTCAAGGCGTTTACTTTTGCACTGGCAATCACGACTGGAGCGATCCACAATTTGCGCTCAAGCCTAGCTCCATCTATCTTGAAGCAGGAAGCTGGATAGCCGCAAAGGCAGTGGTGGCCCCGGGCGTGAAAATTGGTTCGGGAGCAATTCTTTGCTTGGGTGGTGTGGCAATGCGATCGCTAGATCCAATGATGATCTACAGTGGCAATCCTGCGATCGCGATTAAAAAACGAGAGATGATGGAAGAGGCTAACGCACGCGATTAGCGTAGGCCGCAATTCCGAAAGCATGGTGACAGACGTTTCAACACGTTAGACATGAAATCATTAGTCCAAAAATTTCTATGAAAGTTTCAATTATTACCGTAGTTTTCAATGGTGAACAGACTATTGAAGATACGATTCAGTCTGTTTTATTGCAGGATCATCCTGATATTGAACATATCATTATTGATGGCGCTTCGACTGACAAGACGCTAAGTATTATCAACACCTATACTGGCAAAATTGCTAAGGTGGTTTCAGAGCGCGATCGCGGCATTTACGATGCGATGAACAAAGGGCTTCGTCTCGCATCAGGCGATATTATTGGTATTCTTAACTCCGATGATTTTTACGCTGATACAACTGTTATTTCTAGCGTTGTTCGGCAATTTGAGCAGACTGGAGCCAATTCGGTATTTGGTGACTTAGTGTACGTCACCTCTAGCGATCTCGATAGAGTTGTTCGGTATTACAGTTCGGCAAGATTTCATCCTGACCAATTTGCGTATGGTTGGATGCCTGCTCACCCCACCTTTTTCGTCAAACGCTGGGCCTATGAGCAGTATGGGCTGTTTAAAACAGACTATCAGATTGCGGCTGACTACGAATTGTTGACTCGGTTTCTGGCCAAGCATCGTTTGTCTTACAGCTACTTGCCAAAAACGATGGTGAAAATGCGGACGGGAGGCGTAAGTACCACGAATTTAAAGAGCAACTGGATTCTCAATCGAGAAATTATTCGAGGTTGTGCTGAAAACAATATTCAGACCAACATGCCAAAGGTACTTTCTAAATATTTTACTAAAGTCTTTCAACTTGTTTATCGACCCACATGAAACTTTTAGTCACAGGAGCCAGTGGTTTTGTTGGCACTGCCTTTTGTAAATCCTTCGGAAATGGGCAGCAATCGTCGCAGTTGTCTCATGCATCAATTCATGGAGTCGTGAGAGCATCTTCTCAAACCGCTCTGCTCCCAGCGCACGTTGAACCCGTTGTTGCAAAGTCCTTGAACGACCTTGCAGCCCGACAAGATGTATTATCCCAAGTCGATTGCATCGTTCATCTAGCGGCTCGTGTGCATGTCATGCAAGATTCTGTGAGTGATCCATTGAGCGCTTTTCGTGACGTTAATACTGAGGCGACCAGAGAACTCGCGATCGCGGCTGCAAAAGCTGGAGTGCAGCGTTTCGTTTATCTCAGTTCAATCAAAGTTAATGGTGAAGGACAGTCTGAGCCTTACACCGAGTCATCAAAACCGTCGCCTCAAGATCCATATGGAACCAGCAAATGGGAAGCGGAGTGTGCGCTGCAAGAGGTTGCCGCAGACACGGGGTTAGAAGTGGTGGTGATCAGACCGCCGCTCGTTTACGGTGCAGGGGTGAAAGCTAATTTTCTACAGTTAATGCGACTGGTGAAGCGAGGGATTCCGCTGCCATTGGGTGGCGTCAATAATGCTCGAAGTTTGATCTATGTTGGTAATTTAGTGGACGCGATCGCCACCTGTACTGTTCATTCAGAGGCACCAGGGCACACTTTTTTGGTCAGCGATGGCGTCGATGTATCGACTCCAGAGTTAATCCGAAATGTTGCGATCGCGTTCAATTCTTCTGCACATTTGTTACCAATTTCTCCGGATACGCTGAGATTTTTCGGAAAAGTTACACGTAAGTCTGCCGCAATCGATCGGCTCTTAGGTTCTCTCACCATTGACGATCGCAGTATTCGTAGAATCCTTGGATGGCAACCGCCTTATAGCCTCCAGCAGGGACTAGAGGCGACCGCTACTTGGTATTCCACTACTCATTGATCAGGTTCATAACTGGGTGCAGCCATTTCGCAAAGTAGTTTATTAAGAACTGCATTTCTGATTCAGAAATCGGTTTCTATTTTTTCGCCATGAATATTCTTCCAGCGTTTTTAGTTGCGAGTGGAACGCTTAGTTTTCTTCTTGTATCAGTCATTCGGCAGTATTTCAGTTCCCATTTGCTCGATATTCCTAATCATCGGAGTTCTCATACTCAACCGACTCCACGTGGTGGCGGACTAGGATTTGTCGCAGCATTTGCGCTCACCAGCATTGCTATGTTGCTCTCAGGTTCTACAATAGTAGAACCGATGTATCTGCTACAAGTATGGACAGTTTTGATTCCGCTTGTCATTGTGGGCATCTTTGACGATCGCGGCGATGTTCCAGCGGGTATTCGCTACCTTGTGCAGTTGGCAACGGCTGGAATAGCAGTCTTTTGGTTTGGCGCATTTCCGCAGCCTTGGTTTGCTTCACTGGGAGTGATAGGCGCGATCGCGGCGATTCTGCTGACTGTCGTCGGCGTGACAGCACTGATCAACTTCTACAACTTTATGGATGGGCTGGATGGATTGGTGGCTGGAGTGTCTGCCGTGCAGCTTACATTTTTAGCCATCGAGCTAAACCAGCCGCTGTTTATGATTTTGGTCGTCGCGCTCTTGGGCTTTCTCTGGTGGAACTGGTCGCCCGCTAAAATTTTTATGGGCGATGTCGGTAGCACAGTTCTAGGCGCGACCGTTGCGATCGCGTTGCTCAATCATCCCGGATCGTCGGCTGCTCAAGCCTGGACATCGCTAGCAATTACCTTACCGTTGATTGCCGACGCAATCTACACCTTGTTACGACGATTGGTGAACAAAGAGAACATTTTCAAACCACACCGCTCTCATCTGTATCAGCGTTTGCAGCAAGCGGGATGGTCTCACGGACAGGTAGCCACCAGCTATATTTTGAGTGCAGGCGCGATCGCAGCAAGCTTGCATTATTGGGGCGCAATTGGCGCATGGCTCAGTCTTGCGTCGATTAGCGTGGCGCTTGTCCTAACGGAGCGCTATCTCACTCGCCGACAGGGCACTCGAATGCGGACTGTTCTGTATTCCTTCGTCAAAAATTCTTTGGCTGGAACACGAGCAGGCTAGGTAGGTCAAATTTAGATTTTACGGAGTTAGATAGCGGTAGGAAACTTGTACTCTTCGTCATTATCTAAATCCGTGAAATCTCTGAGCCGCTTAAGCAAGTTTCATGAAGAAGCGGTGAAGCTGCCTGAAACAGCGCTCTCTTCTAGGTAGAATGCAGTAGATACACCTGAAATCCTGACTTCAACTCTTGATCACGCCGTCCTTTAGCTTGTAGCAATTGCTCAACTGCAACTGGTGCTGAAGCAGAGGAGGGAAACGCATCTACCAGGGCATCGTACAAAATTGTGAGTTAACGTGATCCGGAACAGGCAGATCGGGCTGTGCCATGCAGTTTACCCTGGAATTGCGAATGAACAGCATCTTGGTGATCGAAGATGATGCAGAAATTTTAGAGAACATTGAAGAAGTTTTAGAACTTCAAAACTTTCGGGCGATCGCAACAAGTAATAGCTTAACGGGGCTAGATTTGGCGCGAGAAGAAGCTCCAGATCTGGTCATTTGCGATGTCATGATGCCTCAGCTAGATGGCTTTGATTTGCTCAATCAGTTGCGGCAAGACCAATCAACCGCGACAATCCCGTTGATTTTTCTGACGGGTCGATCCGAACGCGCTGATGTGCGAATGGGGATGGAACTGGGAGCAGATGACTATCTCACAAAACCGTTTACCAACGAAGAATTAGTGCGAGCGGTTAATAGCTGTCTAGAAAAACATGCCAGACTCGCGCAGCAGTACGAAGCGAAAGTTCAAGAGGTAGAGTCTCTTGAGAAGCGCCTTCAAGCGAGCCAAGAACTAGCTGAGATGAAGGGCGTTTTATTGCAGAAGCTCTCTCAAGGACTGCGGCATCCCGTGTCCAATATCAGCATTGCAACATATATGCTGAGACAAAGCCTGTCTGAAGCTCAGTTTCAGCGCTATGTTGCAATTTTAGAAGAAGAGTGTGCGCGGGGCACGTCATTGCTAAATGAGGTTTCTAGCCTCCAAGAATACTTGCATCCTTCAAAGCTAAACATCCTGCGCAGCAAACTCAAGCTTCGCGGTCGGCTATAGGTTCAACCACATCAACTCTCGCGAATCGGAATTTTGACAGTAACCATTGTTCCTGTTCCGGTTTCGCTGATTAAGCTGATGCTGCCGCCGTAAATCTCTACACATCTTTTCACGATCGCTAGACCTAATCCTGTTCCAGAGACTTTTTCTGTGTTACTAGCGCGATAAAACGAATTGAATAAGTGTTGCTGGTCGCCTAGTGGAATTCCAATACCTTGGTCTTGAATCTGAAATAAAAGACTATTTGATTGGCAATATAAATCAATAGAAATTTTAGTTCCGCCAGGCGAATATTTAATACTATTTGAAAGTAAGTTAACTAAGATTCGCTGTAATAGCACTATATCTACTTCAGCATTAAATTTCTGAATATAGAAGTGTTCTTGATCGCGTGGTGAAAAAGTAATCTCATGCGATGTACTGAGTTGTACTTCTTCGATTAACTCCGTACAAACTTGGATGATATCTGTTGTGACTGGCTGTAGTGCTGGATGATTTTGCTGAATACGGCTCAAAAGCAGGATATCGTCTATCAGCTGCGTCATCTGCCTGACTTTGTTCTGAATGCGTTGAAAATGCTTCTGTGTCTTGGCGCGATCTGAGCAGTTTGCCTCGCTAAGCTGCGAGCAATCATTCATTGCTTCCAGTATTCCGGCTGATGAGGCGATCACGGTTAGGGGCGATCGCAGTTCGTGACAGATTTCTGCCAAGAATTGAGACTTGAGGTGATTCAGCGTTTTTTCATCAGTTAATGCCTCAGCCTCAGTGAGTGTCTCTGTGTTTAGAGAAGGCAGATGAAGAGCAGAATGATTGTCTTCTAGCAAACCGTCTGTGTTCCAATCGGAGTCCTGAACGGCTCGACTGATAGTTGCCAAGCAGAGCGGTTGGTGAGTGTAGAGATCGCAGACGACAAACCACTGAGAGGAGGTTGCGATCGCCGTTTCAGTCGCTGCCTGTCGAAAGCGCAGGTGTCCTTGCCAGTGCCCGTCCTGCAATGCGGTCAGTAACAGGTCTGCTAAGCGATCTCGATCTGTTTCGTCTACCGTTTCGTCGAGTGTTATTCTGTGGCTTGATTCAAGACCATGAAGCCCCAGCAGGTCTTGTCCAGCTTGATTCATAAATAGCCATTGCCCATCAAACGAAACCGTGCCGATTAGATCAGGGCTGCTGTGCACCAAAGATGCCAACCAAGACTGCTCTAGACCCGTACAGAGGTGATCTGAAACCTCGCACTGTACAATTGGTTCTGTCCATCGAAGCGCAGTTGTGCTATCGACTGAGGTGGCTTTAGGCAATTCAACACTATCATAAGATGGCAGTGAATGAGATGGATGCGGCAATGTTTGAGTGCCGCTCACGCGCAGCGCCTGCTGAGTTGATCTCATGGCAGATTTCTCCTCTCTACTAGATTTCTCCTCTCTACTATTGAGGCTCACTGAGCTAACCCCCTCAAGCGAAACTCAGTAATTACCACACAGATGATTTCTAGCTACGATCGCTGTATCCGTATAAATTCGGGCATCTTCATCGTTTCTTCATGTCACTAAGTGGTTTTTCCTTGTTAGGTTGATCATCTGCCTTACAGAGCCTCAACTGATTGCAGCAGCATTCTTTTTTCCATGTAACACTGAGATGCAGAACGCAGAATAACCGCAAATATACTGCTGTCCAAAGTATTTCACTATAAAAAATGTTAGTTATAGGAGGTTTCTACGGTCGTTTACCGAACTGTTGTTCCGTATGTTCCTAGATCACTGATCTGTCCTTATCCGTAATTACATTGATGATGAGACATGGCAAAAGTAAGTGATTGAACGATTCTCGACGGAGTGTAGTTTTAGATAGCCTTAGCAGTAGATGCTCCACTAAATTAGGGTTGTGATACGTTGCCCATACTACTTAGATGCGATGGTCGTCGTTCAAGTTAAGGATACTGAACTTTTTTATCTAAACTTTACGGGAACTTTTCCTACATAACCGAGTTTTTAAGTAAGTATTAGGAATAAGTGCAGGGATGCGATTGATTGTTCAATCAGCAGAATCAAGATTCAAGAATTAGTACAGGGTGCAACTTTTAAAAACGCATGTTTGCAATCTGACGTTCTGGTTGCAAATTGCTCTACCGCTCCACAACTAAGTTGTTCTACCGCTTCAGATTCAGGCGCAAGTAGCGTCTCAAATTTGCTCCACTTCTAGACATCTACCTCCCCACTGTAAAAGCCACTTTAAAAGCCCATAAGGTTTGCCTGCGAGGATGAAGTCTATGCGAGATCGACTTTCGGTTTCTTCTGCATTATCTTATCTATCTCGAACTGACTTATCTATCCGTTTCTTTAAGGTCTTAGTTCGATTACCCCAGCGATTGCGGCGATACATTCTCTTTGCAATTGATGGAATTATCTTTTTGGTTGCAACGTTTATTGCGCTCAGTTTGCGCTTCGACGAATCATCTCTGATTGATCAAATCGTTCACTACAGAGAAATTATTATTCTCGTCATTCCCATTAAATTCTGTATTTTTTATTTTCTAGGCATGTATCGCCCTTTGTTGCGATACACCGGGGCAGGAATTCTTTGGATTGCCCTACGATCGGTGATTCTCAGCGAGGCAGCCCTCAGTGCGGCTGGCTCATTGCTTGGCATTGCCTTACTGCCCCGATCGGTTCAGATCATCTCTGCTTTGGTGACTTGGATTGCTGTCGTCGGATTTCGGTTTTCAATGCGACAAGCCCTGACGTTAGCTGAGTTAGCCCCGCGATCGCGTCCAAAAGCTCAATCCCCGATCGCAGCCATTGCCCCAAAAATGGAACGCATTGTCATCTATGGAGCGGGATCCGCCGGGGTGCAGCTTGCTCAAGCCCTCGATCGCGAATTGACTTACAACGTCATTGCGTTTGTGGATGACAACCCAGATATTCAAGGTCGATGGATTGAGAAGATTCGGATCTACGCGCCGAGTTCGCTCAGAACTCTCATCGGACAATATCAAGCCTCTATGGTGCTGTTAGCTATTCCGTCTGCTAGTCCTCAACAGAAGCGACGGGTGCTGCAAACCCTGAAGGGATTACCCGTTCAGGTGAAGACGGTTCCGACTATCAGCGAGATTTTATCGGGCAAAGTTCCCATCGGTCACATTCGCAACGTTGATATTTCTGACTTGCTGGGGCGCGAAGAAGTGCTGCCCGACCCCAGCATGTTGCGAGTTAATATTACCGATAAGTCGGTGTTAGTTACCGGAGCAGGCGGCTCGATTGGTTCGGAGTTATGTCGGCAAATTGCTCAACAAGAGCCACGGCTGTTGGTGCTGTTTGAACTCAATGAGTTCGCACTATATTCGATCGATGCAGAGTTGGCAGAAACTTATCCTCACATTCCGCGTGTAGCGTATTTGGGATCGGTGACGGATGCGAAACAATTAGAAGAGGCATTCAGTCGCTATCAGGTGCAAACGGTCTACCACGCAGCGGCATATAAGCACGTTCCACTCGTGGAAGCGAACCCTGCTCAAGGCATTCTTAACAACGTTCACGGAACGCTCGTCACCGCCCGCACCGCTGACAAATGTCGCGTCGAAACCTTTGTACTGATCTCAACCGATAAAGCAGTGCGCCCGACCAATGTGATGGGCGCGACTAAGCGA
Organism: Myxacorys chilensis ATA2-1-KO14; assembly: GCA_019359275.1. Classification (GTDB taxonomy): domain Bacteria; phylum Cyanobacteriota; class Cyanobacteriia; order Leptolyngbyales; family Leptolyngbyaceae; genus Myxacorys; species Myxacorys chilensis. The sequence continues at coordinate 41,772 of JAHHHP010000011.1, read as the reverse complement.
ACTGCTGAGTTAGTACTGCAAGCGCTGGCTGCTGAGTCCAGTACTCGCACTCGGTTTGTAATGGTGCGCTTTGGCAATGTGTTGAACAGCAACGGCTCGGTTGTACCGCGCTTCCGTCAGCAGATTGCTCAAGGCAAGCCAATTACGCTGACTCACCCTGCCATGACCCGGTATTTCATGTCAATTCCAGAGGCATCCCGGTTAGTGATTCAAGCTGGAGCAATGGGTGAAAGCGGCGAGGTCTTCTTGCTGGATATGGGAGAACCCGTCAAGATCTATGACTTAGCGATTCAAATGATTGAGTTGAGCGGTTTAGTGCCTGGGGAAGATATTGACGTTGAAATTACAGGATTGCGACCGGGCGAAAAGCTGTACGAAGAACTTTTGATTGGCGCAGATGCAATGACGACCAGCCATCCCAAGATTTATGGGGCAAGAGAAGCAATGATTCCGTGGAGAACGCTGGAGCCGATGTTAGATCAACTGTTTATCGCAGCGTATCAAAATAATCAGAATAAGCTGCGATCGCTGCTCCAGCTTGTTGTACCAGAATACAGTCCGCAGCGAGCAGGTATAGTGAGTAGTTCGCGCACCGAAGGAACGACTCGAAATTAAGTCGATCGCGCACAGAATAGCAGTCTCAATGATCGGCTGTGTGCTGCGTAGGAAGGCAGAGACATTCCATCGAGAAATGGAAGTTACTGAGTAACGGTTGTGTAGTTAATGCGGCGGGCTGCGGCAAGATCATAAGTTTTGAGGATCAAATTGCTGCGGCATTGGATAGAGCAAAAAAGCGCGATCGTTTGATTTTCGAGGATGGAGAGGTCTGCGATCGCGCTAATGGTCAATCAGGTTTTAGAATAGCAGTATTGTTGTCATGCTGCTGCATAGTCAACACCAGCGGGACTGAGCTGAAATGACTGATTCAGCACTGGTATCTCGTCCCGTGCGACACGTACAAACTGCTGCAACACAAATAGGAATTTCTTTCTCTAGTCTTTCCTGAATAGCGCTACCTATTCATCTACAGATAGTGCTGTAGACCTATTACATGAACGATCGCATCGCTCTTGTAAAGACGCGATGCGATCGTGTCTTTAGGACACGGCATCAAAGCTGATTAAAAGCCCACAACATTATCCATCTACACAGCAGAACAGATAGACTTACGAATAGATTTCTAAAACCTCAGTAGTTAAAAGTCAAAAGCCGTAAATTCACCGACCGTCTTTCCACCGAAATTTACTGAAATAAGCGAGGTTATCTTGCTTGAACAACCTCTCGGATTACAAGATTTGTTGTTCAAAAGATTCAATGACAATAACACGCTTTCAACAATAGGATTTTTGCCTGAATTCGGGCTTGCCATTCTCATGCCGTAAGTCGCAAACCTCTCTCAATCCCTGCTCCTAAATTTGGGAGGTGAGGAGCTAAATTAGAAATCCCTCTTCCACGTTTGGAAGAGGGATTTAGGCTGAGGACGGAAGACGTTTGTAAGAAGTCTAATGGTCTTTCAACAAAGCATTTCCTTCGCTAATAATCAACATCAGCTAAATTCGACACATCGCGATTAGCAACAATCCCTAACACGGACGTTCGAGCAGTGCGTAATCGTTCGAGACACTGCATTAACTCAGACCGGCTCGTTTTACCTAAACCCGCTACCAAAACCATCCCGTCTGTGTAAGATGTCAGCAGGTTGCTATCAGCAAGGTTGAGCAAGGGCGGCGCATCATAAATCACCAAATCAAACATGGCGTGAAAATATTCGCTCAATCGCTTCATTTTTTGCGAAGACAATAGCCGAGTTGGATTATCTGGCACTTGACCAGAGGTGAGAACATATAAATTTTCGTCGTCTGAGAGAACCGATGGAGCCGCACTCGACATTCCCGAAGGCGTTAGATTAAAGACACGCTGAATTGCCTGTTGAGGGTTGAGATTTGAAGACAATACCTCCGCTAGTCCTCGATCATTTGAGAGGTCTAGAAAGCCGCTGATTTGAGGATGTCGCAAATCAGCATCGACTAACAGGACCCGTTGACCCATTGCTGCCGCTGCTTGCGCTAAATAGGTAGCCACCGTTGATTTCCCATCGCCAGCGAAGGGAGAACTAATGACAATCGAGCGAATCGGTTGGTCTGCCTTGAGCAGTCGGAGTGTGGAATACAGCGATCGGAACGATTCTGAAAACCCGGAATAGCGGAACGTATCAGACTGAAGGTTGAACCTGCGAGCAATTCCTGTTCGCTGCAAAAGTTGCGGTCGCTGCAGAGCTGCATAAACCGGAATGCTTCCTAATATCGGTAGCTTGACTTGCTTTCGCAGTTCTTCGCTCGTGCGAATCGTGTCATCCATTCGTTCTGCGATCGTCGCCGCACCAATGCCCAACAGTAGTCCCGCGATCGCGCCCAACACTAAGTTTCGCTGCTTAGAATCTTTTGGATCTTGAGGCACGGCCGGAGGCGCAATCAACTGCCAAGGCACCTCTTTCTGAGCCGCCTGAACTTGAAGATTCTCTCGTGTGGCTAGAAAACGTCCCAAGCTATCGGTCGCAACATTGAGTTCACGCTCTAAGTCACTATAAATTCGGGAGACGACAGGCAATCGTTGAACTTCCTGCGCCCAGTACTGTTGAGCATCCCCTAGCACTCTTTGCCGCGTTTCCAAAACCGAGAGATCACTCCCGACCGATGCCATTTTATCTCCCAACACGCGCCGCGCTTCTTGACGCAGCAAGGGAATTAAACTCGCTCGCTGCTCTTGTAATACCGCGATCTCGGGTTCACCTGCCTGAAATCGAGTAGACTCCGTAGCGATTTTACTGTCAATCTCCCGCAATCGCTCAAGGACTTTCTGATAAGCCGGATCGGCCGCAAGAGCCGCCACCGCTCCTGATTGACCTTGCAGATTGTCATACTGCTTCTGAGTTTCAGCAATTTGCTTTTGCGCTTCTAGGCGCTGCTGCTCTAGTCCTTGAACTTGACTTGCGACCTGACTCGCCAGCGCCTCTGTGCCAATTAGGTTATTGCGCTGCCGAAAGGTCTGAATCTGGCGTTGCAAGGTATCGACCCGTTGGCGTGTCCCCTTGACTTGATCATCGACAAAAGTAATCCCCTGACGAAGATTAGCCTGTCGTTCTTGTTGGCTATACCTTAAATAGCCTGCCGCGAGTTGATCGAGAACAAACTTCGCTCGATCAGGATTAGCATCGGTATATTTAACAGCAATCAGTTTTGTGTCTTCCGGTCGAGAAATCTCAAGCTGGGTGATCAGCGAACCGTAACTGACGTCAGGGTAACGCTTTTGAATTTGCTGGAGGATCGGCTCCATCGTCTTCGGGCTGCTTAAAACTTGAATTTGTGTTTCATAGTCCAAGCCGCCAGATTGAGAAGAGGATTTTGGCTGTGTGGATAAGGGGTCTAAGCCCTGCTGGCTTTCCGCTGTTACGGGTTCAACCAGAATTTGAAATGTTCCTTCATATTTATCGCTTTGGTTAAACGTGACAACACCTGTTAACAGCGTAACTGTAACGGCTGTGCCTGTCATGAGAACAGCTCGGCGACGTAATATCTCGAAGAGCCGTGGAGACTGCCAGCTTTCTTCGCTCTCACCTAGATTGGAGTTGGAGTGAATTGCATAATCTAGCGCTGATAGCGATTTACCATTGCGCTCGACTATTGTTTGAGTTGAATTCCCTGAATTCGACTGATTATTCATCGAAATACCTAAGCCAATGATGGAGAAAACGTTGAAACAGGTGAAGGAATCTGAATCTGAATACTCAAGCTAATGATGGAAGAAACATGAGATCAGACGGAGAAATTATGAGTGAAGAAATTACAATCCGAACAGGAATCGGAACGGTAGAACGCGACCAACCGGTCCTAACACCGTTTCTAGGGTTTGTGAGAACTTAGCCGCGCCAGATTTTTCGACCACTACGACATCACCATTCTGTAGAACTGGGTTGCCGTTCTCGTCGATGCCGCGTGCCAAATCGATCGTGATTTCTCGACGCGCCACCGTTCCATTGGGATTTAGGCGAATTAACTCAACCGATTTCTTTTTCGCATCTTTGTTAAATCCACCCGCCGCTAGAATCGCTTGGTTAAGTGGTGTATTGGCTGCCACTTGAACGGTTCCGGGTCGCGTGACTTCACCGACAATGTTCACGTTCATCGTACCAGGAGAGAAGCTGGCGGCTCCCAGTTTTGACGCTTCGGTGGGGTCAAGGGCAGTGGCGGTTGGAATCGCGATCGTATCGCCTTGCTGTAGCACCAGATCTTGACTTAAATCGCCTTCTTTCAGCAGTTTCCAGAGGTCAATGGGGATGGTTTGATTGGTGCCAGCCCGGGTGGGTCGGCGCACCTCGATCTTCCGAACGTTTGCCATCTGATTGATGCCGCCAGCGGTTTGCAGCGCCTGCGTGATCGTCGGCAGTCCGGCCTTCACCTCTAGGGCATAAGGTCCTGGACGGTTCACTTCTCCAACCACTGCAATGTTAATCGGTTTAGCGGAATCTGTGGCAAAGTTAGCGGCAGCAAACTGGGCAGATTCTGCTAAGTTGACGCCGTTAGAGGTTGGAATAAAGATCGTGTCGCCGTCAAGCAATGTTAGGTCTTGACGGATGTTACCCGTCTGGAACAATTCCCACAGATCCACCGCGATCTCGCGATCGACACCACCAAGTTGAGGACGCCGAACAATCACTTGGCGAGGATTGGCGGATCGGGTCATGCCGCCCGCTTCTTGAATGAGTTTGGTGACCGTTGGAAATTTGCCATCTTTTAAGTCGAGGGCGTAAGAACCCGGACGCCCGACCTCTCCAGCGATCGCGACGTTTAACGGTCGAGCCGCCGCTAGACTAACATCGATCATCGGACGTTTCAGCACGCGGGCGTACTTGGCTGCGATCGCGCGTTCTGCCTGCTTCAGGGTCATGCCAGTGACCGACAAGTTGCCGACCCGATAGAGGTTCAGCGTGCCGTTAACCAAAACTTGATACTCTTTGCTGTACTCACCGACGTTGAACACGTCTACCTTGATGCGATCGCCTGCTCCTAACGTGTAGGCATCTACATTCGCCGCCGCTGCAACCCTCACGACTTGAGAGCGAGGAGCTTCGGTCGGGGTTTTGGCTGGAGGCAGGGCACGACTTTCAGGAGCCGCTGGGCTAGGTGAAACACTGGGTATGCTCTGACTGAACGCTGGCGTTGCGTTGAGTCCTGACAGATCCGCACTGGCCAATTGGGGTAGTGGAGCAGTGCTAGTTTGAGCCGCGACAGGCGCAGCGGATATTGATTTAGACGCCTCAGCTTTTTGAAGTTGACGGTAGACGAAGGTTGCGGCATCGGCTTGCGTCACGATGTCCTTCGGACGCTGGATCTGGCCAATGGGGATCGCGGCTTTGCTAGATGCCTTTTGCATCATGCTGCTAAACTGCTGATCCGAAACTGAGGCGTCTGGGCGAAAGTTGCCGTCAGATCCGGTTTGGACAATCCCTCGCTGCATAAGAGCTTGAATGGCGGGTTGAGCACGATGTCCCTCCAGATCATTCTTTGACGATGCAGGAGTGAATGCCGCTTCTGATGCCTCTGCTTCAGTTTCTTTAGATTGAATTTCTTTAGATTGAACTTTAGTTTTAGATTGCTGTTCTGCTGCCGCAAAATTCGATTTAGATGGCATACCAGAACTCAGCGACGCTGCCACAATCGAGTCGATCGGTAGTTGATCAACCCCGACTGATTTGATCCGAATGGGGGTATCTTTTACCCGTGGCGGCGCAGGCAGACTGGCTTTGAGTGACGGGGGCGGCGGGGGCAGTTCAGCGATCGCTAGATCAGATGCTTTTAAGTCAGGCGTTTTTGGCACGGATACTGATCGCGGCTGAGGAGGAGTGCTTCTCACTGCCGATGACAGAGATTCTTGCCCCCCTAATTCTGGCTGAGCTAACGCGGCTGGATTAGCAGCAGCGCGGGCAGCTAGATTCGATTGTTTACGCTTAAATTTGTCTCCTGTTGGAGTTGGGGTTTGAGCTTCAGTGCGAATTAGCTCTTGGGCGACGAGCGCCCCAAACGCGCTGATGGCGAGGAGTGAGATGTTGGTGGGTGTTAACTTTAACTTCATAAGCTCTGAGGGGGGTGAGACGTGCTACACCGGGCTGCAAGGGGCTGTATCCGTAAGTCAGTAATAATTCGCTCACAATACAGTGACTCGTCTACTGATACACGGTTTCTACTGATGTATCAGGACAATTTCCAAGGGGTTTGACAAATAATACGGAGGGGATCTGTCTCTAAATAGATTCGCCTTGTTCTGAAACGATTTAAGGGATTGAATTTCAGGTGAATCAAGAATTGAAGACGAATTCTAGAATTTTCCGAGGATTCCGAAAAATGTTTATTCTCTCGATTGTTCAAGCCGAATCAAGAGACAGCGATCGCGGGTAGGCAACACTGATGGAGTACTGAACTGCTTTTTTCTACAATTACTGTACTAATTTGTCTCGATCGTTTTGTAAAATTTAACACATTGAAAGTGGCGACGATTCGACCGAGTCATTTCTAGCCCTTCACCAAAATGGTACGGTTTTAGAGAACACTCTGTTTAGAAAACACTTTATTAATCCGTCAGATTTTAGTCTGTCAAATTTAGATGGATGAATTGGGGAAAACACCGTGAGAAAGATCTGGCAGATTGGAGTTGGGATACTTGGGTGTAGCGGACTAATTGTGTGGATTAGTCACACGCTACCCTCGATTCCAGTCCCATCTAGAGCGACGATCGCATCCCCAAAAGCCTTGCCTACAAACTCTTTGCACTATCAAGTTTATCAACTGCCGCAAAGTGAGGTTTACACGTTGACTCTAGATGCTACGCGGTATCCTGTACAGGTTGGCATCTCGAAACGCACAAATTCTTTGGCTCAATTCGCAGATCGTGAGGATGCGATCGCGGTACTGAATGCTGGCTTTTTCGATCCGGTCAATCAGAAGTCAACGGCTTACATCACGATAGACGGTCAGCAGGTGGCTGATCCTCATGAAAATGAGCGACTAACGCAAAATCCAAAGATGCAGCCTTACTTAAATCAAATTTTTAATCGCACCGAATTTCGACGCTATCAGTGTGGGCAGAGGGTGCAATACGCCATTGCGGCCCATCAAGATGCTATTCCGTCCGATTGTCAGTTGGTGGATGCAGTGGGGGGCGGACCGCGGCTCCTACCAACGCTGACCGCTTCAGAAGAAGGCTTTGTCGATGCAGCAACCGGACGAGATGCGATCGGGATGAATCAACCCAATGCTAGAAGCGCAGTGGGGATTACTAAAGACGGAGCGGTGGTTTTGGTGATGGTTGCCCAAAAACCGGAAATGCCTACTGCATCAGGACTTTCTCTGTCGCAACTAGCAGGATTTATGAAGGGGTTAGGCGTTCAGCAAGCGATGAATTTAGACGGGGGGAGTTCGTCTGCAATGCTCTACCAAGGACGCCTAGTTTATGGCAAACTCAATGAGAATGGAAAGCCGATTCAACGACCTGTAAAATCAGTGCTGATGGTGAAAAAATAACGATGGACTATGCGATGGATTATGCGATCGCACTCAAAACTCTACGAGCGTCTGATCCGATTTTGGGGCGAGTGATCGATCGGGTTGGAGCTTGCACGTTGGATCAGGCTCAACATACGGGTGATCTGTTCTATTCGCTGTCAAGGTCAATTATTTATCAACAGCTTTCCACCGCATCAGCAACAGCAATTCACGTTCGCTTTTTACAGCTTTATGCAAATCAGACTTTCTCGCCCGAAGCACTTTTAGAAACATCAGATGAAACGCTACGAGGGGTTGGACTTTCACGACAAAAAATTTCTTACCTAAGAGATTTAGCGCAAAAGATAGTAAATGTTCCAGAGATCGCAGAATTAGAATTATTAGATGACGAAACGATTATTCAAACGCTAACACACGTCAAGGGCATCGGGCGTTGGACGGTTCAAATGTTGCTGATCTTTCGGCTCCATCGCTGGGACGTTCTGCCCGTCGATGATTTGGGCGTTCGCTCAGGCATTCGTCGAGTATATGAGTTAGCAGACTTGCCAGATAAAAAAACAACTGAAGCTCTGGGTCAAGCTTGGAAACCCTATCGCACGATCGCAAGCTGGTATCTTTGGCGAGTGCAAGAGGGGAAGTGAAAATTAAATGGTGTTTCGTCTAAGATCAATTCTGTATATTTCGATTTACCCTTAGGAGCAAGTCATGGATGTTAAAGCTGCTGTCGCTTACGAAGCTGCAAAGCCCCTCAGCATCGAAACCGTTCAGCTAGAAGCACCGAGAGCCGGAGAGGTATTAGTCGAAATTAAGGCAACAGGAGTGTGTCATACCGATGCTTACACCTTGTCAGGTGCTGATCCAGAAGGCTTGTTTCCAGCCATTCTAGGGCATGAAGGGGCTGGAATCGTCGTTGAGGTGGGCGAAGGTGTCAAGAGTGTTAAACCAGGCGATCATGTCATTCCACTCTACACTCCAGAATGCCGGAACTGTGAGTACTGTCTAAGCGGTAAAACAAACCTGTGTCAAGCGATTCGGGTGACGCAAGGACAAGGGTTGATGCCAGATGGTACGAGTCGCTTCTCGATTGGTGGACAAAAAATCCTGCACTACATGGGAACCTCCACATTCGCGAATTACACTGTTCTGCCTGAAATTGCAGTCGCAAAGATTCGGGAAGATGCTCCGTTTGAAAAAGTGTGCTTAATTGGTTGCGGTGTCACGACTGGACTCGGAGCCGTGATTAATACAGCAAAAGTGGAGCCAGGAGCAAATGTGGTTGTATTTGGTCTTGGTGGCGTCGGTCTAAACGTCATTCAGGGAGCGCGGATGGTTGGCGCAAATATGATCATCGGCGTTGATTTGAACCCAGAGAAGCGATCGCTAGCCGAAAAGTTAGGAATGACTCATTTTGTGAATCCGCAGGAAGTAGAGGGTGATTTGGTTGCTCATTTGGTTCACTTAACGGGTGGCGGAGCCGATTACAGTTTTGAATGTATTGGTAATGTTAAGGTGATGCGTCAAGCATTGGAATGTTGTCACAAAGGCTGGGGCGAAAGTATTATCGTTGGCGTTGCAGGTGCAGGACAGGAAATTAGCACGCGACCGTTTCAACTAGTGACGGGACGAGTGTGGAGAGGAACGGCGTTTGGCGGGGCAAGGGGTCGAACAGATGTCCCCAAAATTGTCGATTGGTATATGGATGGAAAGATCAATATTGATGATTTGGTCACGAAGATTATGCCAGTTGAGCAAATCAATGAGGCGTTTGATCTGATGCACAGAGGGGAAGTGATCCGGGCGGTGCTGACGTTCTAATCCGCAGAGTTTGCATTACATCCTGTCCTACTCCTAGTCAGTAACAGACTAAGAATAGGACAGCTAAAGCAAATTACTCGTTGTTTACAATGCGTTCTCTCGGTGCAGAAACAGAGTCCTCAGTCTAATTTAAGATTACTATGGAGTTGTGTTCTGCGATCGCGTGAGCCACTTCTCTAGAACAGCATCAAGTGCAAAAACGCCGCCTCCCCCAACAGCAAACAGAAGATAAATCAGCGAGTATAGAGAAGCCGTCTCAACCGGTGCAATGTGAAAACCTTCACCTTTGAGATGAAAATAAACTGCGATCGACATTGTGAAGAGTAACGCTACTGCATTAAGCCGAGTAAGCAGTCCCAGTGCCAGCAAAATAGAACTGATGATTTCAGTGTAAGCGGCACAGTAGGTAAAGAAAACGGGATAGGGCAGACCAATCAGTTTAACAACATTGGTGGCAAATCCTTGAACATCGGCAAGCTTGCTAAATCCGTTGTGAATCATGAGTAAACCGACGACCACGCGAACCACAAGCCAAACGACCTGAAATTTACTACTGTCGGTTGAGCTTGGGCTTAGAATTGCGAATGGCGATCGCGGCTGTTGAATACTCGTCACGATTTTGCTCCTAAAGATTAATACATTCTTCTCAATAATTCGTCATTATAGATCGATCTCAATCGCACACAAATCTTCTCTCATGAGTAAGTCAACCGACAAACGGCACTATGCACCAGCAACAGATCGCAATCGCGATTTCATTCTAAACATTTTGCTGCAAGTCCTGCCCCCAGTCGGAACCGTACTGGAAATTTCCAGTGGAACTGGACAGCACGCGGTTTACTTTGCCCCGCGATTGGCTCCTCGTCGATGGCTGCCGTCTGACCCCAATCCGATGGCTAGAGAGAGCATCGAGGCGTGGCGGGAGTTGGAGCCAACAGAGAATCTGTATCCCGCGATCTCACTGGATGCCCGCGATTCTGTCTGGAGCATTGAGCGGAGCGATCTGCCAGAAGCATTGCTAACAACTGACTTTCGGCGTGAGACAATCAACGCGATCGTCAATATCAATATGATTCACATCGCCCCTTGGTCTGCTTGCCTTGGCTTAATGAATGGAGCAAGACGCCTGCTTCCGCCAAATGGCATTCTCTACCTGTATGGGCCGTTTAAACAGAATGGTCAACACACTGCACCAAGCAATGAGGCATTTGATCAAAGTCTACAAATGCAGGATCCAGATTGGGGTGTGCGTGACCTTGATGAAGTTGTCGCCCTTGCTCGCGCCCAAAAGCTTTCGCTCCTTAATATATATGAGATGCCAGCAAATAATCTTTCTGTTGTCTTTCGTGCCTGCGGTACTGAATAATGATCGTCTTTCATACCGTTTCATTTACTAATCAACCGAATGAGTTCCTTTCTTGCAGTTGGTAATATCAAGACAATCATCTTTACGACTTTCAATAATCTAAAAAGCTGCATCTTGAGTAAACAGTATCTGCTGTGTTTGCTGAACAAACTTTAGCTAAAAAACTTCATCCAATCGGCTCCGTAATCTTGCGTGATTAGTTGGAGTGAAATCAATTTTGATAACTGCATAAGCCAAGCGCGCTTGGCTTGACCAAACTCCGAGCGATCGCAAAATTACTTAATGGCTTGATGAGGAGTGAAGTGGAGCCGCTGGTAACAGGGGTAAGCGCAAGTTAGCGCTCTTGATAGCTATAACCTAATAGGCATAGAGGTTTCAAAGCGTTGCCACCTCAAATCTACAGGGTTACCACCTCAAATTTGCTATACAGATTGTTCAGCTTCTCACTCACGCTCGTCTTAATATCGATTGCTTGATTGATCGCAATCGGCTTCATAGTGAACCTCCCCTCAGCTATCTAATGGAAAATGGCGCTCGGTTTCGCCTGCTTCAATCAGGCTCAAAAAAGTCTCACTGATAATCTTTTGTTCTTCCTCTGTAAAATCTGTCTTGAGCCGAGTTTCGATCTCATTATCGCTGAGATCCTCATCAATGAGGGTTTGGAAGCGTTGCAGGATGTCAGCAACACGATCGCTAGAATCGTTTTCTGTGTTCATAATTTACGACTAGAGGATAGGGAATTTTGAAGTTATCGCGGTTCATCAATCATCTTATGAGAGTTTTACAGCAAACTCAAAATCGTCTGAGCCTGAAGAGATTAAAAAGCCTGCCGACGATTAAGTGATCGCAAGATAAAGGGATTAGACGTCGATTCTCACCCAAAACCAGGCAAACTTTTACATAACCAGATTTCTAGAACACGCTGCACAGTTCTAAGGCAGGTTTACGATCGCTTCCTAAATTCGATTTTGAAATTTCAAGTTTTATCAAGTCCTCGATGCACAGAGCATCACAGCCTCCGTTCTAATGAAATAACAGCCTTAGCGTTGGTTTGAGCCAAAAAGCTATGGGAACTGCCAAAACATGGGGAGGAGTCCTCTCTACGCGACCAGCAAGCCTATTTCGGCTCAACCCCTTTATCAGCTTAAATCGTGAGAAGATGTGCGTTGTTTAACAGTAAGCAAGGTGCCCCATAATATATCGTTTGCGTGATGACAAGCATTTGTTTAGCAATGATACGCAAAATCGTATGACTAAGCCAGAGCGAATACGGGAGGGTGATTTACCCTACCTCTCTGCTTCTACCCGGAACACTTCCTCACTCAAGGTTGATCCGGTACTGACGGCTCTCCTGCAAGCGGTTTGTGAAACAACCGTTTGGGAGTACGGTGAAGCCTGGACTCCTACACCAGACCGCGAACTGCTAGAAATTAGTTCAGCATGGTATACCCGAACTAATCTAAGCAGCGATCGCAGAATTGACTGGGAGCATTTTCATAACTGTAGCCAAAAGTTTGTGCTGCATCCAGGTGAAGGCTTGCCCGGTCGGGTTTGGGTCACTCAAGAAGCAGAATGGCTAGTCGATGCTGCTGCTGAGTTGAAGTCCTATTTCTTGCGGAATCAGATTGCTAAAGCCTTCGGAGCGAGAGCGACCTTCGGCTTACCTGTAAGTATAGGCGCGAGCCAGGCTATTCTTGTCTTTTTCATGTCTGAGGTTCGCAAGGAAGACCCGCACCTGATCGAAGCAACGCAGACTGCAGTTGCCCATTTAAGCGAGTTGTTGCCGCTTTGACTGCTTCGAGAAACAACCGATTGTCTTTGCACTTACACCCACAGACCCTTCGCGTCCAGACAAGAAGTCTTTGATGCGCTCCCATTGATCATCTCGTAGGGCGTAACGTCGAGTTGTCATGATTTCTCTAGGTGAATCAGCGATCGCTAATCCCAGTTTACCTAATTGATGACACGCCCTAGAAAAACTGCCTAATTGCTCAAGTTATTTCTACATGCCTCCTTACACTATAAACTATCGCCTTTTTCAGGCTGAGGTGCATCGACCAGTATAGAAATCACGACTGCACTAAAGCCAGCTAAACTAAAAGCAAAGTTGGTGGCGTGAGCATATTCCCACTGGTCTCTCAAGTGTGCCCAATCGGCTGGTACTGCGCTTACGGTCGCCTGTTCCATCACAACATTGACAGGTTCAATCCGTAGAAAATAGACCAGAGGAAAAGAGATCGCTAGACAAAGCGTACCTACTAGCGTCCACCAAAACGCAGGTCGGCGTTTTCGGACTAGAACGGTGAGTGCGATCGCTGAAAGAACTGCCCCTACGGTAATAAATGCACCCAGTCCTGGTGCGCCAAAGTATTGGTACAGGCTATTTTGAACCGTCAGGTAAAGCGCTCCATCGTACTGCATCTTGGCAGGTAGTTCTAAAGTATGGGCGAACTCCAACCCCATAAATAATGCAACGAGAATAAGTGTAATAAAACGCCAAGTTCTCAAAAACATAATCATCTCCCAGGTAGGGTTGAACGAATGTGTTTGTCTTGATCGAAGGGGATAGTTTATGAGTTGGTTGGTGCGAAGTGGAATATGATTTCTCGCTTTAACTCCCCAATTAATCCAGTGTGGCGCGATCGCATCGGGGATTCACTAGCCGAAAGAATAGGTCTTGGAATTTGCGGGTTCTGTTAGGATACAGCCCTAATTCTCTAGCTTTCGCGACTGCCTGAGTCCAATGATTCACTTCCAACTTACCGTAGATAGGGTGGGCGTGCCAATTCACTGCTGCAAGACTGACAAACAGGTGGCGCTCTTCTATCAACCTGAGAGAAAGGAAGAGCGATCGCTCACATCGGGGGTTACATTCATCTAGCAATGCTGGACGTTAGGACTGAACTTCACGTAGCCGACGTTCCAGGAAGCGGCGCTCACTGTCATTCGTGACCAGCTCCAGCGCACGGGCGTAGCTGTAGGCGGCGGCTTCCGAGGCTCCGACACGTCGTAGCAGATCGGCACGGGCCGCATGGAACAGGTGATAGCCGTCGAGTTCGGTGGTGAGCGCATCCATGAGTTCGATCGCCGCTTCAGGTTCACCGACCATTGCGATCGCGACCGCCCGGTTCAATGACACAATCGGTGAAGGCTGTAGGCGTTCCAGCACATCATAGAGCTGGACGATTTGCGCCCAGTCCGTTTCTTCAGCCCGCGCCGCCTGACAATGCAGTGCTGCGATCGCCGCTTGAAGCGCAAACGAACCTGTCCCGCCGCGCAGTGCCTCCTCAACGAGTGGCAGCGCCTCGGCAATTTGCTCATGATTCCAACGGCGGCGATCCTGATCTTCGAGCAGGACGAGATCGCCAGCCTCATCCAAACGAGCATTGCGCCGCGAATCGTGCAGCAACATCAGTGCAATTAGCGCCGTCACTTCTGAGGGCGGTTGCGGTGCCATCAATTGCCGCGCCAGTTGCCCCAGCCGAATCGCTTCGATGCAAAGGTCAGATCTGACTATTGTCTCGCCTTTGGTCGCCGCATAGCCTTCGTTAAAAATGAGATAAATCACCGTTAGCACTGCGTCTATTCGGGGAGAAAGATCGGTTGTGTCTGGCACCTTGTAAGGAATTCCTGCATCCCGAATCTTGCGCTTGGCACGCACGAGTCGTTGTGCCATTGTCGCTGTGGGTACGAGAAACGCGCGGGCAATTTCGTCTGTTTCCAGTCCGCCTAACATTCGCAGCGTCAGAGCGACTTGTGCCTCGATCGCCAATGCTGGGTGGCAGCAGGTAAAGATCAGGCGCAGGCGATCGTCTGGAATTTCATCAGAGTCGTAGATTGGCTCCTCGCTCGACGGAATTAACCCGGATGCAGCGTACCATTCCAGTTTTTCGCTCAACCGCGTCCGTCGTCGGAGGCGATCGATCGCTTTGTATCGAGCAGTTCGGATGATCCAAGCACGGGGAAGATCAGGCACACCACTGGTTTGCCACTGATTCGCAGCCGCTGCAAAAGCTTCTTGTGCCGCTTCTTCAGCAATGTCGAAATCTCCTATTAACCGAATCAGAATGGCGACAATTCGCCCCCATTCAGCGCGGTATGTGGCAGCGATCGCTTGGACAACATCCGATTTTGCGTTTGAAACCATACTTGGCATAAAAAATTTTTGGCAAGGTGTCGATTTGGGCAGTTGCCGTTCGACTGACTTACAAAAGAACTCAAAGGAGGTCAAGCTCGATCGTACCTGATGATAAAAAGTTTCTGCGAGGTGTCGATTTGAGCCAGCCTCATTCGACTCACTTGCAAAGGAAAAGAATGGAGGCAACCGAATGAAATATGTGCTGCTGATTTACATGGACGAAAACGCCCTGAGCGAAACCGAGCGAGAACACTGCTACGCGGAATCTGCACAATTTGCACAGCAGATTCACGCGAAGGGACAGTATCTGGCAACCGCCCCGCTCCATTCGGTCACGACGGCAACCAGCGTCCGGGTACGAGATGGCAAACCGTTCGTGACTGACGGACCATTTGCTGAAACGCGCGAACAATTGGGTGGTTTTTTCCTGGTCAATGCTCAGGATCTGGACGAAGCGATCGCGATCGCTGCCCAACTTCCTGGCGCACGTGTCGGTACGGTCGAAGTCCGCCCTGTGATTGAAGTCGCGGGCTTGCCACAGTAATGACTGCGCTCAACCTAAATCACACCTGAAACTTAGAGGAAATTCTGCAATGACCACCGCAAGCACCATCACATCTAACGAAGCTCAAATTCGCCAACTGATCGCCGCTCAACAGCGTGCCATTTGCACCAAGAACGTGGAGCAGATCATGTCCCGCTACGCTACCGAGGTGATTATCTTCGATGTCAAACCCCCGTTTCAAACTCAAGGAAAAGCGGCTGTCCGCCAAATGTGGGAAGACTGTTTGCCTTACTTCCCAGATGCTTTTGCGATCGACACACGCGACCTCACGATCGCTGTAAATGACACCTTGGCAGTTGCCCACTGGCTGTTTCGCTTCACCGGAATGGAAGACCAGCCAGCAATCCAAACCTGGATGCGCGTCACGGCTGTCTGCCAGAAAAATCAAGGCGAATGGCAGATCCTACACGAACACCTCTCGGTTCCATTTGATCCAGAGACCTCTCAAGCGGCATTCACGCTCAACCCATAGCGCTTAACCCATAGCTCAATTCACCGACCCAATTGAAGGAACGCCCAATGAAACTTAATTCTTATCTCATGTTCAACGGCAACTGCGAGGCAGCGTTCAAGTTCTATGAGCAGTGTCTCGGTGGCAAAATCGTCATGATGCTCACCCACCAAGATGCACCCTCGGCAGAACATGTACCCGCCGAATGGCATGACAAAATCATGCACGTCTGCCTCGATCTAGACGGTTCCCCTGGAATTGCGCAGAGCTCTAATCGTCTCCTAATGGGGTCTGATAGTCCACCTGGATATTTTGAAACACCCCAGGGCTTCTGTGTGCAGATCAGCGTTGATGAGCCAGCCGAGGCAGAACGCATTTTTCACGCCCTGGCAGAAAATGGCAAAGTGAAAATGCCGATTGAGCAAACCTTCTGGTCTGTTCGGTTTGGGATGCTGGTCGATCAGTTTGGTATCCCGTGGATGGTCAACTGCGAGAAAGCGGCTTAATCCTTCATTTCAGAAGACATCCACAAAAGGGTGCATCAAACGCAGAACAACAAAGCCTGTACAGGAAAGGAAAAATCAAAATGATTAAGAACGAGATCGCGCATCCAAGAATTGCTGCACAAGAGGAGTGGCTCGCCGCTCGCAAGACACTCCTCGAACACGAGAAAGAAGCGACCCAACACCGCGATCGCGTCAACGCCGAGCGGCGAAGGCTACCGATGGTCAAAATTGAGAAGGAGTATACCTTTGAGGGATCAAATGGCCCTGTCACACTGGCAGACCTGTTCGACGGACGCATTCAACTCATTGTTTATCACTTCATGTTCGACCCGGAGTGGGACAAGGGCTGCACAGGCTGCACAGGTTATGTGAACTCTTTGGGCAACCTGTCAATGCTGAGCGATCGCGACACGACCTTTGTGCTTGTCTCCCGTGCCCCACTGCCCAAACTCGAAGCCTACAAATCTCTTAGGGGATGGAGCGTTCCGTGGTACTCCTCTTTCGGGAGTGATTTCAATTATGACTTCCACGTCACGCTGGACGAGAACGTAGCGCCTATCGAGTACAACTATCGGGATAAGACTGAGCTGGAGAGAAGGAATGGCCCTAATTCGATGCAGGGTGAGGGACACGGTTTGAGCGTCTTCTTCCGCGTTGGCGACGATATTTTCTACACCTACTCAACCTATGCCCGTGGCGTTGAAGGACTCACTAACGCCTACAGCCTCCTTGATGTAACACCATACGGGCGGCAAGAGACTTTTGAGGACTCGCCTTCGGGCTATCCCCAGAAGCCGACCTACGGGTAGGAATTCTGTCAGTTTCTCAATTTCTCAGTGTGCCCATCACAGAAGAAATGTAATGGGCAAGAGATGAAACGATAACGATCAACAAAAGACAACAGGAGTCAATATGCAAACCGAATCACAAAAAGAACACCAGTGGCTACAGAAGCTCGTCGGTGAGTGGACCTGCGAAATTGAAGCGATGATGGAACCCGATCAGCCCTCTGAGAAGAGCACAGGAACCGAGAGTGTGCGATCGTTGGGCGGCTTCTGGGTTCTGGCTGAAGGGCAGGGCGAGATGCCTGGCTGCGGTCACGCAACAACCTTGATGACGCTTGGCTACGACCCCCAGAAACAGCGATATGTAGGCACCTGGGTTGGGTCGATGATGACCTATCTCTGGCTGTACGATGGCGATCTGGACGCGGATGAGAAGGTGCTGACGCTCAATTCCGACGGACCTGCAATGACTGATGACGAGAAGATGGCAAAGTACAGGGACGTGATCGAGTTCAAGAGCAACGATCATCGAGCGATGACCTCATATGTGCTGGGTGACGACGGGCAGTGGCATCACTTCATGACCGTGAACTATCGGCGGCAGTCATAGAAGTCGAGAGCAAATCGTATAAGCAGTGGAATGGGGTCATTCAACACTTTGTTCTACTGACGTTGTCTTTGATAGTGAGTGGGGGTCATTCTTTTCGACACAGTTTTGCGACGCATCTGCTGGAGCGTGGATATGACATCCGCACAATTCAGAAGTTGCTAGAGCACAAAGACGTGAAGATGACGATGATTTACAGCCACGTGCTCAACAAAGGCGATCGCGGTGTTCACAGCCCGATCGCCTGAGGCAAAGCTTCACGATCGCGCCAATTACCAGGCTGATGGTTCACTCTAGTTTCGATTGCGAGCACTACACGATCGCGACCTGAATCCGGGTGGATCATCTGTCGGTTTGGTTACTCAGGGGAGCAGGGTTGACGCTTGAGCATTGCACCCAAATGGACCAGTGAACTTGCCTTTGAACCAATTCGAGAACACGTCTATCCTCAACAACATCAACCCATAGCTCAACGCGATCGCTAACAACTCGAAGACTGGCAAGAAGTTGTTAGGCTGACTCTTACTGCATAGCCTGAGCGGTCATGACTTTTCAGGAATCATCATGCTTAATTTTGCATTTACCTCATTCGGTTGACGACACCAGTAGAAGCGGTAGCGAACCTTGTGCTATCTACAGAACAGGTGCGAAGCAAGAGCCGTGTTCAAGGGCTTACTGCTTGACAATACGGTAGCGTCGGGACCGCTTGTTTCACAGCATAGGTAGCTCCAGGCACTAAAATAAACTCACTCGCACCAACCCGACTGATGGGACTACCCCAATCATAGGTATAACCTAGTCCTGTCCAGGGTTGGAGTGCTGCCCGAATGCTTCTAAAGTACAACGCTTGATAAAAGGACTGATAGTTTTGAATGCCAGATCCTTGGGTGCGACCAGTTACTTTGGGCGGGAGCCCTGCAAAATTGAGTGGGCAGCGTCGTTGCGTAATGTCCGGGTTCACGCAAGGTCGGAAAAGATCTTGGGGACTCACCCAGAGTTCGACAAACCGATCATACTCCCAGTTGGGATTCAGACCCAGGTATTGCTTTAAGCGGAGCGTTAAGTCAGCTTCTGTTGCATTCGGATGCTGTTTCAAGTAGCGTTGGCAGAATTCTTTAACTTGAGGCGCAACCGTGACCCAGAGGAGTTGGTCTTCTTGTCTAGAACTCTTCACGTTGGGCTTGAGGTAACGCTCATAGACCTTTTGGCTTTTCCAGGTAACGACTAAGACTTGCGTCTTGGTTGAATTCCAGACTAGCAAAGGGTTGTTTGGTGTAATTGGAATGAGCGTATCCACATCTTTTTCCGGCTCAACCAACGCGGCCTCTTGAATGGCCGCACGATAGGCTGCTTGTAATGGGTCGGTTGAGGGTTGAGCAAATCCGGGTAGTAGCAAAACGCCTGGTGTGCATAATGCCGCCAGCACAGAACCTAACGCCTGGATGCTTCGCTGGGTGGCCCGCTTGCTCGTGCGCCTAACCAAGGGGCAACCAGGAAAAAAGCGGGCTGTTAGCTGCCGATCGCTTGCTCGTGATCTTGGCGTTTGCTTAGGAGCCTGGGCTGATAGCTCTTTGCTCTGACTACAAGGCAAAAGTTTCAGCAAAAGTTTCATGAGTTTGTACCTCGCTGCGGCGAGTCTTTAGGCGCTCGCCTCTTCTAAGGATGCCCTTCAGTTCTCATAAAGTCGAGGGCATCACAGCCGCTATAGCAGCGGTGGGTGCAACCTTGATCTACCTCCGTATTCCCCAGACTTTAATCCAATTGAGCAGTTCTGGTCAAAGGTCAAAAGTATTAACCGTTCTATTGCTCCTAGCATGAAGCAAGCGTTAAACAATGCCATCACAGCTGCATTTGCGCAACCAACCTTAAAGACCAAACACTGGTTTGCTCACTGCTGTTACTGTACCTCACTCGACTGAGAACCGCTATGGTTTAGGTTTGTGGCAACAATAGAGAATAGATAACAAGGCAATCATGATGGATTTACCGTTGTGGTGAGGGTATGACAGTCACAAGCTGAGTGCTATGGTTGATCGCAACGTTTGCCAGTTCAAACTGCTCAATCACCCAGGCATTCGTGATCAGATGGGTACTGATCTCAACGGCTCGATATTGGCTTGGTTCCGAAGCTAAGGCAGCTGGCAAGAGGAGCTGATCTGCTAAATGGACATCCACGGGCGCGGCCTTTGCATGGAATGCTAGAAGTTCCTGAGTAGCGATCGCGGCGACCTCTTCGGCAGGTAATCCGAGTTTTCCGACCGCCCCAAAGCCTGTCCGGGTCTGCTCATACTCAGCCGCCAGAAAAACGCCCGCTCCGGGGCCAACCCCTCGTTCTCGTCGCGGTTGCACTTGAGCTTTTAGCTGCGCTTGCTCTAACAAATTCTGTGCTCGACTTGCCATCCGTTGTGGAATATGGGACGGCAGTTCAGTGACGATCGCCAATCCCTTGACTTGCCGCAAAGTTCCCCGCTCTAACAACTGAATGGGTTTGAGCGAACCAACTCCATCCCCATTACCGCTAATCTGTAAATCCAACTCGCCACCGCCCCGTGGATACCAGCCCCAGGCAGTGAGTTTCACTGTTGCCTGCACTCCCATTTGTTGCAAGAACGGGAGATACACTTGCTCAATGTATGAAGCTGGCGGACTCCAGGGAACAAAAGTTCCCCCTTTCAAAGTGACGATTGACTCCCCTTTAATCAGTGCCAGTGGTAGCAAAACCGTTTGCAGAATCAGGGTTACTGCCCCGGCTGATCCGGTTCCCAGAGTTTGCGCTACATCAAAGGTGTACTGTCCGGCTTGAACAGGCTGGCTGGGAATGAATTCTAACTGGGTTGAACCAACGCGATCGCCTGTGACTTTTGCCTGACAAAGCGTTGCGGCTGCCCGTACCCCCGTTAAATGCTGGATTGCCAATCCTGGCTTTTGCCGTTTTGCTCGAATGCGATCAATGCGAATCGGTTGCCCAGTAATCGCCGCCAAACTTAAACTGGTGCGAAGGATTTGTCCTCCCCCTTCTCCATAGGAACCGTCGATGTGCAGCATCTTGTGATTTTGAATTGGCGATTTTGGATGTTGAATTTACAGATTAAAAGCTGTGTGGATGTTAGATATCGAGAATAACTTGAGATGTCCAACCATTGTCTGTTTTTTCGAGTTGAAACTGATGGAGCGTGACGGCTTTGACATCCACTCGCTGATGATGGCGATCGCGATCCAACCGTTCTCCTCGTGTGACTGCTGTTAGGTGATAGCCAGATTCTTTGGTTTCAATCTGAACCTGCTGTGCCCGTAACAATAACAATTCGCTGTCTTTGTAATAAACAAATTCCTGTAGAAAGTTAAACAGCAATAGATCAAGTTCCTCATTTTCTAGTTGAAAAGTGCGAGTCTCAGTGAATGCAATTGCCTCCAGATTATCAATCATGGTGTTGATCAGAGCATCTCCTGCGGATTTGAATACTTCCTCTAAATCGTCTCCCCAGGCATGAAAGGCAATGTCAGCAGTAGCGATATCTTCGAGGAATTCGTAGGGCATAGCACTTATTTCTGCTCACAGGATTGGAGGCGATCGCAAATTTCAGGCTTTTGTTGTGTAATTTGTTTGCCGATGAAAACAAGTTCTGTTGAGGAAGGTTCAAAGGGTTCTAAATCCCAGCGTCCGGCAACAAAATTAAACAGGTGAGTGCCTCCGGGAAACTGCACAAAGCCCTTGGCTCGATAGACATCAGAACTGAGAGAATCGGCAAATTCGGTGAAGCGGGCGCGATCGTATACCGCTTGTGATGTATAGCTGAAGGACTCGAACTCTGGTTGATGGCGATGATGCGGTGATGATTGTAAGCGCTCACGCCCAATGCCAAATAGCAAATCGGGATCAATCTGGCAGCGAATTGTAGGAATGATGGAAGCGATTTCGTTAATCGTGTGAAGTTTGTCCGTAATCGTTGCCAACTCCGGCTTAGAAACGAGATCCACCTTGTTGAGTAGCAGAATATCTGCTGATTCAATTTGAATGCGGCTGGTGTGTCCAATCTGGGGATACTTCACTAGGCCATCAGCATCAATGACGGTGATAACGCCATCTAGTCGTACCTGAGGCAAACTATCTTGAATGTCAAACACTAGGGCATCGGGTTCTGCCACCCCAGTTGTTTCCACAACAAGATGGTCTGGATTCACGGTTG
Organism: Myxacorys chilensis ATA2-1-KO14; assembly: GCA_019359275.1. Taxonomy (GTDB): domain Bacteria; phylum Cyanobacteriota; class Cyanobacteriia; order Leptolyngbyales; family Leptolyngbyaceae; genus Myxacorys; species Myxacorys chilensis. The sequence goes on along the minus strand of JAHHHP010000011.1, from coordinate 19,796 downwards.
CGATAATTTCATCAACCGCCGCTTCAAATTCACCCAGTAGCGAACAACAAACACAACCACCGCCCAGATCTGTCATCTCCACATTCTTGCCTTGCAGAATTTTTGTGTCGATCGCAATTTCGCCAAACTCATTCATCAGAATGGCGATCTTGCGTGGCACTACGGTCAGAATGTGTCGCAGTAGCGTGGTCTTGCCGCTACCAAGCGGGCCGGTAAGAACAGTTAAAGGCGTGCGTCCTAGCATACTTCACCCCTTCACATTGCCGATCGGCGTTAACCTAACCACCCGTTGACTGATGCCTGCCAACTCCGCCACTTCGATCACCTCATCGACATCTTTGTAAGCTCCTCCCGCTTCCTCTGCCAGTCCCGCATAGGAGGTACTGCGAACATAGATGCCCTTTTGCTGCATTTCTTTCTGAAGCTGCTGTCCCTGCCAGGTTTTTCGGGCTTTTGTGCGGCTCATGGTACGTCCGCTACCGTGGGCGGTGCTGAAGAAAGTTTGATCGCCTGTAGATACTCCAGTAAGCAAGTACGATCCCGTTTCCATGCTGCCGCCGATAATCACAGGCTGACCAATTTCTTGATAGCGGAATGGCAAGTCATGCATTCCGGGGCCGAAGGCGCGGGTCGCTCCCTTGCGGTGGACGAGTAACGATCGCTCCTGACCATCCACAACATGCGTCTCCAACTTGGCGGTATTGTGTGCCACATCATAAACCATGTGCATCCCCAGATCTTCGGGCGATCGCTCAAATACTTGCGAAAATACTTCGCGAATCCGGTGCAAAATTACCTGTCGATTGGCAAACGACATATTGATGCCACACTTCATCGCTGAAAAGTACGCTTGTCCTTCGGGGGAATGAAAGGGGGCACAGGCCAATTCGCGATCGAGAATCTTGATGCCGTACTTGCTTTCCATCACCTTGAGAAAGCTTTGCAGATAGTCTGTCGCGACCTGATGCCCAAACCCACGGCTGCCGCAGTGAAACATCACCACTACCTGATCAGGACGAGTTATACCCATCGCTTTGGCTAAATTCTTGTCAAAAATATTCTCCCGTTTGGCAACCTGAATTTCTAAGTAATGATTACCCGAACCTAATGTACCAATTTGGTGAGCGCCGCGATCAATCGCCTTTTCGCTAATCTTGCTGGCATCGGCTCCCTTTAAGCAGCCCTGCTCTTCCATTAATTCCAGGTCTTCTTCCCAACCATAGCCATTGCGAATGCACCATTGCGCTCCCTGCTCTGCCACCTTACGGAACTCATTCCGGGATAGTCTGACAAATCCGGCACTGCCAACGCCTGCTGGAACCCGTTCATACAGCTTATCTACCAATTGTTTGATATAAGGTTTAACCTCTTTGTAATCTAGATTGGTCGTCACTAAGCGCATTCCACAATTAATGTCAAACCCGATGCCTCCAGGAGAAATCACACCACCCTGATCCACATCCATCGCCGCTACACCCCCGATCGGGAAGCCATAGCCAAAGTGACCATCGGGCATACACAATGCATATTTGGTGATTCCGGGCAGGGTCGCAACGTTGGTGATTTGGTCATAGACGGCATCGTCCAATTCTCGAATCAATTTTTCAGTGCCGTAAATTCGCGCGGGCACCCGCATTCCCGCTTTGTAAGAGACTGGAATCTCCCAAATGACATCCGAAATTTGGTTTAAGACATCAACGGGGGCCATGACTTCACCTCGTGGACTGAGCGAAGGGGGTCTTCATTCGTAGATAGAAGTGCCTGATTCTGAATCATCACACCTGACTCAAAGCTGCTCTTTAGATTAGAGCAGCCCTGTTCTGGCAATCTAAAGGGATTGCATACAGTTTCTAAAGACACGATAAAAAGAACCTCTCTCTATAGGTTCATCCATTGAGCATTGTCACGAGTAGATTTCGCACTCAGCACCGGGATTTGATGAATAAGCCTTCAGTAGTAGATGCTATCTCTAATAAATTCGGGTGAACCATAAGCCCGCACCTCTAAAAGCCATGACTCATGGCCAACTCCCAGCAGGCTTGTACGCTGTTTTCTGATTAAAGCAAACAAAGTTCATTCAAGCGGTTTAGATGCCAATGGGCGATCGCAGGTAGCCTTTTTCGTGGGATGTTGAGCGGACTCTATTGTAAGTACGCTGTTGCCAAGGATGCGCTTTCTGCTGGAGTGAAGGACGAGCAACAAGCTGTGTTTCGTCCTCCTCCCACAGCACGCTTGCGTTGTACATCTGCTTTGAGCCAACGTTGCTCGCAGGCGGCGGCAAAACTTGGCAGGAGTGCCTCAAATGCTTTGCAGTGAAGTCCTGTCATTGCCCGTAGCAGACGGTCTTGTTGGAAGATGCGCTCCAGATTTAGCATGAATAGAACTTAGGGAACTGCTAGTTATTACCCCTTATTTCCCAACAAGTCTAATCAATCCCCTCCCTTGTCTGGGCGACGATGAAATCAACCACATCCTCCAATCGTCCAGTACGCTTATAAACTTCCCGCTGCCGCCTTGCGCCGTTGCCTTGCTGCATCGTCTTCCGCACGATCGATGAAACTTCGTCCCAGTCTCCATGCGCTTCTAGTGATGGGCGCACAAAGGCTAAAAGCTTCTCAATGAGTTCGCGGGCTGGAACGGCACGCATAACCTCGACATCGATGAGTTCTGTCTCTAATCCATAGCGTGCAGCACGCCAGTGGGCAGCGCGGATCAGTTCATGGCGTGTGGCTGGGAATGGTTTTTCTGCAAGTGCTTGTTCGTAACAAGTTCGTGCCAAAGCACGCACCAATCCCGCAACCATGACCGCTTCATCCACGGTCATAGCGACATCGGTAACGCGAAACTCGACGGTTGGGAACCGTTCGGATAATCGGACATCCCAGTAAATCTTTGTCGCTTCTTCTACACTTCCAGTGGCGACCAAGGCTTCAATAAGCGCTTGATATTCAGCGTGTGAAGAGAAAATTAACGGCGGACCGGAGATGGGCCATCTCCCCCAAATCTCCGTGCGATAACTGGCATATCCAGTATCGGTCCCAAACCAGAAGGGCGAGGAAGCGGTGAGCGCCAGTATCGGTGCTAGCCAAACTCGTGTCCGGTTCATCACCTGGATTGCCATCTCCGGATCGCTAATGCCGACGTGGACATGACAGCCAAAGATCATGAGTTCGCGAGTCAGTTGTTGGTAGTCTCGCATCAACCCTTGATACCGTTCTTTGGGGGCGATTTGCTGTTGCTTCCACTCAGAAAACGGATGGGTCCCAGCGGCAGCAATCAGATTGCCGTCTTTGGCGGCGGCAGCAATCAGTTCTCGCCGAAAGTGAATCAGCTCTGCGCGAACTTCAGACAGAGATCGACAAACCGGCGTGGCAATCTCGATTTGCGAAAGCTGAGCTTCCGGTTGTACGTCTTCTCCCAGCGTTTTTTTTGCAATTGGCAGAATTTGCTGCTGCCGCGATCGTAGTTCACGGGTCTTGGGATCGATGATTTGATATTCTTCTTCAACCCCGATGGTAAAGTCTTCTGTTGGAAGTGCCATTTTCAGTGGTTTGAGTTGAATTTTACAGATCGATGAACCGACAGGCCGCTGCCCAATGATTGCTGCAACAGCTTCTAGAAATTTTCTGGGTTCTCCACTTTGTCCATATGCCATCCTACGCTAGAACAAGCTAGCCCTCATCCCCTTGGCGATGCCAAACTGAGGCAACTAATGGGTGCAAGACCGGATGCAATGGGTTCCCAGGTTAAACCCGCATCGTGCGATCGGAAGAGTTGCCCCGTTTGGGTTCCAAATACCACCCAATTTCCCCAAGCCGTTAGGCATCCTGTGTTGATATTGTCCGAAAACCACTCTGGCAGCCCTTGATGGCATTTCTCGAAAGTTCCTGGTTGATTCAACGACCGACGATAAAGCGCGGCCTTTCCGCCTCGTGGACCCAAAGAGACACTCATCAAAATCGTTACTTCGCTGTTATCGCTGCATAGAGCGATCGCTCGGGCATAGGTCGCATGAAGATTTGCGCGATTGAACTGCCAAGACTCCCCGTGATCTTCGCTCCAAGCAAGTCCTTCAGCAGTGGCTGCGAGTACAAGATTGGGGCGCTCAGCTATGGTTTTGACTTCATGCACATCGGCGTGGAGATCGAGCGTCGGTTGCCAAGATTGCCCCTGGTCTTGTGATCTCAAGATACCGCCCACATGCACATTCACATACAGATCGTCAGAAGAACTGGCTGCTAGAGATCTCACGTCTGGTGCACCGCCCCAAGGCGTATACCACGCCTTACGCCCCTCCGCGTGATCAAAACTGTCAAGGTACTGAATCGTCCCATTTCTAATCTGCATCAGGTGTGCCTCTGACGTCCCAATTAAAATTGTTTGATCGATCGGAAGTAGACAATTGAAGCGGTGCTGATTCTCAGAGGCGACAGTCAACCACTCCCCTTCAGCAGAGCGCTGCCACACTGCCTTATGAGCGACGGTTCCTTCGGAGTTGCGCTCTGCGCTAATCACCCAAAGTTCCCTTCCCTGTATTGCCAAGGCAGTAATTGAATTCTCTTCAAGTTCCAGTCGGGGTTCAGAGTCGAGAATATACAATCCTTGTGATGTTCCTGCAAAGATGGAGGGCGGATGACGCTCAGACGTAGATCTGGCAACGGCAGGATCACCCTGAAGCTGGCTTGTACTAATCGGTTCTGCGCTCTGGGGTGCAAAGTTGACCATGATGACAATCTCCTTCTTGTTCGTAGTTTGCTCCTGTTTCGGTAGCGAACAAACAGGACATCGCACTGCGACCCAAGGTTGGTGTAAAAAATCGTGTTCTAATTCTAGTCTAGTGCTCATTTTTGGAGAGCGTTGGTGTCAACAGAATAAGATTGTTGATCACCTCATCTTTTCAACCAGTTCATGGCTAGAAGATTAGATCAATGAAAGAAGGCGAGTTTGTAGGATATCTAATCCCCAAAATTGGCGTTTCTGCTACAAGAGAGAAGCAAGTTATTTTTCAAACGCATGGCAGCCACTCTCAATCCTTACCTTTCAGGTAACTTTGCTCCCGTTCAAACCGAGTTAACTGTTGATGAATTGCCAGTCCTGGGTGAGTTACCCCCTGAACTGAATGGCATGTTTGTTCGCAACGGACCCAATCCCCAATTTCCACCGTTGGGACGTTACCACTGGTTTGATGGCGATGGGATGCTACATGGCGTTCACATCCAAAACGGCAAGGCAAGCTACCGCAATCGCTATATCCGGACTGGGGGATTTGAGCAAGAGCGGCAAGCAGGACGAGCATTGTTTGGCGGGTTGCTAGAACCTTCACAAGCAGGCTTCAAGAATGTCGCGAATACGGCTCTCGTGTGGCATTGCGGTGCGAAGCAGTTCCCCCATGAGAGTAAACGCCTGCTTGCACTTTGGGAAGGGGGTGCACCTCACGCGATTGATCTGCCTAGCTTAGACACGATCGGTTCTCACACCTTTAACGACAAGCTGACTTCCCCCGTAACTGCCCATCCTAAAGTAGATCCAGTGACGGGGGAAATGATGTTCTTTGGCTATTTCCTCGCTCAACCGCCCTACGTCAAATACAGTGTCGTTTCTCCTACAGGAGAACTGGTGCAAACCGTCCCGATCGATCTGCCTGTGGGGGTAATGATGCATGATTTTGCCATCACAGAGCACTACACCATCTTTATGGACTTGCCACTGACATTCCGCTTGGAACGGCTCCAGCGGGGAGAACCTGCTTTTGCCTTCGAGCGCGATCGCCCTAGTCGATTTGGAATTCTGCCCCGGCATGGCGATCCTCAAGCAATTCGCTGGTTTGAAGCGTCGAGTTGCTATGTCTTCCATACCCTCAATGCCTATGAAGCGGGAGATGACATTGTTTTGATTGCCTGTCGGATGGGCAGTACCAGTATCTTAGGTGCGTCTCCCGGTTCTCATGAGGGAGATAATCGGCAGATTGAAAGTGATGTGCCCTTGCTGTATCAATGGCGGTTCAACTTAAAGACAGGAACGGTGCAGGAGCAAACACTGGACGATCGCCCCTGCGAATTTCCTCGCATTAATGAACAGTATTTGGGACGACAGACCCGCTATGGCTACGCTGGTAAGAGTGCCCCAACCGAAATGCCGAAATTTGATGGTTTACTTAAGGTTGACCTGGATCATCAAAGCGTCCAAGTCCATTCATTTGGCAGAGGACGGTACGGTGGGGAGGGCGTATTTGTGCCACGACCAGGCTCGACCGTTGAGGATGATGGGTGGCTGATGACGTTTGTGCATGACGAAGCTCAGGATACATCTGAGTTAGTCATCGTTAGTACTCAATCAATGACTGATGAGGCGATCGCCCGCATTTCAATACCGCAGCGGGTTCCCTATGGCTTTCATGGCACTTGGGTTTCATTTCTACATTGCTGAGAATTTTGGGCTGAGAATTTTGGAGTAAAGCCATGACCTTTTTGAATAAAACAATCGTTCTGACGGGTGCATCGGCTGGAATTGGACGATCGCTTGCCCTGATGCTGGCTCATCAAGGCGCAAATCTAGCTCTGGCAGCTCGGAATCAAACTGCCTTGGAAGACGTGGTTCGTGCCTGCACTGAAGCTGGAGGAAAGGCGATCGCAGTTCCTACAGATGTGACTCAACCTAAGGATTGTCAGCAATTAGTTGAAAAAGCGATCGCAGCGTTTGGGCAGATTGACCTTCTAATCAACAATGCCGGAATTTCTATGCTGACACCTTTTGACCAGGTAACAGACCTCACCATCTTTGAACAAGTGATGCAGGTGAATTACCTCGGTGCTGTTTACTGCACTCACTTTGCTTTGCCTCACTTGAAAGCAAGCCGAGGGCTACTAGTGGCAATCTCCTCCCTTTCTGGCAAAACGGCTGTTCCGACTCGTTCCGGCTATGTTGCGAGTAAACACGCAATGCAAAGCTTCTTTGATACGCTCCGAATTGAATTGCAAGGAACGGGGGTCGATGTGCTAGTCATATCCCCGGGATTTGTAGCAACGGACATCCGGCAACGTGCTTTAGGAGCCGATGGAAAAACGTTAGGGCGAAGTCCGCGTGATGAAAGTCAGGGCAACATGTCGGTGGATGAATGTGTCCGTCAGATTGTTTGGGCAATAGAACGACGGAAACGCGAACACCTCATGACAATCAAAGGCAAAGTGATTCCCTGGGCAAAATTATTGATGCCAGGATTTGTTGACCGGATTGCTGCCCACGCTGCCCACACAAAAGCTTTTACCGATGAGTAGTTGCTAACTCAGCCCTACCAAACCCAATTGAGCAAAAATAGAGCACTCAGTAAGGCTTCTGTCACTACAGCGAGTGTCCCCGCCATCCCGGACAAAACCTCTCCTTGATAGGTGCAATTGGGCGAGAAGGATAGCTGGCAACAATCTCCCTGCTTAGCAGTGTCAAGACCAAGCTATTTGTTGCCTAACGCCTACCCAGTCCGACGGGCCATGAAAGCGGCAACTGCAAACGATAATTACTCGCGCCCTTCACCGCCGAAAGCGCTTTTAATTGGGTAGTGTTTGAAACGCAACTGCAACGCCTTTTTGCCCAATTCTTCAGCCGCGTCTGACAGGCTCAGTTCACTTTGGTACAGTGGGCGCTCAGCAGTCATAATTCTTCTCGGTTGCCCTCTTCATCCAAACTGGTCAGGTGAGGTCCCAGTTCTTTCGGTGGCAGGAGGTGACGTTGAAACCAAAGTCCCGCTAATCGCGCAACCTCGGAGAGTGCCCCCGGCTCTTCAAATAAGTGAGTGGCATTAGGGACAATCTCAAGCTGCTTTTCGCAAAGAAGATGCGCCATTGTTTGTTGATTGAGGTCAATGACGCTTGGGTCATTCCCCCCTACAATCAGCAAGGTTGGAGCCTGAACGCGATCGAGAACAGGTTCTGCTAGATCTGGACGACCTCCCCTCGATACCACCGCATGAACTATCTCTGGACGTTCTGCGGCTGCCATTAATGCGCCTGCTGCTCCGGTACTGGCTCCAAAACAACCGATTGGAAGATCGCGGGTATTGGGGTTTTGCGTCAGCCAGTCAATCGCACTTATTAAGCGATCGCGCAACAACGCAATGTCAAAACGCAACTTTTTGGTACGACTATCAACGGCTTCTTCTTCAGCAGTCAGCAAATCGATCAGCAGCGTTGCCAGTCCTGCCGCTTGCAGGGTTTCTGCTACATCACGATTGCGGGGACTGTGCCGACTACTGCCGCTACCGTGAGCAAATAGCACAACGCCGATCGCATTCACTGGGATACTCAAATTTCCTTCTAGCACAACTGAACCTGCTGGCACTTGCACCAAGGATTCTTCATGCGTCTGCTTGGATGTACTGTTCATGATTGCTGCTTTCCTTAGGCCTTCTGACCCATGTTTTGCATCAGTCCACCATCCACTCTCTGAGTCGGAACCTGTAACGATCGCCACTTCATTTGCCAGCTTTTTCTCGCTCATGATTCAACTCCGTTGTCAACTACTTTGAAACCGTTAGTTTTAGCAAGATTCAGAGCCTTAGGAACGAGGTGAGTTTGTATCGTCAAGATTACGACAGCAACTAGAACTCATACACATCGGCTGTTGGTCATAGGACTTTTCAAGAAAAGCTACTAGCTCTTTGATGCGCTGTAGCAGTGCTTTGATGTGATTCAGCAGTCTGGCTTGTTCTGCAATTAATGCCTGAAACCGTTCATGCTCTTCCATTTGCTTTTATCGTGTGTGCTCCTGAAAATTTTCGTGCTGATCGAAAAAAGTAGGTTCTAGAAATTTGCTCTGCCGTAAAGCCCCATCAATTCCACAGCGTCCAGTACATGGCTCTCCATAGCCTGTAAAACCTCTTCTTTACTCGCGCCTGAAGCGACATTGAGGGGTTGGTCTAGGGCATAGAGTTTGAAGAAATAACGATGGGTGCCATTGGGTGGACAGGGGCCACCAAACCCAACCTGATCAAAATCGTTTTTGCCCTGTCTGCTGCCATCGGATAGAGTATCTTGGTTTGGGATTCTTTCTGGCAACTGCCGCAGATCCGCAGGCAAGTTGTAGAGAACCCAGTGAGTGAACGTTCCATTAGGAGCGTCTGGATCACTAACAATCAAGGCAAAACTCTGTGTCCCATTGGGTGGGTCTTCCCAAGTGAGCGGAGGCGAATGATTTTTACCATCACAGGTGTACTCGAAGGGAATGGACGTTCCCGTTAAAAATTCAGGGCTGTACAGATGCATAAGTGTTGATGCTTGAATCACGATTGACTGACGATGTGAAGCAAGATCCCTGAGCCATAATCGGCTTTACAGCTTTCCTCCACCAGGACTAGCAGCATGAGTCAGGTCTGGTTTTTCCTCAGTAGGAGGACGTTGAATGGCTTGGTCAGCAGTAGGATACTGGTCGCGATCGCGGTTATTGAGCCGCACAAATGTACCGACCTGAATCGAGTGGTCAAGAGCACGAATAATGCGAACATCATTCAACCCCTCCATGCCTGATGGTTCTGGGTCTTTGTTTTGAAGGATGCAATCTGAGAAGTAGGTAAACTCAGCAGCAAGTTGGCTGTGTGGTGGAAAAGTGCGCTCCTGAGTCTCACCGTTAATAGTCAGGTAGTGTTTCAGTTCACCAAACCAAGCGTAAGCAGGGTCTAACCGCAAATCTCCCTTCGTCCCAACAATTTGATAAGTGGAAACTTGAGCTGCACCAAAACTGACGGTAAACGTTGCCAGTTGCTCATTGGGAAAGCGCAGAATCGCACTGGTCATCTCGTCTACTTCAGCAAACCGCTGTTCGCCTTTATTAGCAGCAACCGCAAACACCTCGATCGGCTCACTCTTAAATAGATACCGCGCTGCATTAATGCAGTAAACTCCAATGTCATCGATCGTGCCGCCTCCGGTCACTTCTTGCAGGCGAATGTTGCTCTCGTCTGTCACTTGTTGGGTGAAAACCGAGTTAAAGATACGCGGTTCACCAATCTGTCCCGATCGCACGACCTCAACCGCTTGCAAATTAGCAGGATCAAGATGCAGACGGTAAGCAATCATCAGCTTCACACCATTACTTTCGCAGGCATGAATCATCTGGTTACACTCATCTTCCGTCGTTGCCATTGGTTTTTCACACAGCACATGAATTGCCTGGTTTGCGGCTCTTACCGTGTATTCGCAATGCAAATGATTAGGAAGCGCAATGTAAACTGCATCTACTTCGCCACTGGTTAAACAGTCCTCGTACTCTTTGTAGGAATAGGTGTGCTGCACCCCATATTTCTGGCTGAGTTCCTTCAGCTTGACTGGATCATCAGAAACGAGGGCAACCAGTTCTGAGTTTTCAGCTTGAGCAAACGCGGGCATTGCGGCCTCTTGAGCAAACCAGCCTAGCCCAACAACGGCATACCGGATCTTGCGATTATCCCCTTCGGGAAACTGCTTTGCAACGCCATTTGTTGGTGAAGGTTGAGATGAAGTCATTAAAGTACCTCCAGCAGGATAACTGCCTAACCAACAGTTGTTCGACTGCGGTTCGGTCTTAGAATAATGTGACTTTGGCTACTGGCGGTTACAATGCGCGGCAGTTCTGCAGAGAGAAATTCTGCATCGTTCATACGCAAGAAATCACTGCGATCGCTTTGCTACCACCATAGTAGTTCGCCTATCTAGCGTAGAAATCCAGGAAAGTCTTTTCCTCTAACTTGTGAGCTATATCCGCTGATTGTGGTATTAAACCTATGGAAGGGGTTATATAAAGCTTGGGAGTTTCCGACTGAGAAATATTGGGTTACAACGTAACTATGCAGCCTGTTCCGCTAGAGTCAAGGCGCAGCGGGATGACAAACGCTCAAAAAGAGACGCTGAAGACATAAGGGGCGATCGCGTAAACTTGATATTCTCAACAGGCTGTACTCAAGCAGTACGCAAACGCTCAATATCCCGGATCGGTGGCGCACCAAATAGGCGAGAATACTCACGGCTGAACTGTGAAGGGCTTTCATACCCCACCTGATAGGCAGCGTTCGTTGCATCAAAGTTTTCCGCCAGCATCAGGCGACGCGCTTCCAATAGTCTTAACTGCTTTTGATATTGCAGCGGACTCATAGATGTCACTTCTTTGAAATGGTGATGAAACGATGAAGGAGACATTCTGGCTTGCTCGGCTAGATTCTCAACCCGCAGCGGTTGGGCAAAATCAGTTTTGAGCAGCTTTATCACCTCAGCAATTCGCTGCATAATGCTGCCAGATGTGGCAATTTGGCGAACTGCTTCGCCTTGCTCCCCCATTAAAAGACGGTAGTAGATTTCGCGGATAATCATGGGTGCCAGCATGGGGATATCCTGCGGCGTATCCAAAAGCCCGGTCAATCGGAGAGCGCAATCGAGCAAAGAGGCATCGGCAGTGCTGACAAACAAGCCTCTGGTGGAGTTCCTTTTCTGACCCTCGATCGCACTGGTTTGGGCAGTAATCATATCGCAGAGTTGTCGAGGATCTAGGTTCAGTTTAAATCCTAAATACGGCTGCTCTGGAGTTGCCTCGACAATAAAAGCGGTCAGTGGCAAATCAACAGAGACAACTAAATACTGAGCCGCGCCATAACGATAAGTTTCCTCACCTAGCAAGGCTTCTTTTTTGCCCTGAACAAGGATGGCGAGGAGCGGCTCACTGACACCGCATAGCGCAGCAGAAACAGAAGATTCTCGTTGAAATTCCAGCCCATCTATCGCTGTTCTATAAAAACCGTCGCCTTTGCCGTTGGTTTGCTGTGTGATTAATGCCGCCAATTTTTTGCATTGATTTGCGATCGCCATACAGTTTCTTGGCTCATTTAATCCCGTTCTGTTGAGCATTGTAGACCAATTCTAACGATTTAAAGCTCTGGATTTGGAGGATTAGGCAATAATGCGCGAGGTCTGTGTATTTATAGCTCCTGCTCTTGCAAATACGATGAACACAGTCAAAGAAACCAAATCAAAGAATTAGGCAATTGCCAAGGGAATAACTATGCTCAACGTAGAAAACAAAGTTGTGATCATTACCGGAGCGAGTAGCGGCATCGGTGCAGCCACTGCTAAATTACTGGCAAAAAATGGGGCCAGCGTAGTTTTGGGCGCACGTCGAGTCGATCGCCTAGAGGCAATTGCGAAGGAAATTCATAATGCAGGTGGCATCGCCGAATATCAAACGCTGGATGTCACACAACGCGACCAACTGAAAGCGATTGTGCAATTTGCCCAGCATAAGTTTGGTCGTGTTGATGTCTTGATTAACAATGCGGGTGTGATGCCACTATCGGCCCTCGATCAACTCAAGGTTGACGAATGGGATCGCATGATTGATGTCAACATCAAAGGGGTTTTGTACGGCATCGCCGCAGCATTGCCCCTCATGAAAGCCCAAAAAACGGGTCAAATTATCAATCTCTCCTCAATTGGCGGTCATGCTGTATCTCCCACGGCGGCTGTTTACTGCGCAACGAAGTTTGCAGTAGGCGCAATCTCCGAAGGATTGAGACAAGAAGTGGGGAGCGACATGCGAGTGACAGTGATTTCGCCGGGAGTCACGGAGTCTGAGTTAGCTGACAGCATCAGTGATGAAACAGCTAGAGAGGGAATGCGGGAATTCCGCAGATTATGCATTCCTGCTGAGGCGATCGCTCGATCCATTCTATTTGCGATCGCGCAACCGGATGATGTTGATGTCAGTGAAATGATCGTCAGGCCCACTGCCAGCCCTTATTAAAGTAAGACGGCGCGATCGTTTAACCACAGTACGGCAGTTCGCTAATCAGTTGGACAAGGTTTTTCCCCTACTACAATGAAACAGCCCTGCCCCGCCACGGCAGGCGAGGTCAGCAAGTCAAGCTGGAGGGAATTGATGTCCCACTCACCGTCTCCTGGTTCTGGCTCAAACAAGCAAACGGCAAACGAGAACTCCGCTTTGTTGTCTCCACTTATCCTTACTCTGGAGTCTACCTCGTGCGACTGGGTCGCAGACGGTGGGCAATCGAAGCGTTCTTCAAAACCATCAAGCATCGCTTTGGACTTCATCGCTTCGGACAATCCACAAAGCGAGGAGTCTATCGCTGGCTGATTCTGGTTCTGATTGCCTACCTCCTGGTTCATTGGAGTGGTCAAAGTACTTTACTTCCTCAACTTGATTGGAAGGTTGCCAGTGATCCCGCTTTGTCTATTTTGTTTACTTCTGTGTTGTGGTTTCAATTCTTCCGACACCTGCGAAGAACTGCCCATATTGCGGCACGATATCGCTTTGAGATTGTTCTCAAGTCGCTACCAAATCCGGCTTCTCAGGAATGGTGCAAGATCTGAGTTAACTCATAACCTGTTACAATCTCTCAAAAATATTAATGTACACATTATCGCAACAGAGAAGAGAATCTGAAGTTGAAAAACAGATAACGATAGTACTTTTTAGAAAAAACAAAAGAAAAGCTGATTTGACTAGCACAATTGATCATAACGAACATTGCTACTTGAGCATTTGCGGCAACGCCGTAGTCCACTTTCAAGAGATTCTTTATTTTTGATATAAGCCAATTGCTTCCAATATTTCAGCTAATGAATGGGCTTCTGCAGGTTTGAGCAGGTAAAAATTAATGCCTAATTCATAGGCACGGGGTAAATCGCGGTTGCCGTAAGCGGTTAAGGTAATGATCGGTAAGTCGTTGAATTGGGATTGCTGGCGTATCCATTTGATCAGGTCTAGACCCGACATGCCTGGCAGCCGCAGATCTAAAACAATTAAATCGGGTAAAGGAAATTGGGAGCGATCGCGGTAAGCTTCGTTGCCCTCAAGGTAGGCAACCGCTGCTTGTCCTGTTTCAACAACATGAAGAGAAAATTCTGAGCCAAGCTGATGGAAAGCTCTCTCTAGAGGGAAACGATCGGATGCCTCATCTTCTATAACCAGAACTGTTTTCTGGTGTAGCTCTTGTAATTGTGTCATCTTAATTTCCCTCTAAAAATATAATCTGTCTTAACTGATCCTAGCTTTCGGTGGACGGTTGAAAAGAATCCAATAAAGACCAATAGTCCGCGTCATTTCTAGTAATTCAACCGGACTCGGTGGCTTTGCTAAGTAAGAATTGGCTCCAGCGGCGTAGGCTCGATCTATGTCACTTTGTTGCTCAGACGAGGTTAAAACCACCACAGGCAAGTGTTTGATATCAGACTCATTTCTCAACCAGTTGAGGACATCGAATCCAGAGCGTCGGGGTAGTTTAAGGTCAAGTAGAACAAGAACTGGCAGCGGATAGCAATCCCGATCTCGATAGAGTTCTTGCCCGCTTAAGTAATGAATGGCTTGTTCTCCATCGATTACAACTTGCATAGGGCTAGCTATGTCGGCTTTGCGAAAGGCTCGCTGAATTCTAAACACATCATCCGGGTTGTCTTCTACGAGCAAAATTGTAGAGTTGTGCAGGCTATTCACGGCTTTACTCTCTGTAACTCCACCCAGAATTGACTTCCTTGACCAAGTATGGATTTTACACCCGATCGACCGCCCAGACGCTCTGCACCTTTGCGAACAATGGCTAACCCAATTCCGGTACCAGGGTAAGCATCTCTAGCATGTAACCGCTCGAAGACTCCAAATATCTGCCGTTGATACTGTGGTTCAATTCCAATACCGTTGTCTTCGACCCAAAGACGCACCCAGTGCGTCTTTTCTTCAGCCCAGATACAAATTTGTGGTTTACTTCCCACAACTGTAAATTTAGCGGCGTTAGACAGCAAGTTCACAACGGCTTGCACGAGGGTGGCATAATGTCCCATCACCCTAGGCAATGGTTCAGCCACGGTGATTTGGGCTTGTCGTTCTTTTAATGCTGATTCTACTTGCGCTTGAGCCTCTGCTATCACTTGTGTCAAGGAAACGGGTACAAGCTTAATCTCTTCTCGGCTCAGGTGGCTATAGGCTAGCAAGTCTTGAACAAGGGTATTCATCCGGTGAATGCTTGCAATGACCTGATGAATATAATCTTGCGCGACTTCATCTAATTGCTCGCCATAATCTTCAATGAGGGCTGACGCATATCCTTCAATTCCTCTCAGCGGTGCTCTCAGATCATGGGCAACCGTGTAAGAGAACGCTTCTAACTCGTCATTCGCTGCCTGCAAACGGACAGTGCGTTCTGCAACTCGTTGCTCTAATTCAGCAGCATACTTTTGCAGTTGTGATCGTAACTTCGACTGTTGAATGGCGATAGCCAATTGAGCCGCCACTTCCCGAAAAACTTCCTGCTTCTGAGCATTGAACGCATCTACTGGAGTCGCAAACCAATGAAGATCACCAATCGAGTTCCCCTCCACGCGTAGAGGCACCGTCAGGAGACTGTGATAGCCCTCAGCCAATAATGCTTCTAGAGCAGGTGAACGATGAGCAAGGGTAGAAATGTCTTTGACATAGCAGATCGCGCCACCGCATCTCAGTGAATTCAGTGACGCTGACTCTGTCATAAGGACGATCGCTCCAGCCAACTCTGTATCAATCTCCTCCGCCAAAATCTGAGTTTCAGAAGTGTCATTGGCTTTAAGCAGAATAACTGCGCCTTCCTTATAGTCAGCAATGCCCTTCAGCTTAGAAAGCGTTTCATGAGCCAATGACTCAATCGATTGAGCCGCTAAAATTGCCTGGTCAATCTCATGCAGAATTGCGAGGCGATCGGCCGATCGCTGTACGGATTGAGTTTGTTCCTGAGCTACTTTTAAGGCGTGTTCATAAATACGAGACACCGATAGAATTTGACGCCAGATGAAATAGGCAAGTATGGCTCCAAGTATAGTCGCCAGCGCAATACTACTGCTGATAACCGTTTGGGTCGTGCGTTGAACTGCTTCCGATCGGGTATTCCGCAGTTGCTCCTCGGTTTGAATAAACTGGCTCATGTCTCTACGAATCGCGACCATGATTTGATTGCGCCTCTTTAGGGATGCTAGTGGTAGAGCCTCGTTATTTTGTTTGCCAACGGTCAACGAAGGAATATAGCTACTCCACTGCTGATATTGCGTTTCGATCTGAATTAAACGTTGACCTTGGGAAGGATTGTCTGAAACCAGACTAACCAATGCCTCAAATGAAGGTTCGGCCAGCACCTGTGCTTGTTTGTACGGCTCCAGCAGTTCGGGATCACCCGTGAGTAAATATCCTCGCAGACCGGACTCTACCTCTGAAAATAGCCTCTCCACCCGGTTTGCTTGGGCAATGACTTGATCGGTATGCTCAACCCACTGCATCGCGAACAGAAGACGACTGATCTGCCAAATGGACACTCCTGCCAATAACAGCATTAGCGAGACTGGCAGAGCGATCGCCCGGATGAGACGACGTTTGAATGATACTTGGGGAGTCGGAGTACTCAGCATATTGCCATCTTACTGATTCAGCTTGCACAAACCCGACTGAAGAAGGGAGTAATTTACCAAATCTGTTGAGATGAATATGGCGATTCAGTATGCGATCGCGAGATGCATGGCATAACACACGGAAAGAGTAGTAACGTGCTGAAACTTCGGTACTTATCCACCAAATCTGCTGCGCTCAATTCTTTTGTGACAGAACTCCTTATTGTGGCGGGGTTAATTCTCTTGAGTTTGAACTAATTTCGTAGAGAAAGGCCGTCAATGCAAGGGAGCGACTGCCGTAAGGTCAATGAAGGAGCAATCAGCATTGACCTGATGATATTCAATTGACTCCAGGAGTTTCGCCAATTTCAGATTTGGTTTGGCTATGGGAGATCGCTCCAGCATTGTGCTTTAATTGCTGCACCCAACTTTTGATGAGTTGCCCTAATGGGCGAACCTGCTCTCAATGAGCCGCTCCCCGATCGCAGGTGAAGCTTTATCTCGCCGCTCTAGCTAACAAGACTGAGCCGACCGACAACCCTAGTATCGTCGGCAACCAAGCCGCGATCACCGGAGTAAGCACCTCTAGTTGTCCCAACGAATCGCAAATAAACGACAGCAAATAATACGTAAAAATAATAATTATGCTGATCGCAAAACTCGTGCCTTTTCCGGCTCGCTGAGGACGAATGCCAAGCGTTGCCCCCGTTAGCCCAAACACCAGACAGACAAACGGAAATGCAAACTTCTGCTGAATTCGTAGCTCCAGTTTACGAATTCGCCGTTCATCTCCGCTTTGCTTGACGATTTGGAGGTAGTCTCGCACTTCCTGAATATTCATCTCTGCCGAATCCTGTTTCCGGTTCGCCAAATCTAACGGCGTTCGAGGAAGCTGAATCTGCTGCTGATCAAATCGCAAAATATTGCGATACGACCCGTCTGGGGCAACGATATAAATCGTACCGTCGAAGAAATCCCACGTACTCTGCTTTCCATTCCAAACCGCCGAGTTTGACGTCACGATCTGATTTAAGCCCGCTTGCGAAAAATCGAGAACCGTCAACCCTTTCATGCGTTGCCCATCAAACTCCCGCGCATAGAAAAGCCGCTCCAGCATCTGCGCTTTGCTGCCGTCTGGCTGCTTCACATCTCTCATCTGCTCAAAGCGGATATTCCGTTCTTGAAACCTCGGTTTATCCTGTTTCAGAGCGCTTTCGAGTGTGACCCCCGCTTGATACTTCGCTGCCGGAACGATCGCTTCATTAAAACCAAACGTCAGCGCCGTCACAAGTAAACTCAGCACGATCGCGGGAGCAATCAACCGATAAACACTAATTCCGGCACTCCGTAGCGCAATCAGTTCACTGTCCGTCGAGAGGCGCGTGTACACCATTAGCGTCGAGAGCAGCGTTGCCATTGGAAAGGACAAACTGACGAATTCTGGCAGTTGCAGGAGAAACACGCGCCCCGCGATCGCAAACGGTAGCCCCAACTCGGTCATTTTCCGAATCAGGTCGAACACACTGCCGACCGACACCAAAATTGACGAAAATGCTGCCACCCCAAAAATAAACGGACCGGCAAACTGATTAGCGATGTAGCGATCGAGAACCGAAATCAGCGATCGCCGTACCGGACGAGCGTTAGAAAGGCTAGACATGGTTACGTCCTGATGAAGCGGTTAAGGCTGAAAGGCGTCACCCAAATAATACTGGCGGACTAACGGATTATTGTAGAGTTCTTCGGTGTTACCAGAGGCAAGAATTTGCCCATCACGCATAATATAGGCTCGATCGGTGATTGATAAGGTTTCACGGACATTGTGATCGGTGATCAAAATTCCCATTTTGCGATCGCGCAGATCTGCCACAATATCTTGAATTTCAGCAACTGCGATCGGATCTACTCCCGCAAACGGCTCGTCTAACAGCAAAAATTTTGGTCCGTCAATTCCGGTTGCCAACGCTCTTGCGAGTTCTGTTCGTCGCCGCTCGCCGCCCGAAACTTGAATGCCGAGCGTTGACGCCACTTTTTCGAGCCGAAATTCTTTTAACAGACTGTTTAAGCGATCGTTCCACTGCCACTGCGGAACCTTGGTCTGCTCCAACACTAAAAGAATGTTATCGCGAACGCTGAGTTGACGAAAAATGCTGGCTTCTTGCGCCAAATAGCCGATGCCCAATCGAGCACGCTGGTTGATCGGAAGCTGAGTCACTTCCAGGTCATTGAGCCAGACTTTTCCACTGTCAGGCTTCTCTAACCCCGTCGCAATATAAAACGTCGTTGTTTTACCTGCGCCATTTGGCCCCAAAAGCCCAACCACCTCTCCTTGAGCTACCGAGAGGCTGACGCGATTGACAATCGTTCTCGCGCCGTAGGACTTGTGGATGTTCTCTAATACAATCCTCAAAAACTAACTCCTAAAACCTCGTAGATGAGCTGAGAAAAACAGGCGAAACTATCGATTTGCAAACTATCGATTTGTAGGAGATGGGAAGGCTGGCTTTGCATTAAACGGCGTCGGAGCAGGACGAGGAATCGCAGGTGTGTTTGGAGTTGCAGGCGCGGTCGGAGCCGTGGGGGTTTCAGTAACAATGTAAATGGCTTCTACTTGCTTATTCGCTTGAGGTAATGCCAAAAACCGTCCCTCATCCACAAGATAAGTAATTTGCTCTCCACGCAGACTATTGCTCTGCTGAAGCACATATACATCTCCGGTCAAGACAATGCGCCGCTCTTTGCTAAAGTACACTGCTTGGGCCGAGGTTGCCTGAATTTGTCGTGCCGGATAATTAATTTGAACATTTCCTTTGACCACGACAACACCCGTTCTGGCATTAGCTTCGGTGCTATTGCCTTTAATCGTTAAGGGCTGCCCAGTTTGGGCGATCGCAAGGGTTGAGCGGCTATCCGGCCTAAACGAACTACCAACAATGGCAACAGAAGCAGCTAAGCTGGCAGGAAGAAAAACACGGCTAACGAAGCGAATTGGGAAGCGGCGCATAGCAGATCGCATATCAGTTAAGAGGTGAGCGGGAGTCGCAGTGAACTCGAATATAGCACTATAGAAGTTTAATCACTTCTACCAAACTTGATCCTCAAGCAATTTACCGAAGATTACGGATAAATTATTTGACGCTAGATCCGTAAGCGAAGTTTCGCTCAAAACATCGAAGCAAATAGACTTCTGTAACCAGTTTAATAGAGTGCCTCTCAACCCTACAGGGTGGTAAATCTAACGCTCTCACCTTTCAAGACAATAGCTCTGCAAAAGATTTAGCGATCGCTGGCTCTTGCGCCTTCGGGTAAGAAAGTGTCAGAATTAAGACTTAAATGTTGAGCGAATTCACTTCCTCGGAAACTGTAGGAACTGACCTGAAACTGAGCACCCATCCTGATTTGATGAATTGCCCCCACTGC
>JAHHHP010000010.1 GCA_019359275.1 Myxacorys chilensis ATA2-1-KO14 | reverse complement strand
TCTGATGATCGATTAAACCTTCGATAACATTAAACGCTCCAGCACCCATTAAGATCGCTCCAAGTAATGGTTGAGCAGATTTAGGCATATCAGTTTGCTGATGCGTTTGCCATAAAGTCACAACGCCACTCAGTACAAAAACATAAGACAGCAGATGAAATAATCCATCTGCTAAAGTATTAACTTTCACATCATCTAAACTCAGCATTGGGCGAACATTAGATAGTAGATGATGCCATTGCAGAATTTGATGCAGCACAATGCCATCAAAAAATCCTGCAAATCCGAGTCCCAAAAGAATTCCAGCCGCAATTAATCGCTTTGGCAGATCCTGAGTCTGTGTTGCGTTTGAAGTGAAAGATGTTGTCTTCATTGTTTAATTCTGGAAACCTACTTCAGCGTATTGGGGCTGAAGTGATTCACCGTCTACCTTAAGGCGTTGACTCGTTCAATTCTCTTCAAAAGTTGCGCTGTGATCATGTTTTCTTGAATTGATACGCTCCCTCTTTTGCGCCCCATACTTGTTTGCCATTCGCGTCATAACCGCGATCGTAGGTATTCATGCGATCGCGTTCGAGTTCGATATAGTTGGTGACACGCACGGCTCCTCGAACATTAGAAGGACAGCCATCGATCGGAGTTCTCCCGATATAGGCGTCTCCAGATTGCTTTAGAAAGACCGCGCAGGTTGGTTTACCCACATCTTGAAGTTGCACGACTCGCGCAGATTCGGGACGATTACACAGACCAATCCATTGAGCCGTTTCAGCAGGACGAAATGATAGCGATCGCACGCTTCCATTTGCGGCATTGGACGAAAGTTGCAAAAACCGCTGCCGATAAGGTTTTCCAAGCTGCACCGCGCCCGAATTTTGCGCTGCATTGATGGCTTGTTCTTGGTAGAGATAAACAGATTTGGGATCTGACACCCCTTTCATTGACACGGCACAGGTTGTCATTTGAACATTTGCAATCTTGGGATTAGCGGCAGACTGCTCCGCCGTACTCATCACTCCAATCAAACGACTGGACACCTCTCGAACCTGCTGTTCGGGAGAAAGTACGTCTACTGCATACCCCACATTTGCGATCGCTAAACCGCCAAAACTTGCCAGAAATAGAGGGAATCTCATTGCTCCTTCACCCCATAACTAGGATTAATTGCCTTGGTGAATTGTTCTACTCTAGGACGAATTCTTCTTCCATAGTAGGGATCAGAACAATCCAAAATGGTCGGTAAGATAGGGAAATGCCGATCAGCCCTAAAATCACGGAGAAGAGACTATGGAGATTAACTGTGCCGAGATGTGCAAAAACGGATGTGTTCTAGGAGATCAATGTCCCAATCTTGAGTACAAAGAGCAAACCTCACAGTTCATCAGCGACACGCCTCTAGATAAGCTGCTAGAGATGGCAGACGAAGCGGTACGCAAGAAAGCACGAGAGCGAGCCTCGGCTCCGCCTCAATGGATCTTGCCAGAAGACTAAATTGCCTGTCGATCTGTTTTGGGCTGCTAGTAGAAACAGGTCGGCATCTCTGCTGATAATTAGCTGATGATCATTTAGAAGGTATAACGCCGAAATCGAGGAATGCCTCAAGTGCCGCATTATGCAGCCATTTAGCCAGGTGTCCCACAATTGAGATCGAACTCATTGGTCGCTGCACTACCCTAGATGAAGAAGCCTTTCGATGGACAATGAATCTGATCGACAATGAATACTCAATCTCGAAATCCTGTCGTATTGGTTCATGGTATTACCGACACGGCTGCCATCTTTAACCTAATGACCACGCGATTGAAGAAATTAGGCTGGACAGTTTATAGTCTGGATCTGATTCCTGCCAATGGCGATCGCACCCTCGATTTTCTAGCTCATCAGCTTGCTGATTTCGTCGATAGAGTCTTGCCAAACCAACCTTTTGATCTGATTGGCTTCAGCATGGGCGGACTAGTGAGCCGGTATTATGTACAGCGCTTGGGAGGCATCAAGCGGGTGCAACGCTTTGTCACCATTTCGTCCCCTCATAATGGAACGCTAGCTGCCTACCTTTCTGCACGTCCAGGATGTCTACAGATGCGTCCTCAAAGCGCCTTTCTCAAGGATCTCGATCAAGACGCAGCCATGCTGGAGGCCATCAATTTCACATCGATTTGGACGCCGTTAGACACCATCATTCTGCCTGCCCGGAGTTCTCAGCTACCCGTTGGGCAAAATATTCAGGTTCAAGTGCCGCTTCACGCTTGGATGGTGACTGATTCTAGAGCTTTTGATGCAATCTATCAGAGCCTAAACGCACCTATTCTATCTGCGCTTCAAGAGCCAACAAGGTAATTTCTAAGTAATTTCTAAGAGCGATTGGCTCTGCCAAGCTCCGAAGGATCGCCAATTTGGGCAAACTCGCGATCGCCAAAAATTGCCGAACGGTGAGCGTAATACTTGTACTCCATGAGATTAGAAAACGGATCGACCAAGAAAAATGTCCGGTGTTCGAGGGGCGTGCCAACAAACCGCTGCTTCGACTTTTGATAGAACGATAATTGCTTTTGCTGTGCCCGTTCTAGGAGCTGCTGCCAATCCGACTCATCGGTGAAGACCAAACCAAAGTGACGAGGATAAATCCCGCGTTGAGTCGTCAAAACCTCGTCTGTAACATGAGCAACTAACTGATGACCGTACAAATTCAGAATGACAGAATGCTCGTTTTCTCGCCCTAAGCCACAGCCCAATCCATCGACATAATATTTCTTCGTCTGGGAAATATTGCTTACCGGAAAGGAAAGATGAAACAGTGTTGGCGACATAGAAAAATAAAGATGAACGGCAAGGTAGAGAGTGTCAAAATAATTATGGCGAATTTCCGATAAAGCAATGTCAGAGCTTATGCAAATTCCGACTGAGATCGACTGGCTAGTTGCAATCGTACTCAATTCTTCTCTGCTAGGAGTTGCGGCTGTTGCGCCTAAAAAACTTCTCACGCCTGCTGGATTAGCCCATGCCTGGGTTTTAGGTGTTTTGATCTGGGTCTGCCTCGGTTGGCAAGGCTACCTGCTGGTGATGTTTTATTTTCTAGCAGGGTCGAGCGTGACCTTCATTGGCAAAGCGCAGAAAGAAGAACTCGGCATTGCAGAGGCGCGATCGGGCGCACGTGGGCCGGGTAACGTCTGGGGTTCAGCCTTGGTTGGAGCCATCTGTGCGATCGGCGTTTTGTATCTGACCGTGCAACAGCAGCACGTCAATTGGATTCCGCTATTGCTGCTCGGATTTGTGGCGAGTTTTTGCACGAAACTCTCGGATACGTGCGGGACAGAAATTGGTAAAGCCTATGGACAACGCACATTTTTAATCACGACTTTAAAGGCGGTGCCACGGGGAACAGAAGGCGCGATCAGTTTAGAAGGAACAGTAGCTGGAGTCGTCGGATCAATTGCGATCGCAGTCGTGGGTTGGGCAGTAGGATTGATTTCCCCAATCGGAATTTTGTATTGTGCGATCGCGGCGTTTGTGGCAACGACGGTAGAAAGCTTGATTGGAGCCACGATTGAAGACAAAATCCCGTTTTTGACACACGATGTCGTCAATATTGTGAATACTCTAATTGGTGCGATCGTGGCGATTTCGTTGGGATTGATTTGGGTTTAATCGATTGATTTTGTATGGTTCGTAGAGACGCGACATGTCGCGTCTCTACCTGGTCACGGACTGACGTAACGGCGTAGGAACTGTTCCAACGGTTCCATCTTGAAACCATATACAGATTCGATTCGCGCTACTTCTTGGGGCGTTATGTAGAATTCGTTAGCTAACAATGTCCGTAGCGTCCCCAGCGATTCTTTGCCGTTTGAATTGAGCATTCCAATGGCGGTTCGGAGTCCATCGAACACAACTAAAGGCGGGTTGATGATAATGGGTTCACGATTAAAAATGCGCCCAAAAATCTGAGGAACGGCTCGGCGCTGCAAGATCTCTGGGCCACCAATTGCAAAAATTTGATTGCGAGCCGCTTCGGTGGTAGGAGACGCGATCGCAATGCGGGCTAAATCATCGGTGCTGACAATGGAAGAACGACTCTGCGGATCGCCAATCAGCAAATAAATTCCGGTACGCTGAAATTGCTCGGCTAACGAAATTAGGTTTGAGGCAAATCCTGATGGGCGAAGAATCGTGTAGTTGAGTCCGCTCGCTTGTAAATACTTTTCAACTTCCCACTTCGCTTTAAACGTTAGCGCATCCTCATAACCGCGATCGACGCCTAACACGGAAATGAACACAAAATGCTGCACGCCGTGTTCTTTTGCCGCATCGATTAAGTCAATGTTGGCGCGATAGTTGAGATCCTCACTTGCGCCCCCATGAGCACTAATAACATATTGAACCCCTTGAACGGCTCTTTCAATGTCACGCGAGCGCGTTAGCTCTCCAATAAAAATTTCAGCCCCTCGGTTTTCAAGTTCAGAATAGTCCGACATTAATCGAACCAACGCACGCACAGGAGACTCTTGTAATCTCAGTTGCCGTACGATGCTACGTCCTAATTGTCCGGTCGCTCCAGTCACGAGAAACATAATAATTCGCTGTAATTGATCGTTAACTAACGCTAACAATTTAAGCCAACTATTTCTCTAGAATTCTACGATTACAGGTGTGTGATCGTTGGGTGTTTGAATTTTCGGGGTTCCTTATGCAAGTCCATCGCGCCCTGTATTAACTTGGTAAACCGCCAGGACATGCTCGAAAACATCGTAGATTGAGATTACTTGCGATCGCGCCTATCTCAAAAGTACCACCGCATAGACTTCCTGTAGAGTAAACGATATGGTCAATCCCTCTTCAGAATCGCAGCAAGAATCTGAGCTATACCCGTTAAACAAAGGTTACATCAACAACACTGGACAATTGATTTTGGAACTGCCTCAACATGTATGTTGTCCACGCCCATTCTCAGAAGGATTAGCTGCGGTACGCTTTATTCCTTCTGAATCCACTCCAGATGAAGAGCCATATCTAGGCTACATCGATAGAACCGGAAAATTTGTAATTCCGCCCAAGTTCATTGACACAGGAAACTTAGAAGGTGAGGAAAACTTCTCAGAAGGTTTAGCAGTAGCATCACCTCCAGGAGCAATCGATAACGATGACGATTACTTATACGGTTATATTGATAAATCAGGTGAAATAGTCATTCCTCCAAAATTTAACGGAGCACATCCCTTCTCAGACGGTCTAGCAGTTGTGGAAATGTTTAACGGAAATTTCACCAGCTTCGCCTTTATCAATAGAAAAGGTGAGATTGTATTTGAACATTCTCAAGCGTATGACGCACTTAATGCGTCGGAAGGACTTGCTGCAATCCAAATTGATAGCCACTGGGGGTTCATCGACGGTACTGGGAAGTTTGTCATTGAACCGCAGTTTTCCTCTGCTGGTCGCTTCTCTAATGGGCTAGCTCCAGTTCGAGATACTGTCGCCAATAAGTATGGATACATTGATCGCATAGGTAAGTTTGTTATTCCGCCTCAGTTTGCTGAAGCTCAACCATTCTCAGAAGGACTTGCAGCCGTCAAAGTCAATCAAAATGAGCAGGATGTGAGTGGTCAATGGGGTTACATTGACACAACAGGGTTATTTATAATTCCACCGCAGTTTCAAGATACGTTTCCTTCACCATCAAGTTTCTCGGAAGGACTAGCTGCTGTTGCTGTACCGAATTCGCAGTTTAGGGGTAACGGAAAAATAGGCTATATCGATCGCATGGGAAAATATGTCATTCCGCCGCAATTTAACGGTTATGCTGGACAATTCATCAATGGTTTGGCATCTGTCGAAATCATGTTTGAGAAAGATATTCAGCAGCCGATTTCCAATCCTCCTCCTAACTCTTCTCCAGAAGCGCTTATGGAATTTTTTCTTTCCCAACAAGCACCTTCTGAATTTCCTTACGATGGAGGTAAGTATGCCTACATCAATCAGGAAGGGCACGTTGTTTGGGAAGAAATATATGACTAGAAAATCAAGTAGAGTCAATTAAAATTCCACGATTACAGGTGTGTGATCGCTGGGTTGCTCGAGTTTGCGGGGTTCTTTATCGATGTGGCATGCGATCGCACGGTCATACAAATCAGGCGTCAGGTAGTGATGATCAATGCGCCAGCCTGCATCGCGTCGAAACGCCGCCGAGCGATAATCCCACCAGCTATAGAGTCCGCCTTCAGCCGTAAATTTGCGAAATACGTCTGACAACCCAAGCTCCAGCACATTTCTCAAGGCATCTCGTTCAGCATCGGTTGCCATCACTTGCTTTTCGCGACCTTTCGGGTTGTGAATATCAATATCTTCTAGAGCAATGTTGAAGTCGCCGCACACGAGAAGACTAGGCGATGTTTCCAACAGCGTTTGCAAATACTCTCGCAGCACTTTAAGCCAGTGCAATTTATAAACATATTTATCGCTGTCTAACGCCGAACCATTAGGAACATACAAATTGACAACCTGAATTCCATCTATAACGCCAGTAATGACCCGCTTTTGCTCGTCTAAATCGCCGACCAAACTCTCAGGCAATATTGCCCCAAACCCCATTTGAACCTTCTCCAGCGGCGATCGACTCAGTAGCGCCACGCCGTTATAACTCTTCTGTCCATAAAAATAGCTGTGATATCCCACCTCAGTAAAGGCGGCCTGCGGAAACAGATCATCCGGGACTTTCGTTTCCTGTAAACACAGCACATCAACAGAACTCGACGTTAACCAGTCCGTGACATGGGCAAGGCGCATGCGGATGGAGTTGACGTTCCAGGTTGCAATTTTCATTCAGAAGGGAGGCCAGGGGGAAACTAGAGGTACTGACCCGGATTAGCATTCTAGAGAAGAAAGCGACTCAAGGAAATAGCACCCAGCAATCTTTCATTTCCCTCCTACTCTCGCAAAAAGGCCCCACAATCTAAGCAAGACCGCAGATCTAGCGTTCTTCGCACGTGAGGGCAGGGAGAACTCTCAAATGCCGTTTTAGAATTGGGCATCGGAGCAGGAATACTAGCTAACGGGACTCGGCTGACTCGGCTCGGCTCCAAAGCAGTGCCTATCTTAGGTAGGTTTTGTGAAAGCGCAGGAGAAGGCTTAACGCTAGTTGAGATGGATGGGTCTAACTGAATCTGAATATTGGGCCCGGAGCGAGCTAAGCGAATAATCATGCCATCTTGAACAGGCACTTGAACAATCCGCTTGCCGTCTAGATAGGTTCCATTTGCGCCCAAGCTCATGACTTGCCAAACAGAATCGATCTGCTGCACCTCAACATGATAGCGAGACACAACGGCACTGTAGAGCACAACATGATTGTCCGTCGAGCGTCCAATCCGCAGGATCGGCTCCGTCTCAAACGTCCAATGTTGAACCGGGGTTAATTGATCGGGATGCAGCAGGGTTAGTGTAATCACACTGGCACAGCAGAAGCTCTGATGGGGATTCCGTTTCTCTTATACCCAAAATTTGCCGCTTAATCCCGTTCCGGTCTCCCCTCTTCTCAAAGCTTCACGCCATTTGAAACAAAAAGGTCACTTTATCGCCTTTGCCAAGCGAGATGCGATCACCCGATCGTAACCGATGACGATTGCCCATTGCCAACGGGACATTGTTGATATACGTGCCATTCGAGCTGCCAACGTCCTCAATGTAGTAGGCATCTCCTTCCGCACGAATATCAGCGTGGATACGAGACACAATTTCAGAATCAGGATAGCCTGAGACATCAATATCTGGCGGAATGCGATCGTTGGGTTTGCCAATGTGAATTACAGGAAGTCCGGGCGGGAGTTCAATCACATTCGTGGTTTGCAGATGCAGCAGTCGAGCGGAAAATTGCTGTAGCTGAGTCGCCGTTGCGGGAACTGAGTTGACTGGAGAAGCCATGTCTGGAGGAGCCTGCTGGGCTGGAGCAGTGGGCGCGGTTTCATCAAGGTTTTCGGCACTAGAAGAGTGAGGAAACACGAGCGAATCAGGCGTTACCAACGGATCAAGCATGACGGGCTCAGGCGGAATTGATCGTGGATCAGGCATTTCAGAAGGGGTAGGCATCGCGGAAGTTCCTGCTACGGTTTTTAAGTTGACGCCGCACTGTCCACAAAAACTAGCATCGGTTTGCACAGATGCTCCACAGTTTGGACATTTCATTGTGGCGGGAAGGGGCGTATAGCACGCCTCACACTGAACTGCTCCAGAAGGGTTTGGGTGATTGCAATTAGGACAAACAAGCATGGAATGTGATGTAGTCTATAAGTCAAAAAAGTGGAAGCTCAAACGTCGGGAACGAGGGCACTAGTGGGTACTTCACTCGCTATGGATGGAAATCCGCATAGGAGGGAAATGAAGTTCACCACAAGTACAACTCAATATTTGTCTTCAATTAAATTATGAAAAGTTTTTTCCGGCAGATTGATCGAGCAACCACCAGAGTTCACCCTGGGGTTGAATGAGACGCGACGGGCAATTCATAGCATCGGCGTCGGGTGCAAAAATTTGGGAAAGGGCATGTTGCTTATTCTCGCCTGCTACCATAAACAAGACGGTGCGAGCATGGTTGATGAAGGGAGCGGTGAACGTAATTCGAGGCTGTCCGTCTTTGTGGCCGACAGTGATTAATCGATCGTTGACCTTGAGGGCGTCTGTTCCTGGAAATAGTGAGGCGGTGTGAGCATCATCGCCAATCCCCAACAAAATCACATCAAAGGCAGGAAATTCTCCAGGTTTTATTTGAAAGAAGATTTGGATGTCTGCCTCATGGCTTTGAGCCGCGATCGCGGGATCGGCTTCATTTGTCAGCATCGGATGAATATTCTTGGCTGGAATCGGAACTTTATCTAACCAAGCGAGCCGTGCCATCCGATAATTACTATCCTCGTGCGTTGGGGGCACGTAGCGTTCGTCGCCCCAGAAGACATGGATCTGATCCCAAGGTAAATCTTGCTCGGCTAGTTTTTCGTATAGCGGCTTTGGCGTGCTGCCGCCAGAGAGGGCGATCGTCGCCATACTGCGATGTGCGATCGCATCGTTTAACTTTTCTAGAACCAACTCTAGCGATCGATCAACGAGAGCCGCGAGATCGGGCAAAACTTCAACGTGTCTATCCATGCTGTTAGGGTTAATCACTCCACCTGTCAGCATAGAAGAAGATTGGCAATCGCTCGGCTCTCTTTAGACGCATGTAAGAATGTTTTGCCTTCTGAGTCCAGTCAGAAATTTCCGTGAAAGCGTAAGAAAGAGTGTTATAAGAAACAGGAATTGCGACTCTTCTTACTTAGTACTTTGCCCGATGATGCACACTGCTCTCTCTCCTGCTGCATCCTATTTGCAGTATTTAGATCAAAACAGATTGTCTTTAAACGCATCAGTACAGCCTCAGCTACTGATGCGTTTTGAAACTACGGCTTGGGAAGCCCCGCGATCGTCGTTAGATTACAACAACATTGCCGTTGCAGCGTTGCTGGAAGCTCACCGCTGCGAAGACAAGACCATGCGATCGCTGTATTTAGAAACGGCACTCGACACACTTCAAACGGCTCCTGCTGACCATCCTCTTTGTGCTGCACACTTGGCCTTGATTCATGCGCTGGTCGGAGAAACGGAGACCGCTTTGCAAATGGCGTTTGAATCATTGATGAAAACGCTTCAGACCCAAGAAATGTCACCTCAACCCTTGATGCCAGGACTCGTCTATCTCCCTGACAGATCAGATCATTTTGAGGCGATGATTGCATCAGAAAATGGATACGCTCAAGCGTTGATGCTGTTAGCAGAAGTGATTGAGCGATCGCAACGCATTTTCTACAATTCGACAGGGCAGAGAATGCTGCATCTAGCCGCTCAAGTCGTGCCGCATTCTGCTTCAGTGCTACTCAAGCTTGGCATTTCACAGCTCATCGCTCAGCAATGGGAAGGGCTGATTGCACTTCATCAAGCAAAACAACTTGCTCCAACAAACCCTCTGATTTTGCAATCGCTGTTTCTGGCATATCGAGATTTAGGCGACCTGGAAGCGGCGGATTTTTGGCTGAAATCTGCCCAAGCATTACATTCCGATCAGATTGCTTGGCGATGGACGGAAGGCGCGATCGAGAGTCCCATCACCTATGTTCCATTTGAAAACCATCTGCTTGCTGTAGAGCCGAGTTTCCGTAGCATTGTGACAAGTGTGTTGTTGGGTGCGGGGGATTGGTTTGAGCAAGAAATGGAGTTCTGGCGAGATTCAATTCAACCCGGAATGACCGTGATTGATGTGGGCGCAAATGTTGGCGTTTACACGTTCAGCGCGGCAAACCAAGTAGGGGATGAAGGGCGAGTGATTGCGATCGAGCCGTTTTCTGGCTGTGTCCGTTGTTTGCATGAAACAGTGCGCGTCAATCAACTGTCTCAAGTGACGGTCTGTGCAGGAGCTGCTAGCGATCGCAGCAGTACTGTTAAACTCGCGATTGGAGCTGCCAGCGAACTGAATGAAGTGGTCACAGACGGTGCGCCGATCGGTGAATTTGAAGAGGTTGCTTGTTTTCCGTTAGATAGCTTGATCGACTCCGAACAGCTTTCTCGTGTGGACTATCTCAAAATTGATGCAGAGGGTCATGAGATGCAGGTTTTGATCGGCAGCGATCGCATTTTGCAAGAATTTAAACCTGTCATTCTCTACGAAAACATTGCAGGCAGTAAAGGTAGCAATATTCCGGTCGCGGAATACTTGACTTCAAAAGGCTACGAATTATTCCGCTATCAGCCGTTTGTGAAGCAAGTGATTCCGGTTAGTTCTGTTGAGAAACTGCAAGGCAATCTCAACATTATTGCTCTACCAATGCCCACAGCTTAAATCAATTACTTAACTCAGGACTGCTATTTTATGCCCTTCTTTCTACCGAGTCTGAAAAAAAGTGGTCACCTCGATCGCGTTGACATGACGGTGTGTAATGTTGGTTCTCGTAAAGTCACCAGTAATGATGATTATGGAACTCAAGGATGGCAGTTATTCGCGCCTAACCTGACCATTTATGGATTTGATGCTGATCCAGATGCGTGCGCAGCGGCTAATGCTGAATTTGAGGCAAGAGATGTGCATTGGAATGAGTTTCATTTACCAATCGCGATCGCAAAAGAAGTCGGCACTTCAACCCTGTACGTCACTAAAAATCCGATGTGCAGTTCGCTGTATCCACCCAATGAAGCCTTTCTCAAGCGGTTTCCCCGATTACCAAATTTAGCAGGTCTTAACTTTGAAACTCCGATTGAAACCACAACTCTCGACACGTTTTGTTAAACCGAGAACGTGGATGCAATAGATTTTCTACAAATCGATGTTCAGGGTGCTGAGCTTCAGGTATTGGAAGGCGCAAATGCGCTATTAGCAAAAAGTGTATTGGCGATTCAGCTTGAGGTTGAATTTTCTCCGTTATATGTTGATCAGCCATTATTTTCTGATTTAGATCCCTATCTCAGGCGACATGGATTTACGTTGTTTGATCTAATTGTTGCCCGCGAACAGCGATCGCCGCTTGTCTCGACCAATCGACCAGGACAAGCAGTATGGGGAGAAGCCATTTATATTCGTGATTTGATTCAAGAGGATGCGCCGCTAGCGTTTCAAACACCGGATCAGATTCTTAAACTAGCTTGCATTGCTGACACGCTAGAGTTTACTGACTATGCGTTGGAGCTTCTCAAACATCTCACCTCTCACTATGGAAGCGATCCAACCTATGACTTCACTGACACGATCGCTGAAAGCCTCAGCGCAATTCTTAGCCCGGAACAGGTGGAACTAGAAGTAGCAGATCTAAAGCCATGACTTACTTGGAACTGCTTTGGTCTAAATGCAGTTGCCACATTTGCTGGTAAGCATTTTCCATATCGCGAGTGAACTGTTTCGCATTCCAAAGTGGCGCGGTTTGCCGCAATCGCATCAAGTCCCAATGAATCTTCTGACGCAGTGCGGCATCTTTACCTAATCGCACGCCCCATTCAACATATTCCTCATCACTCCAAGCAATGCCTTCGCTAATGCCTGCATTCACCATCATGGTGTAACTGTTGCGGGCAGCAAATTGCTCTCCGACACGGGTCACAAGCGGAATGCCCATCCATAAGGTTTCTAGGGTTGTGGTTGCGCCGTTGTAGGGGAACGTGTCGAGAACAACATCTGCGATCGCTAAATTGGCTCGGTGTGCTGATTCCGTTGGAGCATCAGGAAGAAACCGAAGTCGACCTCTTGCTACGCCTTCTTCGTCTGCAATTTCAAAGAAGAATTTTTGAATCGAGTCTTCATCTGAAAATCCCTTAATTAAGAAGTAACTGTTAGGCACTTCTTTGATAATTTGCATCTGCAATTTTGCTGTGTCTTGATGGCGTTTACACCCTCGCTGAGCGCTGAGAAACGTAATTGCATCAGCAGGGATGTTCAACTGATCTCGTCGCAAACTAGGCACGCCAACCTCAAATCCATCAACAGCAATGTATGTTTGAGGCAGTCGCCAAATCTTTTCAGAGTAGTAGGTCTGAGCCGTTTCGGGTAAAACGTATGGATCGGCAATAAAATAATCAACCGCAGGAATTCCGCAAGCATCCCAACCGAGCCATGTGAGTTGAATCGGTGCGGGTTTTAGGGACAAGATTTCGCACGTTAGATCTAAGGTGACGCTATCTAGATCTACAAGAATGTCTACCTCGTCTTGATGGATTTTGTCAGCTAACTCTAAACTGTTGTTGGCAATATCAACGCCCATAACACAAGGCTGTTCCATCTGATTGATATACCACTGTTGGAGTGGATCATTTAGGCGCTCGTTGTAGAAATAGCCGTTGATTTGGAAGCGATCACGATCGTGGTGCTGAATCAACCATCGCGCTAACCAACCCACAGAATGGCTGCCCATGCAGTGAGAAAGATAGCCAATTTTGAGCCGTTTTGTTGATGGCTGATGAGATGGTTTTGTTTGTTGGTAGCGATCGCACTGAGTAGCAGCTCGAAGCCGAATGTTTTCTTGACACAGTTTACCGATTTGGTTTTGAAACGCTCGGTGCTTTTCTGCGTTGTCAGCGAAGTAGGGTAGGTAATAGCAAGAGTTGAAGAGTCGATCGGTGTGGACAATATTTAAGTCTGTCGGCTGATCGTCGATGAGTTTTGTTAGAAGGGTTTCGTGATTTTGCAAAGCACTGACGGCTTCTTGCCAATGCCCTCCAGTGTTTAGCAACCCACGCAGCAGTAGATGGCTAGAAAACGCTTTTTCTGACCAGTCATCCACAGAATCTAACCGCGATCGCGCGATCGCAATTCCTTTTTCATAATTTCGCGCACTTTGATAAAACAGCGCTAAATGTCCTGAAATCTCGACATTATTTGTATCTAAACGTAAATATAGTTCTGATAATTGTGCAGCTATATTAGGTTGCCTCATGGTGTAAGCAATTTGAATAGCAGCAGGGAGTAGAACCGCCATCAATGCAGAAGGAGTTTGAATATAGGGCAAACAGGCTTCTGTGAAATCGATAACAATGGGATGAGGCGCGATCGTTGCCAAAGTATTTTTCAGAACTCGAATTAGTAATGCTTCATCGATTCGGTGAGTTTGATTTTCTTGAAGACACGAAATAATTTGCAAGTCGTCTAACTCTTCGGCTGTTAGTTTCTCTAACTGAATCGAGAGTTCAACTAAATGCAGCGCATTTTCAAGATGAAGTGGATCGATTTCTCGAATGTGTTGGCGAATCACCCAAGCCATTGAATGGTTTTCTAGCGCTTGTAGCCGATTTGCTTCTGTTTGCAATACGTGGATCAGTTCATCTGTCCACTGTTCAATTTGTGTTAGGTCGCCCTCCGACATAGCAAATAGCCACATTGTTTGCGCGTCTGCTTCTTGACCGTGGAGCAACAGCACTAAACCTAAATGCCAATAGTGAGATCTAACTTCTGGTTCTGCTTGGATGGCTTGCTCGTAGAGGGTAATGGCTAGTTCATAGCGTGCATCTGTCAAAGCTTGATGAGCAGACACATGCTGAGAGGTTATTGGGGCAACAGATTCTGTGGGCATATCAGTAAGCGCAGGAGAGGCTAATCGTGTATTACTTATAACTTCAGAAATGGAGATTAAAAAAATAAAGTGGATAGACTGCTCTACCCACTTTGTTCATTTGAGTTCGATCAATTCGGTTAAGCTAAAGCAAAATTGCTTTTTTTGAACCTCTTATTTGATTGCTGTGAAAC
Source organism: Myxacorys chilensis ATA2-1-KO14 (assembly GCA_019359275.1). Taxonomy (GTDB): domain Bacteria; phylum Cyanobacteriota; class Cyanobacteriia; order Leptolyngbyales; family Leptolyngbyaceae; genus Myxacorys; species Myxacorys chilensis. The sequence continues at coordinate 83,653 of JAHHHP010000010.1, read as the reverse complement.
CAGTAACACAACCAGGAGCCGTGTCTTTAACAAATGAAATAGAGGCAGCAGCAGCATCAGGACCGCTAGCAGACTTTGCTGAGTCAGCCTCGCATAAAGCAGCCAATGTAGTTGCTTCACTTGTTGCTGAAATGTTTCCAACAACAACACCACCTGCATAGGTTTTAAGTGGAGCATTACCAACTACCGTGTTTGCTAGGTTTGCAATTGCTACTGGGTCAGCCCCACCGGTTTCTGTGGTGTATTTGTAGTTGCTTGTTTGAGTTGCAACGCCCAAGCCCAACTTACCAAAGTCAGTTGCTGCGGTAACAAATGCGTTCTTCTCTAGGTAGAAAGCTTGTTGAGCGCGGTTCATTGAACCAACGTAGGTCTTTGCTTCAGACTGCTTTGCTTTGTTTGCTTGGTTCAAGAAAGAAGGCAGAGCAATAGCAGACAAAATACCGATGATGATGATAACAACGAGCAATTCGATCAAGGTGAAACCACCGTCTTTCTTTTTGCTGTTGAGGTGTTGTAGAAACTTTGCAGTTAGTTCAGATTTCATTGAATTTCTCCTTAAAGGTGCGGTGTGTTGAACTTCTAACGCCTGAACATAACTTGCCCACTCTGATCACATTTCATATCACTATGCTTGAAAGAATTTCCTGGTTTGGAAAGAAGGCTTTAGACAGTGCATTCGAGCAAGATATAGCCCAAGTTCTCTAGTTGAAGCAGTAGTTGCTTAGCCATCTCGAAGCTGTCTTTCTCATCTGCTGCTTCTAAAGTCACAGGGTTAAGAGGTCTGAGCTTCTGCCATCGCTGCACCAAATCGGACATTCCTTGAGGAGCATCTAGGAGCGGCAGCAAACAAGCAGCCATTAGACTATCAATTGTGATAGGGCTATCTGTAATGTTGAGATGCTGACTGATCTCAAACGTTTTCAACTGAGTGATACAGGTAATCAAATCTTCTTTGAATGCTGCTGTGATTAATTGAGGATGCAAGTGAACAATTGAATTTTCCCAATGCTGCTCTGTCCACTCACTAACTGGAGTATAAGTGTGGGCTGCCCTCGGATGACCACACCAGATATCTAAAAGCCGATGAACAGGGTGTAAAAGCTCAAACAGATGCAGTTGCTCTTCGTAAGACTTGTCTGCTAAACCCATGATGATTGTAATTGGCAATTCATCTACGTCCTGAAACAGGCTGAGCAAATCCCAAGTACGCCAGTCCGACATGTTGATGAACTCTAGTTCCGCAGCATCTAGTGCCTGAAAAAATTGGGGTAGCGTCCATCCTTTATCTCCTTGAAGCAAATGATTGACCAAAAGCCGCTCATCATCTGTCTCAAAAATTGGACGCCAAGCCGTAGTCTTGATGAAAACATCATTCTTCAAATTCCGCATCGTCTGCCGGACAAGCTCGACATCAGATTCGCAAGAAGCGCCTTCCATCAACCCGACTAGCTTGAAGAATTTCTGCGATCGTAAATATACATCCCGTTGCAACGAACTATGAAAGTTAGTTCGCAGAATGCCATCTGGCTTCAGAACAGATTGCATTGCTCGTAACCCTACTACTGAGTCAGGTAACAAATACAAGACTTCATCGTTATTGATATAATCAAATTCCATTCCCAAGCTGGGCAATTCTTCTAACGGCATCGCATGAAATTCCACGTTCTCAACGTTGTGAAACTCCAATCGTTGACGAGCCAGCTTAACCGATTCTTCTGAAAGATCAATTCCTACAATTCTTGCCCCCGGATTCGCAACCGCCAACTCCAACGACTTGTAACCTGTACCACAGCCAGCATCTAAAATCATTCGATCTTTTGTGCTAATGACTTTCCGATTTCTGTGATAGTAGGCAGTGACAAGACTATGAATATACAAGCGATTTGGATCAGTCGGAAAGGATTCCAGTGGAATTCTGGGATACGGGGTGTTATCAAACTGCTGTCGCAATTTTTCTAGCAAGTCAGAGGTTTGAATGCTCATCGTGGGCTTCTCCTAAACGAGGGGCTATGCAAAAACTGCCCCTAATATGCCCACTTTGAGATGAAGTGATTCAAGTCCGCTAACTTATTGCTTTAAATCACAAGATGAGAGATGAATTTTGAGTAGACGTTTCTACGCTTAGCATAGAGCGTAACTCCATTAGAACTGCTCAACTCACGTGAGCTTCTAATGGTTAAGCATCAATAACTAGCCGCTAGGACTTGGCTCGTTAGAGAGAAATCGTTATCAATGCTAAATCAAAAGCCGCGATCGCACCTAGTTAAAGATGCGATCGCGGCTTCAAAACTTAACGACTCAATTAGTAATCGAAATCGCCGCCACCCATACCAGCGCCACCCGCAGGAGCGCCATCTTTTGGCTCAGGCTTGTCAACCACAATACATTCTGTGGTCAGCACCATGGCTGCGATCGAAGCAGCGTTTTGTAGAGCAGAACGAGTCACCTTCGCCGGATCAACAATGCCTGCTTCAAACATGTCAACGAACTCCCCGATCGCTGCGTTGTAGCCTACGTTGAAATCTTTCTCTTTCACACGTTCAGCAATTACCGCACCGTTTTGACCTGCGTTCTCAGCGATGCGCTTCAGGGGAGAAGTCAACGCACGAGCCACGATTTGAGCGCCGATCAGTTCTTCGCCGCTTAGATTGCTTGATGCCCAGCCTTCGAGGTCAGGAGCCAAGTGAGCCAAGGTCGTACCACCACCGGGAACAATGCCTTCTTCAACGGCTGCCTTGGTTGCGTTAATCGCATCTTCCAGACGGAGTTTGCGATCCTTCATCTCGGTTTCAGTGGCTGCACCAACTTTCACCACTGCAACACCACCTGCAAGTTTCGCAAGACGCTCTTGCAGCTTCTCTTTGTCGTAGGAAGATTCGGTTTCTTCCATTTGACGACGGATTTGCTCAACGCGAGCTTTCACCTGCGCTTCGTTACCTTCAGCCACAATCGTAGTGGTGTCTTTGGTAATGGTGATGCGACGTGCTTTGCCCAACATGTCGAGCTTCGTAGCATCGAGTTTTAGACCTGCATCTTCGGTGATCAAGGTTCCGCCTGTTAGCACAGCGATATCTTCGAGCATGGCTTTCCTGCGATCGCCAAATCCAGGAGCCTTCACCGCTGCCACGTTTAATACGCCGCGTAAACGATTCACCACGAGAGTTGCCAATGCTTCTTTCTCAATGTCTTCCGCGATGATGATCAGCGGACGACCTGCACGCGCGACTTGCTCTAGAACTGGAACAAGATCTTGCACCAAGTTAATCTTCTTATCGGTAATCAGGATGAACGGCTCTTCCATCACCGCTTCCATCCGCTCGGTATCGGTTGCGAAGTAGGGAGAAATGTAGCCTTTATCAAAGCGCATTCCTTCGGTGATTTCCAGTTCGGTTGTCATCGACTTACCTTCTTCGAGGGAGATGACGCCCTCTTTACCGACTTTATCCATTGCTGCGGCGATCATCTGACCGACTTCATCATCGTTTCCAGCCGAGATCGACGCCACTTGCGCGATCGACTTAGAATCTTCGACGGGGCGAGCGTGAGCCGCAATCTTCTCAACCAAGAAGCTTGTCGCCTTGTCCATGCCGCGCTTCAGCAAGATAGCGTTCGCACCTGCTGCCACGTTCCGCATTCCTTCTTTAACGATCGCATGCGCCAAGACCGTAGCCGTCGTGGTTCCATCTCCAGCAGCGTCGTTTGTTTTAGAAGCGGCTTGACGAATCAATGCTACGCCAGTGTTCTCAACGTTGTCTTCGAGTTCAATTTCTTTCGCGATCGTCACACCGTCGTTCACAATTTGAGGTGCGCCGAACTTCTTTTCTAGCACCACGTTGCGACCCTTAGGACCAAGAGTAACTGCAACAGCCTCCGCCAGAATGTCCATACCGCGCTCAAGAGCACGACGAGCATTTTCGTTGTAAATAATGCGCTTAGCCATAAAACCTGCCAGTTGTAGATTGAGGGTTTGAGAAGAATTCAGGAGATTGTCCTCACCCTAGCCCTCAAGGAGAGGGAACAAGGTTTGAATCGGCTCCCCTCTCTTTAGCCGAGAGGGGTTGGGGTGAGGCCAGTGAGCTACTCAACTAAGAGTGAACAGTGAAAATCTTAGACTCACAAATCCAAAACTAGGAAACGATCGCTAAAATGTCTTTTTCCGACAACAAGACATACTCTTCAGTACCGAGCTTGATGTCTGTGCCGGCGTACTTCGAGTAAAGAACTTTGTCGCCTTCTTTGACTTCAACTTCGCTACGAGAACCATCGTCGTTGCGCTTACCCGGTCCAACAGCGACAATTTCGCCAACTTGAGGCTTTTCTTTCGCATTGTCAGGCAGAAGAATCCCGCCTGCGGTTTTTTCTTCTGCTGCACTGACTTTCACAAACACGCGATCGCCCAACGGCTTCACGGTGGATACGCTCAGAGATACGGCTGCCATTACAAATTCTCCAAACTACTTCAACGAAATGAATGTTTACCTAGGATTCTGGTCGGAAAGGCAAACTCGACTTGCCTGAATTAGCAGCAGTCCAACCTATCCAACAGGTAGCCCTAGTAAATTACGTTTACCAGTCTACTGCCATTAGGAGCATTAAGTTAGCACTCTCTACTCCTGAGTGCTAATTTATCGGAGCTTGGGGTTGGGTGCAACTTGTCAGGCTGTACGGGTTCCCGAACTGAAAGAGCGAGAAGGCTTGCCCAGTGCGACTATCGAAGCTTAGCGACCAATTGATCTAATAGGGCATCGCCTTCTCTCGCCAAGTAATCTTCAGCAACTCGGATGAGAGCATTAAGATGAACATCATCTGAGCGATCGAGATCGTCAAAGGCAGGAGGCAGTTTCGTTTGGAAGCGAAAGTAATTTGTAGTGGACAGCAATTGACGATAAATATACTCGACTGCATCTGCCGACCCGTCAAATAAAACATTAATAATTGGCAACACCCAGCCGATCGCGCCCCAGGTTTGAGATTCGTAACGGCTAATCGGTCGAGCAACATCGCCTGTGCCAAACGAGGCAACAATGAAACTGTTTAAGCCTCTCAAATTATTTCCAGCAAGCTCTGAATTTTGCTGATCTTGGAAGATTCTCGCTCCTTCTGCGATCGCACATGCCGCCGGATTGTTCGCTACTACACCGCCATCAATCAGCGGTACCCGTTGACCTTCAATGTCTGTAATGTGGGCAGGAAAATACACGGGAGCCGATGCCGAAGCTTTGCAGATCTCCCAAATTGGGATTCTGTTGTATTTTTCTGCTCTGCCTTTGATGGTCTTAAATACTAATGCTTCGCGAGTTTGGAGGTTATAGCTAGTGACTAGCGTTGGCACATTCAACTCCCCAAACCTGCGATCGCCAAACACGTCTCGCAAAACTCGCTCTAAGCCTTTACCGTCGTAGCGGGGTCTAAAAAATTGTCTGAGAAATCGCCAGAGCCGATTGAGCCACCATGCTCTTGGAACCGGAAAAATTTCTCCAGCGCGGGTTCGGTATAGCTCGACGATCGCGGTGGCAGGGATACCTGAAGCTAAGGCGCAGGCGATCAGCGATCCGGTTGATGTGCCAGCGATTAGATCAAAGTGTTCGGCAATGGGTCGCCCTAGTTTCTGCTCAAGACGTTGTAGCCAAACCGCCGTAATTAGTCCACGAACACCGCCACCCGCTAAGCATAGAATCTTGTAGCTCATAGTCACTCCTCCAATTAGCATCTTTGCCCAATTCATCCTTGGAGTGTGAAGGATTTGCCGTCAGTTAGCGATGAACTACAGACTTATTTTGCTCTCAACTCAGCCGCCGACTGAGCGATCGTACCCAGTTTCAAGCCTGGCGGATATGTGCCGTCCTCTTTGATTTGCTTAATGATTGTTTCAGAAATCCGCAAGTTCATCTTCTGTCCTAACGCCCGAACGATGTCACCACGATCGATCACGCCAGCCACCGCTTCTGCAGGCGACAGCACGGTAATCTGAGATAAATTCTTATCATCGAGTAGTTGAATCACTTCCACAATGGGCGTTGATTCCTGAACCGTTGGCACGTCGCTTAATGACTTGAGAATGCTACTCAGCGTTTTGGTTTCCCACTCGCTACGCTCGATCAGTTGCAATCCATCGGCATCGACTATGCCCCGATAGCGACCGTTGGATGCCGCATAGTAAACGGGGGCGCGAGTTCCCGACAGTAAGTAATCATCAGCAAATCGGCGCAGGGTCATATTTGCATCAACCACTCGAAACTCGCGGGTCATTGCATCTTCAGACTTAATCTTGAGCAGCGCTTCTTGCAAATCGGTGAGGCGACTGTAGGTGGCTGCGTTTTGAACCACAAACCAGCCGATCAGCGCAATCCACAAACCACCGATACGGGGTAACCCAAGCGCACTTGAAACGCCGAATGTATCTGCCAATCCCCAAGCGATCGCAATGAATCCTAACAGCCGTCCTGAACTCGCTGCCCAGCGAATGCCCTGAATTTGGCTACCCGTTGCTTTCCAAATAATCGATTTGAGAACCTGTCCACCATCCAGCGGCAGTCCAGGAATCAGATTAAACAACGTCAAAACTAGATTGATTCCCGCTAGGCGAGTGAAAAGAACGCGCAGCGGAGCATCAACGCCAGGGGTAAGAAATCCGATTAAGCCAAAAATTAGGAATAAGCTAAAGCTAACGGCAGGGCCTGCGATCGCAACTTGAAATGCTTTTCCTGGTGTTTTCGGTTCTTGCTCGATCGCCGCAATGCCACCAAAGAAGAACAGCGTAATTGACTGAACCTGAATTCCTTGAAGTTTTGCGACGAGACTATGACCTAACTCGTGCAGCAGCACCGATAGAAATAACAGCAGTGCTGTCGCTAGTCCCATGCCCCAAGCCGTTTGAGCGCCCCACTCTTGAGCATAGTTGGCTTGAAACTCGGCTCCTGCGCTCAGAGTCACTAAAGCGACGACAAAGAACCAGGACGGATCGATCCGTAATGGAATGCCAAATAATGACCCGACTCGCCAACCTGATTGCATGACTCTTTCCTAAAGCATCTTCTTCCAGGATAAACGAGACAGTCGGGATGAGGGATGAGGGATGAGGGATGAAAACCGACTCTTGATCAATTTATTTCTAATGGGGGAGCGGGTTGAGCAGCCCTCATCCAAGGCAGCTATAGAACGCCTGCGTTGGTTAAGCCTAAAATCACGCCTGCACCTAACACATGCCCAAAGCTCATTGTGGCGAGCAGTTCAGGTAATCCAAATCCCTCAAACAGAGCCGGTTTAGAACCTGGGAGTTGTGGCCCGACACCGCGATTTTTGATCGCAAACCGACCGATCGCAACCGCAAACAAACAACAAAGTGTCATTACAAGCCCGATCGCAGGCGACCATTCAGCAGTGCGCGGCGCAACGGATGCAGCAGCAAGTAAGGTTGAGTGAAGCACGGTATTTCTCCTTGCAAATCTATGATCAACCTGGATTATAGGGACATTAGGTTTACGCTTTTGCAAGGGAACGCAACTTTGTTTTAAGAGTTAACACAATAGTTTATATTTCGATACAGACGATAGAGCGTCAGCAATTTCTAATTGTTTTCAGATCTACTGTTTTTTAGATTACGTTTGGATTAACGAATCCACCTGGTTTTGCAATTAACTCTCTGTTACATTCGGGATTGAACGCCTTACAGCGCTGAGAATTCGTTCTATTGCGTCTAGTGAGCACTAACCTTGTGTATGGCAATTCGACTTTAGCCGATCGCCATGACTTCGTTTTCAACTCGCCCTCTTTAAGTTGAATCTGTCAGTTAGTTGAACTTATGCCTGATGGATTCATGCCTGATTGCATCTAGCTAAAACGCAGCAGCGAGAACTGCCCCACATGCCACAAGTCATTGCAGCCTGCATTCGAGCCGCCACGAGAAATTTTGCCGCGCTATACAATCTATACAATAGATAATGAAGTGAAAAGGATAACGGTTGTGACAGACGCGGCAACATCTCAATCGAGCGAAACGGTAGAACTCGCGCCAAATTATGTAATTCCGCTGGTGCTGGTTTTGGTCGGTCTTCCCTTTGTTTTTGTGAACCTATGGGTCGGTGCTGCGATCGCACTCTTTGGCACATTCTTATTATTTCAAGCTGTCTCGCTTCGCTTGCGATTCACCCCTACTGATTTAGATATCTATCGAGGCGAGACGCGAATTCGGCGCTTCCCCTACCAAGAGTGGCAAAGCTGGGAGATCTTCTGGTCGCCTGTACCCATTTTGTTTTATTTTCGAGAAGTTAAAAGTATTCATTTCTTACCGATCATTTTTGACCCTAAAATGTTACGGACTTGCCTAGAGCAACGCTATCCAAAAGCGTAATTTCATTCTGTGCCCTGTACCCCACTCTCTAGTTCATGAATTCTGACGAGTTGCCGACTGTTCAACCTGCCCAAGATCCTCCCGCACTGGATGACGCTCCTGTACAACTGGAGACGACTGCCGAAACCAACGGAAATAGTGACGTGAATGAGGCAACCAAAGCCCTACTGAGTCAACGCATTCTAGAGCTTCAGCAGCAAGAGCACGATCTCAAGCAGGAAATTAACGCGCTGATGGCAACGCGTGCTGATTTACAGACTCAAACGATGGAGGCACAAGTCTCTTTGGGTCGATTTGTGCAGCAAAATTTGAGCGACCTAGAGCAACGCAGACAGACGTTGCAATTAGCAATCGAACAACTCGAACGGCGTCAGGATCGAATTCGCAACGAAATGAGAACGACCTTTGCGGGCGCATCTCAAGACATTGCAATTCGGGTGCAGAGCTTCAAGGATTACCTCGTCGGCAGTCTGCAAGATCTTGCGATCGCCGCAGATCAATTAGAGTTACAAAAGCCGATTAGCCCAGAGCGCAAGGCCGTAGACGCCTTACCTGCTCCTGCTACCCGCACTCCTCGCAACGCAGAAAAGATTACCCCGTCAGAGGCTCCTGGGCAAAAACCAACTCCCAAATTTGCAGAAGAGAAATTTCAGGACGAAGGACGCCAAATCCGCAGCGTCATTGATCAATTCCGCAATCAGCCCGACTACTACGGCCCTGTTTGGAAACTGCGCCGCACCTTTGAGCCGGTTCATGCAGAACGGGTATCAAACTGGTTCTTCAGTCAAGGTGGAAGAGGCGCGATCCGCACAATGGGGTCTCGCTTGCAGAATATTCTCATTGCCTCCGCCACGATCTCTATCCTCTACAATCTCTACGACGATCGCCTGAGAGCTCTCGTCCTTGCCAATACGCCAGAACGGTTAGGCGAATGGCGAAGGGGCTTGCAGGATTGCTTGGGAGTATCCCGCAGTGACTTTGGCAGCGATCGCGGCATCAGCATGTTTGAAACCCCCGAACAACTCGCCCTCAAAGCCGAACGATTAGAAAAAGACGGATTTTTGCCATTCATTGTGATTGACGAAACCGAGGAAGCGGTCAGTCTGGCGTTGCTGCAATTTCCGCTGTGGTTGGCGTTTGCGCCCAGCCCGCAGCAGCTAATTCAGCAGCAATCGTATTTGTATTAAGGGATGAAGGATGAAGGATGAGGGATGAAAGGGAGATTAAGTTAAAGTTCGGGCTTTTCAGGCTAAAGCAATTCAGCTAAGACTTACAATGAATCCGTAATTGGCTAACGGCTTCTTTCATCCCTCATCCTTCATCCCTTTCCACACCCCTCATCCCTCATCCCTCCTCATGCTGCCCTGGTTCATCAACAACGGACTCCTGCTCATTCTCGCCTACCTACTCGGCTCGATTCCCACTGGCTATTTAGCGGGTCGAATGCTGAAAGGAATTGATATTCGTCAAGAAGGATCGGGGTCTACGGGAGCCACGAATGTGTTGAGAACGGTGGGCAAACTGCCTGCGATCGCAGTCCTCATCGTCGATGTTCTCAAAGGCGCATTGGCAATTCTGGCGGTGAACTATGCCTTTACTCACCTCCCCGGCTGGCTCTACTTCACGAAAGTTGTAGACAGGAGCTTTGCAGATTGGCAACCCTGGTTGGTAGTCCTAGCGGGATTGTTAGCATTGCTAGGACATAGCAAATCCATCTGGCTCAACTTTAGTGGAGGAAAGTCAGTTGCAACGAGTTTAGGCATTCTGCTGGCCATGAACCCAATGGTGGGACTCAGCACCCTAGGCGTGTTTGGGTTGAGTATTGCAATCACCAGAATTGTGTCGGTTAGTTCGATCGCAGGCGCGATCGCTGCCACAATTCTGATGGTTATCTTTAAACAACCATTGCCCTACTGCTTGTTTGCGATCGCAGGCGGCATCTATGTGATCTGGCGACACCGCACAAACATTGGGCGGTTGCTGGCTGGCACTGAACCAAAGCTAGGGCAAAAGCTGCCATCAGAACCAGAGATTGATCCGAGTTAGACCGCGTCTGCACCTTATAGCGCAACGAACGCCATTATCTTCTCTCAGCGCATCCTTCTCGTACTACGTTGTCTAAAATCAGAGTCGCTGAGTAGGGATATTGCTTGTCAGACATGCTATCGCTACAGGCAGCAACTTTTTTGATCACCAGAAGATTATTCGTATTCGGTTTGCTCTGCAAGCGATAGACCCGAACAAGATCGGCGGGACGCCCTTGAGCACTCATCGGTGCAGAATAAGGGAACGATCGCGGCTTTGAATCTGTTGTGGAGTAGACAATGCCGCTTTTGCTAACGCTCATGCCCCAAAACGGCTCAGTCCCGACGACTCTAAATGCTTCAGAACGAGGTGCCGCCGGTGGTTGGGCACTGTTCGCCGCTGTCAAATGAGAGATGATTGAAGTTGTGCCTAGACCCAACAAAACGCTCAAGTAGAGTAAGGGTTTCATCGATTTCATACATTTCTGAAGGATAGTAACTATCACTTCAAAGCCACTGCCTCTGTTTCCTGATTGATCTAGTCAGAAGGAAACAACACGCGAGATCACTAAGGTGGAGCGTGATCGGTGGAATCCCGCTTAAAAAATCAGACCAGTTCGCCGATCTGACTTTGAAATTCTAAACTAAGAGAGAGCCTGTTCAAGTTGCACGTCTTGACGGCTACTAGCTGTCTTTGCCAGTAGCAGTGAGAATAGCAATGCCTACGTTCAAGGTCTAGTCCGCGTAAACTTTAAATATGTTCTTAATTTAGAAAGGGTGGGCTAACGTAGGTGTCAACGGCATACTTAATGTAGAAACGCCAAAAGGAAACAGAATTATGGGGTTATTTGATCGTATCAGCCGTGTGGTTCGCTCGAATGTCAACGACATGGTGAGCAAAGCGGAAGATCCAGAGAAGATCCTTGAGCAGGCTGTGATCGACATGCAGGAAGACCTGGTGCAGCTGCGTCAGGCTGTCGCCACTGCGATCGCGAGCCAAAAACGCACGCAGCAGCAGCATAACCAAGCTCAATCGGAGTCAAACAATTGGCAGCAACGTGCCCAGCTTGCCCTGCAAAAAGGCGATGAAAATCTCGCTCGTGAAGCCTTGCAGCGCAAGAAAACCCACACCGAAACCGCGAATGCCCTAAAAGGTCAACTCGATCAGCAATTAACGCAGGTCGAGACGCTGAAGCGCAGTTTGATTGCCCTAGAAGGCAAGATTTCGGAAGCGAAGACCAAGAAAGATATGCTGAAAGCTCGTGCCAGCGCCGCAAAAGCTCAAGAGCAACTGCAAGGCATGGTCAGCAACATGGGCACGAACACAGCAATGGCTGCCTTTGAGCGGATGGAAGACAAAGTGTTGCAGTCGGAAGCGAGAGCGCAGGCGGCTGGTGAATTGGCGGGTGCAGATCTCGAATCGCAGTTTGCTCGTCTCGAATCGGGTGATGTTGATCTCGAACTCGAAGCGATGAAGCAACAAATGTTGGCAGGCTCAGCCCAACCGCAAGCCGCCTTGCCAGGACAAGTCAATCCTCAAACGCAGGCTCAGACTCAGACTCCAGTGCCTAAAGATGCGGTGGTTGATTCTGAACTCGAAGATCTTAAAAAGCAGCTAGATAATCTCTAGGGGCAGATTGAAATTCTTCGTAATGTTCCATGACAAGCCTTAGCTTTCCTTTCACGAATGGGAGAGCTAGGGCTTAAAATTGTGTAAAGCAGTTGTTAAGTATCCCATGCAGTATGAGTAGCGTTCGCGTCATTACAGATCCCGAATTTAAGGCAGAAGTTCTCGATGCCACTCAGCCTGTGCTCGTGTATTTCTGGGCGTCGTGGTGTGGTCCGTGCCGGTTGACAGCGCCGTTGGTTGATGGCATTGCCAGCAGTTATGGCGATCGCATCAAAGTGATCAAAATGGAAGTTGATCCGAACCCCGAAACGGTTGCTCAGTATAAAGTGGAAGGCGTTCCGGCGTTCCGGCTGTTTCAAGATGGCGAGATGAAGAAGTCAACCGAAGGTGCAATTAATAAACAAAAGCTTGAAGATCTCGTGACCCAAAATCTATTGACGGCATAAGCACCGTGACCAGATATGCGATTTGCCAAACGTCTAGACTGGCTTCAGTCCAATGTATTTGCGGATATGGATCGGGCAAAAGCTGCTGCTAAAGCCGCCGGACGGAATATCATTGATTTGTCGTTGGGATCGTCTGATTTGCCTGCTGAGGCACATGTGATCGACGCGATCGCAGCGTCGCTTCACGACCCGACAACCCACGGTTATTTATTGTTTAACGGCACTAAAGCATTTCGGCAAGCTGCCGCCAGTTGGTATACCCATAAATTTGGCATACCCGTTGATCCAGAGACCGAAGTTTTACCACTCATTGGCTCTCAAGAAGGTACGGCGCATTTACCGTTAGCGGTGTTGAATCCTGGCGATTTTGCGCTGTTGCTTGATCCGGGTTATCCGTCTCACGTGGGGGGCGTGTATCTCGCGGGCGGGCAGGTTTATGCCATGTCTCTTTTGGAAAAGAATAATTTTTTGCCTGTGCTAGAGGACGTTCCAGACGCGGTTTTAGCACAGTCACGCATGATGGTGTTGGGCTACCCGCACAATCCAACTAGCGCGATCGCACCGCTTCCGTTCTTTAAGGAAGCAGTGGCGTTCTGTCAGCACCACGATCTTGTGCTGGTTCACGATTTTCCCTATGCAGACCTATATTTTGGAGAAACGCCCGTTCCTTCGATATTGCAGGCTGATCCTGAAAAAACAGTGTCGATTGAGTTCTTTACAATGTCAAAGTCCTATCACATGGGCGGGTTTCGGATAGGTTATGCGATCGGGAATGCAGACCTGATCCGCGCGTTGCGCCAAGTCAAAGCGGCAGTGGATTTCAATCAGTATTTGGGAATCTTGAACGGCGCGATCGCGGCTCTAGCAGGTTCGCAAATGGGCGTACAGAAAGGAGTCAAGATTTTCCGGCGGCGTCGGGATGCCTTTATTGCCGCTCTTGATCGCATCGGTTGGCAGGTTCCGACACCAGAGGCAACGATGTATATTTGGGCAAAATTACCGCCGCAATGGGCATCAGATTCGATTCGGTTCAGTACGGAGCTTGTACAGGCGACGGGTGTGGCGGTGTCGCCAGGCTCAGGGTTTGGAAAATCAGGGGAAGGCTATGTGCGCTTTGCATTGGTGCATGAACCAGAAATTTTAGAGGAAGCTGTCGATCGCATTGCAACATTTCTCTAAGCTCGACTCAACTTCACACATTCTTGATTTTTGCGGAAAATACTTAGTCTTGACTTTGTAATCTTTCGTACTCATCTTGTCTACACTAGGAGGCAGAAGCTTGAAGCTACAGTCTTGATAAAAGGTCGCTTCAAGCTTCTGCGGTATCTACGGCTTGAATTGTAAACTCAAGGTTGATTTGGGGTGTATTTTCGTAAGCTCGCTCGTAAGCTTACTTAGTTTAATGCTCGACCATTGCCCTTAGTGTATGCAAGAACGATCGTTGCTCAAAGTTTATTATGTAGCAGCCGTTTTTTCCTTGATGGGAATAATGGCTGCTTCTGCTCAGGCTGGAACGCTAGCGAGTCTCAGCGTTCAGCAAGCGACACCGTATGATGAGTACGTTGACGAGGAGCGCCAAAAACAATCTCTCCCTTCAGCAGAAGACTTTACACCTCAGCAAGTGCTTCAAGCTGGCTCCACCTCATTGCTTGTTCAGCAGGCTGTTCAGCAACCCCTTGAGAGCGAAGCGCCTCACGTGAATTCGTTTAGTGCACTCCGCGCAAAGGATGAGGTGATCATCAAGTCAGAAGTGCCGCTAGCCCCGAAACGAGTTGAGGTTCCTGAGCCGTCCGTCGTGCTGGGATTGATTACGATCGCAGGACTAATCATTATCAAACGGCCACGAGTTTCTAACGACTAACTTATTGCTCCAAAAGAATCGGGTTGGCAGCAGATTTGATAGCAGATGTAACGGATGCGCCTCTTTGTCCGCTACATCTGTTCCCCGTTTACTATCAACCTAATTCTTTTGAAAGTCTAGCCAGTATTAAAGGGTTGCCTGCAATTGATTCAGCAAATTCTCCACATACGTCAATGCCCCTTCAATCGTGGCAGCATCTTCAATATCGACTCCGACAAACTGCCGCAAGGCGGCAACCTGATCCATACTGCCTCCAGATGCTAGTAGTTCTAGATAACCTGGAATGAACGCTTTGCCGACCTCAAGATATTTCTGATAGCACGCCAAGCTGACAATATTGGACGCCGTGTACTGATAACAATAGAACGGCTTGAAATAGATATGTCCAATTCGCGCCCAATCGTACTGATGTTCGGGCAGCACCTCCACCACATCGCCGCAGAGATCTTGGTACAACTTCATCCATTCTGCGTTCACAAAACTCTGGTCAAAACTGCCTTGAGCCGCGCGATCGTGGACTGCCAATTCTAATCGACTGATCGTACTTTGCCGGAACAGCAGATTGAGCTGATCTTCTAACTGCCGAGTAATCAGCGTTTTCGTCAATGCCTTGTCGCCTTCTGCTTGCTTCAGCAAATAATCGAGCAATAGCAGTTCGTTGAACGTCGATGCGATTTCTGCCAAAACCATCGGCGGATTGCTGTTGAAATACGACTGGCGATCGCCAATCCATTCAAAGTGCAGTCCATGTCCCATTTCATGGGCAAGGGTGAAGAGCGAATTGTAATCGTCCGTGTAAGACAGCAGCAGGTAGCTGTGTTTACCGTAGGTGTAAGAGCAGAACGCGCCGCCTCGCTTGCCGGGACGCACTTTCGCATCCACCCAATTGTTTAGAAAAAATTCTTCGGCACGACGAGCATAATTTGGATCAAACTGATCTAATGCCGCTAAAAGCGTTTCTACTCCAGCTTTGTAGCTAATCGCTGCGGTTTGATTGTCCTCTGTGTCCCAAGGGGCGTAGAGATCGCACGTCCGAATGGTCTGCCCGATCGCCTTGGCTTTCAACTGATAGTAGCGCTGAAACAGATCGAATCGCGCCCCTGTACCATCCATGATGGCCCGAAACACAGGTTCAGACACTTCATCGGCTAACAGTTGCTTGTGCAGAGTAGATGGGTAGCCGCGCATCTGATTCTCTAGTTTGTGATCTTGCGCGACGGTGTTGAGGATGTAGCCATACAGCGAATTGTGTTGCTTCATCACCTTGCGAACCGATTGATACGCCGCGTACCGCGTCTCTAGGTTTGGATGATAAAGTAATGCACTAAGTTCGGCGTCAGTGTTCGCCGTTTTGCCATCCGTCGTGGTGACAGGCTCATATTCTTGTTCGCCAAGATGCACCGATCGCAGTTGAATAAATGCCTGCCGTCCGGTCAAACTGTCTTGATTGCGGGTTTGTTCTACAGCTTCTGAGAGCTTGTACGGGCGGTAGTTTGCAATCCGATTCAGGTAATGCTGGTAAGTCTTGAGAACCGTTGCTTGCTGCAACCGAGCGAATTGATCGGCCTCAATGCCTTGCAGTTCCAGATCGAAAAACAGGAGCTGATTCTCGATCGCAGTCAATGCTTCCATGACACGATCGAGAAACTGTTTTGCTTCGGTACTGCGAGTATCTGCTGAGAAGATCAGTGATGGGAAGGCATAGAGGTAGCCAGATTTCTCTGCGATCGCTTCCAGCGTTTTAAAGCATTCCGTCAACTGTTCGGGGGATAGCGTATTGACTCGACCTCGAAACTGATCTCGAAACTCGGTTGCCTGCTTCTGCAACGTCTGTAAATCTTGTTCTAACTGCGGATCATCAAATCCTCGATAGAGATCCGACAAATCCCATTCCTGAGAATTCTCCACCGGAAACGTAGCCTGCGCCTCAACTGATTGCGTCATCGGTTCAATTCCTTACTTCAACAGCATTATGTGTCTAGCCCAGACTTATCCTCTTAGCTTCCGAGTGTTATCCAAGAGACTTTGGGAGAACTGATCAAATCGTTTTGCGAGACCCTCATCCAGGAGCTTGCCATCTTGTCCAAATGCCTTCCAAACTTGCCCGATCGACACCTGTTCTGGAATCACCCAAGCGTGAACCCACCGCATGATCAGCCGCAAATGATTCAATGCATTACTGTTGGGCTGTCCTCCCAATACGCTAATCAGTCCCGTCACTTTTCCGTCGAGTTGGTCAAAGCTCATCAAGTCCAGCGCGTTTTTTAATACGCCGCTTACGCTGCCGTGATACTCCGGGGTCGCCAGAATCAAACCGTCTGCCTCTTTCACCGCCGTTCGCAATCGTTCTACATCAGGATGATCGGGATAGTCGTTACCACCATTTGAGAGCGGCAGATTCATTGTGCGTAAATCTAACACTTCAACCTCTGCATCCAAGGCTTTTAAACGGTCTACGGCTTGGGTCAGGGCTTGAAAGGTATATGATTCGGGGCGCAAACTGCCTGCAATACCAACGAATTTGACCATGAGAGAAGTTCCTATAGAGCGTGAGAACGTATCAGAATTTTGAGTGAGTTGAGGCTGTGTCTCATCCGTTATGGGTTAGAGTTCGTGCCTCGTCCTAAAATGAACTCGTAATGATTACGTTTAAGGTAGCAAAAAAACTTAATTCTGCCAACAAATTTGCATCGATAGCGCTTATCTCTACTGGAACAACCTACTGAGACAACCACCCGAAAATCTCACCTACCGTTAATTTCACTGCTTCAGCGAATTCAGGAACGGAAACAAAAGATTCTGGAGTTTCTAGAGAAACTAAAATCGGCTGCTTTTGGGATGGGTAAACCAAGATGGCTTGCTCAGCCGGATCAATGATCCAACCCATCTGAGTTCCATGACTTAAGCAATGTAGAATCTTGTCCATCACCTTCGTCGAACGTTGATCAGGCGACAAAATTTCAATTGTCCAGTCCGGGGCGATCGTGAAGTGGTTTGCGATAACTCCGTTATTTTTTCGAGGAACTCTGTCGTAGGTAAACACAGCAATGTCAGGAACGATCGCTCGTCCACCAAAGGTGCAGCGTAACTCAGGCAAAGCTCTCGCAATCTTTTGAGGCTTAACAATAGTGTTGATTGCTGCGACCAAATCGCCTTGAATGACGCTGTGTTCTCCTTGAGGCATTGGTTTCTGAATGATTTGACCGTTAATGTATTCGCTAGCAGGTTCAGTTTCTGGCAGTTGCAGAAACTCCTCGATCGTTAGCGCTTTAGAAGGGGTCTGTACCATTGCAATTCCAACCTGGTTAAAAGGTACATTGAGAAGCATTCATGCCTCTCATTCATGCTTCTATTGTGGCGTGAATGGCTTCATAGCAAGATTCGATCGTTTGTCGTTCTTGCAATGCACTAACTAGCGCCTCGTAAGCCGATTCATGATTTTGCAGTAACGTTTTTGCTCGCAAAACGGCTAACCGTTCTCGCTGTTCGATATCAGATGCTGTCATACCCAACTGCATCAAGATTTGTCGAAATTTGCTGCGATCGTCGCTTCCACCTTCCGAACTTCCGTACGTGATTTGTTCCGCGGCGATGCCCGCCATCCAAACGGTGCAGAAGCGATCGAGCCATTGCGCCGAGATTTTGCCTTGCTGCAATTGCTGATCAAGTTCTTGTGTATCGAACTGAACACCGCCTTGCCCGGCTTGTCCCTGTTTGATCGCTTCCCAAGCGCTGAGAGTATAGCCTACCACTGGAATCTCAAGCTGTTGAGCCACGAGAAAATGTCCTGCTTCATGATGGATCACGCGATCGCGGTAATCTGGTGAGAAACTCGCGAACCAATCTAGAACAACGGAGCCAAACTTGCCCTGCCATTGCAGTGAATCAAGCGTCGCGACGCTTAAAATACCGAAGACTGCGATCGCAGGAACAAACGGTGAGATGTTTAGCAATGGACCCAACAACACTGAAAGCGTTAGTGCAAAAATGGAAATTGCAGCGAGATTTAATCTAGTTTGATTCATAGAAATAAACGGTAAGAAAACTAAGGATCGTGGATTGAATAACTCCAACACTTGCATAGCTCCGGGTTGCCCTCATCCCCTAACCCCTTCTCCCGCAGGAGAAGGAGAACCAGAGCCTTGCTCCCTCTCCTGCGGGAGAGGGTTGGGGTGAGGGTAAATCCGGTTTTATTTAATTCATGATCCTAAAGCAGCGCCGATTTACTTAACCCTTGTTCGTATTTTCGGCTCCCTGTTCTTTGTTCTGTCTAGCTTTGTAGAATGTTTCTAAACTTTGCTGATCGCCAACAAATCGCCAATGCCAAGGCTCATAGTTCACGCCTTGCCCATTACCTTTTGGAAAAGAAAGCTCAAAATTGAATCGAGCAGCATTGGCTTGCAGCCATTTGTAGGCCGCCGTCTCTTCAAAGGTGGGGCTGAGATTTGTTGCAGGCGTATTGCCATCACCAATATCGATCGCATATCCCGTGTGATGTTCGCTGTGCCCGGGCGGTGCGCTGACCTCTGCTCGTTGCTGGACACTCTGATTGCGCTCCGCTTTCACATTGAAGTACACGTCTTGCTGCTCAGCGATCGATCGAAACGCAGAGAGTGGAACCAACGCAACCCGATCGGCTGAAGCGGCATTGACCATTTCTCGATAGGCTTTCGCAGCACTAGAACGCAGCTTTATCTCTCCGTCGTCACTAATTGGCTCTAGCTCAGATTGAGGCGCTTCGGCATAGGTGTAGTGATTGAGCAGCCGCCCATCGGCATCAGTTGGGCTGACACTGGGAGAGGCTTCAGGACTGGGAGAGATCGGATTAGACGCGATCGAAGACAGAGTAGAGCGATATTGGTAAGCAACCAATCCAGAGGCAGCAAGCGCGATCGCGCCAACTCCCACAATCAATCCAGTCAAATTGCGACGCGGCTTTGACGGAACTTCAACGGTTTCACGCTCAGCAACCGGAATATCATCAAACGAGGGATTTGAATCTTTGGGAGGTTTTCCCGGCAGACCAGCGTTACTCAAGCAATATCTCCTGAATGTCGTTGGGTATCTATTTAGTATGTCAGATTAGTATGTCAGAAAGTAGTCGGTCAGAAAGAGGAATATGAAGCTAAAGCCAAGCATCGTCATCATCCCACGAATCATTAGAGGGCTTAGGCTGCGGCGGTTTTACAGGCTTTTTAAGCGGTTCTTGAACGGGAGGTTTGGGAGCGTCAATGTCCCAGTCATCCCAAGGAGCGGGTTCGTTGCGAGTGGTAGAAACGGGAGGTTGTGAGGCATCGTCTAGATCAATATCGTCAATCAGTCCATCGACCTGCTCGACGACAGTTCTAGCTTTTTCTCTCGCTTGTTCAGCAACCAGTTTGGCTCGTTCCTTGGCTTGCCCAAACAGCGATCGCACATCCTGGGTCAGGTGGCTCTTCTCTTCTTTTAACAGTTCAGTGACTTTCGAGAACTTTTCTTGGATGCCTTCTCGGTAAAGCGCAAACGATCGCGCTGCGCCCGCAGGCACTAAGACGCGACGATTGCCAAAGCTGAGAATATAGTTAGAGGGCAGCATGTAAATGCTGCCCGCAATGCCGCCTAAGCTATTGGAGGTAAAGAGGTAATGCTCGATCTCGCCTGTTTCAAGATCAAATAAATAATCAATAATCTTTCCAGTTCGCTCGCCGTTGTCTGTCCAGACTTCCCAGCCCACTAGCGATTCAATCTGACGAACTTTTTCGGCGTCGGTGTCAACTGGCTTCGAGTTCACCAGGATTCCGTTCGCCCCGATCGCATCTAATTGATCTAAATTAAAGGCCGTTTTCTTCGAGCCGAGCCAGCCCGATCGACAGATAAACCCTAATACCCGATGCATTTGAGGGTAAGTCCATAGCACCTCAAGTTGTCCAAATTCTTGCATTGAGCGGCGTTCGAGGACAACCTGATTTAACAAGTCACTGTGCTTGACGGCGTCTGGCTGCTTCGACATAGGTACACTGAATTAGGGAGAGAAGCCTACAAATCTCTACTATCAGTGTAATCTTTGTCTGACGAGGCAAACGCTCTTTATTCAATCAAAGCCATTCAATCAAAGCCTTGCTTCAATTAATTTAGTTTGTCCAAGTTTGTTTAAGATTGGGCGGTTTTTTGCAGTGCGATGAGCGCAAGTCACAACGCCCGAAGGAATCGCTTTCTTAGGCTAAGCTGAATTCATTGGGCAGTTTGTTAGGGAAGCGGTTATGGTCTTCATCAATCCCAAAACTGATTTTGCCTTTAAGAAGATCTTTGGCTCTGAGCAAAGTCGCGCCATTTTGATTAGCTTCCTCAATGGCATTCTCTACCAAGGACAACCGACGGTGCAGGATCTGACTATTCTAAACCCCTACCAAGCGCCTAAAATTCGCGGCGTGAAAGACACCTATCTTGATGTTAAAGCCCTCTTGAGCAGTGGTGAAACGGTGATCATCGAAATGCAGGTATTAAACGTTGAAGGGTTTGAGAAACGCATTCTCTACAACGCTGCCAAAGCCTACTCGATTCAACTGAGTGCTGGAGAAGCGTATTCCGCCTTGAATCCGGTGATTGCCCTGACGATCACGGACTTTGAGATGTTTGAAGACATCGAGACGCCTATTTCTCACTTTGTGCTAAAGGAAAAGGACTGCTTGGTGAGCTACCCGATGAACGACTTGGAGTTAGTGTTTGTGGAGTTACCAAAATTCAAGCGATCGCTAGAGGAGCTAGAAACTTTAACGGATAAGTGGATTTATTTTCTGCAACATGCACCAGATTTACGCACAGTGCCCGAAACGATGGGCGAAGTTGTAGAGATACAGCAGGCGTTTGAGATGGCGAATCAAGCGACTCTGACGCCAGAAGAATTGGATGAGTTGGAGCATCAGATCTTTTTTATTCAAGATCAGCGTGGGGCGATCGTCAAAGCGACTAAGCAAGCGCTCCGACAGGGTGTTCAGCAGGGGGAACGACAGGCAAAGATAGAGGTTGCTCGACGGATGATTGGCGCAATGAATGACGCTACGATCGCACAAATGACCGATCTCACAATCGAAGAAATCCAACAGCTAAGGCAATCTGAATGAAGAGCGATCGCACTCCGGGAATTGCCCAATTTCACTTTTTTCTGGGAGAGCGCTTCATAAGTGACTGGCTACCGACGAGGAAAATCTGATTGGTAGTGTGTCCCAAGTCTTTTTGAGGTTGGGTGGGGTTGGGAAGTGTGGCGAGGTAAATCGACGCGGCTCCGGCAAGGGTGGTTAGAACGATCGTAACGGGGCGGCGAAGATTGAAGGAGTTCATGATCGGATTCCTGAATAGCTGTCCCCTGAGTTTCGCAAAAGCCTTGTATGCCAAGATGTTCAGCGATGTTCAGGCAGTGTCCAACATTGTGTAGGGATGTCCAGGAATGTTCGTGTAGGTAGAATAAAAGATATGTTGAAATAACGACGTGGCGGGATGAATGGAGCGATCGCGCAAGCTGACACTAACCAATTGGACAAAAGCGAACGATGCTTTGCAGAGGTACTTTGATGGAAACAAATCGAAGTTAGCAGAAGACCGCAAGGTCTCCCGAACAACATTGACAGCTTTTTTTAAGTGTGAGCCTGTACGCGAAGCTGAGTTTCGCAAAATTGCTTTTGCCCTGTACTTGGATGAGAAAGATTGGCAAGTTTTTTCTGAGCCTGCGATCGCTTCTAATGAGGAGGATTGGATTGAAGAAGTACGATCGCGCTGCTGCGAGAAAATTCTCTATCAACATGGCACAATCCAACTTCTGAACCAGACTGAGATTGAAGTTGATCAGCTTTATGTTGATGTGTGGTTGCTGAACCGCTCTCCCCGCACATTTCACGTTTCAGGATCTACGTTGTTGAAGTCGTTTGATTTGCGGAACGATCGTTTGGGATTGGGCGATCGCATTAAATGTAATGAAGGGATGAAAGTTGCAAACGATAACGCTAGGCTGTTGATTCAAGGAAAACCGGGAGCGGGAAAAACGACGTTTCTCCAGCATTTAGCGGTGGATTGCAGCAATGGCAAATTTCAGCCGGACTTGATTCCGGTCTTGATTGAATTCGCCGCAATTCAATCAAAAAAATGGAATTTATTGGAGGCGATTTCGGAGGAATTAAGCCTAGAAAATCAGCAAACGCAAACCCTTTTAGAGCAAGGCAAACTGCTGATTTTGATGGATGGATTAGATGAAGTGCCGCTCAGTGGCTTTCGACGCAATGTGCAAGAACAGCTTCGTAGCCTTGCTCAGGAACCGAAACATTCGGGCAATCGGTTCATTCTGACTTGTCGCACTCAGATTATTGAAGTCATTCCGCAGGGCTTTACTTCCGTGGAGGTCGCAGACTTCAACACGAAGCAGGTAAAGAAATTTGTAGAAAATTGGTTTCGTGCCAGTGGACGAACCGAAGCAGACATTACTCAACAGTGGCTGGCATTTTCGGATGCAATGGAAAAGAATTCAGCACTGAAGGAACTCACAGCGACGCCTGTGCTGTTGAGCTTGATGTGTTTGGTGTTGCAGGATGAAAGAGATTTGCCTGCTCAAACGGCTTCGCTCTATCGAAAGGGAATTCGGCTGCTGTTGGAGAAGTGGAATGATCGTAAAGAGATCCCTGTATGGGAAGTTGGTAAGGAAGTCTATCGGAAACTAACCCTTGATCAGAAGGAAGCACTCCTGATCGAGATTGCGGCTCGGAAATTTGAGAATTCGGATAACTTTGTGCTGTTTGAGCAGACAGATCTAGCAAGACAGATTGCTAACTTTCTCAACCTTGCGAATGCACGGGAAGGGGAAGCGGTATTGAAAGCTATTGAAGCTCAGCACGGATTGTTAGTGGAAAGAGCAGATGAACTGTGGTCGTTTTCTCATCTTACCTTTCAGGAGTATTTCACAGCCCAATGGCTCACTCAACCTCAACAGGACTCAGGTTGGGCAGAAAAAATGGCTGATGAACGATGGAAGAGTGTTGTTAAGCTAGCAATTAAATCTCAGCAGCCAGCAGATCGATTGTTTCAGTCAATCAAACAGGCAATCGATTGCTCTGTCTCAGGAGATGCCAAACTACAAGGATTTCTCGCGTGGGTTCAGGCAAAAGCTGAATTCGTCAATGCACCCTATAAGCCTTCTGCCATTCGCAGTTTTTACGTCGACCTTGCTCTCTATCGCGACTTTGTTCCCGATCTCTCCCTTGTCTGCGACCTTGCCTGCGATTTCGCCTTCACCCTCGCCCTCCACCGCTCTCTCGACCGTGACCAAAACCTCGTTGCTCTTGCCCGAAACCTCGCCCTTGCCTTTGCTCTCGCCCTCAACCTCAACTACACCCCCATATTGGCAAATAAGCTTCAGCGGCTTACGGAGCATTTACCAGAAGACTTCTCTGTGCAAGACCAGGAAAATGTCCAGTACTTGTGGAGAACGAACGGACAGGTTTGGCCCGAGAAATTGCGTCAGGTGATGATCGAGCATCGCAACATCGGGCACGACTGGCAATTCAATGAATCACAAGAACAGGCTCTACAGAGCTACCATGATGCCAACAAATTTCTGGTCGAACTGCTTAAGGAACCTGGAGCCGTCAGCGATATGGTGCGTCAAGAAATTGAAGACAACCTGCTGTTACCCATCGCCACGCTCCGGCAACGCCAACCTGAGATATATGAGAAAAGCATTGAGTCGGCCTAATGTTTCCTGTTCTTTATCCTGATCCACTAATGTACAAGGCAAAAAACGCATCTAATTTTTTTAGAAGCTTAAGTTAAAGTACGAAAAGAGGGGCCATCAATGAATCTTTGCAACACAACAACGCTAAAGATTGACCCCTCGAAGATAAAACTATTCCGTGAATACAACCGATCGAGACTAATCGGCAAAAGTGAGCAAGGTTACAGAGTCAGCGGGTAAGGTCATGCCTCCCTTGATCGCATTCCAGCTCACGGTCTTCTGAGTCGACCCTGCCTCTGAAAACTCGTATTGCTCTATCTGCGTTCCTGGATTGCTGACACTAACATCCGTCTGCACCGCTTGGGTCGTACCCGAATGATTAATCAGCAAGTACGACTTGTACCCTAACGCCGAGTTCTTCACGGCAAAGGTCATCACGGCTTCCTCATTGTTGCTCGAACTCGCTACCTGCTCGCCCACCAAGCGATTGTTCAACACCTGTAAAAATGCTCCGCCTAGCCGCAAATCGTTCTGATCGCTCATCTTGCCATAGGTGCCATCTTTCTCATTCCATGCCAGAGCCGCCACTGCGCCGTTCTTCTGGGCACTCACCATTGCCAAAGCATCGAATACTACGCCTTTGTGAGTGGTCATGCGGGGGTCTCGTGTCTGCCACGTCCAACTGATGTTGTACTCGCCTAACATGACTGGAATGGTTCGCGTCGGACTTGCTTCTTTCAGTGCTTGAACGATCGAGGCCGTTCTTGACCCGATCGCTATTGCACCAGCATAAATATCGGAGTCGGCTGTGGAAGCACTACCAGTGGCATAGTGGTGGTAGGTAAAGAAATCAAGGTTCGCTTTAGTGCCCTGGATGAAGGGGACATAGAACGGTTGCAGATCTGACCGTGCCATCCCTGGTCCTCCAACTTGAATTGTGGGATCAGCCTGCTTCATCGCGACAGCCGCTTTGTTGTAAATCTCGATCAGCTCATTCAGACGATCGGGTTGGGCGGGGTTTTTGAGTCCACCCCAGCCGCTTTCAGTGTGGAACCGAGTGAAATAAGAGTCGTCTTTCTCGTTGGTGACTTCCCAATACTTGACTTTGAGGTGCGAGTCCTGGTTGACGATTTTAACCAGATCGGCACAGAGTTGGGCGTAATTGTCGAACTGATTGGCATCAAGGAAACCATCGTTATTAGCATCCATCCAGCTAGGCCAAGTGGGAATGTTAATCATGCGCTCAGGGTCGCTGGTGGCAAACGAGGAGAATGAAGACTCTAACGCTTGTTTTATCTTGGTGGTATCCCAGGTGCGATGAGCCGTGTCAATCAATCCGTCAGGGGTGCTGGAGTCCTGCATCGCACTAGCATTGTGAAACCGAATCAACCCTGGATTCATCAAGGACATATTGCTTTTGTAGGCGGCACTGTTAAAGCTTTCAGGACGAAAGCCTTGAAAAGCGTTGAGTCCGAATCCGAGTCCTGTTGTTGGACCCTCTACATCTGCCCAATCTACAGTAGTTGTAATGCCATCAAACGTTGAACTTGCTGCTGGTGATGGCGTTGACTCGTAATCTGTCGCTGGAACATGAAGTTGGCTCTGAGGAACAATCTCTTTGGTTTGGCTGCCACTAGACCATAAGAGCTTTGAGACAGCTCCCATGCTGTTTTCGTAGTATTCCAGCTTGATGTCATACTTCTGTCCAGATGCGAGAGCAATGGTTCCTTTGTCTTCGGTTGGTGCGTGATCTGTCCAATGATCAATCAGGAGTTGCCCGTCAACCCATAACCGAGCGCCATCATCTGAATAAGTATAGAACGTGTAGGTTTCGGAGTATTTGGGCTGAATCTGACCTGTCCAGCGAACTGAGAAATGCTCTGGCTTAAGGGAAGCATCTGGAGAACTAGATGCCCAGTCAAAATCTACCGTTGAATCAATTCGAGTTAATTTTAGATTTGTGAGATCCTGACCTTCGTAATACTGAGCCTGTAACCCTTGGCCGCCGTTAGAACTTCGGGAGAGATTACTACTGCCTGTGAGATTTTGTGAGCCAGTGGAATCGTTGAATAAATTTGAGTTAGTCGCTCCAGTTATGGTGTTTCTAGTATTTGCGATCGCGCTAAAGCTAAGGCTATCCTCTAGGACGCCAGAATTGGGATTCGACATCTATAAATTTCTCCGAGCAGATTTAGAGCGGTGGAGTTTCTAAGGCAAATGCACCCTGTAGTAGAACCCTGGAAAGGGTTCAGCCTTATCGTTCCAACTTCAATGCCGACCTCGTGAAGCAAATCATGTCGATATAGCAAAGGACTTCGCCGCGCATTTATTTAGCCCAGGTTGGGCTTAACTATACACACATGTCCGTATGAAAGGCTTAATTTCTGCATTACATACACTCCTAAATTAGACTAAAACAAGCACTATGAAAGCGTTGCAAGACTATGCAAAACTGGAGATTATCAACATAAGGCTATGTAGTCCTTTGTAGTTATTTATCCAAGTAATCATCGGTTGACAGTTTACACTGATATTCGCCATACTGGTAAACTGATTGATTATTTTTTGGCTCGGATCAGGTTCTTCTAATAATTCGCCAACGCGAGTTAACCTGTACGGCTTTTATTAAGGACAAACACATGCTTTACGCGATTATTGAAGCAGGCGGACAACAACTGCGCGTCGAAAACGGTCGATTTTATGACCTCAATCGGATTGTCGGAGAGGCGGATTCTCAAATCACGATCGACCGAGTGCTGTTCGTCAACAACGAAGGAGACATTAGCATTGGTGAACCCCTTGTAGAAGGTGCATCAGTGCAGTTTAAGATCATGCGTCATCTGCGCGGGCGCAAGGTACTCGTTTACAAAATGAAGCCCAAGAAGAAAACTCGCAAAAAGCGCGGTCATCGTCAAGAATTGAGTCGCTTGATGGTGGAGTCGATCACCATTGGTGGTGAAACGCTGACGGCAGCAGGCTAGGCAAACTTAGCCCGACTCTTCGACAGACGGTAAGATCAACGAGAAAGCAATAGAGGGAATCATGGCTCATAAGAAAGGTACAGGAAGTACTCGCAACGGACGCGATTCTAATGCTCAGCGTTTGGGCGTTAAGCGTTACGGCGGTCAGGTTGTGAAGGCGGGCAACATTTTAGTGCGTCAGCGCGGCACGAAATTCCACCCTGGAAACAATGTCGGTCGGGGCAGCGATGATACGCTGTTTGCGTTGATCGAAGGAATTGTGACGTTTGAAAGACGCGGTAAGAGTGGTAAGAAGATTAGCGTTTACCCTACTGCGGTTGAAGCTTAGACTTCTGAAATTCAAGTTTATGAAAAAAGCGGCTCCAATTGGAGCCGCTTTTTTCATGATTTTCTTTACAGTTCGTAATTGAATAGGCGAGCGATCGCAGCCTCGAACGTTTTAGACTTTTAAGATACTGCCCACTGCTCAAGCCTGAATTTATCTCTATGTTTCCAACTCACCGTCCTCGTCGGCTGCGTACTCATCCCCAACTGCGTCGGATGGTGCGTGAAACTGTTCTTAATACAAGCGATTTGATTTATCCGTTGTTTGCCGTTCCGGGGGATGGCATTGCGAATGAAGTCAAATCGATGCCGGGTGTCTTTCAACTCTCGATTGATAAAATTGTAGAAGAAGCAAAAGAAGTATACGATCTCGGCATTCCGTCGATCATCCTGTTTGGCATTCCGGCTGATAAGGACATAGACGCAACCGGAGCTTGGCACGACTGCGGCATTGTGCAGAAAGCTACTACTGCCGTTAAAAAAGCCGTTCCTGATTTGATTGTCATGAACGACACCTGTTTGTGTGAATATACGTCTCACGGTCACTGCGGCTATCTCGAAACGGGCGATTTGACCGGGCGAGTGCTGAACGATCCAACGCTCGAACTACTGAAAAAAACAGCCGTTTCTCAAGCCAAAGCTGGAGCCGATATCATTGCGCCTTCTGGGATGATGGATGGCTTTGTGAAGGCTGTTCGCGAAGGCTTAGACGAGGCAGGATTTCAAGATATTCCGATTATGTCGTATGCGGCTAAGTATGCCTCGGCATACTATGGTCCGTTCCGAGATGCGGCGGATTCTGCGCCCCAATTTGGCGATCGCAAAACTTACCAGATGGATCCAGGCAATGCGCGGGAAGCGCTCAAAGAAATCGAACTCGACATTGCTGAAGGCGCGGACATGCTAATGGTCAAGCCTGCGCTCTCTTACATGGACGTGATTTTGCGGGTCAAAGAAGCGTCGAATCTGCCAGTTGCGGCTTACAATGTGTCGGGTGAATATTCGATGGTAAAAGCGGCAGCGCTCAACGGCTGGGTCGATGAGGAGCGAATCGTTATGGAGACGCTGACCAGCTTTAAGCGAGCCGGGGCAGATTTAATTCTTACTTATCACGCCAAGGATGCCGCTCGCTGGTTAGGCGCGTCGTAAGTTCGTTTTAATTGTCATTAATCAAAACAGCCTTACTCTCTTTGAGTAAGGCTGTTTTGATCTGATTAGATTAGTCTGATTAGATTAGGAAGATAGAGCCAACCATTAGAAATGCTCTTAGTTCCCAGAGGGAGCAAACAGTTCATCGTAGTCTTTCGAGAAGTTCGCTTTTACATCCTGAAATTCTCCTGGCGTCACTGCCGCATTTAGCACCGAGAAAACGCCTTTAACATGAATAACCGCCGTCGACGGATCGACCCCTTCTTTTTGGCTAACTCGGCTATAAAACTCTTCAAGGTTGAAGTGGTCGCCGAATTCGCCTTCACGGCCTCTAAGATGTTTTGCTAAAGGCTCTGGAAGCTGTGCCGCTAGTTGGCTGGCTTCATCTCCTACAATTCGCTCTTTCAATGTTTCTAGCGTTGCAACAACTGCTTTCTCAGCCGTTTCACGAGAATCAGCTTGAGTGTAGCTTTGTACGTGTTTGATGAATTCATCGTATTGCATGAGTCATCTCCTGATTCAATGAACTTCTGTCACAAGTGTTTTCTATTTACCGTTGCGGTTAATCCACAACTAGGATGAGATCTAATACCGGAATACTGCCGCGATCGCAGCCTTGTCGGGCATCTTTTCAGGCTCAACTGCATACACCACGCCACCATTTACGATGGTTTGAATCGCCGCCGCATCTAGCAAGTCCTCATCACCAGGCTCAGGCTCTGAGTGAAGTTGCATTTCGTTAGCTTCGGCATCAAATCGTCCCCACTGCTGCACTCCAACTGCCACAAAAAGCTGCTGCACTCGCCCATAATAAGCGGCAGGAACGGTTTCATTCAGGTCGGTTGAGGTCACATCGGTATTCGACAAATCGTGATAGTAGTTTGCGGCATCGTCGATCGCTTTTGTGAAAAGTGGTTCTGCGATCGCCCAGGCTTTTTCGTGTAATTCTTCTGGCTTCTCAACTTTCACATTGCCCGCGATGCTGTCTTCGGTCACGAGATGAGGATAGGTATTCGCCTCGTGATAGATCGGCATAAGATAATCGACTCCCGCCAAAATAAGGGGCGCACGTTTATCTTTTAGAAATTCGTGAACTGCGCCGTCAATGACATGGAAAAATTGCAGCAAATCTTGTTTGATGTCATCTTGATCGGGGCTGCCCTGTCCATGAAACTGTCCGGGCTGCTGAGAACTGGTGAAATTCGATGCGCCGCTTGTCGTGCCAATGCGAAACTGTCCGTCGCCGGAGGTTTCGTCATACTGCAAGGCTTCATCCATGCTGGTTGGAAGGTTCGGAACCTCAATTTCGCGCAGGCTCATGCGATCGCCTTGCATAAATCTCACGTCTTTCTGACTCAATGTGAGAACATAAAACCGTCCATCGCCTGTCAGAAACGGCAGAATCGGTTTGAGGTGAAATTGTTCGGTAACGACCACAAGTTCTGAGACATCCTGTGGAACTTGATAGTAGCGGTAGAAGGTATCGGATACAAAAATAGCCAGTCCGCGATCTTGATGTTGCCAAAAGTCATCCCGATCGATCTCATCAATTAATGGACGCAAAAACCCACTGGCAGCATCCTCATCTAGGCCATTGTTCACCAACTCTTGCTGTGCCATCTTGATCAAGTTCTTAAACCGGATTGGGTTTTGCCGAGTTTCTGCTCCCGCTACGACAGTCGGCATGTAGATCGAAACGCACAACTCTTTAGGTTCTTGCACTAGCGTTTTTACTTCTTCAACTGTTAGTATGCTCATTTAATAACCCTCCAAACATTTTTTTGATTTATCGCTCTGTTGCGCTACAGATTGTTAATCGTGATCTAACTAATATTCATAAACTCTGCTTTTCGCAATCGTTTTTGCGATTACTATTTGCCTAAAAGCTTGAATAAATTCGTTCAATTTAACCAAGCTTCTAGGCAGATAGCATATTCAGTTGAACTTGGTGCTAATCACTGAAGACAGATTTTGCGACTGATTTAATCGAATTTCCTGCTTCTGATAGCGTTTGCGTTAGCGATCGCTGCTCTTGCAAAAAGATTCGCGCGCAGTTGCGTCCTGGCAACCCAGAAATCGCGCCGCCTGGATGTGTGCCTGCTCCTGTCAAGTACAACCCCTCAATTGGAGTTTTGTAATTTGCGAGTTCAGGCAGTGGACGAAAACACATCATCTGATCAAACGTCATGTCCAAGTGGTAATAGTTGCCACCCAACATACCAGTGCGAGCTTCTAATTCGGGCGGACTTTCGATATGACGAGCAATAATCGAGTTTTGAAGATTCGGCGCGTAGGTGGCGTACTTCTGAAGCACGCGATCGGCAACCTCGTTCTTCAACTCCTCTGTCCAACCCATCCCCTTCATGCCCGTGCCTTCCTTACCTGCAATTTGGTAAGGCACAAAGTACTCAATCCAAAGCGTATGTCTCCCCTCTGGAGCTAAGGTTGGATCAAGAAGAGAAGGGACAACGCTGTACATCGAAGGATCATCAATCGGAATGCGACCAATCTCTGGATCGGTATGAGCAAGCTCAACTTGATTCACAGAATCGGCAATTAAAACCGATCCCATCATGTACTCATCACGATGATTATGATGCTCAAAGCGAGGCGCTTCAGACAGCGCACAATCGATTTTGAGAATCGCTTCATTGCGGTTGACAATCCGACGATCAACACGCTCGCGCAATCCAGAATCAACATCCTTCTCATCCATCAGGTGCAAAAACACCCGCTTGGCATCCAAACTAGAAATGACGCCCCGTTTCGCCCGAAATTCTTCACCGTTTGTTAATCGAACTCCAACTGCGCGATCGCCATCCACCAAGATCTGTTTAATGGCTTTATCAGTCAGAATCTCGCCTCCCAAACTGCGGACACAGCGAACCAAAGCCTCGGTTAACGCCCCGGTTCCTCCTTTCGGACGAGCCATTCCAGGATGATGGCGCAACGCCATCATCATTGCCCCAATCGACATCGTTTTCTGCGATGGAGGCGAACTTAGCTCAGCAGCCAGTCGTGCTAGAGGAGCTTTGACAAATTCTGAATCAAAATACTCCTCTAGCTGATCAGTCGCGCTAGATAAAATCGACCGGATGAGATCTAGCGTTCCATCCGTCGATCCGGTCAGCGAGAACACATCTTTTAGCTTACTGATGTTGTAATTGCTAATAATATCGCTGATCGATTTGGGCGGTGCATTAAAAACGGGTGTAACGAGCTGGATAATATGCTGCCAAAAGTCAATGTATTCAGCATACTTCTTAGCATCGCGCGGGTTAAATTGCTCAATTTCTGAACACGTTTTTTCAACCGAGCGGTGCGCTAAGAAATATGACCCGTCAGGATGTGGACAGAACACAACGGGGTCGCAAAACAAATACTCTAACCCGTGGCGCTCAAGCTCTAGCTCCTGTACGACGGGTCCTAAGTGAATAAAAACATGGTTGATTGCGCAAGGGCTGAACTTAAAGCCAGGAGCATCCTCTGGCATCAGTTCCTCAGTGGTTGCAGCCCCACCAGGAATCTCGCGCTTTTCGAGCAAAAGAACCTTATATCCTGCTTTCAAAAGATAGGCAGCGCAGACCAATCCGTTGTGTCCTGCCCCGATGATGATTGCGTCGTATTCTTGCATTTACTCTTTGTCTTTCTCGTTAGAGTGAGTATCTGGTCTTTCCATCGCATCCGGGTTTACAGGCGTAACATCTTGGTCATCACGTGAGTAATCTACTTCTGTTGGCGTTTCACCTGGATCTGTATCAATATTGCTGTTTTGATTCACATTGGGCTTGATGGACTGCCCTTTTTTGCTTGCATTACCACTCATGGCGTGATCCTTGTAACTAAATGTTGGTATACCGAACACTTCTCATTAAAATTAGCTTTTAGAAAGCAAAATCTATCCAGGGAGGTGTCAATCGGAGTAAACAATTTGTAACAAATCCGTAACGTAAGAGAGAGGGCAATCTTTCAGAAGTCCG
This sequence comes from Myxacorys chilensis ATA2-1-KO14, assembly GCA_019359275.1. Classification (GTDB taxonomy): domain Bacteria; phylum Cyanobacteriota; class Cyanobacteriia; order Leptolyngbyales; family Leptolyngbyaceae; genus Myxacorys; species Myxacorys chilensis. The sequence continues at coordinate 51,214 of JAHHHP010000010.1, read as the reverse complement.
TCAAAGTAAAGATAAGTCTATTTTTAATCGGGCTTTATTGGCCTAAGTTCCCACCTTACGAAGCTTTTAGTTACAACCTTGCTTGAGAGGCGTTGTCCTATGTTTAGCAGCGAGCGCTTGGAGTTCCCTACCGCCAATTCTGAGTTTATTGCTCAATTCCGCAGAGATATCTGGGAGTTTGGCAACCTAGCTTGGTTGTTGGCTCTCGGCGATCGTATCCTGACGGCGTTTACTCATGGACTTCCACCTGCGATCGCTGTGGCACAGTCTTTTACGATCGCGTTTCTCGCGCTCTGCTGGTTGTTGCTCAACCCTGACTCCAACGGTACTGCAGAAGCCCTCTATAGCGCTTTCAAACCTGCCGAAGAGCAGCAGCACGTGGCTCCTTCCCTAGAGAGAATTCGGCGGTTTGGCTATCAGCAGACATTCACATGGAACGGTTGGAAGGTTCACCACACAGTTTTTCCGAACCCTCGCAGCCAGGTTCCAGTCATCTTTGTACATGGATTTGGCGGCTCGATTGGGCACTGGCGACAGAACATGTCAGCTCTGTCTAAGTCTCACAGCGTCTATGCGATTGACCTGCTTGGATTTGGGGCCTCTGACAAACCTGACATTGAGTACTCTGTCGAACTTTGGGTCGAACAGCTTCACGACTTTTGGAAAACCTTTATTGATAAGCCAGTTATTTTAGTTGGAAACTCGATTGGTTCATTGACGTGTCTGGCGACTGCTGCTGCTCATTCTGAGATGGTGCGAGGCGTTGCTATGATTAGCTTACCAGACACCTCCAGTCACCATGAATCTATTCCGCTAGGGCTGCGTCCCTTTGTCCGCACGCTCCAAAAGATTCTACTATCGCCGCTTGTGTTGTATCCGTTGTTTTACGTGTTGCGGCAGCCTTGGATTGTTCGGCATTGGGCAAGCGTAGCTTACGCCTGTAAAGAAGCAGTGACCGATGAATTATTAGAGATTCTTGTGAAGCCTGCGAGAACAAAAGGTTCAGCCAAAGCGTTCTGCGCCATTCTTAAAGCAATGGCGAGTCCAACGTTTAGTCCTAGCATTCGCTCTATTTTTAGCAACGTTAAAATGCCGTCGCTGCTGCTGTGGGGCAAAGAAGATCGAATGATCCCACTTGATTCAGTCGAGCGCTTTTCTAACTACAACCCGAAGCTCCGAATAGTGACGCTGGACAATGCTGGGCACTGCGCTCATGACGAATGCCCAGAACAGGTCAATCTGGAATTAATCAATTGGATCAGAGCGGAAGTGTTAACAGCAAAATAGTTGCATTTGGTTCTGTTTGCATGATTGCTAGTTTGAATGCTGTATCTGAAGTTTTGAATGACCCGTTCCGACAGCCCGTTTAGGCACCAAAGTCTTCTCTCACCATTCGACTCTCGATCGATGCCTCACCTCGTCGATACAATTCCCTCGCGTAGTCTGTCCAAGCGCCTTGTCCCCAGTAGCGGAAACAACTCGTTTGCAATAGTAAATTGTAGAGTAGTGCTTCTTGATAGTCGGCTTGCTGCGTCACCGAGGGATTGCTGCTTAAGAGCGAATCATACTTCTGATGAAACTTAGCACTCAACCGATTCATGGGTTCTAAAACATTCTCGTATCCTTTGACCCAACTGAGATCATCTGTCCACGATGCGCCATCCATGTGAAAGCGATCGTCGCTAGATTTAAGAGTTGCAATAACCTCTTCCACCTTCTCAGGAGTTGCCTGATCCGCAGTCACCTGTTGCCAAATCTTGTGCTGCTGAACCGCTTGAATAGTTGGATACTCGTCAGGCGTAGCACCCGCCGCTTCAATCAATTCCAAATATTCCGTACCGTTCATCGCTACTGTACCGGCATGATTTTCTCCGCGATCGCGGATTTCGTGATACACCCGAATTAAATCTCGTGGGTACTCATTCATCATCACTCCGCCATTTTCACCATCTGCAATTTGAGTGACAAGAGACGGAATGCTAACCGAACCAAGTTGCTGTTTCCCCAATCCTTTTGCTTCAAAATAAGGTTGCATTTGCGCGACCAATTTTGTGTCCGATCCTTGCGTTTTAATCAGTGCCGTAATGCTGATCGTTTCACCGTTAGAATTTTTTGCCACTAAGCGATTAGGAATATATTTCTGTTCATGACGCAATTGAGATCCGTCTAACCGCTCAACCGAATGTTCTTGCACCATCAACCAGCGATATCCACATTCCTTCAACGCTTTAATGTACTGAAACAAAGTATCCGGATGGTTGGGTAAATGCATTTCTGGCGGCGAGAAACCTTTGACTCGTTTCAAGGCATCAACGCCAAACAGCGAGGCAAAATACTGCTGCCAAGCTTGGATCTGTAGTTTGATATCTGGAATGGGGGTAGACGGAACTACGGCATGGCTCCACATCGTGCCAAGCCACTCGACGTAGGGCTGATACTGAGCGTCGCAGGTAATTCGTTTCAAATGGTTCAGAACATCCTCACGCCCCATTTGCTGCAATCCCCACAGCAAATTACCGGAGTAGTCGAGCATAATGCGAGGATTACAGCCTTGGGCAACCAAGTCAGGAATAAACTCACCCATGCGACCATAACACCACGCAAATACGCCTGCATTGTGGTTATCTCCATCGTTTGGATGCTCAAACATGTGCTGCAAATTGCTGATCAATTCGCCATTTGCTCCAGCGGGAGTCGTTGGTTGATGCATGTGCAGCGCACACGCAAATCCAGCCGAAATGCTTTCAAGACTGAGATTAGTTGTGGGAAGAAAAACCGGATCTGTACTTTGAACAATGGAAGCAATTTCTGATTCCCAACCACAAATGTTAGGTAAACCTAACTTAATTGGATTTAGAGCGTGTAAATCGGCGGTGATAGTCATAAGTTCTTCCTCGTAATTCCTAACAGATAGATATTTGCCAATCACACGCACACGTAGTCTATGGCAAATCATATCGCAGGAACCTTTGCGAAAAGCAGGTTCTCTAGACCCGCAAGAAGCAGTAAATCCCTGAAACCGTTAATCACAAAGAGCTACTTTATCTCTTCGTCGAGCCAAAGGCCAGCCTAACAGCTATCTATTTTCTACAAGTTAGAACTAAAAAGTTTTGTTAAACTACCTATTTCTTCTAATCCAAAAATCTATCTCAAGGTATACTTTTCAAAATTCCAGCGAATTGACGAAACGTTACAAACCTTGGAGAAAGCAGCCCGTGCAAGAAACAACTCATCTGCACCTAGAATCTGAAATTAGTAGACTGACTTGTGCTCTAGCGACTCGCAACGCTGACATCGGTAAATCTATCATCGTTGGTCTCAGATGCCAATTAACCCTACGAGATGTTGCAGGAATCGTGATTGTTAGCTTAGAGCGCCTTCTTTGGGTAGACCCTCTCGCGTTTTGCTGGGCAGTCGAACAAATCATTCCAGGTTACGTGATGAGAGAGATTCGCCGGATCACAACCATTACGCTTTACAAGCAACTCATTCATCAGGGGCTGCAACCCGGAGAAGACTTTAGCATGGATGCTAAGGGTTCAGTGCTACTGAGCGATCGCGCCAAAGCTGATCTTTACACCTAGTCATTTTCAGATTCAGGTCTAGTTAGCGTCAATATTCCACGGCTAAAGACACCTCAATTTTTTTAATGCAGGTGTCTCTTTTTTGCGGTTCCTTGCGCGAATCGTGACAAAATCCCTTTGGTTGGGCAACTTAGAGATACAGAATTCTGTATCGATACTATGCCCTGCTCATCAGACCAGTTAGATATTACTATTGTCATTCGGAGCTACAACGCAGCAAGCAAGCTCCCAGCCATACTAGAGCAATTGCGTTTGCAAACAAATACTGAAGAGCTTCATTGGGAAATTGTTGTTGTTGATAACAACAGTACTGACAATACGGCAGAAGTTGTCAAGCACTATCAAAGTGAATGGAATCAGTCCTGTGAACTGCGCTATATTTTTGAGCCACAGCAAGGAGCCGCGATCGCGCGTCGTCGGGCCATCGAAGCTGCAAAGGGCGCTCTGATCGGATTTCTCGATGACGATAACATCCCCACTCTAACTTGGGTTGCGGCAGCCTACACGTTTGGACAACAGTACCCGAACGCAGGTGCATACGGCAGCCGGATTCTACCAAAATACGAAGTCGAACCGCCTCAAAACTTTCATCGCATTGCTCACTATTTGCCCACCATGGAGCGGAAAGACAGTTTCCGCTATGATTTTTACAAACGCGGGCTTCCCGTTGGCGCAGGGCTTGTCATCCGCAGGCAGGTCTGGTTAGACCACGTTTCTTCTAAGCAAATTGTTCAAGGCCCAGTGAAAAATGGCTTTGCGCTCAAAGGTGAAGAAACGGAAGCGCTGTCGCACATCAAGCTTGCAGGTTGGGAAATCTGGTACAACCCAAGCATGACGATCGTGCATCAAATTCCTGAGTGGCGACTTGAGCGATCGTATCTTCTGAATTTCTTTCGCACTATTGGTCTGAGCCAGCACCGCTTTAGAATGTTGCGGTTTCGCCCTTGGCAAAGACCGCTCATGTTTCCGTTCCTGCTGTTCAACGACCTCCGCAAAATCTCCCTTTATTTTCTTAAAAATCGCCGCGTTCTCTCCGTTGATCTCGTTGCGGCTTGCGAAATGGAGTTTTTTGTCGGTAGGCTCTTTAGCCCTTTCTACATCTGGAAAACTCTATTGGTTAATCTATTGGTTAAATAATAGCCTGTGGTTAAATAACAGCTTGCCGTTCAACCACCAATTACTTGCAACACTCGCTCCATATCTAGCAAAAAGATCACGGACGTTGCTTTACCTTGAGGCAACACCGCTACACGACTTGCGATACTAAGCGGGTGATGTTGCTGGTAAGGGGCAGGTAACTGTCGAAGTGTAGCCGCATCTAACTCAACCAAATCAGGCGGCGTATCGACTCGAAGGGCACAGAGTTCTCCTCCAGCTTGCGTCACAATTAGAAATTGCCCGTATTGCGGGACGGAGTCCACTTGCTTCAGGCTAAGATGAGAATAGAGATTGAGAACTGAGATTGCTAAGTGTTTAAGGTGAACTAACTCCACCCCATTCAATGGCTCGTTTGCGCTCGATGACATCACAGTCACAGGCGCGTTCACTACGCGTAGCACTGACTCCAGCGGTAGAGCTAACCGATATCCGGCAATCGAGAAAACAATCACTTTAAGCACAGTCTCGACTGACGTTGACTTAGAGCGCGGCGCTAACATTGTCATCACATGACTTCCTTTCTAATCAAATTACTCACTAAACTCAGAAGAGCATCTTCTGAAAATGGTTTTGTCATATAGGCTGAAGCACCCAACTGCACCGCAAGCTGCTGATGCTTTTGATTACTTCGTGAGGTCAGCATAATCACCGGAACTTGCTTGAGCTTAGATTGCTGGGTGTAGCGCATGAGAAACTCAAATCCATTCAGGCGAGGCATCTCAACGTCGCAGGTTATAAGTTGAATATTAGGATTCTGCTGGAGTTGTGCGATCGCATCTAACCCATCTTGCGCCTGAATGACGTTATATCCTGCTTCTTGAAAGGTGAACGTCAGCGCTTGTCTAACGGTGATGGAGTCGTCAACCACCAGAACGCAGCCTGCCGTCTGAACGGGCACTTCTGGTTCAATTTCAGGAGGTAGATCTGCAGCATGGAGTTCATCCTTTTCGGTCAGCAAAACTTTAGACGATACTCCCAGCAACTCCTTTCTAGCGAGAAGGGTTTGCTGCACAAGCGTCACCCCATCAATGACGAGAATTAAGCGTCCGTCTCCTAACACGCTACATCCATAGATGTAAGGCGGCGGCGTCAGAGCCGTTCCCATGGGTCGAATCACCAACTCCTGCTCACCAATAATTCGCTCAACTTCCAGCCCGACCCATTCTCCCTGTCGTCGTACTAATAACAAAGGGGTAGAAACTGTTCCGATCTCTTGTATTGAGTTTTGCGGCGATTCTGGAACTGTCAGCCTTGTGGTGTAGCTCACAAGTTGAGAAATTCGATGCACTGGAGCAGAACATTCTTCCTCCCCTTGCTGCCAGTGAAAAACTCGTGTACTGCCAACCACTTCAAGCTGTTCTGCATTCGGAGCAACAATCCGCTCCACTTCGTCTGATAAGAAGCCATAAACCGCCTGCCCAACTTGGCAAACGAGTAATCGCGCACTCATCAGCGTCAATGGCAATTGCAATGAAAACGTGGTGCCCCGATGTAAATCCGATGCAACGGTGATATTGCCTCGCAATGATTGAATATGCGATCGCACCACGTCCAAGCCAACGCCTCGTCCAGACAGTTCAGTCACCTGTTTAGCGGTCGAAAACCCTGGCTCAAACAGCAAATTCAGTAATTCTGCTGGCGAAAACTGTTCTACTTGAGCAGAAGGTAGTTGCCGTAACTCAAAACCGCGCTGACAAATTTGGTGCAAGTCCAGCCCGCCGCCGTCATCTTGCACATCAATCAGCGTTCGGTTTCCCTGCTGATAAGCCCGAATTGCAATGCATCCTATCTCTGGTTTTCCTTGCTGACTCCGAATTTCAGCCGCTTCAATTCCATGATCAAAGGCATTCCGAATCAAATGCAGCAATGGATCAAATAACTTCTCGGCAACTGCCTTATCAACGAGAACCTGCGTCCCACTCAGCCGTAGCTCAACGTGTTTGCCGTAGGTTTCTGTTAGCTGCTGCACAATTCGCGGAAGACGGTTTAAAACTGTGCCGATCGGCATCATACGAGCCAGCATTAAGTCATCGCGCAAGTAGTTTAATAGGCGTCCTTGTTGGTTCCGTGCGATCGCGGCTTGCCGGACACGTAACTCGATGGCTTCTGCCTCCATCTCTAGCGGTACTAACTCTTCTAAAGCAGATTGCAGTAATTCATGCACTTCATTGTGCTGATCAAGTTCGAGGGCATCAAATTTTATTTTTAGCCCGTCGCCTGCAGTTGATCGGCGATCGCGGCGGTTCACCAAAGTTTCCGGAGAGACTAATAGGCAATCTGCCCATTCCCGTAATTGCAGCATTGTTTGCTGATGCCGTCTCAGTCCCTCCATTAGTTCGCTTACAACCAGTTGCAAATGCTCGTCTTGCAAAACTTGCTGATTTTGATGGATGAGAAGCTCACTAGTTGTGTAGTTTAGCGATTCTAGCTGCTCTAAATTAACCCGAACCATTGCCATTTGAGAAGACTCTTCCAAATGAGACACATTCTCAGACGGAGTATCCAAACGTTGAGTGATGGGCTGCTGAACTGGTGGCTGAGAGGGTGGCTGAGATGATTGAATCAGTTGGGCTGATGGCTGAGATGGCTGCAGTTCAGCTTGCGTTGTCTCCAGAGGTTCGTCATCCCAAACCTCAAAGCCTTGCGTACTAAGTCCGTCGCTAGAGATTTCAGGCGTTAAGCTGAAAGTGGATGAAGGGGTGTCTAAAGAATGCTCTAGCTCCTGAAAAGCCAACTGAATCGAATCTGTGTCTAATTCAGTTTGAGCATCCTTATCAGTCCCAAGCTCTACCAGAAGTTGAGGCTGAATTGATGCTCCAACAGGCTTTGCTTCGCGAATCCCTTTGGAGCTTGGCACAGCCGTTTTCTCCGAAGTTGCGCCTTGCGTTAATCGGAGCGCTTTAGAATCAGAGGCAGTCCATAAAGGGCGATGAAGCAGCCGCAGGAAACGATTCCACGATTGCATCACTTTAGTCCGGCGATCAACCCGACTAGTAGCCTTCTCTACGCTTCGGTGACTCAGCTGCTTTAGTGCTTCGGAAACCTCTCCCCCACGGCTTCGATCTCCTTCAAGGACTGCAAGTTGCCCTTGTCGGAAATCTGCCAACGCGGCTTGCGCGATCGCAGCACTTTGATCTGGATTAACTCTCAGTGCCTCTAATGCCGTCTTCGCAATCGCGCCGAACCCCGACAAATTTAATGATTCTGATAGCCCTAAAAAGACCTCTGCTTGAGTTTGTAGCGTTTCTCGAATCTGCTGAGGCGGGCTAGAGAGCGCGATCGCTAATTGCTCTAGCCGCTCTTGCACTCCCGTTTCAAACAGCGATTGAGTGATGTCAAACCCCAACTCCGTAGAAGATGGAATTGCTGCCCCTGGATCAAAGTGCTGCCCTAGCTTTGTGCGTAACTGCTTGAACACCGCTTCTGACTGCGCCAGAACTTTTGTATTACTCTTAACTTCAGGATTATCTGTGCTAAGGACACTCATTAGGGGCAAGCGCAAGCACTCGTAGCCCTCAAACAACAGCGTCTCTAGCTCGGTATCGATCTCGACCTCTGGGTTATAGAGGGCTTTAAACACATCTTCTAGCGAGTGCGAAATCGTTTTAATGTCATTAAACCCAACGCTAGCGGCTGCCCCTTTGAGAGTATGGGCGGCTCTCATTAAGCTATGAACTTTAGCAGGAGAGCGCTCCTGGCGCAAGCTCAACAAATCTTGCTCAATGCTGTGCAGCAAATCTTGAGCTTCCGTCAGAAAGTACGAGTACGTTTGTTGGCGAATCGTTTTGTCAGACATGATAGGCAATCAGGTTTGAATTTCGAGTTTTGAGCAACGAAAAGAAGCCAATGAAATAAGGTTTGAATGAGCTAATGTTCAACTCAAAACTCAAGCATCAGAACCTCAGAACTCTTAGTTCACTTTGAACGCACCGACACTCGTTTGAAGCTGTTGCGCTGTTGCTATCAACTCTTGGAAAGAAGCTGAAATTTGGTTCGAGTGGGCAGAGTTTTTGTTCGCTAGTGTAGCTACGTCTGTCATGGCTTGCGTCACAGCTTGCGTCTGCTGCGTTTGTGACAGCGTTGCTTGCGTGATGCCTTGCACGAACTGACTGATTTGAGCCGTTGCATTAATAATTTCAGTTAACTGCTGGCGCGTTTCGTTCACTAAGCTGGTTCCACTCACCACCTGCTGGATTCCAGTATCCATTGCTGTGGCAACTGCACTCGTTTCAGACTGAATTTCCTGGGCTAGTTTCTCAATTTCGCGCGTCGCCTCAGCAGATTGACGAGCCAGCGATCGCACTTCATCCGCTACGACTGTAAAGCCTCGCCCATACTCACCTGCCCGAGTTGCCTCAATAGAAGCATTCAGTGCCAGCAATTGCGTTTGCGTTGTAAAGCTGCCAATCAAGCTGACAACTTTCGAGATTTTCTGCGACGACTCACTCAAGCGCTTAATTTTTTTACTGGTTTCCGCTACTGTTTCACGAATTGACATAATACTGTCTACCGTGCGGTTCATCGCAGCATCACCAGAACGCACCGTTTGGTTTGCCTGTTGTACAGCCGATTCGACTTGCCGCGCATTAGCTGCCACTGCTTGTGTCGAACTCACCATTGCCTCAATTTGATCCAACGCCCGGGTTACTTCTTGCAACTGCTCCTCGGCTTGTTGAGAGAGTTGAGCGATCGCACCTCCGCTATTGTGAGAGGTCTGCGTCACTTTGAGCGATGTTGATTGAACCTGAATGACAATCTTTCGCAAGCTTTGAATCGTGTTGTTATACGCATCTGCGATCGTGCCGACTTCAGTTTCTGTAACCGGAACCCGAACCGTTAAATCTCCCGAAAAAACAGGCTTAATCGCCGCCAACAGTTGAATCACCTGCTGTTGGAGTTGCTCTTTAGCGGTTTTCTCCCGTTCAGCAGATTCGGCTAACTGTTCGCCCTGAAACCACAGTTTCTCCAAAGCTTCTACTTGCTCTAAAGCAACCCCTATCTGCCCAGCAAGCTGATTGAGCAACACAACATCGGCGTCTTCCCAATGCCTACATTCTGAGTTTTGGTAAACTCCCAAGATTCCCCAAAGCTGTTGCCCTTTAAAGAGGGGAACTAGCACATACGCTTTTGCCTCAAATTTTTCTAGAAGCTCTACGTGGCAAGGAGCATGACCTGCGGTGTAGATGTCATCAACCGCAAGGCTTTCCCGGTTGCGATATCGTCCGCCTTGGGTCTCCATGAGATAGGTGTCTCGAACGTTTGTACCCGCTTCTGTACCGACGAGTTTGCACCAGCCACTGCTAACTGATTCATAAATAAAATCGCCGCTCCAGTCCGAATTAAAGCGATACAGTGCCACCCGATCGACCTTTAGTAACTGCCGAATGTCTTGCGTCGTCACTTGGAAGACTGTATTTGCGTCAGAGGGTTTTCCGATCAGACTGATTGACTGTCGGACGCGCTCGCCCACTCTCGATAGAATCTTCTCTCGCTCGCCCTGACGCTGAATCTGCAACACATACTCTGACTGCTGCAAAGCCACTCCAAATTGAGACCCAATTTGGCTCAAAAGGTTGATCTCTGACTCTTCCCAGTGACGCGGCCCAGAGTTTTGATAGGCTGCCAACAATCCCCAAAGCCGAGAACCTGCAAAGATAGGAACGATCACGTAGGCTCGAACCTGAAATTGCTCTAGAACAGCGATGTGGCAGGGGTGATGCCCGATGGTATAGATATCATTAACCGCATAGCTTTCGTGGTTCTGATATCGTCCTCCTTGAGTTTCTTGGAGGTGTGTATCTTCCCAGACGCTTTTTACATCAGAACGAACAAGAGGAACCCACCCTGCATCCACTGACTCTGCTATATACTGTCCACTCCAGTCTGGCTTAAATCGGTAAACTGCGACTCGATCTGCTTCTAGAAATTGGCGAATCTGTTGGGTCGTTTGTGCAAAAATCGTCTCGACATCCTGAGCCTGACGCATCTTCTCGATGACCGACTGGCCAACCTTCTCGATAATGCTGATAAAACTCCGTTCGCGAGCGGCAACCTTTACCAATTGTTCCGACTGTGCCTGAATCTGCTGCGTGTATTCTGCCTGCTGAAGTGCCACACCGAGTTGAGTTCCGATTTGCATAATCAGCGTAATTTCGGATGCTTCCCACTCCCGCACTCCTGAGTTTTGATAGGCTGCCAGCAGTCCCCACAATCGATTTCCTTGAACGATCGGAACAATGATGTAAGCTCTTGCCTGAAAGCGCTCCAAGAAGCTGACATAACAGGGGGAGAATCCTGCTTTGTAAATGTCACTGACGGCTCTGAAATTTGCTCCTTTGGTGTAAGCACCGCCTTGAGTGTCTTGAAGATAGGTATCGGTTAATTTTGTACTGCTGCTAACACCCAATGTTTTTGCTGTGCAGTCCATTGCATTGTCGCGGAAACTGGCATCTTCTTGCTGGGCTTGCATAAATGACACCCAACTTCCAGTCAAGGCTTCAGCCACAACCTCACCGCTCCAATCTGGCTCAAAGTGATATACGCAGACCCGATCTGCATTCAGCAGCTGTCGGACTTCTTGCGTAGCCGTTCTAAAGATCGTATTGACATCTAAGGTTGTGCGAATTTTTTCGATGACTCGTGCTGTAGCCCGTTCTCGGTCGGCTACTTTTTTCAATTGCTCGGCTTGCGATCGCACCTGCTGCAAATAGTCTGCTTGCTGCAACGCCACGCCTAACTGGGTGCCGATTTGCGTCATTAATGCCGTCTCAGATGCTTCCCACTGGCGGGGTGCAGAGTTTTGATACGCTGCTAACAGGCCCCACAGCTTCCGATCCTGCATAATCGGCACAATAATATAGGCTCGTGCTTGATACCGTTCCAGCACTTCGAGGTAGCAAGGCGTGAATCCGGCTTGGTAGATGTCAGACACCGCCCGACAGCCCTCTCCTTCGGCATAGCTACCGCCGCGAGTCTCTTTGAGGTACGTATCAGACGCCTTGGCCGCACCACGCATCGACTTGACAAGGCTGCAATCACTTACATTGTCTAGCAGGGCAGGATTATCAGCTTGGTCTTGCAACACGGAAGTCCAGCCGGGAGCGACCGATTCAGCAACAAATCCGCCGCTCCAGTCTTCTTCGAAGCGGTAAATTCCAACGCGATCGACATTTAGAAGCTGCCGCACTTCCTGTGTGGTTGTGCGAAAAATGGTCTTGGTATCGAGCGATCGCCGAATGCGATCGATCACTTTGAGGATCGCTTTTTCCTTCTCGTTTTGCTGATTGAGACGAAGTGAGAAGTTAGACTGCTGCAAGCAAACGGCTAGCTCCAGACACAACTGGTAAAGCAGCGTCACTTCTGTTTCTTGCCACAAACGAGTCTGAGAACATTGCTGCACCACCAGCAGTCCCCAAGGCTGTCCCGCGAGCAGAATCGGCAGGCTCAAACTTGCTTTTACCTGCAACTGCTCTAAAAGTTGATGCTGATACGGCATCAAGTCAACTCGGTTAATATCTTCGATCAGCAGCGCCTGCTGTTTGACATACTCTTCGGGCTGATCAAAACAAAAACACGTTATAGGCGGCGTTTCATTTAAAGCAGGAGTCCAGCCACGCTGCACAGACTCGGCGATCACTTTGCCTGCGTTATGTGTATCAAAGCGATAGAGGATTGCTCGATCGGCTTGCAGGGTTTCTCGCGCTACCTTCACGACCACCTTTAATAAGGCATTGAAATCAGAAGTCTGACGCATTTGAGCTGCGATCGCAAGAAATTGTTGACGCTGCTGGCGCAATTCACGAGTCGATGCTATATGCCCTTCTTTTCTCGGTTGAGTTGCCGCAAATTCAGCAACTTGACGAAATAGATTCTGCACATTTGGCTTCTCTAAAAGCCCTGCTTGCTTGAGTTCTGACTTTAATCCCGTTAGAGCCATAACAACCTGATGGATGTCCCATCCCGTTTTATGAGCCTCTGTCTTACCATTAACACTACCGTTACCATTTCCATTACTACGGCTTTGAGGCAGCGATGCAGGCTCTACTCCAGCCATTGGTTCTAGCGTGGGCTTGCTTGGGCTCTGCATGGGCTGACTTGATAGACTAGCCGTAAATTCTTCTAACGTGGGTTCCGAGGAAAACAGAGAAGTCATATCCAACGTAGGTTCAGTATGGCGGGAGTCGGGCATGGTCATGTCCTGATGTAGGGTTAATAATCAGCGCTAGAATTTCTAAGTTTGTGAGTTTGTAAATGGGGATCTTCTAATACAGCAGAAGTGTCTAAAACGATGGTGTGTTCATGCAGAAAGTAACCTTTTACAAAAGGCAATAAGCGTGGTGCAAATAGCTCATTTGAGGGCAAACGCATCTGATCTGGACTGTGTTCTTCAATATCCTGAACCTCTGAAACAGCCAGTCCTAACAACTGCAATTTCTTCTGCACAACAATGATAGTTAGAGTTGACAGCCGCTTCGTTGTTCTCATCAGGGAATTGAATCCGAGCTGATTTGACAGATCAACCAGCCACAGCGCCTCACCGCGCCAATTCAGAACGCCTAATACGGACTCGTTCATGTGGGGAATCGGCAGCACCTCACTTAGCGATATGGTGAGTACAGCGAGCACGTCTTGCACAGGAACGAGAACACCGTGGTCGGGCTCTAACCGAAACCGTAGAAATTTCTGCGTAATTTCAATTGGTGCTGGTTCAGCAAGTAAAGATTCTAGACTGGCGATAGAGGATGCATAGGGAGAAAACAAGGGAGGGATGTCAGATAGCTCAGCCATGAACTCAATCCTCTACTTGATCAACTGTCGAATTGTGGTTAGGAACAGAGTTGGATCAACAGGCTTAGGAATATAAGCATTTGCTCCTAACAAATTGCCCCACATCTTATCAACGTCAGTATCTTTGGTAGAGCAGATGATAACTGGAATTTGATTGGTTCGAGGGTCGGCTTTTAGTTCTCGGCAGAGTTCAAAGCCGCTTTGACCTGGCAAAATTACATCTAGCACAATTAGATCAGGGGTCAGATTGCTAAGTTTAGTTTGCGCCTCTTCTCCACTGTGAGCGCTCACAACTGCTATGCCTGCTTGTTGTAAATAATTGCTCAAAATCTGCATTTCAGTAATGCTATCTTCAACCACCAGAACAGTACTCATTTCTTTTTCTCCGTAACACGATTTTAAATGGGAGTGAACCAGTGCTTAGCTTTGAACCCGAAGAAGTTTTGCAATGACCGTTAACACTCGGTCAGCTTCTGGAGGCTTTGCCAAAAATCCGGAGGAACCGACAAATCGGGCACGAACTCGATCTATGATTCCGTCGTTGCTGGTCAAAATAACAATTGGAGTGTTTTTAAATAGCGAAACTCGACGAATTTGAGCGCAAATCTCGTAACCATTGGCAACAGGCATGACCAAATCTAAGAAGATCAAACTTGGTTTTTGCTCTAGCAAGATTGGCAGTGCTTGTACAGAGTCTTGAATCCCAGTAAATCGATATCCTCCTTGGATCACGATTTTTTCCATAGCCTGGCATTCGCGTAGACTGTCATCAATGCAAACAATTAGCGGTGCATCTAAACCTGTTGTTCTGCTTCCACGGGGAGTGCGAGGGAGCGGCATTCCTTGCTTTAGGGTAGTGTCCTCAAGTCTTGCTGAAGGCGATGTCGATTGCCCCACTGCTCCAGGAACTGCCAAATCTGAAATTTTAGTTAAAGCAATCAATCCTTTGCGGTAGAGCGGCACTAGAAGGCGCGTTAGCTGCAACAAATCTTGCTTCGTCAGAACTGCTAAATCTCGCAGAGAGCGGCGACCATCGACCAGTGACACAAGCATTCTATACACCTTCTCAGGGGTGTGTTCTTGCAGTTGTTCAGGGTGGCGAAGAACAGGCGCTAAGTTCGGCGAGTGATCAGCTAAACCGAGCGATCGCCAGGCATTCCAAAGCTGCTGAACTTCGGCAAGCAGTTGTTCTGCATTCACTAGCGCTAGCGAAGTGTCGAGAACATCCTGTGCATCGGATTTGAAGGTGACGAGTTTCGTTTCTTCTTGCTGGATAATGTCAAACAACACATCAGCGATCGTACTCCGAATAACAGCAACGGCTTGTTCTGGAGTTACTTGCTGTCGCTTAACAAGTATCGCAAGGGTTTGGTAATCCTGCCCATGAAAACCATCTGTAAGTCTAACGGTGATCGAATTCGCGTCAATTTGAGGGCAATGTTGGTTTAAATACCGATTCAATCGGCGTCTGGGGTGAGGTCCACCCGATGCCCAAGTTAAGCGCCCCATATAAAGATAGAGACTCCACTGCTGCCCACTCGTGTGGACATCTAACCGACCGGTAAAGTGCATCCGACTCCGGATACCCAGTAGCCCGCTCGGAGTATCCGGAGATGAATCATCGACTAACATGCCAATTCCCTTATGCGTCCACGCATGCCCAAGTTCATTCTTTTCTCAGGATTCCCAGGGCAATGGCCTATCTCACTTCATCGGTAGATCACTGACACAGCAATAGAGCCGTGAGCCTATCACGGCTCTCCATTTAGGAGTTATTAAGATTTAAGAAGCGTCAGAATCTATAGGAGTCTTAAGTACTGCTGTGTTATGCCGAGAGAGTGGCAGCGTAAGTCTGGAGAGTAGAGGGCTGAAAAGCAAGCTGAGTTGCAATTGCGCCTGTGTTTACCCGCAGCACTTTCTGTTCGAGATCCCAATCGCCACCCAAAGTTGAGCTTCCCGTGCGATCGCTAGACGCGGCGACATCGGCTCCTGTTAAGGCACTCACTTGCTCTAGAAGCGCTCTATCGGCTCCAACGTTTGAGCCATACATTAAAATATCTACTCCGCCATTAAATGACTTTGCCCATGATCTAAGATCACTAGCATAGAGTCCTATCGAACTCTTGGATAATTGGGCTGCACCTAGTTTTACAACGCCTTTATCGCCAAGAGACACAACATGAACCGCTTTACGAATCTGAAATTGCGCTAACGCGTTGGAAATTTGAGCAATTCCATCTTGATTGGGATTAAGTTCAATGATAGTGACGCCTGATCTCGTACCAGACTCTAGTTGCTGATAACCCGGCACTTTCTTATCGATGAATAAAATCTCATCCACCGTTTGGCGTGGTGTGGAGCTGGGCGCACTAGGAGTTTGCGTAGGACTAGGACTAACTGAACGGGCAGACCGAAACGCAGTCAAAGTATTGGAAGGAGATTGCACGTCTAAAGCGAGTGCTTGACGAGGAGCTAATTCAACAGATAGTGGATCTGATAGGTCGGCGATTCCACTTAGAGAGTTCATAAGGCTTGATCTTCCTTGTAAAGCTGAGTTGCCAGCCAATATAGCGAGCAGTTGTACGTTGCTTTCGGCTCAAAACGCACCCTGGTGTGCAAGTCTTGAGGCTTCGCAAAGCTAATTCTCTTGCGACTTCTCAAACTCATTACTCAATCGTTATGAACGAGTAGAACAAGAGTGAGTTGAGTTATTTAGAAGTAGCAATTGATTTGCGAGAATACCGAAATGTGTTGAACTGGAATAGGATTGAACGTTTAAAGATAAATTAATACTTGATCTCCCTAAAAACACTGAATAGTTAAATAAGACTGATTATTTTTTACATTAAAAGCGGTATTTATCCGGATAAAAGTTCTAGATAGTTTCATCCTCATAGAGTTCTTATTCACAAACATCAGTCTAATCATGGCAAACTGTAGAGCAGAAGTACTGAATCGCTCTATGGACTCTATGTGGCTAAAGATTCTGTATTGCCCAAAAGAAGAGCTAATTCTTCTTAGGCTCCCATCCAGCAGGCATTCGAGCGCCAGTTAGGGTCGTACCTTCAAGCGTCGCCCCAGCTAGTTTTACCCGTACCAAATTGGCGTTTTGCAAGTTTGCTCCGTTGAGATTTGCACCTCGTAAATCAGCTCCTTCTAGCACTGCCTTTTGAAGATTGGCTTTAGAAAGGTCTGCACCCCGCAAATCTGCACCATAGAAGTTTGCCTCTTGCAGATTTGCCCCTTGCAAGTTTGCGTCCTGAAGTTGCACAAGGGCAAAGTTCGCGCGATCGCCAACTGCTGTCGTTAAATTGGCAAAATTCAGTTTAGATCCCTGAAAAGCAGCCTCTGTTAGGTTCGCGCGGGTTAAATTAGCGCCTTCTAGCACCATTCCATAAATACTGGCTTTAGACAGATCACAGCCTTGACAGTCATTGGTGTTAATGAGTTGATCTACTTGGGTTGGATCTGCCGCTAACACAACCGAACAGATCCCAAGACCCAAAGCAGCTTGCTTCAAGGCTTCGGTTGCCGTTGCAGTGAACGTTAATACCGAACGAGGAATCATAAGAGTACCATCCATTCACTAAAACTATGGGTGAGATGAAATCAGATCCTCTAAGCTGAGAGATAGCCAGAGGAAACGAAACAATGGATCAATATTACAATTCAGAACACCTTCCGAAGTTTGGAGAAATTGGCGAGGGCAACCCAGAGTTAGCTGAAAAGTTCTTTGCATACTACGGGGCTGTGTTTGCCGAAGGAGCACTATCAAAACGCGAAAAGGCGCTTATCGCCCTAGCCGTGGCTCATACGGTTCAATGCCCCTACTGCATTGACGCTTACACCAAAGAAAGCTTGCAGCAAGGATCGGATTTAGAACAAATGACAGAGGCAGTGCATGTGGCAACAGCAATTCGGGGTGGATCATCGCTGATTCATGGCTTGCAGATGCTCGACCACGCCCACAAGCTGACAATGTAGCTAATAGCTAAAAAACTGTAGATAAAAAACACTGTGTTCCTATAAATCCATCACTTAACATCATGCAGACTTCCGATCGCACGTCTCCGACCAAATTATCCTTGCTCAAACGCCATTCTCCTCTCGCATCGGCTCAATATCAACAGGATAAATTAGCAGAGGTTGCACTGTCGCACACCATACAGGGAGGAGATTTTGCAGCAACACTGTCTGCTCATGGCGTCCCTGCATTAACGCCTGCGAAGTTAGACATCTTTCAAATCAACATCGGCAAGCTGTGTAATATGGTGTGCCGGCATTGCCATGTAGATGCGGGACCTGATCGCACGAAGGAAAATATGACGCGTGAAACCGTCGATCAGTGCTTGCAGGCGTTAGACCGCACAGAGGCACAGACGGTTGATATTACAGGGGGTGCGCCAGAACTCAATCCGCATTTTCGCTACTTGGTGGATCAGTGTGTGGCGCGAGGCAAGCAGGTGATCGATCGCTGCAATTTGACCGTGCTGTTGCTGCCGGGAATGGAAGAGTTGCCCAGTTGGTTTGGCGATCGCGGCGTTGAAATTGTCTGTTCTCTCCCTCACTATCGTCAACGCAACACGGATGCGCAGCGAGGCGATGGCACGTTTGAGCGCTCAATCGAGGCGCTTCACCGTCTCAATGCAGCAGGGTACGGTAAAGGCGATTCTAAGCGGCAACTAACGCTGGTGAGCAATCCGGTTGGAGCGTTTCTTGCTAGTAGTCAAGCGAAGTTAGAGCAGGAATGGAAGGCCGGATTAGAGAAATATCAGGGCGTGACCTTCGATCGCTTGATCACGCTCAACAACATGCCTATTTCTCGCTACTTAGAATGGCTAGAGCAGTCGGGCAATTTACAGAGTTATATGGAAGTGCTGGTAAATGCGTTCAATCCTGCCACAGTTGAGGGGTTAATGTGCCGCAACACGCTTTCAATTGGTTGGGATGGACGAATTTTTGATTGCGATTTTAACCAAATGCTGGATCTGACCTGTCGGGATGAGAAGCAGAAACCTTGGCACATTCGCGACTTTGATCCCGAACGTTTAGCACAGCGACAAATTGTAACGGGTCGCCATTGCTTTGGCTGTACAGCAGGGGCAGGAAGTTCTTGCGGAGGAGCGCTGGCTTAACTGACAAGGGACAAGTTAAATAAAGAAACCTCTACCAATAGAGGTTTCTGATTTCTTTGAGAAATCGCAGACCTAAATACGCAGTTTCGATAGTGTTGTAGACCTACAGTTGAACGATCGCATTGCCCTTGAAAGGGATCGAAGCCGAGCAGGTCTATAACACTACCCGCCGTTTCTTAGGTTCATGTACTTAACCTGAGATTGAATCGTGGCGGATTCACAAGCACTAGCAGGAGAGGTCTAAGTACCCTAAGCAATTCTTTGGCTTCTGTTCAGGGTGCTAAATTTTGCGCTACCATTGTTTAAGTACGATTATCCCATCGATAAACCGTAGATTAGAAGCAAGTCATCCTGTAGTGGCATTACGGAAGTTAGCTTAGGAGGCAACTATGGCAACATCAATTATTTCTAATTCAAATCAGCGTCCAACCGTAACTCGCATTCGGTTACGCATTCCCAAAAATTATCATCAAGAGCCAATCATCTCTCGATTGGTATCGGACTATCACCTCACCGTTAATATAGTGTCGGCGTTGCTGGGAGCCAATGCTCAAGGAGATGGCTGGTTTGATTTGGAGCTTCGTGGCAAGGCAGCACAGATTGATAGTGCGATCGTTTATATTTCAGAATTAGACTTAGAAATTTTGGATCAAGATGGTCTAAGTCAGGATGGCTGGTAAACTGCTGCTAACACATTTGCTAATACAACTCCGCTAATACAACAGTTACAGCGGCACAAGCTGATTTATTAGCAGCTACACTTGTCGGCTCAAAGCTGCCGCGATCGCGCGGATTAAAACTTCTGGCTCAATCGGCTTGATTAAATGCTGTTGGTATCCTATCTCAAGCGCTTTTTGACGACCACTGACAGAGGCGTAAGCCGTCAGGGCAATGGCAGGAATTTGGCGGACGCATTCTGAAATTTGATGGGAGCGCGACGCTGTGCGAATCTGCCGCAGTAGGGCATAACCATCGACGCCTTCCAGCCCAATATCACTGACTAAAATATCAAATGGATCCTGCTCCAAGGCGTTAAGCGCCGCCCGTGCAGAAGGAACACCCGTGACGACCGCGCCCTCTTGCTCTAGAAGAAACGCGATAAATTTCAAGGTAGAAGGCTCATCTTCCACTACAAGTACCCGGACACCGTATAAATCAAACACTGACGGTTCGGTGGGCATCTGAGCGCTGGATGCCATATGAGGGCTGAGGGGCAACCGAATCGTAACTGTTGTGCCCTGTCCTGCTCCAGCACTAGTAGCTGCGATCGTGCCACCATGCGCTTCGATCAGTTGCCGAGAGAGCGATAGCCCCAGCCCCAGCCCGCCAAACTGACGCGTAATGGAACTATCCTCCTGCCGAAAGCGATCAAACACAAAGGGGAGAAAGTCTGAATTAATTCCTTGCCCGGTGTCGCTAACCGTAATTTGAGCCATGCCATTTGCTTCGCCACGTTCAGACGGCGATCGCTCTAAGTTAACGGCAATGGAACCCTGTGGCGGCGTGAATTTAATCGCGTTAGTGAGTAAGTTCCAAATCACTTGTTGGAGCCTGCCTGCATCACCCATGATCTGTCCAACATCTGAATCAAGCTTGGTTTTGATTCGAATCGACTTGGCATCAGCCGCGAAACGCACAGTGTCAAGCGCATTTGCAATCGACTTAATCAGCGAGACAGGCTCTAGATTCAGAGCTAACTTGCCCTGCACAATGCGTGAGAGATCTAGCAAATCATCGACAAGTTGCGCCTGAAGTTTGGCGTTCTGCTCAATCGTTTCTAGCGCCTCTTGAAACTTTACTTCTGGCAGTTCTTTCGTTCGCAACACCTTAGCCCAGCCCAAAATGGGGGTGAGCGGAGTTCTCAACTCATGGGAGAGCATAGCAAGAAAGTCATCTTTCGTTCGACTAGCTGCTTCTGCTTCATCCCGCGCCACTTGTTCTTGGCGGAGTAAATGTTCTCGCTCTTCCTCAAGGCGCTTGCGCTCGGTGATGTCGCGCTGAATTGCTACAAAATGAGTTATGTCGTGATGAGCGTTCCGAATCGGAGTGATGTTCCACTCGACGTAATATTCACTGCCATCCTTATGATAGTTGATCGCTTCTGCATGAAAGGGCTTGCCCTGCTCTAGCGCCTGACGCAATCGGTCAAGTAGCGCACGGTCTGTATTAGGGCCTTGCAAAAATCGGGGCGTTTTTCCTAACGTTTCCTCGATCCTGTACCCAGTCATGCGGCTAAAAGCAGGATTGACATACACCATCTCAGGACCCGGTGAGTTGAGATTGGCAGTCGTAATTACGATCGAGTCTCTCGACTGCTGCACCGCAGAGAGTAGCAGTTGGATTGCTTCTTCTGCAACCTGCAAGTCTTGTAGGGCACTGGTCAACCGTTCAAGGGATTCGGTCAACCGGCTTTTTTGCTTTTGCGGCAATTGCTCAGCGTTCTGTTGAAGTTCAGCCACCCGTTTTTGGACGTCTTGGATCTGTTCAACAAATTCGTCTCCGTTCACAAGCTCTCTTTCAGAATGCAGTTATCTTTGCCATTGTGAGCAATGAAATGCCTAAAAACATTCACATTTAGAAAGATTTAAGATGGAAAGATTTTGGAGAAACAGTTATCGAGAACGGTCTGAGCAGCCCCTTTACCACAACATCAGGCTAAAAATTACAGACGCCAGAATATCGCATCTCTATCCTGCTATGGAATGATAATCTTGCTATTTAGTGAGAATATGATTTCATCCCGATTTTATTCACGGAGGCGGGAATCCTAATAGGAATACTTATTTTTAAGGATCTGTCAGACCGCATGAAAGCCATGTTCAAGTCAACTCTTTTAGCCAAGCCGCGCCTTTTAGCAACCGTGGCACTGTGTTTAGGAATGACTGGACTTCTAGCTGGACTATCGATGGCGGCTCCTCATGCGGATAACTTACCGTCTTCTGCGTGGTGGCGATTGAAAGTGCAAGGACAAGCCAATACTGTTCACGATCGTCAGTTTAAAGGATGCCTATTTGGCGACTCCATTTCATCGGGGTTGGGAAATTCGCTAGGACAGTCTACCTTTAATTTCGCGATCGGGGGACAGAGCTCGGTCTCAATGCTGGCACAGTTAAAAATGCTATATGCGTCCAATGTGCAGTGCAGAAAAGCAATCATTGCGATTGGGACGAATGATGCTTGGTATGTCATCGACAACAGAGCATTTGCCAATAACTTAAGGCAGTCGATCGCGATTGTTCGAGCGATGGGCGCGACAGAAATCACGGTGTTGCCTGCTTTTTATTCCACGATCGCGGCTAGTCTTGACCCTAGCAAAGCAGGATCGATCGAACGAGTAGATGAGATCAGCGCCTTAATTCAACAAGTGGCAGATCAAGAGAATGTGCAACTCGATGGCTCAGACCTCCAACCTCTGTTTAACGATCACAGTCTCAAGAGCGCTCTTACCTCCGATGGGGTGCATTTGAATGACAGTGGCAAACGCATCTACCGACAGGTATTAGTAAAACTGTTTAACGGTAGAATGATTGGCTCTGCTAATTTTTAATCTGCTAATTCTTAAACTGCGGCTCACGGCTCCACAACATTGACTAACCGAAACCAAGCGATGCGGCAGATTTGCGCCAAGGCTTGCTGCATCTCTGTGGTGCGATCGTGCTGCAATCGTTGCTGAAAGGTCTCAAGAATTGTCGTTTTGGTATAGTCTTTAACCGCCACAATAAACGGAAACTCGAACTTAGTTTTGTAAGCCTCATTGAGCGATTGGAACTGCTCATATTCTGCGGACGTTAGTTGATTGAGTCCTGCCCCGGCTTGCTCTTGAACCGAAGCATCTGCCATTTTCGCTTTACTGCCCAAATCTGGGTGAGCGCGAATCAGCGCAAATTGCTCTGTCTCGGTCATAGCATTAACCTGCGCGACCATCTTTTGATGTAGATCTGAGCGATCGCAAAACGGGCGCTGGTGATAAATCTGCTGTGCGATCGCAGGAGTCTCCTCAAACACAAATCCCAACGCTTCAACAAACGCCGCCTGATCCATTCCATTTAAGGCTGAAATTGAATACATCATGATGGTTGCCGTTGTCCCCTACACCATAAAGCAAAACGGCAGAATGGAAATATGGAAAAATTACCAACCATTTTGATTCCACCCGCTCTGCAAAGGCTTACCCCTACGGAACGATTAGAGATTTTACGTCAAACGGTTCGCCCTGTCGGAATCCACCATAGCGCTCCTAAAGGTCACTCAGAAACCCAATTTGAACGAGATTTGTGGCAGTACTTTCCGGGCAAAATCTATACCGGATTGCTGGTTCAGCGTTCTGGTTTACAGCAACCGTATGTGCCTGATTTTGCCTACATCGATTCAAGTGTGCTCCACATTGATATTGAAGTCGATGAACCGTATAGCCACATTTCAAAGCAACCGCTACACGTGTTGGACTGCCCTAAAGATGCGGCTCGAAATCAGTTTTTTCTGGATCAAGGGTGGGTTGTGATCCGGTTTAGTGAGGCTCAGGTGGTGAAGACTCCAGCAAGTTGTTGTAAAGCGATCGCAGCTACGATCGCCTCCTTGACGGGTAACAATGCCTTGATGACTCCATTCAGGCAAATTCCCACGCTCAAACCTGAGCGGCGTTGGAGTCGAGAGGACGCACAACAGATGGCAGACAGTGCCTACCGCGATTCTTATCTATCGAGCGCGTCGCAACCGGAACCTCAGAAAAAACGGCGACGGCAGAATCAAGCGAATCAGTCAGCGGCGATCGCCAATAGCCAGCTAACGTTTTACTGTCCGATCTGCGGTGAAGCGGTGCGATGGCAGGGGCATTATGTCCAGTGTTCAACGTGTGGCAATGACCAATTTGTGGTGTGATCTTGCTTTTACCGTGGAGTCTGATTGACAAGTTCTCGTCCGCGCCATGTCCAACCCCATCCGGTTTCAACTTTGATGATTGACGCTACTGCGATCGCGCTCACTACAATTCCGCCAAGTCCCGCCAACCACCAGTACCGTGGAGGAATGTTCGTCAATTGCTGAGTCACTCGCCGCATTGGGTAGTGCAGAACTATGCCGATTAAAGCCAACGCGGCTGCGGCAATCGTCCAACCATCAAAGCCAACCACAATGCCCCTTGTAACGGCAATCAGCAGTCCCAGGAGCGGCACTGCAAACACCAAAAATGTGATGGATGCTGTGTAAAGCGTGGCACGCCAATTTCGGTTCGATCCCAAGTGCCAATTTTTCGTCCATCCTTCCCACAATGCCGAAAACGACTGATACATTCTCACCTGTGCCAATTCATGACCCAAGCCGTACCAGAGTTTGAGGCGATGCTGCTTAATGCGTCGCCCTAGTTCAACGTCTTCTACCACATAGTCAGCCACGGCACGATGTCCGCCAATCTGCTCATACGCGCTGCGACGAAACAGCATAAAGGGTCCGACCGCAAACACCCTTTCATTATCCAGGTCATTAACGCTTGCAAACTCATATCCGACTGCCAGCAGATTTGCGATCACCGGCTGGGCAATCCATTCTGCAAAACAAGCGCAGACGATCGTCATCCAAAAGGTCAGCAGGTCGATCTGTTCCTGCTGGGCAAAAGCGACTGTCGTTTCTAAGCAGCCAGGTTTAAGCTGCACATCAGCATCTAAGAATAAGAAATAGTCGCCTGTCGCCTGTGCTACTGCTTGAGTACAGGCCCAGTTCTTGCCCATCCAAGTTTGATTGACGGGGCGAGGCTGTCCGGCGATGAGTTTCAAGCGATCGTCGTGCCGTGAGGATTGGAGCAGTTCAACGATCGCAAAGGTTTCATCGGTCGATTGGTCATCGACAACCAAAACTTCTAGTTGATCGGCGGCTAAATCAGTACTCTCTAATACAGAGATCACGCACGTTTCAATGTTAGGCGCTTCGTTGTAAGCCGGGATGATCACTGAGATTTTGGGTAACGTCTGGCGCAACGAATCGGAAACAGAACCGGGAACGAGGGAGATTGCTTGAGATGCAGAGCGACGCAGATTATTGAAAAACAGCGCGATCGCAACCAGCGACAAACCCAGAACAAGGCATAGCAATAGCACGTTGAAACCCTTATAGACACAGCAGGCGATTCTCGCCCTAGCTTAGATTGTAGGATGAGGTGTTTAGCATGACGCTTCGATGTGATACTGCTCGAAGTGGCTGATGATGGCACTCCGATCAAATGTCTCTACATCATCTCTTACATAATTCTTTCTGAGAATTGAAGCAATCGCTTCTTAAAAATTGAAGCAATCACTCATATCAGTCACAATGAAGGTATGAATCGAGTTGATTACCTCCGAATCAGTCTGATCGATCGCTGCAACTTCCGGTGTCAGTACTGTATGCCCGAAGGAACCGATCTCAACTACGTCCTGCAACAGAATTTGCTGTCGCAGAATGAATTGCTGACGCTGCTACGAGACGTGTTTATTCCCGTCGGATTTACTCGGTTTCGATTGACCGGAGGAGAACCACTCATTCGCCCCGGCGTGGTAGACATTGTGCGGGCGATCGCATCTCTACCCCAAACCCAAGATCTCTCCATGACAACGAACGCCTTTTTGCTCTCTGGCATGGCGCAAGATCTTTACAACGCTGGCTTACGGCGAATTAACATCAGCCTCGATTCATTAGAGCCTGAAACCTTCGACAAAATTATTGGACAACGCGGGAGATCTCGCTGGCAGCAAGTGTGGAATGGCATTCAGGCGGCATATGAGATAGGCTTTAGTCCCCTAAAGCTAAATGTTGTTGTCATTCCAGGGGTGAATGATCACGAAGTACTAGAATTGGCTGCCCTAAGTCGCGATCGCGAGTGGCATATTCGATTCATCGAATTCATGCCTATCGGAAATAGTGAATTATTTGACAACAAAGGCTGGATTGACTCAGAAACGATTCGTCAGCAAGTCAAGCAACGCTGGGGACTGACCGAAGCTTACGTAAAAGGCAATGGCCCTGCTGATGTATTCAAAATTCCTGGAGCAAAAGGGACACTAGGATTTATTAGTCAAATGTCAGAATGTTTCTGCGATCGCTGTAACCGAATGCGGCTCTCGGCAGACGGATGGTTACGCCCATGTTTGCTCAATGAAGTTGGACAGCTTGACCTGCGAACGGCTCTAAGATTAGGGGTTTCGACCGTGGAACTACGACAACAGGTGAGTGATTTACTCATGCTCAAGCCTGAAATTAACTACAAACAGCGAGACTCAGGCACAACAGGAACCTACGATCGCACCATGTCACAAATCGGCGGCTGACTTTAGATGCGTCTAACTCTGATATGGCTACTTTCAAAGCTGGAAAGAATGTGGATCTGAGATTGTGAGGTGGCAACTCTAGAATGGTATTGAAAAGCACATTTTTAGACGAAAAGCAATTCTTCACTAGAAGAAACTGTCCCTGCATACTAGGGTCAGATCATTGGTGAAATAGATTGCGATCGTGAAACAAATTTGGCAGAATAAGTGACGTTGAATATTATTTAACAACTCTGCTGCCTCGGTCATCTACCTACATCTACAAATTCTCCTGACAGGATGAAGAATCTTTGAGCAAGCTTTTATACCAGGTCAGCAGTCCAGTCTTAATAAAGCATTTGCTCTTTTCTCAAGGAGCAAACAGTTTAGATCGGCACAAACTGAGGCGACGGTTTCAATGCCTCAGTGATAACATTGCGGTGAACGCGTTTGAGGGCTTACTGTGATCCGTTCTGCAACACTCACTCCTCTGTCTACTCTGCCTTCTCTGCCTGACAATAATCGTCTCCGGCTGCTTTCTGGCTCAGCGAACATTGCGCTTTCTCAAGAAGTTGCACGCTACCTAGGCATGGATCTCGGTCCGATGGTGCGGAAACGGTTTGCAGACGGCGAGCTTTACGTTCAGATTCAAGAGTCCATTCGAGGGTGTGACGTTTACCTGATTCAGCCGACGTGCCGACCCGTAAACGATCACTTGATGGAACTGCTGATTATGATTGATGCCTGTCGGCGGGCATCTGCAAGGCAAATCACGGCGGTGCTGCCCTACTATGGCTATGCGAGAGCCGATCGCAAAACAGCGGGACGAGAATCGATTACCGCCAAGTTAGCTGCCAATCTGATCGCACAAGCTGGAGCAAACCGCGTTCTTGCGATGGATCTGCATGCGGCTCAAATCCAAGGCTATTTTGATATTCCGCTAGATCATGTGTATGGTTCTCCAGCCCTGATCGACTATCTTAAGAGCAAACAACTTCCCGACATTGTGGTGGTATCACCAGATGTCGGAGGGGTTGCTCGGGCGAGAGCCTTAGCGAAAAAACTCGACGACGCTCCGTTAGCCATCATTGACAAACGACGTCAAGCCCATAATGTCGCCGAAGTCATGAATGTGATTGGGGATGTGGCAGGCAAAACGGCAGTGCTGGTCGATGACATGATTGACACCGCAGGTACGATCACAGAAGGAGCGAAACTACTGCGTCAAGAAGGAGCGCGCCAAGTATATGCCTGTGCTACTCATGCAATCTTTTCGCCGCCTGCGATCGAGCGCTTATCGAGCGGCGTTTTAGAAGAGGTCATCGTAACAAACACGATTCCAGTGCTTGAAAAAGATCGCTTTCCGCAATTGACGATTCTCTCGGTGGCAAACGTCCTCGGTGAAACCATTTGGCGGATTCACGAAGATAGCTCGGTTAGCAGCATGTTCCGGTAAAATCGCCGATTAATTTGTCTAGGTGTTTAGGGTTGGTATCTATTGCCACCCTATATTTTTAGGTGAGTTACTAATTGAGATAGCCGCATTAGAGTTTCACCTGCACACCAAACTATGAGCACAAAGCGAAACTCCGGCTTCACTTTAAACACCGCTTGGTCTTCGGTTGTAGCGATTTTTTTGTATTACAGAGTTTCTATCTAAACTGCAACTTTAGAGGTGTCGTAGCGGATGTTAGCTTGCTTTAATCGGTCGAGGGCTTCACCCAAGCGATCGCACTCGGCAATTAAACTGATTCGTACATAGCCTTCGCCGCCTGCACCAAACGCATTTCCTGGCGTCACTACCACTCCCGTTTGCTGTAGCATCGAGAGCGCAAAATCAGTTGATCCCATACCAATCGGGCAAGGAATCCATAGATACATCGTGGCTTTCGGTTTAGGAATCGACCATCCAAGTTCTGACAAGCCTTGAATTAAGAAATCTCGACGGCCCCGGTAGCGTTCTTGCACATCGAACACATACTTGTCAGGTAATTGCAAAGCAGTTTCGGCGGCGGTTTGCAAAGCCGCGAAAATGCCGTAATCTAAATTCGTCTTGAGGGTGCGTAATCCTTGAATGACATGGCGATTGCCAACCACAAACCCAACGCGCCAGCCTGCCATATTGTATGTTTTTGACAACGTGTGAAATTCAACCCCAATCTCTTTTGCGCCTGGAATTTCTAGCAAGCTGGTCGGCTGATAGCCATCAAACGCAAGTTCTGCATACGCCTGATCGTGAACCAGCAAAATTTCATATTTGCGAGCAAACGCAACAATGTCCTTAAAAAATTCGCGGGGTGCAGTGGCAGTCGTTGGATTACTCGGATAGTTGAAATAGAGAATCTTTGCACGCCTAGCGACATCATCAGGAATGGCGGCTAAATCAATTAACCAATCGTTTTCTGCGGTCAGAACCAATGGGTAAAGTTCTGCTCCAGCAATTAAGGGACCGCGAAAATGGGGCGGGTAGGATGGACTTGGAACTAGAATCAGATCGCCTGGATTAATATACGCCAAAGCGAGATGCGTTAATCCTTCTTTCGAGCCTAGCAATGGCAGTGCTTCACCATCGGGATCAAGCTCAACATTGTAGCGGCGACCATACCAGTCGGTAATTGCACGGCGGAAATTTGCCGTGCCTTCAAATGGAGGATAACCATGATTTCGAGAGTCTTCTAGCGCTCTGATTGCCGCTTCTATAATCGGTGCTGGAGGCGCTCCATCTGGGTTTCCCATTCCCAAATCAATCAGATCAACCCCTTGCGCTCTCGCGTTGGCTTTCAACTCATCCAATCGAGCAAACACGTATTGAGGCAGAGAACTTAAGCGATCGGCAGTCGAGATCCAAGACAGGCTCATGGGAACGTGAGGAATGAATGACGATAAAAAGCGGCTACAGGTTGGCTATTCTACCTCAGAACGTAGCTCAGGATACACCGCCATAATGTCTGGTTTTGCGCTCAAAGCAGGAGCCGTAGTTGAAACCATCGCGGCCATCAGTTGAGAGGGAGCGACCATAAAGGGCAAGCGATGCAGATCGGAAGCAGGTAGACAAGCGATATCCGCCGCATGATTTAGTTCAGCGATCGTAATCTCATTTAACCCCAAATCGGCTAAGGTCTGCGGCAAACCGATCTCGCTATAAAACTTAAGCAACTGCTGCCGCGAAGTTGCCGCAAGCTGATTACCCTGAACCATTTCTTCGAGCCGCAGTTGCACCAAAATTCCGTATGCTACTTTCTCACCGTGCAGCGCACCATGACTTGAGAGCAAATGCGTCAGTCCGTTGTGAACCGCATGAGCCGCTACCGTGCGACACTGCGCCCCGCCGATGCCGCCAATCACACCTGCCATCAATACTGAAGCGTCTACGACCTCTTGCCAATCCTTTCCGCCCGGTTCGTTTAAGGCCGCCGCAGATTTTTGAAACAGAATATCGCGCAGGACTCTCGCTTGCTGAACGGCAGCAATGAGGAGCGTTTTATCCGATTGACCACTACTGACCGAGGCTTCGTACCACTTGGCGATCGCGTCTCCAATTCCTGCAACAAGCGTCCGTTGAGGAGCCGTTGCAACCAAGTTATAGTCTAAAACTAGTAAGTCTGGACATTTCGCTAAGCCCACATCATAGAGAAACGCATGTTGCTCGGAATAGACGTTCGAGAGGGCTGTCCAAGCGGCACAGGTCGCCGCAGACGTTGGAATGGTCACAATCGGCAGCTTGCACTGATATGCCAACAGTTTCGCGGCATCTAAAGCTTTACCACCCCCAACCCCAATCACCAGATCCGCTTGATGATCAGCAACGGCTTGCTGCATCGATTGAAGGGCTGTTTCACTACAGTCTTTACCGTAGGAAATTTTGGCGCTTCCTAAATGGTGCGCTTTGAAGAGCGGCTTGAGGCGCGGTTTAATCAGATCTAATGTGCGATCTCCGCCCACGACTAAGGGACGTGATCCCAGTCGGGCGATCGCGTCTCCCATCTGCTCTAAAGCATTAAATCCTCGAATCACTTGAGCCGGGGCAATCGACAGCGAGATCAAAGCATCAGTTGCAGTAGCCATGTCAGAACGTTAAGCGTTGGATTGAGAAAGCTGAGCCACGCGATCGCGGTAGATATCAAATGTCGCTTGGGGATCGTCACGCTTGGAGAGCGATCGCTGAACTTCACCCAAATATAATGGCTGAGAAACGCCTGGCTTGGGATGCGTAATCGTGCGGACACGAATTTTCATGCGATTGCTGCCTTGCGATAACCGTCCAGGTGAAAATAGATCTAAAGAGGCTTGGTGCATCGTCGCTTCGAGTTGAGTCTCGGTTACGGTGGGAGGCACAACAATCACAATCTGTGCAGCTCCAGTATCGAACACCCGCGAGTAATGCACAGCGTTCGGAATGCTAGGACGGGTATAAAGGGCAAGGGCAAGGGCAAAAATTCCGCCCGTCAAAACTGTCATAAAGCCTGTGGCCCCAACCAATCGGAAGCGAAAGCCCCACTTAAACAGAAACGCCAAAATCGTGAAGACCGCAAAGGCGATCGTGGCAATGCCAGACCATTGAGCGCTAGTAAAGAGTTGATCAGTTTCAAACATAGTGGGGAAAGGAGAGGAACAACGCCTTATTCGTTGCTGACAAATTCAGCCGGTTGAGTAGACGATTCTAAAGCGGCTTTCAAAGTATGCCAGGTTAGAGTGGCACATTTGATTCGGACGGGGAATTGAGAGACGCCTTGCATCACATTGAGCTTCCGGTGTTCTGTCGGAAACTCAGCCTGACCCTGCATCATCGTTTGGAAGCGCTGCACCATTTCTAGAGCTTCTTCAGTCGTTTTACCGCGCATTGCTTCTGCCATTAGATCGGCGGATGCCATCGCGATCGCACAACCTTCGCCCTCAAACCGCACATTTTCGATGCGATCGCCCGCTTCATTTAGCTGCACCGTCAACTCGATCGTATCGCCACAGGACGGATTGTGCCCGCGCTGATGGCGATGAACTGGCTCTGTCACGCCGCGAAACTTGGGCTTTTTGTAGCGCTCAAGAATAACTTGCTGATAGAGATCGCGTAAATTACCCGTAGTCATGAGTTTTTCTTTCTCTGCACAAGCTCTATTTCTAATTCCATCCTATCAGGGTCTCCCCTAATCGACCCTGCAAGACTCCCGCTCCAATCTATTCGCGTTTCCCCTACACCCCATTTTTCCCACACAATCGGAATTGAAATTTGATACTCTATCCAAATACTCTTGGGGAACAATGGCGTGGACATTCAAATTGGCAGGGGCAAAACCGCTCGCAGGGCTTACGGATTCGATGAAATTGCGCTAGTTCCAGGAGGGCGGACGCTCGATCCAAAACTAGCAGATACCCGCTGGAGCATTGGCGGCATCGAACGAGAAATTCCGATCATCGCTAGTGCAATGGATGGGGTCGTTGATGTCGGTATGGCAGTTCAACTCTCGAAGCTGGGTGCACTAGGGGTGCTGAATTTAGAAGGCGTGCAGACGCGCTACGACGATCCCAACCCGATTCTCGATCGCATTGCATCGGTAGGGGCAACCGAATTCGTTCCTTTGATGCAAGAACTGTATTCGCAGCCAATCAAGCCGGAGTTAATCGAAAAGCGCATCCAAGAAATTAAGCAGCAGGGCGGCATTGCGGCAGTGAGCGGAACCCCGATCGCGGCGATGAACTATGGACAAATTGCGGCAAATGCAGGAGCCGATTTGTTCTTTATTCAAGCCACCGTGGTTTCGACTGCCCATCTCTCACCCGACGCGACTACCCCGCTCGATCTTGCCAAGTTTTGTCAGGACATGCCAATCCCCGTCATTCTCGGCAACTGCGTGACCTATGACGTAACGATGAACCTGCTTAAAGCAGGAGCTGCTGGCATTATGGTTGGCATTGGTCCGGGTGCCGCTTGTACTTCTCGTGGTGTTTTGGGGGTTGGTGTTCCTCAGGCGACGGCAGTTGCAGACTGCGCGGCAGCTCGCGATGATTTTTATCACGAAACTGGAGCCTACATTCCGGTGATCGCCGATGGAGGTTTAATTACCGGAGGCGACATTTGTAAATGTATAGCCTGCGGCGCAGATGCGGTGATGATTGGATCGCCCTTTGCCAGAGCGCAAGAAGCACCAGGACGCGGGTTTCACTGGGGTATGGCAACGCCAAGTCCAGTTCTGCCAAGAGGAACTCGCATCCGAGTCGGCACAACTGGAACCCTAGAGCAAATTTTGCGAGGTCCGGCTCAGTTAGACGATGGCACTCACAACCTACTAGGGGCACTGCAAACCAGTATGGGAACCTTGGGAGCAAAAGACATCAAGGAAATGCAGCAAGTCGAAGTTGTGATTGCACCATCGTTATTAACCGAAGGAAAAGTCTACCAAAAGGCACAACAATTGGGGATGGGCAAATAGAGCCGTCTTTCTGAGGTACGATGAGTTTTAACTACAAACATCGCGCGAAAAACTTTAAGAACTGCGAACCACTGATTAGATTCTGATCGCTTTCTTAAGAGTTTACCTGTCGTTTTGTGAAGCACTGGTAAAACTAAATATGTCGTCTACAATAAAGGGAGCGGAGACGCATGTTTCCGTTCACTCCTCACACCACACTCCGCCTGAACTCCGGTTCAGGCGGTTCCTTTTTAAAAGGGATGAAGGATGAGGGATGAAGGGGAACCGTGATGGAAGACTTTGCAAGACTGACTCACGCGCATCCATAATTTTTTTTCTATCCTTCTGTTTTGTCCCTGCGAAGCGTTGCCGAAAGCGTTCCTCGTCTATTCATCTCATTTCCCTTCATCCGCATCTTTGTCTCCTACCTCAGGACAAAAATTGTATCTATTTGTATATGCACTGCAACCGCGACATGTCGTTTTTGCTATGGTAGAATTTCTGTCAAATGAGCATAGGCAAGGATTTTCAGGCATGTCAGCAGCCGCACAAGTTACAGACTCTACCTTCGACCAAGAGGTGCTGCAAAGCGAGGTTCCCGTTTTAGTCGATTTCTGGGCACCCTGGTGCGGTCCCTGCCGCATGGTAGCGCCTGTGGTAGATGAAATCGCAGCGCAGTTTGAGGGCAAGGTCAAGGTCGTAAAAGTCAATACGGATGACAATCCCAGCATTGCAAGCAAGTATGGCATCCGCAGCATTCCCACTCTCATGATCTTCAAGGGTGGACAGCGTGTAGATATGGTGGTCGGCGCAGTGCCGAAGACAACGTTGTCGAACACGCTAGAGAAGTATCTCTAGACCGGGTTTGGTATCTGTTGTTCAGCTTCATCTGTTCAAATCCATTCATCATACTCCAACAGTATTTAGCGCCTCAGCCCAAGCTGGGGCGTTTTTCGGTATTGCTGAGGTCTTACGACCTGTCGGAATCTCGACTAAAATAGAATGCCACCGCGTGGAGGAGTTCATGGCTGTTGATCCTTCGGACCTTGCAAACCAAAATCCTTTTGAAATTCATAGAACAAACCGTCCGTCGTTGAACATAGAGGCGCTTCGAGCGACGGTAAACCAGTTAATTGATCACCTGCCGAAGCTGGAACATGGCGATATGGTTGCTCAGGCGTTGAGTACGATCGCGCGGGTTGCTGGAGAAGACATTGAGCGATTGGACTGGAAGATTCTCAATGCTTCTGTTCAGGATATGGAACGGGCATTCACTACGTTTTATCCTTACCGCCACGTTCGCAAAATTGCCATTTTTGGCTCTGCCCGGATTCAGCCAGGCACGGCTGAGTATCAGATGGCGAAAGAGTTTGCTCGGTGTGTAACAGATCAGGGATACATGGTGATTACGGGTGCAGGTGGTGGCATCATGCAAGCGGGTAACGAAGGAGCAGGAGGCGAGAATTCCTTTGGTCTCAATATTCAACTCCCGTTTGAGCAAGGCGCAAATCCGTTTATTGAAGGCGATCCGAAGCTGATTCCGTTTAAGTATTTCTTTACACGAAAAGTCTTCTTTTTAAGAGAGAGTGATGCATTGGCACTGTTTCCCGGTGGATTTGGGACACAGGATGAGGCATTTGAGTGCTTGACCTTGACCCAGACCGGGAAAGCCGCTCCTGTGCCTCTGGTGTTGATTGACAAGCCAGGTGGGAACTATTGGCACGATTGGACAGAATACATTGATAAGCAACTTCTAAAGCGGGGGTTAATTAGCCCTGACGATCCAAGCCTTTATACCCTGACCGATAATTTGGAAGTAGCTTGCGATGCGATTTCGAGTTTCTACCAGGTCTATCACTCCAGCCGCTATGTGGGACATCAATTGGTGATGCGGTTGAAGTCAGAGCTATCGGATG
This sequence comes from Myxacorys chilensis ATA2-1-KO14, assembly GCA_019359275.1. GTDB lineage: Bacteria > Cyanobacteriota > Cyanobacteriia > Leptolyngbyales > Leptolyngbyaceae > Myxacorys > Myxacorys chilensis. Next base: position 16,956 of record JAHHHP010000010.1, on the reverse strand, counting down.
AAGCGGTGCAAAAACTCAACGATCGCTTCAGTGATATTTTAGTAGCTGGCAGCATTGAGAAAAGCCAGGCGTTACCTCAAGAAACGAGAGACGAGACCGCCGACTTACCGCGTCTGATATTTTATTTCAATCAGAGAGATTTGGGACGGCTCTATCAAATGATTCGCGCAATCAATGAGTGGGGCACGCCTTCGCTGGAGGACTCGGCTCATCCAGAGCGCAAATAAGCAAAGAATAGAGGAACGGACGACGAATCAATCCTATCGCTCACCGATTCGCCATCCGTTCCATTGTTTAGAGACCATTACTTGGAGAGGGGTCTGGAGGATTAGCTTGTGACCCAATTGACTAGGGTTCTAACGCCGTATCCGGTTGCGCCTGCTCCGTTGTAGCCGTTTTCCTTATCTGCCCACACGGGTCCTGCAACATCCAGGTGAGCCCACGGAGTGTCCTTAACGAACTGTTTGAGGAAGATTGCCGCAGAGATTGCACCGCCTGCGCGAGCGCCTGTGTTTTTCATGTCTGCGATGCCAGACTTCATGCTCTCGAAGTATTTTTCCTCCATCGGCATCCGCCAGAGTTTCTCGCCTGCCTGTTCGGACGCACTGACGAGTTGATTTGCCACGTCGTCGCTCGGACTCCACAACCCAGCAATGCTGTCACCGAGTGCAACGACGCAAGCTCCAGTGAGCGTAGCGAGATCAACGATCGCATCGACCTCTAATTTCTCTGCATACACCAGCGCATCGGCTAACGTTAAGCGTCCTTCGGCGTCAGTGTTGTTGATTTCGATCGTTTTACCGTTGGAGGCCGTCAAAATATCGCCGGGGTGAATGGCTCGACCGCTAATCATGTTCTCGGTTGCCGCTACGATGAAATGCACTTCCACATCGGGTTTCAGTTGCGCGATCGCTTTGGCGGCTCCCAGCGTTGCCCCGGCTCCTCCCATGTCGGTTTTCATCATTTCGATGCCGCTCCCGGCTCCTTTGATATTGAGACCGCCAGAATCAAAGGTTAAGCCTTTGCCAATGATTGCGACTTTCTTGCGTGCTGCGCCATCGGGTCTATAGATCAAATGAATGAATTTTGGCGGCAAATCAGAAGCTTGAGCCACGCCTAAAAAGGCTCCCATACCCAGCTTTTCGCAGTCTTCTTTTTCAAGAATTTCTGCTTGTAAACCAAATTCCGACGCGATCGCACTAGCAGTTTCTGCCATAGTGACTGGCGTCAGATAATTTGCCGGGGCCGCCACTAATTCTCTGGCTAGAAACACGCCAGAGCAAATCTTGTGCGCTTTTTCGATTGCCGCCTCTTGCCCAGCTAGCCCCAGTAATTCAATTTGCTCGACAGGTGGCGTGTCATCGGGTTCTGATTTGAAGCGGCGATCCTCATACAAGGCTAATTCAGCCCCTTCTGCGATCGCTTGGGCACTAGCGGCGGCATCATTGTTAAAGATCGGCAAACTGATGCCCACCATTTTGCAGCGATCGCGCTTCGCCAGCTTCGCGGCGGCGGCTCCTGCCCGTCTCAGACCTTCTAGCGTCATTTGGTCTGATTTGCCCAGCCCGACTAAAATCAGCTTACGAATGGGGCTACCTGCAATCCGAGTCGAGGCGCTAGTAGCAGGTTTACCCTTAAATTCTACATCGGCGATTAAATCTTTGATCGCGCCGGATAGCTTGCCATCTAACGTTTCCAGATTGCCTGTAAGAGCAATCCCATCTTCAAACATGCCGATCGCTAAACCCTCTCCTGACCATTCTAGAATCGACGTTCCCGTTGCTTGTAAATTCATCCAGTACTACCTTCATTTGGGTTCAACCACTGTTTTCTAGTATTGCTCAAAAACAAACGATGAGGCCGGGCTTTAGCCAGACAAATCGCACGAATTCCAGATAACTGACTTCAGTAATTAAAGGTATATCAAGTACCTGTTAAATTTGAAGTTCCGTATATGTAATTAGATGGTAAAAGAGTAGTGTTAACCATTAGACTTACGCTAAGCTCGGCAAAAGTAAGGCTTGTGAGATATCCCTAGCTTAATTAATCGTCAAGAAGAATCGATTTTTGTTATAACTGCTAACAGCTTGTGAGATTTTACCCAACCCCCTGGGAGATAGTCGATGAAGGAACGGAAGGTCTGGATTTCACTGGCAGTCGGAGCCGGGGCGCTGGCGCTCCTTGCAGGCGCAGTATTGCCAATCGAAAAATTATTGAAGCAGGACACTCAATCGTCTGCGAGTTTAGGATCGTTAGAACCATTTCACTCCAAACCGAACACGATTGGCGCACCCAGTAAACTTGTTAGTCCGCTAGTAATGCAGTCTCCGAAACAACGGGCACAGACTTTAGAAGCGGCTGTTGAGAAGTTAAGTCCGTCGCTAGAGCGGAACCGCGCTCGGTATATGTTGGCGAGCGATCTTGTGGTTCAGGGACAAGGGGAGAAAGCGTTAGAACCCTTAAAAGATTTAGAGAAAGATTACACCGTCCTCGCACCGCAAATTCTGCTCAAGCGTGCCCAAGCGTACGAGGCGGCAGGCAAGCCAAAAGAAACGATCGCAGCTTGGCAAGAACTGCTCAAGCAATATCCGAAAGATCCGGCGGCAGCAGAAGCGCTCTTTTTCTTAGGAAAAGATAACCCTAAGTATTGGGATCAAGCATTGAATAAGTTTCCAGCGCACCCACGATCGCTCGAAATTGCCAAAACTCGCTTTAAGAAAAATCAGAAACAGCTTCCAGTTCTGCTCACGCTTGCGAAATATGGCGTCGATAGTGATGGCTATACTGACGTTCTCGACACGCTCACCAGCCGCTTTGCGCCCCAACTGAAACCCGAAGATTGGGACGCGATCGCGTTTGGCTACTGGGAAAACCAAGTCTATGACAAAGCCGCGATCGCCTATTCACGGGCACCTCAAACCGCGAGGAGTGTTTATCGTTCTGGTCGGGGGCTGCATCTCACAGGTAAACCGGGTGGAGAACAGCGCTATCAGCAAGTCGTTCAACAGTTTCCGCAATCCGATGAAGCGGGATTGGCGCTAATGCGTTTGGGCAGCCTAGCAGAGAGTCCTCAGACCGCGATTGCGTACTACGATCAGGTTACTCAGAATTTCCCAAGCCGGGCAGCGGAAGCGTTACTTGAGAAATCGAAGAAGCTCGACACTCTCAAGAGCACTAAAACGGCGGCTATGATGCGTCAACTCCTGTTAACCCAGCATGCCAATTCAGATGCAGCCGCAGAAATGCGCTGGATGTATGCTCAAGATCGGGCCAAAGCGGGAGATATTAAGCTTGCCAAAGAATGGGCAGCCCCGATTCTCGTGAATAGTCCAAAAAGTGAAATTGCCCCGCAAGCCGGATTTTGGGTCGGCAAGTGGTCTCAGCGTCTCGGTCAAGGGCGGGAGGCGAAACAGGCCTTTGAGCGTGTCTTGAAAGAGCGTCCTGAATCGTATTATGCGTGGCGCTCTGCCAGCATGTTGGGTTGGAACGTGGGAGACTTTAGCACGGTGCGATCGCTCAATCCACAAGTGCAGAAACCAGCAACCCGTCCTGTGCTGCCTGCGGGTTCGGATGCCATGAAAGAACTGTATCAGATCGGGCAAGACCGCGACGCATGGGCACATTGGCAAGTCGAATACCGCGATCGCACCGATCCCACCGTGGCAGAACAGTTTACGGATGGCATCATGCGCTTAGGCGTCGGCGACAACTTAGATGGCATTTATATGGTGTCGAGTCTGAGCGATCGCGAGAAGCCCGAAGACAAAGAGCAGTATCAGCAACTCGTTCAACAACCCGCTTATTGGCAAGCGCTGTATCCTTTCCCCTTTGTCCAGGAGATCGAAACGTGGTCGCAGCAGCGTCAACTCAATCCGATGTTGGTCACGGCGTTGATTCGTCAAGAGTCCCGGTTTGAGCCGAAGATTAAATCGAGTGTTGGAGCGGCTGGACTGATGCAGGTGATGCCCGAAACGGCGTCCTTCATTGCCGACAATATCAAGCTGAAGCAATATAAACTCGACGATCCTCAAGACAACATCAATCTGGGCACGTGGTATTTAGATCACACGCATCAAGAGTATGCGAATAACTCTATGCTGGCAGTCGCTAGCTACAATGCAGGCCCTGGAGCAGTTGCAGAGTGGGTCAGTAAGTCTAAAACCCAAGACTCTGACGAATTTGTCGAGCAAATTCCGTATGACGAAACGAAAGGATACGTGAAGTCGGTGCTAGGTAATTACTGGAATTACATGCGGCTGTACAACCCAGAGCTTTCACAGCGCATTGCTCAGATGTCTTAATTCATTTGACGGGTGAATTAGCGCACCATAACGAGCATGAACGGCGAATTCGTCAGCGAGAAGACTGGCAAGTTCGCCGTTTTTGCCGTGAAGAAACCTTGACCTCTACACAAAATAGTTTGGTTGCTGATCGTTTACTAATTTGTGGTGTGCCCAATAGGTTTGATAAAGAACGTCTGATCCCCCAGTTGGGGCAACTTGAGATAAGTCTTTAAGCCAAGCGCGAGCAATTTTGAGGCGTTATCTCAGTCTCGAACAGAATTGACGCATTCTAATTCTATTCATCACCTAATTCTATTCATCAAAAGACCGTCCCCGATACAATAGGTACAATCCTCCCGATAGAAAGCTTGACCCATGACTGCTCCTTCGGAACTAGAGACCAATAGCCTAGATAGCGCTGAAGAGACTGCCACAACGATGACAGCTAATCCTTCGGCTGAGGTCATTGACGAAAATGACGCCGTTGATGATGTTGAAATGTCGCTGTTTGACCATTTAGAAGAACTGAGACAGCGCATTTTTTACTCGCTGATTGCGATCGCGATCTGCGTCATTGGCTGCTTTAGCTTTGTCAAACCGATTGTCCAACTCCTCGAAGTACCAGCGCAAGGCGTTAAGTTTCTTCAGCTTGCACCGGGAGAATATTTCTTTGTGTCGATCAAGGTTGCAGGCTATAGCGGCTTAATTTTATCTGCACCGTTTATCTTGTATCAAATCATTGCGTTTGTTACACCAGGACTAACGCGAAAAGAAAAGCGCTTTTTAGCTCCCGTTGTCTTAGGCTCTAGCACATTGTTTCTAGGTGGATTAGCATTTGCGTACATCGCGCTGATTCCCGCCGCGTTAAATTTCTTTATCTCCTATGGTGCAGAGGTTGTTGAGCAAGCGTGGTCAATCGATCGCTATTTTGAATTCATCTTACTGTTAATGTTTGGAACAGGATTAACGTTTCAGGTTCCAGTCATTCAAGCATTGCTCGGTTTTTTGGGCATCATTTCCTCCAAACAAATGTTGGCAGCGTGGAAGTATGTTTTGTTAGGAGCCGCGATCGTCGGGGCCGTGATCACCCCGTCAACCGATCCCTTGACCCAAAGCTTATTGGGCGGAGCTATTTTGGTGCTTTACTTTAGCGGAATTGGGTTCGTTAAATTGTTAGGGCGTTGAGTGAACTTGTAGCTTTTCATGTCCAACAACCGGAGTTGGGCGAGAAGTGGAACTGGGCAACTGAATCATCTGTGCAGAATGCGTTCTGTCCCCTCTCACACTTCACCGATCTTTTGAGAGTATGCGATCGCGCGAACTTAAACTCTGCTAAACATCTATTACAAACTGTTACTTTCCGACTTTAACTAATACAAGTCCTCTACAAACTCAATTTCCACTTCTACACTGAGGGGGCTACACCTTTGCTTTGCTACAGACAGGTCAACTATCCCTAGCCAAAGTCACGTTATGGATATCAACGAACTCATCCGACGATACGAGAGGGGCGAAAGAAATTTTGCAGGAGCCGATCTCCGAAGCATTGATCTTAAAGGGGCAATGCTCGTTGATATCAACCTTGAAAATGCCAATCTAACGGGTGCAAACCTCAGCCGAGCCTTCCTTACCAAAGCGAATCTCAGTGGTGCATTCCTAAACTGGGCAAACCTAGAATTTACTAAACTCAGTGAAGGGTGTTTGATTGACACTGACCTTACCAAGGCACGGCTCAACGGGGCGTTTATGGTGAAATCTGACCTGACGCGATCGCGCCTCACAGGCTCAGATTTGAGTCACGCAAATCTGCGTAGCGCAATCCTTCAGCGAGCAAACTTGTGTAGTGCAAAACTCCTTTCGGTTAACCTACGTGGCGCAGACTTGCGGGGTGCAAACCTCAGTTGGGCAAACCTACAAAGCGCTAGACTGAGCGGGGCAACTTTAAAGGGTGCATTTCTCAACGACACCAATCTGGCAGACGCCTTCTTGAATGGGGTAGATCTAGAAGGACTCAATTTAACAGGTATCAATTTAAGTGCTGCCAAACTGAGTGGGGCAAATTTGAAATCAGCCAATCTAGCGTCCTCAAATTTTCGTGAGGCAATGCTGCAAGGTGCAAATTTAGCGGGCGCGAATCTGACAGATGCCAACTTAGAACAAGCATTTTTGCAGAGCGCAAATTTGCAGTGGACAAATTTAAGTCGAGCAAACTTGGCGCGATCGGATCTGAGCAATGTGAGAATGATGGGCGTCAAGATCGATGAAACGAATTTGTCAGAAGCGGTGCTTTCAGAGATGAATTTGCGCTACTTGTCGTTGATTGCTACTCAAAACGTGCAGAAGCGGCGCAGCGCGACTTTTTAGAACGGGCGTAACCTTGAATCTTAAAGTTCGGATTGACAAACGCTGAGTCCAGCCGTCGGTTTGTCAATCCCTTCGTCACGTTCGTTGACAAATGTCAGAATAAAGTACGCGATTTGCGCGAAGTGCACCTCCAAAAGAACCGCAGGTTACAAGAACTGGAAGTAACGCCATGACTCAAACTCTTCAAACCCAAGTTACCTTCGATGAATTCATTGCTTGGTATCCAGAAAACTCAGAATACCGCTATGAATTGCACAACGGAAAAATTATTGAAATGCCAAAACCAAGAGGCAAACATTCACGGATTGGCGGATTTATTGCAGCAGAAGCAAACTTTGAGATTCGACGATTGCATCTTCCTTACTTCATTCCAACAGAATGCCTCGTTAAATCCCTTGACGATCAATCGGGTTATGAACCGGATGTGATTATTCTCGACGATCGCACCATTTCAAATGAACCTCGATGGGAAAAAGGCTCGATCATTACGCTAGGGCAATCGGTAGGATTGATTGTAGAAGTCGTTTCCACCAACTGGCAAGACGATTATTTGACGAAACTAAAAGACTACGAGCTGCTCGGCATCGCAGAATACTGGATTGTCGATTACCTTGGTTTGGGCGGCAGACGATACATCGGCAATCCTAAGCAGCCCACTTTGTCGATCTATCAACTCATCGATGGGGAATACGAAGTGAGACAATTTCGAGGCAGCGATCGCGTTGAGTCTCCGCTCTTTCCAGAATTAACGATTACAGCAGACGCGATGTTTGCAGCAGGGCAATAAACTTACGAGATGGTACAGCACGGCTCATCGCTTTCAGACAAGTTACGGCAAGATGAAAGAGAGTGAGGAGAGAAACCATGAATCATTCTGCGATCGCAGCGTTGCACAACTCAGAAACAACCGCAAAAAATTATATTAACGGTGAATGGTCTACCCCAACGACTGACCGCTATTTAGATGTCATCAATCCTGCCACCACCGAAGCGTTGGGCAAAGTTCCGCTCTCTTCTGCGGATGATATCGATCGCGCGGCTCAAGCGGCGTCAGAAGCGTTCAAATCCTGGCGACGCACCCCCGCAACAGAACGGGTGCAATATCTATTTAAACTCAAAGCTTTACTTGAAGATCAGTTTGAAGCCCTTGCGCACACAATTACGCTCGAATGTGGCAAAACTTTAGCTGAATCTAAAGGCGAACTGCGACGGGCGATCGAGAATGTTGAAGTCGCGTGCGGTATTCCGATGATGATGCAGGGCTACAACTCCGAAGATATCGCGAGAGGAATTGACGAACAGATGATCCGGCAGCCGCTTGGGGTCGTTGCTATCATTACCCCGTTTAATTTTCCGGGCATGATTCCATTTTGGTTTTTGCCGTATGCGATCGCGTGTGGCAATACTTGCATTGTCAAACCTTCAGAGCGCGTGCCGCTCACAATGCAAATGGTGTTTCGTCTGCTAGAGCAAACCGATTTACCAAAAGGCGTTGTAAATCTGGTGAACGGCGCAAAAGAAGCCGTTGATGCGGTGTTGGATCATCCGACGATTCGAGCCATTAGCTTTGTCGGATCGTCGGCGATCGCAAAGTATGTCTACAGTCGCGCCGCTGCCAACGGCAAGAGATCGCAGTGTCAAGGCGGTGCGAAAAATCCAGTGATCGTGCTTCCAGATGCCGATATTGCAATGACGACGCGAATCATGGCAGATAGCGCTTTTGGCTGCGCCGGACAGCGCTGTTTAGCGGCCTCGATTGCCATTACGGTGGGAGACGCCAAAGAGACGTTTACCGATGCGATCGCAGAAGCCGCTACGGCTCGTACTGTTGGATCTGGACTTGACCCAGCGACGCAAATGGGGCCTGTCATCACGGCGCAAAGCAAAACCCGAATTGAAAGCTTAATTCAGCAAGCGACCCACGAAGGCGCTACCGTGTTAATTGATGGACGGCAACCTGATATTTCTGGCTATGACGGTTACTTTGTACGTCCAACAATTTTACAAAACGTCGATCCGACCGGAGAAATTGCTAAAACTGAAATTTTTGGTCCTGTGCTGAGTTTGATTCATTTAGACAGTATTGAAGCTGCGATCGCGCTAGTCAACCGCAGCCAGTACGGAAATATGGCGTCTTTGTTCACTTCCAGTGGTGCTGCCGCTCGCAGATTTCGCTACGAAGCCGAAGCCGGAAACATTGGCATTAACATTGGCGTGGCGGCTCCTATGGCTTTCTTTCCCTTTAGCGGCTGGAAAGAAAGCTTCTTCGGAGACCTACATGGGCAAGGTGCACACGCAATCGAATTTTTCACCCAAACTAAAGTGGTTGTCGAACGCTGGCAAGACTGGACACGGCAGTTTTAGCGCTTCAGAACATTAAATGAAATTTCTTCATTCAACTCTGAAAAATCGACATACGACTGGCGAGACTCAGTATTAGTCAGTCGAGCCAACACTTCAGGATGAAGCGGCTCTAACAGCCGAGCTTCAGCGCTGAGGAAAAACGCAAACTCAGTGCCACCGATGCGGATGCGATCGCCGTCTTGCAACCGTTGTCGCTGCTGAACCCGCTGCTCATTTACATACGAACCGTTCATGCTATTGAGATCGACGAGATAAAATCCGTCACCTGCGACATAGAGCAACACGGCATGGCGACGAGAAAGACTTCGATCTTGGAGGGGCAAAGCTGCCGCTCGATTCCGTCCAATTGTCCATGCAGTCTGCGGTTGGCGCAAGGTTTGCGAGCAATCACCCATTAGATTAGTGACAATATAAACCTGATCGCCCTGCAACACACCTTGAATGTATTGAGGAGATTTAGAAGATGACGAAACGGCAAACGGCTCTTTCTCAAGGTCGATGGATACCGTCGGACCTTTTGCAAACGCATCATCTGACCAAAATTCTTCAGCCTGCGGAGCCAGATTAGACGTTGGACATTCGGTAAAAGGACTCTGCTCTGGAGCGTTTACGGAATCTAGTAGGTTGGATTCTATAGTCATAGAAGGTGGGTTAGCACGGCGCAATCTGAGTATTGGTCTAAAGTTTCCCAAAAAAGCGGAATTTGACCCGGTACGATCAATTCTGGTAGTAACAAAATTTATTGGCTATGACCCAAGACACATTTAACCAAATTCCAGTAGAAACGCTGGAGCTTTCTATGAAAGCGCTGGGGTCACTCAAGCGATCGCAAATCGCCACGATCGCAGATCTGATGAATTACACCCAAGAAGACCTCGAAATTTTAGACAAGGAGTGTTCAGAAGAAGTGATCACGGCTTTAGAGCAAAAGTTCAGTCTCACCCTACCTCTCAACGATCTGCAATAGCGCTAAACCGTTTTTTGCAAGTTGGGTGAGCGCTTAAGAATCACCATTGAGGAACCGACCACCGGACTCCGAGCGATTAACCTTCCGTTCGGATCGCTAAGGTGGAGGTTGATAAAGTCGAGTTCTTGCGATCGCGTCCATAATTCATCGCTTAACTGATCCTGCTGCTGGGGCGAAAGCTGATACCAACCGTCACCTATTTGAACGATTAGACGACTGCTGCGAAAGTTTGGCTGCACCGACTGCACAAGAGCGCCCATGTAGCGATCGCTAATCTCGCTCACCTGCCCTTGAATGGAGGCGATTAAACTTTGTTCGGGCGTCAGTTGGATTGGTTCAGGTTGCGGTTCTGGTGGCTGCGGTGGGACAGGCTCGATGGCAGCAGGAGACGGTTCAGGTTGTGGTTCAGAGGCTACGGTTGGTTTGGCGGGTTCGATGATTGGCTCAGAGATTGAGTCTGAAGTCGGTTCAGCGGCGATTGGCTCTGTCAAGCTCCGGGGGATCGCGGGAGCAGGCGGTTCAGAAACGTCGGGAAGCGGGATTTTAGGCTCAGAGGCGACAGGAACTTCGGCAGAATCAGAAGACAGATCGGAGGGAATGGACTCGACGGGTGAAGTGGGAACGACAGAAGGACTGGGCGCAGGTTCGACTGGCTTGGAAGCATCAGGCTCGGAGACAGTCGGCTTGGAGGCAATTTCGGGCGGAGACGGCGGCGGGTCGGACGCGACTTTTGGGGACGGCGTTGAAGACAACAGAGTAGACGTGAACCAGAAGCAAATCACGACAATTCCGGCAACCAGTCCAGTGAGCGCGTGATCGTTGAGGTTGCGTCTTAACTTCTTAGGCAGTCGCGATCGCACTTGAATCAGAACGTTCTGCCAAAGCGATCGCTTCGGCGAGACATCAGAATGCGATGATTGCTTTGACGGTTCGGCTTCCAACGTTTCAACAAGGTTTTCTAGCCCTCGAATGGCACTCCGTAGCGTTTTGATGCCAAGCGTTTTCACAAGCGGCGGAGTTTGCTTTGGCGAACGAGGCTGTGGCACACTAGAGCGAGATTTTCTAGGAACTCGGGAAGATTCCGGATCATTGAAGTCGTTTCGTGGCATAACCGTTTCGTGACATAACTGTGCTGCCTGCAAGACACGATAAAGACACTCGCACTCAATACAGTGCTTTCAGTTCAATCTATCATCTGTTGTTGCGTCTAGATTTTACAAAGTATGCGCTTAAACCGTCGTCAACTGCTGCTTCTAGGCGGCATGAGTGGGCTGGGACTTACGTTTGTGGGTAAGACCTTGAGCCGCCCCGCTACAAGTCCGTCTGAATTTGCAAAATTGCCGACCTTGCCGCTTCAGCCGTCTGGTAAGGGTCTAATTTTGCGGTTTGTGGCGATCGCGGATACTGGGTCTGGCGCGAAAGATCAGTTTGCGGTTGGCAAGGCAATGGCGAACTATCATCAAAGCCACCCGTACTCGCTGGTGGTGATGGCAGGCGACAACATCTACACCAACGGCGAAATAGAGAAAATTGGCTCTGCGTTTGAGCAACCGTATGCAGCACTCTTAAAGCGCGGTGTTCGGTTTCAGGCGGCGTTAGGCAATCACGATATTCGGACGGCGAACGGCGATTTACAAGTCAAGTACCCTGCGTTCAACATGAAGGGACGCTACTACACCTACCGAGAAAAAGAGGTGCAATTCTTTGTATTAGACACCAACGATTGGCAGCCTCAAGTGGCTTGGTTAGAAGGAGAACTGAAGCGCAGCGATGCTCCTGTAAAAGTTGTGTATGGGCATCATCCGATCTATTCGTCCGGGCATTATGGCACCAATCCGGAGATGGTGGAGGCATTCACGCCCTTGTTTAAGAAATATCAGGTTCAGCTTTACATGAATGGGCACGAACATAATTATGAGCGAACTAAACCGATTGACGGAACCACGTATCTGATCACAGGACACGGTGGCGCAAATTTGCGATCGGTGGGGCGCTCTGATTGGACAGCTTATTCAACATCGCGCTTCGGATTTTCGGCCATCGAAATCTACCCGGACCGGATGCAAATTCAAGGAATTAGAGCAGATGGATTAGTCTACGATCGCGGTAGTGTTCCGCTTAAAATCGCTCAAAAGGCTTGATAGAAGCAATGAAATCGCACAGTCAAGAACCATTATTCGAGTTCTGTGAGGCGCTAATATGAAGTCACTAACACTTCTGTAATTTTTCCACGCTTTTCTGCATTGCAGTTAATGTTTCTTGTAGCGTAAATTGTGTGGATGTTGAAATCTTTGTAGAGTTCTCGAACAAACGGACAGTCAGAATTGGAAAGCATGATCTTGACGCCGCGATCGCGCAGTTCTACGACAACATCCCGCAATCGAATTTGATCGGCTTCTGAAAACGAGTATCGGCTGTAAGACGTAAATTTACTCGTTGCATTGAGCGGTACATAGGGCGGATCAAAGTAGACAAAATCTTCAGCGTTCTTTGCCTGTTCAAGAATTCGATCAAACGATCGCACTTCAATCTGGGCAGACTGTAAGGCTTGAGCATCCGCCCGCAGAATATCTGGATCACAAATAACAGGATTTTTATAGCTACCGATGGGGACATTAAATCCGCCTTTAGAATTTTCCCGGTACAGCCCATTAAAGCAAGTTTTATTGAGATAAATAAATCGAGCCGCGCGGTCTAAATTGCGGTCAATATCAGCAGCAGAGGTCGGCGGCGAACCGCTTTGCGAGACCCCAAGGGAGCGCACCTGGTAATAATGCTCAGCGCAATGATCTTCTCGATGTTCTTCCAGTCGATCAATCAAATTCTCAACGTCTTCTCTAACGCAGCGATAAACATTAATCAGTTCATGATTGATGTCGGTCAAAACTGCTCGCTCAGGCTGGAGGTGAAAGAAAATTGCCCCTCCACCTACAAACGGTTCGTAATAGTGGCAGTAATCAGTCGGAAAATAAGGAAGATACTGCCCAATCAATTGATGCTTTCCGCCTGCCCACTTGAGAAACGGACGCGGAGCTATGTGCGGTTGCTTTGCAGTGGCGCTTTGCGCTAATCGGATTGAGTTAACCATATTTAATATCTAACCCGATTCGCCCAAAACAAATACATTTGATCTGCTTTGTTTAAGTTTTGCGCGTCATCGATCAGATTTGATAATCGGTTGAGGCAGCATCAAGGGATCGAGTTTCTCGATATGATGAGGAAGAATTTAACAAACGCGCGACCTATGCGAGACTTTCTGATTAATAGCTCTAGATACCCCAAGCTCCTGTTTAGTGTAATGGTGGGTGTAATTTTATTTGCCTTAGCCCCCCTCGTACCCCTGCTAAAAAATCCGCTTACCGCCGTTGCCGTTATTGGCTTCTTTGTAGGAGGGATTGCTTTTTTCACCTTCACGCTGCGGGCAATGTTAGGAATCTAAAACGGAAGGCAGACGGCTCCTCTTTATGACGGTGCTAGGATGAAAGACTTCTTGTAAGTAAGGGCAACGGTTATGGCGACAGATCGAAGAGTGGCGCGGGTCTCTGAGCAGATCAGACGCGAAGTGAGCCAGATGCTGATGAACGGCATTAAAGACGATCGCGTGGGTACAGGCATGGTGAGCGTGACGGATGTAGTCGTGTCGGGTGACTTGCAGCACGCCAAGATTTTTGTCAGTGTTTATGGTGACGATGCCGCAAAAGCGGAAACAATGGATGGTTTGAAGTCAGCGACGGGCTATGTCCGGCGCGAGTTGGGACGCATTGGGCTGCGTCGTACCCCTGAAGTGGTTTTTTTGGAAGATCATTCGATCGAGCGGGGCAACAAGGTTTTGAACTTAATTAGTCGTCTAAGCCAGGAGCGTAAGGATTCTGATGAGGAAAATGAAGTAAAAGAAGATTGATTGGCGCTCTCTAGGAAAGAACCTAGCTAAAAGTTATGTGAGAATTCCATCTGAAGCGATCATTTCTGAAACCAAGTTAACGCGCTATCTACTGCTTCTGAAGCCTCGAAACGATAAATCTAAATTTCTAGCTCAAGCAGGTTTTACCCTCGATAATTGGGAGGTGCTTGTAGTAGCTCTGCGAGTTTTAACGACTACTGTAGACGCGATCGCAGATCGAACTGATGAGTACGGAACTTACTATCGAGCTATAGGCACTCTTCAGGGCGTTAATGGAATTAATCTTAAGGTTGTTACAATTTGGCTACATCGCTCAACCGATCAGCAATTTCAGTTTCTTACCTTAGTGCCTAATAAGGAGACAACAGGATGAGACTAGAACTCTATCAAGAAGTTGCTCTTAATCAAGATTTCTCACAGCATAGCCTCAAAAAAGGCGACATTGCGACTGTGGTTGACTATGTTCCCCATCCTCAGGGTGGAGAAGAAGGCTGCATTCTTGAGTTGTTTAATGCGGTTGGAGATTCTATTGCCGTTGTTACTGTCCCCGCGTCTAGCATTGAGGCCATTCGTCCAGATGATATTCTCTCTGTTCGTCGATTAGCTCAAGCGTCCTAAGTTGTTAGCAAGTCATCGATCGCATCGTTTAGAGACCACGAGAGACAATGCTGTGCGAGACTCTACGCAATTCAGCTTAGATCTGAGCGGACTTTGCAGGGTGAATTCCTTCAGAATTTACGGCCACCGATCGCATTACTATTAGATGGCATCAGACTTCACCCACGATCAATCATGTCTATCTCGCTTCCCAATCCAGACGGTTTGAGCTTGGCTCAGCAAGTCGCTCAAATGGTGGTTGTTCGCGCGTCTGGGCATTTGTTTGATCACGAAATTCGCTACCCGCTGTGGGAACCCCCGGCGGCAGTGCTTCAGCGTTGGATCAAAGAATTGGGTGTAGGAGGCGTCATTCTGCTGGGAGGAAGCGCCGCAGAAATTGCCTTACGATCGCACCAGTTTCAAGATTGGGCAACAACTCCACTTCTGATTTGCGCTGATGTTGAAGAAGGCGTTGGACAGCGATTTTCGGGCGCAACTTGGTTTCCGCCACCCATGGCACTTGCGGCTATTGCCCAAACGGATCTCGAAATTGCTTGCCGCTTATCTCACCAAATGGGCAAAGTCACGGCTCAAGAAGGATTAGCGATCGGCCTAAATTGGATTCTTGCGCCCACCGTTGACGTTAATAACAATCCCCATAATCCGGTGATTAATGTGCGATCGTTCGGCGAAACGCCAGAGATCGTGATTGCTCTCACGACCGCGTTTATTGCGGGCGTGCAGTCTGGAGGCGCGTTAACAGTCGCTAAACATTTTCCGGGACATGGTGATACGGCCATCGATTCGCATTTAGAGCTGCCGACGATTCCCCACGATCGCGATCGCTTAGATCAAATTGAGTTACCACCGTTTAAAGCCGCGATCGCGGCGGGCGTTGATTCGATTATGAGCGCTCATCTGCAAATTCCGGCGTTGGATGATCAAGCTCCCGCAACGCTTTCTCACTCCATTTTGACTGATTTATTACGAGCAGAATTAGGATTTGATGGGTTAGTGACAACCGATGCGCTCGTGATGGGCGCGATCGCAAATCGGTACGGAACCGCAGAAGCCTGTATTCTTGCCGTAGAAGCAGGAGCCGACATTCTGTTGATGCCATTGGAGCCGGAGAAAGCGATCGGAGCAGTTTGCGAAGCGGTGGAGTCAGGACGAATTTCTCGCGAAAGAATTCGGGCGTCGGTAGAACGCATTTTGCACGCCAAATCAAAAATCGCAAAATCAAACGGCAATGCCGCTTCGTTTGCAACGCCTCATGATTTGGCAGTGCGATTAGGACAGTCAAATATCGCAATTGGCGCAGAGCGTAGCTCCGAGGCAGCTGTGCAAGAAATTTTGCAGCGATCGATGCAGGTTCACCAACCCCCTCTGTCTCGATTAAACAGGTCAAGTGGAGGACGAAATTTAATCGTTGTTGATGACATGATCGATTGCGATTTTTTGGGACGAACTGCACCTGCGATCGCGCTACCTCAGCACTCTGGTTTTACGCGCGTTCAGATTGTCGATCACCACACCCCTGACGTTTCATTTGAGAGCGTAAAACCACAACCAACGCTGTTGCAACTTTTTATTCGAGGCAATCCCTTTCGCGGTAGCGCAGGGCTAACAGAAACTGCACAAAATTGGTTTGAGTTTCTGTTGTACTCTGATCAACTGAAAGCACTCGTAATCTATGGCAGTCCCTATGTGCTAGAACAATTCATTCCAAAGCTGCCGTCTGATGTGCCTTATGTGTTTACATATGGCCAAATGCAGTCGGCACAAGCGATCGCGCTTAGCGCTCTGCTGAAGGTTGACCAAACCAGCTAAGCAAACAAAAGGACGCTCAAAAGCGTCCTTACTGACACACTGAAGATAACGGGAACAACTTGCAATTAGTACTCCAAGAACAGAGTATTAAAGGCTGCAGTATCAGGAGCAGCTTGTTTGGTTGCAGGAGTCTTGCATGTAGCACTTCTATCAAGTTCAGCAACTTGGCTGCTTAGAAACGTTAATCGCTTTTGAATTCGATGACGACGAACTTCAATAGATTCTAGTTCGTGTTCGAGGCGTTTTTTCTCGATCGTTAGTTTGTACAAATTTAAGTACGCTGCTGCCTCAGTTTTGGGGCGGGGCAGAGTACTTCTCAACTTAGGGCCGGATTCGAGGGAACAGTAGTTAGAGCGCATGATGAAATACCTGTGTGTTTGACTGATTTAGAACTTACCCAAAACACCAACTGGTAGGTGTAATCCACCTTTAGAGGTAGTGTTTGCAGATTCTTCTCGTAGAGTTCCCTCAGCTTTTTCTCCCATAACAACTAATGTTATGAATATTTAATAAATGCTTTATCAGATTGTTGCAATCTTTATACTTTCTTTGTAACTACTCAGGCAAAATCTGCTGAGTTTTAGTGTGAAGGGGATAACTGGGTTATTGTTGGAATCAGAAATCAGGCAATCAAGCGTTGTTAATGAAGG